>NZ_JBIWAJ010000033.1:0-72160 GCF_044759975.1 Streptomyces sp. NPDC098789
GGTGCAGCTTGAAGTTCAGGCGAAGAGAAGGAAGTATGTAGATCGGCAGGGTCGCCTCAGGTCTAGTCATGCATCTGATGCAATTCCCCGGGGTTTCGCCGACTCCTCCCGGTCCCTGCTCGGCGCCGCATACGCCCCGACGCTGGCCCGGCTGCCGGCCGCCGACCTGCTGCCCGCCTTCCTGGCCCGCCTGCGCGCCACCCCGGACGGCCACGCCGTCGAGGCCGCCCTCGCCCTGCTGGGCCAGTGGGGTGCGCCGGCCGGAGCCGCCGTGCCCCTGCTGGCGCCGCTGCTCGGGGGCCCGTACGCCCGGGGCGCCTGCGAGGTCCTCGGCCGGATCGGGCCGGGCGGCGCGGCCACCGCGCACGTCCTGGCCGACCTCGCCCGGGGTCGTACGCGCCCCGCGCGGCGGGGCTGGCCCGGCACCGCGAACCCCTGGCACGGCCGCCAGAGCGCGGCCTGGGCCCACTGGCGGGTCACCGGCGACGCCGGGCTCGCCCTGGAGGTGTGCGGGAGCTTCGCCCGCGCGGGGCTCGGCGGACCCGTCCTGCGGTACCTCGGCGACCTCGGCCCGGCCGCCGCCGCGCACGTGGACGACGTACGGGCGCTGCTGGACGCGCCCGGTGCGTGGACCCGGGTGGAGGCGGCGAGCGCGTTCTGGCGGATCACCGGCGACACGGAGCCGACGGTGGCGGTCCTCCTGCGGGAGCTGGCCCCGCTGCGGGACGCCCGGCTGACGGAGCCGGCCGGGGCCGCCGTGCGGCACCTGGGCGCGATCGGCGCTCCGGCCGCCGCGGCCGTACCGCTCCTGCGGGACGCGCTCGCCGACGACCGCCGCGCCCACGAACAGATCCTCGTCGACGAACGACTGTGCCGGTCCCTGGAGACGGCACTGGACGACATCGAGGGGAGCAGCGCGAGGAACGCTGCCGGCGCCGAACAGAACATCTGATCCATCGGACAGCCGACCGGGTGGCGCACAGGGGGCGATATCCGGCCACCCGGGACGCGTCCGTCACGCTACGGGTCCGGCTGAACGATTCTGCCGCTCCCGCCAACAGGAAGTCCGCCGCACGGGGCTGCCGGGCGGCCCGTTCCGCCGCACGCGCGGTAGCGGAATCCGCCACCCGGCCGGCCGGAAATCGATCGTTGCGACTCCCGCCCCACCCTCCTTACAGTCCCCTCTGCATTCATCTCATCACACAGGGTCACTTCCCATGGGGGCAGCAGTGTCACGCTCACGCACCATCACACGCCGCGTCGGCCGGGTCCTGGCGGGCTCGGCCCTCGGCGCACTCGTGGCACTGGGACTGGGACTGGGCGCGGCGCCCGCGACCGCCGCCGCCACCGGGGACTGCGGCGCCTCGAACCGGCTGCCGCGCCCGCAGGACCAGCGGTTCTACGTCCAGTGCGCGAACGGCATCGCCACCATGCTGCCCTGCCCCACCGGCCAGGTCTTCGACCTCGCGCAGCAGGCGTGCGACCTGCCCGAGCAGGTCCGCCCGGCCGTGGCCACCGCGACCACCGCCGGGCCCGCCAAGCTGAACGGGCTGCTCTTCGGCGTGAAGAACCTCAGCACCACCGTCCGCATGGCCGACGGCCCCGCCGGGCTGGACGGGGTCCCGGTCACCTTCACCACCACCGGCGGCAGGACCCTGTGCACGGCCGTCACCGACCAGTACGGCGCGGCCCGCTGTGACTCACCGGCCCGCCTGAACGTCCCGCTCGACGAGATCCTGCGCGGCTACCGGGCGACCTACGCCGGGATCGACGGCATCTACCGGCCCTCCACGGCGACCGGACCCGTCTCCCTCCTCTGACCGGCGGGGCCGGGCCGGCACAGGACCCGGCCGGCACCGGACCGGCCAGCACCGGCCAGCACCGGCCGGCGCGGGATCAAGCCCCGGTGGCGCGCACCGCCGCGTACAGCTCGGCGGCCACGTCCGCCAGTTCGGCCGCGTCCCGCACGCCGGCCTGGAGGTCCACGAGCAGGTCGGTCAGCGGCACGGCCGCCGCGTGCGCGGCGACGTCCTCGGCGATCTGCTCGACGCTCCCCTGGAAGGGCCGCCGGTCCGCCCCTTCGAAGGGCTGCGGCGTGTAGAGCGCGTTCGCCCGCGCGCACACCTCGATCGGCCGGGTCCGGCCGCGCTCGGCGGCGAGGTCCGTCAGCCGCCCCCAGGCCCCGGCCAGCACCTGCGGGCCGGTGGCCACCGGCATCCAGCCGTCCGCCCGGTCCACCAGGCGGCGGGCGGCGCGCGGGCTGGTGGCGGGCAGGTAGACGGGGACCGGACGGGCGGGCTTGGGGCCGATCCCGGCGGGGGCGATGACCGTCAGCTCGCCCTTGTAGGAGACCGGGTCGGGACCCCAGACCGCCGCGCACACGTCGAGCAGCTCGTCCAGTACCGCGCCGCGCCGCTCGAAGGGCGCCACGCCCGCGGCCGCGAACTCGTCGCGCGACCAGCCGGTGCCCAGGCCCGCCAGCACGCGGCCGCCGCTCGCCGCGTCCAGGGAGGCGAGGGAGCGGGCCAGTTGGACGGGTATGTGCAGCGGGGCGACGAGCACGCTGGTCCCCAGCAGGGTCCGCTCGGTCGCGGCGGCCGCGAGGGTCAGCGTGATCAACGGGTCGGCGACCGAGCGGTACTTCTCCATCCAGGGCAGGCCCGGGATCCCGTACATCCCCTGCAGGGGCTGCTCGGGGAAGAGGATCCGCTCGAAGACCCACAGGCTCCCGTACCCGGCCGCCTCGGCCGCGCGCGCCACCGCCGGGACATCGCGGCCGACGTGGAAGTGATTCATCTGGGGCAGGCTGAGCCCGAGCCGGATCGCCACGGTTCTTCTCCTTCACCGGAGGGACGCGCGGCGCCTGCCGGTGAGGCGCCGTCGGAGCGTCAAACGGTCGTCTCCAGCGAAAGGTGCCAGCGCCCCGCGGATCCGGCGAGGGTGACCGTGGACAGCGGCCGGACGTCCCACCGCGCCCGGCTCGCGCGCGGCCACCTCGGCCAGCGTGAGCCCCCGCCAACGCCCCATGTCGCAGTCGCGCAGGGCCGGCTGGGCGAGCGGGGCGTAGCCCAGGGCCCGACCGGTGGCGCGGCTGCGCGCCGTGGGCGAGCAGTAGCGCAGCTCGGCCGCGCCCAGGGGCACCAGTCCGTGCGCGGCCGTCTCCACCGCCCGCCAACCGACGGTGTCGAGCGGCCGGTCGTCGTCGAAGCGCTCGGCGAGCAGCGAGGAACTACGGGCTGCGGTGACGAGCGAGACCCGAACATGCATAGCGGCGATGGTGCGGCGAGCGTCGCCCGAGGTCAAGCCCGCGCACCGACCCCGCAGCGCAGCTTGCCGACGGCCGCCGCCAGTTCCCCGGCGGACGCGACCCCGGCGAGGCTCATGCGGACGTACGGACCCGGCGGTTCCGCGCAGAAGTACGGACGGCCCGGGGTGACGGCCACCCCCGCGCGCAGCGCCCCCGCCACGAAGGCGGACTCGTCCGCGCCGTCGGGCAGCCGCACCCACAACTGGTAGCCGCCGACGGGCAGGTGGGGCAGCGTCAGGCCGGGCAGCTCGCGCCGCAGGGCGCCGACGAGCACCTCCCGCCGGTGGCGCAGCTCGGCGCCGACGGCCCGCAGGTGACGCGGCCAGGCGGGAGCGCCGACCAGTTCCAGCGTGGCCTCCTGGAACGGCCGCGGCACGAAGAAGCTGTCCACGACCTGGATGGCGCGCAGCCGCTCCAGGACCGGCCCGCGGGCCGCGAGCGCGCCCACCCGCAGGCTGGGCGAGGCCACCTTGGTGAGGGAGCGCACGTGCACCACCACCCCGTCGGGGTCTTCGGCGGCCAGCGGCGGGGGCAGCGGTCCGGCGTCCTCGTGGGCGAGCGAGCGCGCGTAGTCGTCCTCGACGACGAAGGCCCCGGCGGCCCTCGCGATCCGGCGCACCTCGGCCCGCCGCGCGTCGGCGAGCACCGATCCGCTCGGGTTCTGGAACAGCGGCTGGCACACGAACACCCGTGCGCCGGTGGCTTCGAAGGCCGCGGCGAGGAGGTCCGTACGCACCCCGTCCGCATCGCAGGGCACCGGCACCGGCCGACACCCGGCGGCGCGGGCGATCGCCAACAGGCCGGGATAGGTCGGGGACTCGACCAGGATGGGCGCACCCGGCGGGGCCAGCGCCCGCAGGGCGGTGGTGAGCGCGCTCTGGCCGCCCGCGGTGACCAGCACGTCGGCGGCGGTGAGCGGGCCGCCGATCTCCCGGGCGAACCAGTCGCGGAGCTCGGTCAGCCCCTCGACGGGCGGCCGGGACCAGGCCCCGGGCCGCCGTCCGGCACGGGCCAGGGCCGCGGCGAGGGCCCGTTCGGGCTGGAGGGAGGAGTGCAGGTAGCCGCCGTTCAGCTCGATCACCCCGGGCGGCGGGGCCGCGAGGGAGACCAGCACGCCGGAGGCGTCCACCGAGCGCGGCACGATCTCGCCGCCCTCCTCCGCGCTGAGGGCCACTTCCTGCCAGGAGGTGTCCGGGGCGGCCGGGGACGCCTCGCGCGGAGCGCAGCGGAACGCCCCGGCGCCGGGCCTGGTCACCACGAGCCCTTCGGCGGCGAGCTGGGCGAGGGCCCGGGACACCGTCACCGGACTCACCCGGAACCGCTCGATCAAGGAGCGGCTCGACGGCAGCTTTCCACCTACCGAGTAGCGGTTCAACTCGGATCTGAGGGATTCCACCAGCCCAGCCACACTGCTACGCTCGTACATGAGAGCACAGAATAGCGCTACCGGCCCTGGCACGATAGCGGTTGAGCGCGAGACCGACTCCGGAACCGGTTCGGGCACCGAGTCGGGCACCGGGCCCGGCACGACGTCCGCCACCGCATCCGGCACCGCATCCGGCGCCACCTCCGGCGCCACCTCCGGCGCCACCTCCGGCACGCTGCTCGCCGCCCTCGGCGTCGTCACCTTCTCCCTCACCTTCCCCGCCACCGTCTGGGGCATGGAGAGCTTCGGCCCCTGGTCCTTCGTCGCACTGCGCAGCGTCCTCGCCGCCGCGATCGCGGGCGTCTTCCTCCTCGCCCTGCGGGTCCCGCTGCCGGGCCGTGCGCACTGGGCGGGCCTCGCCGTGGTCGCCGCCGGGGTGGTCGTCGGCTTCCCGATGCTGACCACGCTGGCCCTGCGCACCTCCACCACCTCGCACTCCGCCGTGGTGGTCGGCCTGTTGCCGCTGACCACCGCCGCGCTCGCCGCGCTGCGCACCGGCGTCCGACCCTCGCGCACCTTCTGGGCCGCCGCCGTCGCGGGGGCCGCTGTGGTGCTCGGCTTCACCCTCGCGCAGAGCGGCGGCGCCCTCTCCGCGGGCGACGCCTACCTCTTCGCCTCCCTGCTGGTGTGCGCGGCCGGATACACCGAAGGCGCCCGGCTGGCCCGGACGATGCCCGGCTGGCAGGTCATCGGCTGGGCGCTGGTCCTGTGCCTGCCGCTGACCGTGACCGGGTCGGTGCTGGGCCTGGCCGCCGAGCCCGTGCACCTGACCGGGCACGGGATCGCCGGGCTGGTGTGGGCGGCGGCCGGCTCCAGCTTCCTCGGTCTGTACGTCTGGTACCGCGGGATGGCCGAGATCGGACCCGCCCGCGCCAGCCAGCTCCAGCTCGCCCAGCCGCTGCTCACGCTGGTGTGGGCGGTGGCCCTGCTGGGCGAGCACCTGACCCCGGCCGCACCGGTGGCAGCGGCCGCGGTGCTCGTCTGCATCGCCCTGACCCAACGGGTCAAATAGGTCTGGAACGCCGTAAACTGCTGTCACCGACCGGACCGGCCCGAGGGAGGTCAGCATGCACGCGACCGAGGGTGACCAGCTCGTGCAGCACGGCAGGATCGTCGGCCAGAACGACAAGGTCGGCGAGATCCTCCAGGTCCTGGGGGACAACGGGACCCCGCCCTACCGGGTGCGGTTCCAGGACGGCCACGAGGCGCTGATGGCCCCCGGGCCCGACTGCGTCGTACGGCACCCGGACACCCACCACCAGTGAGCCCGGCAACAGCAACGACAACGGCAACAGCAACCGATCAACGCGGTGGCACGCGCGTCGGATAGTGGTCCGCGACCACCTCCGCCATGGCCCCGCACCGGTCCGCGACCACCTGCTTCGCGGAGAAGTAGGCGTGGCCGCGGACCTCCGGGTACCGGGCGGCGATCGTCAGGTGCCGGGACAGCTCCGCCGGGTCCCGCCAGGCCGCCGTGGAGCTGTCGGGATCGCAGCGGTAGAGCGCCTCGCCGATCAGCAGTTCCACCGAGGTCCCCCTGACCGTCCCCGACCACCAGTCGACGAGCGTCTCGTAGTCGCACTGCGGGTGCCCGATCTGCCAGTAGAGCTGCGGCGCGACGTAGTCGAGCCAGCCCTCCCGCACCCAGCGGCGGGTGTCGGCGTACAGGTCGTCGTAGGTGCCCAGGCCCGCTTCGGTCGCCGAGCCGAGCGGATCGACCGCCTGGTTGCGCCAGACCGCGAAGGGGCTCACCCCGAAGCGGACGCCCGGCCGCGTCGCCTTGATCGCCGCGGCCATCTCCCGCACCAGGGCGTCGATGTTGTGCCGCCGCCAGCCGGCGCGCGAGGCGTGGCCGGAGCCGTGCGCCGCGAAGGCGTCGTCGTCGTCGAAGTACTGGCCCTCCACGGGGTAGGGGTAGAAGTAGTCGTCCCAGTGCACCGCGTCCAAGGGGTAGCGCCGGACCGCGTCGAGCATCGCCTTCTGCACGAACGCCCGGACCTCCGGCAGCCCGGGGTTGTAGTAGAGCTTGCCGCCGTACGGGACCACCCAGTCGGGATGGAGGCGCGCCGGGTGCTCGGGGATCAACAGGGACACGTTCGTGTGGTTGGCCACCCGGTACGGGTTGAACCAGGCGTGCAGCTCCAGCCCGCGCTCGTGCGCCCGGGCCACGGCCGTGCCCAGCGGGTCCCAGCCCGGGTCCCCGCCCTGGCGCCCGGTCAACCACTGCGACCAGGGTTCCAGCGCCGAGGGCCACATCGCGTCGGCGGTCGGCCGCACCTGGAGGACCACCGCGTTCAGCCGCCGCCGGACCGCGGTGTCGAGCAGGGCCACCAGCTCCGCCTCCTGGGCCGCGGCGCTCAGCCCGACCTCCGAGGGCCAGTCGACGTTCTCCACGGAGGCCACCCACATCCCGCGGAAGGCGGAGCCGGGGGCGGGCGCGCCGTCGGCCCCCGGCGCGGGGCCCGGAGCCGCTGCCGACGCCGGGCCCGCGGCGGCCGTCGTCACCGCTCCCGCGGCCAGCGCCCCGGCCACCCCCGCCAGCAGTCCCCGTCGGCCGATGTGCGCCATGTGTCCGCTCCGTTCCGCACAGTGATATTGATCTCGGTGCGCCCAGCATGCCCGCCCCGGGCCGTCATCGGGCCGCAGGTCGGGAGTAACGTCGGGGTGCGTGGCGGGCGCCGGAATGCAGTTACCACTGTCAACGACGGGGGACCCGCGATGGATGAGCAGCGAAAGGCACGATGTGACGGACCTCTCTACCCTCCCGACCGACATCGCACGGGTCGGCGTAGTGGGCTGTGGCCAGATGGGCGCGGGCATCGCGGAGGTGTGCGCGCGCAGCGGTCTCGAGGTGAAGGTTGCCGAGACCACCGGCGAGGCCCTGGAGATCGGCCGTACCCGGCTGCACAACTCCCTGATCAAGGCCGCCGAACGCGGCAAGATCACGGAGGAGGAGCGGGACGCCACCCTGGCCCGACTGAGCTTCACCACGGACCTCGGCGAGTTCGCCGACCGTGACCTGGTCATCGAGGCCGTCGTCGAGAACGAGCAGGTCAAGACCGAGATCTTCCAGGTGCTCGACCAGGTGGTGACCCGCCCCGACGCGATCCTCGCCTCGAACACCTCCTCCATTCCGCTGGTGAAGCTGGCCGTCGCCACCTCGCGACCGGACCAGGTCATCGGCATCCACTTCTTCAACCCGGCCCCGGTGCAGCAGCTCGTCGAGCTGATCCCGGCGCTGACCACGGGCGAAGAGACGGTCAAGCGGGCCGAGGCCCTGGTCCGGGACGTGCTCGGCAAGCACGCGATCCGCGCCCAGGACCGCTCGGGCTTCGTGGTCAACGCGCTGCTGATCCCGTACCTGCTGTCCGCGATCCGGATGTTCGAGTCGGGCATCGCGAGCCGCGAGGACATCGACAACGGCATGGAGCTGGGCTGCGCCCACCCGATGGGCCCGCTGAAGCTGGCGGACCTGATCGGCCTGGACACCGTGGCCTCGGTGGCGGACTCGATGTACTACGAGTTCAAGGAGCCCCTGTACGCCGCTCCCCCGCTGCTCCAGCGCATGGTGGACGCGGGCCGCCTGGGCCGCAAGACGGGCTCGGGCTTCTACCCGTACAACTAGGGCATGTCCTCAGCCCGGGCTCAGGCCGGGCGCAGGTGGTGCAGCAGCAGGAGCCCGGCCGCCATGTTGGCGGCCGGGACCTCGCCGCGCGCGATCATGTCCGGGACCAGCTTGAGCGGCACCCACGCGCGGTGCGAGGACTCGAAGTCGTCCTCGGGGTGGCCGGTGTACGTCGCCCCCTCGGCCCAGTAGAGGTGGTGGCGGGCGTCGGTCAGCCCGTTGGAGGGCTCGACGGTCATCAGGTGGTGGAGGGGACCCGGGCGCCAGCCCGACTCCTCCTCCATCTCGCGGGCCGCCGCGGCGGCGATGTCCTCGCCGTCCTCGACCACGCCGGCCGGCAGCTCCCAGCCCCAGCTGTCGGTGATGAAGCGATGGCGCCACAACAGCAGCACCTCGTTGGCCTCGTTGACCGCCGTGGCCACGGCGACCGGGCGCAGCCGGATCACGAAGTGGTCCAGGTGCCGGCCGTCGGGGAGTTCGACGTCCGCGAGGTTCACGTCGAACCAGCGGTTCTTGTACACGGTCTGCTCGCTCAGGTTCATCCACTGCACGGTTGTGCCACCTTTCGATCGAGTAGGTGGCAACATGGCAGCAGTTCCGAGCATCACAGCGGAACGCGCAACGCCCCGTCGATGAGGTGCGCCGTCTCCTGCGCCCCCGCACATCCGCTGGTCAGCAGCTGTTCGCGGACCGCGCGCAGCCGGTCGCGCAGCCGCAGGGATTCCATCCCCCTGGCCCGTTCGGCCATTTCGGTCGCGGCAACCACCGCCCCGTCGGCCTCCCCCTGGCGCAGCTGAATGTTGCACAGTATGGCCAGCCGGTGCACCCGTCCCCGGTCGTGCGCCGGGGTGTCCACGGCGGCCGTCGCCTGCTCGTACGCGGCATCGAGTTCGCCCAGCCCGAGCAGCGCCTCGGCGACCTGCACGTTGACCAGGCCGGGCTGTACGTACCCGGTCTCGTCCGGTTCGCTGCCCGGCCGGATCCGCTCGGCCGCCGCCTCCGCGCGCCGGATGCACTCCAACGCGGCGCTGCCGTCGCCGAGTCGGGCGTAGGCCTTGGCCTGCATCGCGTGCAGGTCGGCCGAGAGCGCGGGGGTGATGTGCCGCCCCGCGGCCCGCAGCGCGGCCTCCGCGAAGGCGACCGCCTGGCGGAACTCCCCCAGGTGCAGGGACTGGTTGACGAGCAGCGCGATCACATAGGCCCCCAGGCCCCGGTCCCCGCTCGCCTTCGCGAGCCGCAGCGCCTGGTGGAAGTAGCGCTGGGCGAGCCCGTGGGCGTCCGAGTCGTACGCGCAGATCCCGGCCACCGCCACCAACGACCCGGTGGCCCGGTAGAGCCCCCGGCCGAGCGTGTCGGGGTAACTCCCGCGCAGCAGCGGCGCGGTCTCGCTGCCCAGGAAGCGGACGACCCGCTCCCGGGTGGCCACGCCACCCGCCCGCCGGTACATCAGCTCGTAGTGCACGCGGGCCGCCCGCAGGATCTCGATGTGCTCGGGGCCGACGGGGGTGGGCCCCGAGCGCGAGACGTCCGCGTCCTCGGGCGGATTCTCCCATTCCCAGACCGGGATGACGGCCGGGGTCCCGCACACCGCCCCGGCGGCCAGCAGCTGCGGGCGGGCCTGGCCGTCGGCGCGCCACAGGGCGGTGGCCCGGTCGACGAACCCGCCCAGCGGGGAGCCGGGCGGCGACCCCTGACCGGCGTCGCCCGCGGCGCCGGCCGAACCGGGCAGGCCGAGCCCGATGTCGTCCAGCGACAGCGGCCGGCGCAGGCGGCTGCCGAGCACCTCGCAGAGCAGGTCGGGCACGTGACCGCGGGGGCGCTGGCCCTTGAGCCAACGGGCGACGGCGGTGTGTTCGTAGCGCAGGGCCAATCCGCGGCTGCGGCCTGCCTGGTTGACGTGTGCGGCGAATCCGGCGTGGGACATGCCCGCCTCGGCAAGGAGGGCATCGAGCAGTGCGTTGGGCTGCATGGGCCGCTCCCGGGGCTCGTCGCTCTCAGATTAGTGGGTGCTCGCTTCACACGGGGTGTGAACCGGATGCGCGCATAAATGCGCCGCACACCCTGCCGCGGGAGTGCCCCGCGGCGCTTCACTGAAGAGCCTCGCCAAAGAGGTAGCCCGGGTCGTCGGCTCCCCCTCGAACAGTGCGACGACCCGTACTGGCGCCGCCCGTTCTGCTGTCTGCCCGACACTCCATGGCAGGCGGGCGGCGCACCCCGACACCCCGGTCGGGCCCGTGCTCAGGCCGGGCCGAACCGGTCGTTGCGCAGCACCAGCAGGGCCACGTCGTCGGCGAGCCGCCCGCTGGTGTGCCGCAGCAGCGCCGCGTGCACGCCCGCGACCAGCCGCGCGGGCGTGAGCGCGGCGGCCGCGGCCGCTTCGGTGACGGCGCCGGCCAGCGGGAAGAAGCGGCCCGCGCGGTCACGGGCGTCCGCGACCCCGTCGGTGTGCAGGAAGAGCGCCTCGCCGGGAGCGAGCCGGCCGCACGGCCGCGCCGCCAGGTCACCGGGACCGGGCAGGGGCAGCACCCCGAGCGGCGGCAGCGTCTCACCGCCGAGCGGCTCCAGCCCGACCCGCTCCGGGCGCGGGGATCCACCCAGCGTCCGGGGCGGCCGCGCGGGCGGGTGCGGGGCGCGGCCCCGGGAGCCGGCGCAGCACACCTCGGGCACCGGGAGCCAGCGCAGCACGTACGGCCAGGGGTGGCCGCAGTTCAGGGCCAACAGGGTGCCGTCGGGCGCGATCTGGAGCAGCAGCACCGTGACGAACTCCTCCGGCTCGCCCCCCGCGTGCCGGATCAGCGCCCGCTCCATCCGCCGCAGCACCCCGCCCAGCGTCGCCTCGTCGTACGCCGCTTCGCGGAAGGAACCCAGGACCGCGGAGGCCACCCCCAGCGCACCCGGCCCGTGCCCGCGCACGTCACCGATGACCACCCTGACCCCGTACGGCGTGGGCAGCGCCTCGTACAGGTCGCCGCCGACCGACAGTTGGGCCGCGGCCAGCGCCAGCCCGTCGATCCGGGCCGGGAGCGGCCGCAGCAGGGCCCGCTGCACCGCGCCCGCGACCTCCCGGCTGCGCCGCAGCTCCGCCAGCAGCCGCGTGCGGATGTGCAGCGCGCACCCGGTGGCCAGGAGCAGGAAGGCCGCGCAGCTGGCCAGGCTCGGGCCGAGCGGTCCGGGTGAGGACAGCTCCCAGGACACCGCGGCCCCGCCCCAGGCAAGGACGCACACCCGGCGCACGTGGGGCACCCGCCCGCGCGTGATCATCCTCTGTGCCTCCCCTCGGCCGGAACGATTGTGTCCACGACCCGGTGCGCTGGACACGGGTCGCCGAGGTTCTCACCCAAATGAGTGAGGGGCACCTCCGGTGCTCCGGATGTGCCCCTCACAGACCTGTCAGCAGGTGCTACGCACCGCGCAGGACCGCCCCGGTGCGCTCGGTGGCCAGGGCCACCGCCGCGTCACGGGCGGCCGTGGACTCCTCCGCCGTCAGGGTGCGGTCCGCCGCGCGGAAGCGCAGCGCGTAGGCGAGGGACTTCTTCCCCTCGCCGACCTGCTCGCCGGTGAAGACGTCGAACAGCCGCAGCGATTCGAGGAGTTCACCCGCGCCCTTGCGCAGCGCGGTCTCGACCTCGGCGGCCGGGACGGCCGCGTCGACGATCAGCGCGACGTCCTGGGTCGCCACCGGGAAGGTGGAGATCCGGGGCGCCCGCAGGGCCTCGCCCCCGGCCGCCGCGAGGCGGTCGAGGTCGATCTCCATCGCGCTGGTGCGGGCGGGCAGACCCAGCGCCTTGACGACGCGCGGGTGCAGCTCACCGGCGTGGCCGATGACCTGCTCCACCCCGTCGAGGGTGACGACGAGCTCGGCGCAGCGGCCCGGGTGCCAGGGACCGTACTGGCCCTGGCGCACGACCAGCTCAGCGCCGGCCTCGACGGCCAGCGAGCGGGCGGCCTCGACCGCGTCCGCCCAGTCGGCCGGGCGGCCCTTGCCCCACCAGCCGGCCTGCTCGCGCGCACCGGCCAGCACGACCGCGGCGTACCGCGGCTGCGCGGGCAGGGCCGCGTTCAGGGTCGCGATCTCCTCGGCCGTCGGACGGCGGTCGACGGGCAGCCGCACCGCGACGCCGGCCTGCGGACCGGCCCGGAAGACCGAGCCCGTCTCGAAGAGCGCCAGGTCGTGGCTGCCACGGCTGTCGTTGCGGCGCAGGGCGCCGAGCAGACCCGGCAGCAGCGTGCTCCGCAGGGCCGGCTCCTCGTCGGAGATCGGGTTGACGAGGGTGACGACCTGGCGGGTCGCGTCGTGCGCCGGCAGCTGGAGCTGGTCGAAGACCTGGGCTCCGAGGAACGGGTAGTTCAGCGCCTCGACGTAACCGGCCCCGGCCAGCGCACGGCCGATGCGGCGGTGCAGCTGCTGGCGGGAGGTGAGCCCGCGGCCCGAAGGGGGCTGCGGCAGCGTGGAGGGCAGGTTGGCGTAGCCCTCCAGCCGGATGACCTCTTCGGCGAGGTCGTTCGGCTCGGCGAGGTCGGGGCGCCACGACGGCACGGTGACGACCAGCTCGTCCTGGCCGTAGACGTCGCAGCCGACCTCCTGGAGGCGGCGCACGACGGTCTCGCGGCCGTAGTCCACGCCCGCCACCCGGTCCGGGTGGTCCGCGCGCATCGCGATGGTGCGCGGGGCCCAGGGGGCGGACAGCTCGGTGACGCCCGCCTCGGCGGTGCCGCCCGCGAGCAGCACCAGCAGGTCGACGGTGCGCTGCGCGGCGGCGGCCGCGGCCTGCGGGTCGACCCCGCGCTCGAAGCGCTTGGACGCCTCGGAGGCGAGCTTGTGGCGACGGGCGGTGCGCGAGATGGTCAGCGCGTCGAAGTGCGCCGCCTCGATGACCACGTCGGTGGTGCCCGAGACCTGGAAGGTCGAGCCAGAAGGATCGAAAGGTGTCGTGACGGAGTCGGCGATCTCGGTGTTGGCGCCGCCCATGACGCCGGCGAGGCCGATCGGCCCGCTGTTGTCGGTGATCACCAGGTCCTCGGCGTCCAGCGTGCGCGTGACGCCGTCGAGGGTGGTGAACTTCTCGCCCTGCTCCGCGCGCCGGACGCCGATCGGACCGTCCACGCGGGAGCGGTCGTAGGCGTGCAGCGGCTGGCCGAGTTCGAACATCACGTAGTTGGTGACGTCGACCGCGAGCGAGATCGGCCGCATGCCGGCCTTCTGCAGGCGGCGGCTCAGCCAGATCGGCGAGCGGGCCTCGGGGTCGAGGCCGCCGACCGTACGGGCGGTGAAGCGGTCGCAGCCCTGCGGGTCCGAGACCTGCACCGGGTAGCCGTAGGAGTTCGGGCCGGGGACGTCGAGCAGCGCCGGGTCGCGCAGCGGCAGCCCGTAGGCCGTCGCCGTCTCGCGGGCCACGCCGCGCATCGACAGGCAGTAGCCGCGGTCCGGGGTGACGGCGATGTCGAGGACCTCGTCGATCAGCTCCAGGAGCTTGATCGCGTCGGTTCCGACCTCGTACTCCGGGGGGAGCACGATGATGCCGTGCGTACCGTCGTCGCCCATGCCCAGCTCGTCGCCCGAGCAGATCATGCCGTGCGAGGTGCGGCCGTAGGTCTTGCGCGAGGCGATCGCGAAGTCGCCCGGCAGCACCGCGCCGGGGAGCACCACGACGACCTTGTCGCCGACGGCGAAGTTCCGCGCGCCGCAGACGATCTCCTGGGGCTCGCCGGTGCCGTTGGCCTGGCCGACGTCGACCGTGCAGAAACGGATCGGCTTGCGGAAGCCGTCGAGCTCCTCGATGGTCAGGACCTGGCCGACGACCAGGGGACCCTGCAGCCCGGTGCCGAGCTGCTCGACGCGCTCGACCTCCAGGCCGGCGTCGACGAGCCGCGCCTGTACGTCACGACCGGTCTCGCCCGCGGGCAGGTCGACGTACTCCCGCAGCCAAGAAAGCGGGACCCGCATCAGATCTCCATCCCGAACGGCCGGGTGAAACGAACGTCACCCTCGACCATGTCTCGCATGTCTTCGACGTTGTGGCGGAACATCAGCATCCGTTCGATGCCGAACCCGAAGGCGAATCCGCTGTACTTCTCGGGGTCCACGCCACAGGCGACGAGCACCTTGGGGTTGACCATGCCGCAGCCGCCCAGCTCGATCCAGCCCTCGCTGGAGCACGTGCGGCAGGGGCGGTCGGGGTTGCCCACCGACTCGCCGCGGCACACGTAGCACTGCATGTCCATCTCGGCGGACGGCTCGGTGAACGGGAAGAAGTTCGGGCGCAGCCGGGTGGTCATGTCCTGACCGAAGAGCGCCTGGACCATGTGGTCCAGGGTGCCCTTGAGGTCGGCCATGGTCAGGCCCTCGTCCACGGCGAGCAGCTCGACCTGGTGGAAGACCGGGGTGTGCGTCGCGTCCAGCTCGTCGGTGCGGAACACCCGGCCGGGGCAGACGACGTAGACGGGCGGCTCGCGGTCCAGCAGCGTGCGCGCCTGCACCGGGGAGGTGTGGGTGCGCAGGACGACACCGGACTCGTCGCCCACGGTGCCCTCGGGGCCCTGGACGAAGAAGGTGTCCTGCATCTGGCGCGCGGGGTGGTCGGGGGTGAAGTTGAGGGCGTCGAAGTTGAACCACTCCGCCTCCACCTCCGGGCCCTCGGCCACCTCGTAGCCCATGGCCACGAAGACGTCCGCGATGCGGTCCATCAGCGTGGTCAGGGGGTGGCGGGCGCCGGCCGGGACGCGGTCGTGGGGCAGCGTGACGTCCACGGCCTCCTCGACGAGCACGCGCTCGTCGCGCTCCGCCTCCAGCTCGACCGTGCGCGCGCCGAAGGCCTTGTTCACGGCGCCGCGGGCCTGGCCGACGCGCTTGCCGGCCTCGGCCTTCGCCTGCGGCGGCAGGGCGCCGATCTCGCGGTTGGCGAGCGCCAGGGGCGAGCGGTCGCCCATGTGCGCGGTCTTCGCCTCCCGCAGCGCGTCGAGGTCGCCGGCGGACGCGAAGGCGGCGAGCGCCTCGTCCCGCATGCGCTCGATCTCATCCGGTTTCAGTGCCTCGACCTCAACAGGGTCGTACGACTTGTTCGGTGCCGACATCTCTTCCCGTACTTCCGATGGCTGGCTGGTGGGTCCCCCGCGCGACACGCAGGGCGCGCTCGGCACAAGGACACAAGGGTGCCAAAGGACGAGTCTAAAGGTCGCTGGGGGTGAAGGAGCCCGTGGGCCGCCTGGCGAGACGCTCCGCAGAGTTACTGCGTGAGGTACGCGGGCGCGGCCACGGGCAGGATAAATCGGAATTCGGCGCCGCCGCCGGGGCCGCGACCGACCGTGATGGTGCCGCCGTGGGCTTCCACGATGCCCTTGACGATGTACAGGCCCAGACCGGTGCCACCGCGCTTGCTGCCCCGCCAGAAGCGGGTGAAGACGCGGCGCATGGAGTCCTCGGGGATGCCGGGGCCTTCGTCGGTCACGGTGACGGCCGTACCCATCTCGTTGTCGTTCTTGGTCGCGGACGCACCGGCCGGAGCGGGTGCCACCTCGATGGTGACGGTTCCCTCACCGTGCCGCACCGCATTTTCGAGCAGGTTGCCGAGGATCTGGTCGATCTTGTCCGGGTCGGCCCACAGATCGGGCAGGGGGCTGGCGACCCGTACGAGGAAGCGGTCCGGTGCCTGGCCGTTCGCGGTGAGCGCCTGGACGTGGCGCGCCACGGCGGTGGCGATGTCCACGGGCTGGCGGCGCACCTCCAGGCGTCCCGAGTCGATCCGGGAGATGTCGAGCAGCTCGGCGATCAACCGGGTGACCCGGTTGGCGTCGGCGTCGACCGTCTCCAGCATGAGCCGCTTCTGGTCGTCGGTGAACCTCTCCCACTTCGCCAGCAGGGTCGCGGTGAACCCCTTGACCGAGGTGAGCGGGGAGCGCAGCTCGTGCGCGACGGTGGCGATCAGCTCGGCGTGGCTGCGTTCGGTGCGGCGCCGGGCCTCGGTGCCGCGCAGGCTCACCACGAGGTGGCTGAGCGGCCCCGTGGGGTGCGTACGGACGTAGCGGGCGCAGACCAGCACCTCGCGGCCGCCGGGCAGCAGCAGGTTGCGCTCGGGCTGGCCGCGCCGGGTGGCGAGGCCGCCGTAGGGGTCGGTCAGCGCCCACCAGCGGCGGCCTTCGAGGTCCTCCAGGGGCAGCGCCTGCTCGATCCGGTCGCCGAGGGCCTTGCCGGGGTCGACGGCGGTGATCCGCGCGGCGGCCCGGTTGAAGCAGATGATCCGGCCCGCGTGGTCGGCGACGACCAGCCCGTCGGGCAGGTCGTCGGGGTGCATGCCGAAGCCCGCTCCCAGCGCGTCGCCCGGTGCGGGTGCGCCGCCGTCCAGCGGGGCCGCGGCCACCGGCTCACCGGGCCCCGCGGACAGGGTCGCCCGCTGGGTGGCCTCCCGCGGGGAGCTGTTCGTACCGACGGTCATGTACCCGTACCCCACATCTCCGGTCGGGGTCGCCGCGACGGGCGCCCCCGGGGCGCCACATTACTAGCTGGGGGTCACGGAGCGGCACCCTCCGGGAGCCCGCTGTGCACGGGCGGAGGCATAGAGGCACACGGCGGCGGCCGTGGCGAGGTTGAGGCTCTCGGCCTTGCCGTGGATCGGCACGCGCACGACGGCGTCCGCGAGTGCGCGGGTCTCCTCCGGCAGCCCCCAGGCCTCGTTGCCGAACACCCACGCCGAGGGGCCGCCCATGGTGCCCGCGTCCAGCTCGGCGTCGAGGTCGTCCTCGCCCGCGCCGTCGGCGGCCAGGATCCGCACGCCGGCCGCGCGCAGCCCCTCGACGGCCTGCTCGACGGGGACGCCCACGGCCACCGGCAGGTGGAAGAGGGAGCCCACGGAGGCCCGTACGGACTTGGGGTTGTAGAGGTCGACGGAGGCGTCCGTGAGGATCACCGCGTCCGCCCCAGCGGCGTCGGCGCAGCGCAGCACGGTGCCCGCGTTCCCGGGGTCGCGGACGTGCGCGAGGACGGCGACGAGCTTCGGGCCGGCCTCCAGGACGGACTCGAAGGAGGTGTCGAGGAAGTGGCAGACGCCGACCAGGCCCTGCGGGGTGACGGTCTGCGAGACCTCGGCGAGCACCTCGTCGCCGGCGTAGTGCACGCGCGCGCCGGCGGCCAGGGCCGCCTCGATGATGTCGGTGTAGCGCTCGGCGGCCTCGACGGTGGCGAACAGCTCGATCAGGGTCGCGCCCGCCGCGCCGCGGTGTTCGGCGGCCTCGCGGACGGCCTGCGGGCCCTCGGCGATGAAGCGCCGCTCCTTGGTACGGAAGTTCCGGCGCGCGAGCCGTCGGGCGGCGGCCACCCGGGGGGATCGCGGGGAGATCAGCTCGGCGGGGACGGGGGTGCCCATGGCGGTCGGCTCGCTTCCGTGCGTACTGCGGGTCGAAACGGATCGAAACAGCGCGGACCAGCGGAGAACCGCTGGTCAAACGCACCGGACCCGCAGGCACGAGGCCTGCGGGTCCGGGCTGTGGCCGCTGAGGGCCGGTGAGCCGGTGAGGGCTCGTGAAGGACGGACTGCTTAGGCAGCGGCCTTCGGGGCGTTGACGTCGGCCGGAAGCGCCTTCTGGGCGACCTCGACCAGCGCGGCGAACGCGTTGGCGTCGTTGACGGCCAGCTCGGCGAGGATCTTGCGGTCAACCTCGATGTTGGCGGCGTTCAGACCCTGGATGAGGCGGTTGTACGTCATGCCGTTCTGGCGGGCAGCGGCGTTGATGCGCTGGATCCAGAGCCGGCGGAAGTCGCCCTTGCGCTTCTTGCGGTCGTTGAAGTTGTAGACCAGGGAGTGGGTGACCTGCTCCTTGGCCTTGCGGTACAGGCGCGAACGCTGACCGCGGTAACCCTTGGCGGCCTCGAGGATCGCCCGACGCTTCTTGTGAGCGTTTACTGCCCGCTTGACGCGTGCCACTTTGTACTCCTTGTAACAGGGCCGTGGTTGTCTTCACACGGCCCGAATTCGATGGGGTCCCGGTCCTGACGTCCCGCCCCCACTGACGGGGAGCGGAGAGACGTCACTTGCCGAGAAGCTTCTTGATCTTCGCGGCGTCGCCGGGGGCCATCTCCGCGGTGCCGGTCAGGCGGCGGGTGACACGGGACGACTTGTGCTCGAGCAGGTGGCGCTTGCCGGCGCGCTCGCGGAGCACCTTGCCGGCACCGGTGATCTTGAAGCGCTTCTTGGAACCGCTGTGCGTCTTGTTCTTCGGCATAGCGCCGTTGTCTCCTCGTCGGTGGCGCTCCCACCGGTCCGGAAGAACCAGGCTGGCGGGAGCGTCAATAGTTTCGGTTGAGTCCGGGGCGGGCTGCTCCGGACTCAGGCCTCGGCAGGGGCCTCGGTGGAGGCGTCCTCGGCCGGAGCGGCCTCGGCTGCGGGGACCTCGGCTTCGGTGGCCTCGTCGGCGAGGACCTCGTCGACTCCGGCCTCGTCCTCGAGGAACTCGTCCTCGGAACCCTCGTCCGTGGCGGAAAGGCCCTGGCGCTCGGCCTTGCGGGCGGCCTGCGCCTCACGGGCCTCGGCCATCGCCTCGGTCTTCTTCTTGTGCGGACCGAGAACCATGATCATGTTTCGGCCGTCCTGCTTCGGGTTCGACTCGATGAACCCGAGGTCCTCGACGTCCGAAGCCAGACGCTGAAGCAGTCGGTAGCCCAGTTCCGGACGGGACTGCTCGCGACCACGGAACATGATCGTGATCTTGACCTTGTCGCCCTGCTTGAGGAACCGGACGACGTGACCCTTCTTGGTGTCATAGTCGTGCGGGTCGATCTTCGGCCGGAGCTTCATCTCCTTGATGACCGTGTGCGCCTGGTTCTTGCGCGCCTCACGGGCCTTCATGGCCGACTCGTACTTGAACTTGCCGTAGTCCATGAGCTTGCAGACCGGCGGCCTGGCGGACGCCGCTACCTCGACCAGGTCGAGGTCGTACTCCTGCGCGAGCTCAAGCGCCTTCGCGAGCGGCACGATGCCGACCTGCTCGCCGCTCGGACCGACAAGTCGTACCTCGGGAACGCGAATCCGGTCGTTGATGCGGGGCTCGGTGCTGATGGATCCTCCTCGGTTGCACCACCACACGGCCGCCTGGCAGACAGCCGCGTAACGTCTCTGACGCGAGACCAACCGATCCGGAACACGAAAAATGCCCCGGACGGGACACAGGCGGGGCTCCTTGGAAATACCGGAACACCACCGCATCACAACATCGCGGGGCGCAGCATCAGGCCGCTTTCCATCGTCCGTACGGAACGATGGATACTGCCTTGACCGGTGACCTGCCATCCCTGAGGACGACTAGGTGGGAGTACGGAGCCTCCACTTGTGGGCCGGACGCATGCGCATCCAGCCGGTCTGGTGACCCCAATATAGCAAGGGGTCTTCCCAGACGCTAACCCGGCCGGGAACCGGCCACCCACCGGGCCCGGCCCGACACCGCGGGGGCCCGGTCCCGACCCCCTCCGACACCGGCTTATCGTGAATGCATGACTGACGCGACGCCCCCCGAGACCACCGAAGCCGACCAGGCTCCCGACTACGACGCCATGACCCGCGACATCGCGGACGTGCCCGCGGTCGAGGTGATCACCACGGTGGCCGTGCACCTGCTGAGCGCCGCCGCGGTCAACCTCGGCCTGGACAAGCCCGACTCCGAGCACAAGGACCTCGACGAGGCCCGCAAGCTGATCACGGCCCTGGCCGGACTGGTCACCGCCAGCGCCACCGAGATCAGCTCCTTCCACGCGGCCCCGCTGCGCGACGGCCTGAAGTCGCTCCAGCTGGCCTTCCGCGAGGCCTCGCTGGTCCCGGACGAGCCGGGCCAGGGTCCGGGCGAGAAGTTCACGGGTCCGGTCTTCGGCTGATCCGTCCCGCACCACCCCGCTCGGCGACGGTCCTGGCGGGGTCCCCGGACCGGGGACCCCGCCAGGACCGTTTTCCGTCCCGGATCATCAGTGCCGGACCATCGGTCCCGGATCATCAGTCCCGGACGAAGAGGAGTTCTCCGGGAGCCGGCGCGTCCGCGGGGAGCAGGGCCAGGTCCAGTCCGCGCACCAGGCGGGCCCGCAGGGTCTCGTCGGCCGCCAGCGCCTCGGCGAGCTCCTGGGCGCTGCGCGCCGGGTCGGCGCCGTCGGCCAGCACCACGGCGAGGGTGCCGTCCGCGTCGGCGCCGCCCGGGCCGAGGTAGGACCGCACGACGCTCCGGGTCGCGACCACGGCCGCCCGTACGGCCCCGGTGACCGCCGGGTCGGCGAGCGGGTCGGCGTCGGTGCGGCCCTCGGCCGCCGCGAGCAGCGCCGGGCCGGTCAGCTGGTAGGGCACCGGGCCCGCGAGGTCCAGGACGAGGGTGTCGGCCTTCTCGTGCGCGAGCGCCGCCAGTGCCTGGTGCAGCGGGACGGCCACGGGCCGGGCCGCCGGGTCCCACAGGGCCAGCGAGGCGATCGAGGTGAAGGCGGGCAGCGCCCGCCGGTCGCCCGCCGTGAGGGTGGGGACGGCCATGTCGCTGGTCTTCTCGCGCTTCAGGCCCGTCTCGGGGTCGGTCTCGACCTCGCCGAGCACGGCGACGACCGGGACGAGGAGGCGCGCGTCCTTGAGGGCCGCCAGCACCTGTGGCTCCCGCGATCTGTCCTGGGCCCACGCGGCGAGGGCCGCGCTCAGCCGGGGATCGGCGGTGCCGTCGTCGTCGGAGAAACCGGGGTCTGGAATGTTCTTCTGGGCCACAGTTACCCGACCCTATATCGCGGTGCGGTGCTCTTCGTCCGGCCGGCGCCGCCGGACCAGTACGCCCGCCAGCACGAGCAGCGCCACCCCGGCGCCCGCCGCGACCGGCGCCGCGTACCGGCCGTGGCGCGCGGGGGGACGTACGGGCTCGGGTCCGGGGCCGAAGTAACGGCCGGTGGCCGGGACCGGGGTCGGCGCGATGGAGTCCGCCGTGAGCGCGTCGGCGGCCTGGAGGGCGGCGACCGGGTCGACCAGGCCGTGCCCGCGGGCGTCGTCGCGGCCGCCGCGCGGGGCGTCGGAGGCGGTGTCCTCCAGCAGCTTCTTGATCTGCGCGGGGGCCAGCTCCGGGTGGGCGGAGCGTACGAGCGCCACCACGCCCGAGACGGAGGCCGCGGCCGCGCTGGTGCCCCACCCCTCGTAGTAGCCGCGGTCCGGGTCGGCGATGACGATGTCGACCCCGGGGGCGCTGACGGTGGCGTACCAGTTGCGGGTGGAGAAGGGTGCCTTGGCGCCCTTGCGGTCCACGGCGGTGACGGCGATCACGCCGGGGTAGGCGGCCGGGTAGGAGGTGTGGTCCCCCTGTTCGCCGCCGTTGCCTGCCGAGGCGACCACGACCACGCCCTTGGCCAGGGCGTATTGGACGGCCTCGTCCTCGGCGGCCTCGTGGTGGGCGGACTGGCTGTCGTCGCCCAGGGACATGTTGATCACGTCGGCGCCGTGGTCGGCGGCCCAGCGGATCCCCTCGGCGAGGGCGCCGCCCTTGCTCTCGCGCGCCTTCGCCCGCCCCGGGTCGCCCTCCTCCAGGATCACCCGGACCGGCAGGATCTTGGCCTGCGGGGCGATGCCGAAGACGCCCTGCCGGCGGTCGGGGCCGTGGCCGTGCCCCGCGATCACCCCGGCCATGGCGGTGCCGTGCCGTGCCCAGGCGCGATCACCGCGGGAGGCGCCCATGCCGACGAGGTCGGTGCCTTCGAGGACCTGGCCGGCCAGGTCGGGGTGGGTCGCGTCGACGCCGGTGTCGAGCACCGCGACGGTGATCCCGTTGCCCTGCGTGGTGCCCCAGGCCTCCTCCGCGCGCAGGGCGGTGAGGTTCCACTGGCGGTCGCGGATGGCGTCGGCGGCGGCGGGCGGGGCGGCGAGGGCCGCGCAGGCGAGGGCGAGGGCCGCGCAGACCGCGGCGGAGCGGAGCGCGGGGTGGGGCGCGGGGTGGGGCCGGCGGGTCATCGGGACGGCTCCGGTTTCGCCGTGGGGGTGGGCGGGGCGGCCAGTGCGCGCAGGGCGCGCTCTATCCGGTCGGCGACCCCCTTGGCCTCGTAGCCGAGACCGGCCTGGGCGACGGCGCTGGTGTCGTCCTTCTTCACCGCGTCGGCGGCCGGGCGCGGCGTCGCGACCGGGCGGCCGTCCGCGAAGGCAGAGACGGCGTAGAGGACGACGGGCGCCTCGGGCAGGACCGACACCGTCCAGGCGCCGCGCCGCCCGTCGGCGAAGCCGTAGCCGGAGGGGACCGGCAGGCGCCCCTTGAGCGCCGTCATCGCGGGGCCGTCGGCCGTGGTGAAGACCATGCCGACGGAGATCAGGGCGCTGCGGGTGGCGTCGGTGTAGGTGGCGCGCAGCACGCGGGTGCAGCCGGTGGGCGCGAGCGGGGCCCGCCAGGCGGCGGGGAGCCCGGTGGCGCACTCCGCGTCGGGGGCGAGGGCGACCCGGGTCCAGGTCCGGTCGGAACCGCCGGGGCCGGCGCCGCGGCCGTCGAGGGTCGGCGGGAAGAGGGTGTCGATCGGGGTCTCGCGCCAGAGCGAGCCCGCCGTGCGGTAGGCGGCGGCGGGGGTGACGGGGCGCTGGCGCGCGTGGTGGTCGGACCAGACGCCGAAGGCGGCGCCGCCGATGAGGGCGAGGCCGGCGGCGGTGGCGATCGCGGCGGCCGCCCGGCGGGCCGATCCGGTGCGGGCCTGGGGGGCTTCACCCCCGGGTGCGGCCCAGGGGTCACCCGGGTCCGTGGGCGGGGTGGCCTGGTCGCCGGGCGCGGCCGGGCCGCGGTCAGTGGCCGGGGCGGATCGGTCGCCGGGGTCGCCCGGGTCCGTGGGCGGGGCGGTGTGTCGGTCAGACATGGTCATCCGGCGGCTCCGCCCCCGTTCCGTACCGTGCCGTGCCTGCGGGTGCCTGCCCGTACTCTACGACGCCCGCCCGGGCCCGCCCTCAATCGCCGGGCAGGCTGGAGGCGAACCCGCCCCGGCGGGCCGGCAGCCACCCCGCCTCCGGCGGGCCCGCACCCACCAAACCCCGGCGGGCCGGTACCCGCTTTGCCTCCGGCGGGCCCTCAAACGCCGGGCAGGCTGAATCTGCCCCCTCCGACCTCGTCGGCCCTGCCAGCGCCTTCCAGCCCCGCCGGCGATTGAGGCGGGCCCCCGCCCGGGGCGAAGGGCCTACCCACCGGTAGAGCGGCATGGCAAGCTGCGCCCATGACTTCCCCCGCCGCCGATCGGGCCCGTTACGATCGGGCCACCGCCCACCTCGACGCGCCGCTGGCCATCGTGGACCTCGACGCGTTCGACGCCAACGCCGACGACCTCGTGCGCCGGGCCGGCGGGAAGCCGATCCGGGTGGCGAGCAAGTCCGTCCGCTGCCGGACCCTGCTCGAACGGGTCCTGGCCCGGCCCGGGTTCGCCGGAATCATGTCCTACACCCTCGCGGAGTCCCTCTGGCTGGCCCGGTCCGGTTTCGAGGACGTCCTGCTCGCCTACCCCTCCGCCGACCGCACCGGCTTCGCCGAGCTCGCCTCGGACCCCAAGCTCGCCCGGGTCGTCACCGTGATGGTGGACGATCCGGCGCAGCTGGAGCTGATCGACCACGCCCGCGACGGCGGGGCCGAGGAGATCCGGGTCTGCCTCGAACTGGACACCGCGCTGCACCTGTTGGGCGGCCTCGTCCGGGTCGGCGCCCGCCGCTCCCCGCTGCGCGAGCCGGAGCAGCTCGCCGCACTGGCCCGCGCCGTCACCGCCCGGCCGGGCTTCCGGGTGGTCGGGCTGATGGGGTACGAGGGTCATGTGGCCGGCGTTGGCGACTCCCTGACGGGTCGTCCGCTGCGCTCCCGGGCGATCCGGCTGATGCAGGCCACGGCCCGCAAGGAGCTGGCGGTCCGGCGCGCACAGACGGTACGGGCAGTGCGTGAGGTCGTCGGGGAGCTGGAGTTCGTCAACGGCGGCGGCACCGGCAGTGTGCAGCAGACGGCGGCCGAGCACGCGGTCACCGAGATCGCGGCCGGGTCGGGCCTGTACGTGCCGCGCCTGTTCGACAACTACACGTCGTTCCGCGGGCGTCCGGCGGCCCTCTTCGCCCAGCCGGTCGTCCGGCGACCGGGCGTGGGCGTGATCACCGTGCTGGGCGGCGGCTATCCGGCCTCCGGCGCGGCGGGCGCCGACCGGCTGCCGCAGCCGTACCTCCCGCAGGGCCTGCGCTACGACCCGCAGGAGGGCGCCGGCGAGGTGCAGACCCCGCTGCTCGGCTCGCCCGCGGACGACCTGCGGATCGGCGACCGGGTGTGGTTCCGGCACGCGAAGGCCGGGGAGCTGTGCGAGCGCTTCGACGCGCTGCACCTGGTCGAGGGCGACCGGGTGACGGCCACCGCCCCGACGTACCGGGGCGAGGGCCGCACCTTCCTCTGACCGACCGCGGAAGAGACGGCCTAGAAGACGGAGTCCGTCTGGTCCGGGACGACGCTGGCGTCACCGCGCAGCACCGGGCCGGGCGTTCCGTCGTGCCCGGTGAAGCCCGTGGTCGCGCAGGGGTAGGGCGCGGCCTTCTGCTTCTTCGGCTCGATGAACATCGGGTTGACGATCCAGCGGCCGTCGCTGTTGTCGTACGCCCGGCACATCAGCTCGTTCTTGTTGCGGTTCAGGACGAGGCGCAGGGCCGTCGCGTCGCGCAGGAACGAGACGTCGGTGTCGGAGTCGCCGGCCGCGAAGACCTGGCGGCGGCCGGCGGGCTGCACCTTCTCGGCGGCGGCGCCGCGCACGCCGAAGACCTCCTTGTTGATCCAGCAGCGCTTGCCGTCGACGTACGTGATCATCGTGTCGGCGCCGTCGCGCACCGAGCCGCAGCCTTGGAGGTGCGGGGTGTTGGTGCCGTCGTACGCGGTGGTGTTGCGGATGCCGATGACGTGGTCGGCGGCCACGCCGACGCCCGTGGCCCAGACCTCGACCACCGGCTGCGGCGAGGCCGAGCTGATCCACACGTCGAAGCCGGCCTTCCGCAGGCCGCCGATCAGGTCCTTCTGCTGGTCGTAGTAGCGCACCCAGCCGGTGACGGTGGAGCTGCCGACCCGCTGGGTGGCGCCGACGGGGGCGGCGAGGTTCTCGGTGCGGGCGGCGGCGGCGAAGGAGCGGACCTCGCGGGCGGTGTAGCCCTGGGTCAGCTGGGGCAGCCAGGCGTAGGCGGGTTCGATGGTCCGGCGGTCCCAGCCGGCGAAGGCGGCGGCGCCCGCCTTGGTCGCGGCGGTGCCGTAGACGGCGTTGATCTCGTCGGCGCAGCGCGTGCCCTCGGGGGTGCCGTTGCCGGTGGGCAGCGGGGCGCCGGGCCGGGCGAGGGCGCCGCAGGCGTCGGCGAGGGCCTTGGTGGCGGCCGGGGTGAGGTAGCGGCTGGTGGTGCTCCAGTCGCCGCGCGCGGGCTGACGGATCTTGCCGCCCCGCAGCAGCCAGAACATGGTGGCGTCGCCGACGTCGTTCTTGACGACCGTGTTGTCCCAGTCGAAGACGGCCACGGGCTTGTCGTGGCCGGGCCGGTGGGTGGCGCAGCGGCCGTACTGGTCGATCAGCTGCTGGAGGCGGGCCCGGTTGTCGCCGTACCAACCGGCGCCGACCTGCGGGGTGGTGCAGTGGGCGCCGGGCCGGGCCGCCTGGGCGGCGGGGGCGGCGGCCACGAGGGCGCCTGCGGCAATCGCGAGGGCGGCGCCGGCGGCCTGGAGCCGTCGGGCGGTGCTGGGTTGGGTCACTGGGGTGAACGCTCCTGAATTCCTACGAAGATCGTCGCGGACGATGGAGCACGACAGCCGGGCGTCGTGCGACGCCCGGCTGTCGGGAGGGTGCGGTGCGGTGCGGTGCCGTGCCGTGCCGTGCCGCACGGTCCGGTCCGGTGCGGTGCGGGTGAACGCCCGGGGCGGTGACGTCCCCGGGCGCGGCCCGGGGCTACAGGGGGGTGACGTACGCGCCCGCGATGCCGCCGTCGACCAGGAAGTCGGTGGCGTTGATGAAGGAGGAGTCGTCGCTGGCGAGGAAGGCGACGGCGGCCGCGATCTCGGTGGGCTCGGCGAAGCGGCCGATCGGGATGTGCACCAGGCGGCGCGCGGCGCGCTCCGGGTCCTTGGCGAACAGCTCCTGGAGGAGCGGGGTGTTGACGGGTCCCGGGCACAGGGCGTTGACGCGGATGCCCTCACGGGCGAACTGGACGCCCAGCTCGCGGGACATGGCCAGGACGCCGCCCTTGGAGGCGGTGTAGGAGATCTGGGAGGTGGCGGCGCCCATGATCGCGACGAAGGAGGCGGTGTTGATGATGGAGCCGCGGCCCTGGCGCTGCATGTAGGGCAGGGCGGCCTTGCAGCACAGGTAGACGGAGGTGAGGTTGACGTCCTGGACCCGCTTCCACGCCTCCAGGCCGGTGGTGAGGATCGAGTCGTCGTCCGGCGGCGAGATGCCCGCGTTGTTGAAGGCGATGTCGACGGAGCCGTAGGTGTCGAAGGCGGTCTTGAAGAGCGCCTCGACCTCCTCGGGGCTGGTGACGTCGACCTTCACGAAGGTGCCGCCGACCTCTTCGGCGGCGGCCTTGCCGGCCGTCTCGTCGATGTCGCCGCAGACGACGTTGGCGCCCTCGGAGGCGAGGCGGCGGGCGGTGGCGAGGCCGATGCCGCTGCCGGCTCCGGTGATGACGGCGGTGCGGCCGACCAGGCGGCGGCAGACGATCTCTTCGGTGCTCTGGCCGGTGCTCTGGCCGGTGTTCTGGCCGGTGTTCTGGCCGGTGTTCTGGGCGGTCATGTGGCTCAGGCCTCCGTGCTGATGAAGACGTTCTTGGTCTCGGTGAATGCGGTGAGGGCGTCGGGTCCCAGTTCGCGGCCGAGGCCGGACTGCTTGTACCCGCCGAAGGGGGTCCAGTAGCGGACGCTGCTGTGGGAGTTGACGGAGAGGTTGCCCGCGGCGACGGCGCGCGAGACGCGCAGGGCGCGGCCCACGTCGCGGGTCCAGAGCGAGCCGGAGAGCCCGTACTCGGTGGCGTTGGCCAGCCGGACGGCGTCCTCCTCGTCCTCGAAGGGCAGGACGACGGCGACCGGCCCGAAGACCTCCTCGGCGGCGACGGGGGCGGTGGGGTCGGCCCCGGTGACGAGGGTGGGCGGGTACCAGAAGCCGGGTCCTTCGGGGGCGGTGCCGCGGACCGCGGTGAGGTCGTCGGTGACGTAGGACCGTACGCGTTCCAGCTGGGCCCGCGAGATCAGCGGACCCATCTGGGTCTTCTCGTCGGCCGGGTCGCCGACGACCACGCCCTCGATCCCGGGGGTGATCAGGTCGAGGAAGCGGTCGTACACGGAGCGCTGGACCAGGATGCGGGTGCGGGCGCAGCAGTCCTGGCCGGTGTTGTCGAGGAAGGCCATCGGGGCCGCGGCCGCGGCGGCTTCGAGGTCGGCGTCGGCGAAGACGATGTTGGGGCTCTTGCCGCCGAGTTCGAGGGTGACCCGCTTCACCCGCTCGGCGCACTTGGCCATGATCTGCTTGCCGACCCCGGTGGATCCGGTGAAGACGATCTTCGCGACTCCGGGGTGTTCGACGAGGGCGTTGCCCGCGACCGGTCCGCGACCGGGCAGCACCTGGAAGAGGTGCTCGGGCAGACCCGCTTCCAGGGCGAGGGAGGCCAGCCGCAGCGCGGTGAGGGGGGTGGTCTCGGCGGGCTTGAGGATGACGGCGTTGCCCGCGGCGAGGGCGGGCGCCAGGCCCCAGGCGGCGATCGGCATGGGGAAGTTCCAGGGGGCGATCACGCCGATGACGCCGAGCGGTTCGAGGAAGGTGACGTCGAGCCCGCCGGCCACCGGGATCTGCCGGCCCGCGAGCCGTTCCACTCCCCCGGCGGCGAATTCGAGGAGGTCGCGCACGTTGCCCGCTTCCCAGCGGGCGTTGCCGATGGTGTGGCCGGCCTCGCGCACCTCCAGCCAGGCCAGCTCCTCGCGGTGCTCGTCCACCGCGGCGGCGAAGCGGCGCAGCAGCCGGGCCCGGTCGGCGGGTGCGGCGGCGGCCCAGCCGCGCTGGGCCGCGGCGGCCCGTACGACGGCGGCGTCGACATCGTCCCGTGTGGCGGCCGGGACGGTGGCGACCACCTCCTCGGTGGCCGGGTTCAGTACGTCCAGCGCATCGGATGACACGTGGTGCCTCTCGGTCGGTGCAGTCGGTGGCGATCGGTGGCGGTCGGGCGTTACAGGCGTTCGAAGGAGCGGCGCAGCTCCCAGTCGGTCACGGCGGAGTCGTAGGCGTCGAGTTCGACCCGGGCCATGTTCCGGTAGTGGGCGACGACTTCGGGGCCGAAGGCGGCCTTGGCGATCTCGCTGTTCTCCCACAGCTCGGCCGCCTCGCGCAGCGTGGTGGGGACGTGCGCGTAGTCGCCGGTGTAGGCGTTGCCCGCGCAGGCCTCGGGCAGTTCCAGCCGGTTCTCGATGCCGTAGAGACCGGCCGCGACCAGGCCCGCCACGGCCAGGTACTGGTTGACGTCGCCGCCCGGGAGGCGGTTCTCGAAGCGCATGGAGCGGCCGTGACCGACCACTCGCAGGGCGCAGGTCCGGTTGTCCACGCCCCAGGCGACGGCGGTCGGCGCGAAGGATCCCGGCCGGAAACGCTTGTACGAGTTGATGTTGGGGGCGTAGAGAAGGGAGAAGTCGCGCAGCGCGGCCAGCTGGCCGGCCAGGAAGTGACGCATCACCGGTGACATACCGCCGTGTGCGCCGCCCTCCTCGCCCGCTTCGCCCGCCATCACGTTGCGCCCGTCGGCGTCGTTGAGCGAGAGGTGGATGTGACAGGAGTTGCCCTCGCGCTCGTCGTACTTGGCCATGAAGGTGAGCGAGACGCCTTCCTGGGAGGCGATCTCCTTCGCCCCGGTCTTGTAGACCGCGTGCTGGTCGCAGGTGACCACGGCCTCGTCGTAGCGGAAGGCGATCTCGTGCTGCCCCAGGTTGCACTCGCCCTTGGCCGATTCGACGACCAGGCCCGCGGCCTGCATCTCGTTGCGGATGCGGCGCAGCAGCGGCTCGATCCGGCCGGTGCCGAGGACGGAGTAGTCGATGTTGTACTGGTTGGCCGGGGTCAGGCCGCGGTAGTTGGCGTCCCAGGCCTGCTCGTAGGTGTCCTGGAAGACCATGAACTCCAGCTCGGTGCCCACCATCGCGGTGTACCCGAGCCCGGCGAGGCGTTCCAGCTGGCGCCGCAGGATCTGGCGGGGCGCGGCGACGACGGGCGAGCCGTCGTTCCAGGCGAGGTCCGCGAGGACCAGCGCGCTGCCCGGGTTCCAGGGGATGCGGCGCAGGGTGGACAGGTCGGGGTGCATGGCGAAGTCGCCGTAGCCCCGGTCCCAGGAGGACATCTCGTAGCCGTCGACCGTGTTCATGTCGGTGTCGACGGCGAGCAGGTAGTTGCAGCCCTCGGTGCCGTGGGACATGACCTCGTCGAGGAAGAACTGCGCGGCGAACCGCTTGCCCTGGAGTCGCCCCTGCATATCGGGGAAGGCCAGGACCACTGTGTCGATCTCGCCGTCGGCGACGAGGGAGCGGAGCTCCTCGGGCGCGAGCGGCGGCATGCGGTCTACCACGGGAATCTCTCCTTCGGTGAGCCGAGGAGGCCTAAGGTATTGAACAGAACCATTGCTTGGGAAGGGGAGGGGCCGATATGACGAACAACGCGGCGGGCGGCGCGGGCGACGGTGGCGCGATCGCGCGGCTGAATCCCGTGCTGCGCCAGGTGCGGGCGGGCAACGGTTTCGAGGAGGCCCTGGAGCAGATCCTCCAGGTGGTCCGCCTCGGTCTGGTCCCGGGCGGCGAACGGTTGCCGCCGGAGCGCGAGTTGGCCGAGCGGATGGGGATCAGCCGGGTCACCCTGCGCGAGGTGCTGAAGGTCCTCCAGGACCAGGGCCTGGTCGAGGCGCGGCGCGGGCGGTACGGCGGCACCTTCGTGCTCCACCGCCCCGACACCCCCGTCGGCGGCACCGAGGAGGAACTGCGCCGGCGCGTCGCGGGCGTGGACATCGAGGACGCGCTGCGCTTCCGCGAGGTGCTGGAGACCGGCGCGGCGGGGCTGTGCGCCGCGCAGGGGCTGGACGAGATACGGGCGGACCGGCTGCGCGGGGCGCTCGCCGCGACCCACGACGCCCCGCTCGCGGACTATCGGCGCCAGGACACCCTCTTCCACCTCACCCTGTGCGAGCTGGCCGGCTCCGCCACCCTGACGGCCCAGTACGCGGCCGTCCGGGCCACCGTCAACGACCTGTTGGACTGCATCCCGCTGCTGGTCCGCAATCTGGAGCACTCGCAGCAGCAGCACACCGCACTGGTGGAGTCGGTCCTGGAGGGGGACGCGGAGGCGGCGCGCGAGGTGATGCGGGAGCACTGCGGGGGGACGGCGGCGCTGCTGCGCGGGTTCCTGGCGTGAGCGGGCGGGCCGTATCCGGGCGCCGGGAGGTTTTCGTAACCACCGTTTAACGCAGGGGTCTTGCGCCCGCCACTCCCGAACGGCAAAGGTACGCCCCACAACCATTGCCCTAGGCAGGAGCGCGCACATGGCCGACGACATCGAGGCCCGGCTGACGAAGGCCGTGCCCGGACCCACCCCGTCCCCCGAGGGCGGACCCGACGGTGGACCCGACGGCGGGAACGACTACCTGGAACGCCGCACCCTGCGCCGCGGCAGCGCCGGCTGGCTGCTGCTGACCGGCCTCGGCGTCGCCTACGTCGTCTCCGGGGACTTCTCCGGATGGAACGTCGGCCTGAGCAAGGGCGGCTTCGGCGGCCTCGCCATCGCGACCGTCCTCATGGGCGCCATGTACGCCTGTCTGGTCTTCTCCCTCGCCGAGCTCTCCACCATCCTGCCCACCGCGGGCGGCGGCTACGGCTTCGCCCGGCGCGCGCTCGGCCCCTGGGGCGGCTTCCTCACCGGTACCGCCATCCTGATCGAGTACATCCTGGCCCCGGCCGCGATCGTCATCTTCATCGGCGACTACGTCGAGTCCCTCGGCCTCTTCGGCCTCACCTCCAGCTGGCCGGTCTACCTCGGCTGCTTCGTGATCTTCATCGGCGTGCACCTCTGGGGCGTGGGCGAGGCACTGCGCTTCAGCCTCGTCGTCACCGCCGTCGCCGTCGCCGCCCTGCTGATCTTCGCCGTCGGCGCCTTCACCGACTTCTCGGTCAGCGGCCTCGACGACATCGCCGTCGACGCGAGCGCGGTGGGCTCCAACTCCTGGCTGCCCTACGGCGTCCTGGGCATCTGGGCGGCGTTCCCCTTCGGCATGTGGTTCTTCCTCGGCGTGGAGGGCGTGCCGCTCGCGGCCGAGGAGGCCAAGGACCCGGTCCGCTCCATGCCGAGGGCGCTCGCCATCTCCATGGGCATCCTGGCCCTGCTCGCCCTGATCACCTTCTTCGCCGCGACCGGGGCGCAGGGTGCGGACGCGGTCAAGGACGCGGGCAACCCGCTGGTCGTCGCGCTGGAGGGCACCGGCGACCCGACCCCGCTGAGCCGGTTCGTCAACTACGCGGGCCTGGCCGGGCTCGTGGCGTCCTTCTTCTCCCTCATCTACGCCGGTTCGCGCCAGCTCTTCGCGCTCTCCCGCGCGGGCTACCTGCCCCGCTTCCTGTCCCTGACCAGCAGCCGCAAGGCGCCCTACCTGGGTCTGGTCATCCCCGGCGCGATCGGCTTCGCGCTGGCCGCGGCCACCGGCGACGGGGCCCGGATGCTCAACATCGCCGTCTTCGGCGCCACCATCTCCTACGCCCTGATGGCCCTGTCCCACATCGTGCTGCGCCGCCGCGAGCCGAACCTGGAGCGGCCGTACCGCACTCCGGGCGGGATCGTCACCTCGACGGTGGCCTTCGTACTCGCCCTGTCGGCCCTGGTCGCCACCTTCCTGGTGGACAAGGACGCCGCATTCATCGCACTCGCCGTGTACGCCGTCGCCCTCGCCTACTTCGCGTTCTACAGTCGGCACCACCTGGTGGCCTCGGCGCCCGAGGAGGAGTTCGCGGCTCTGGCGGCAGCCGAGGCGGAACTGACCCGGGACTGACACGCTCGTCCCGTCGACCACCACCGCCCGTCGTTCCACCCGCTGGAGGTATGCACCGTGCCCAGGCCGCTCATCGGCATCACCACCTATGTGGAGGCGTCCACCCGCTACGGCGCGTGGGACCTCCCGACCGCCCTCGTGCCCACCGGCTACTACGAGTTGGTCCAGGCGTCCGGCGGCAGCGCGGTGCTGCTCCCGCCGGACGATCCCGGGCAGGCGGCCGCGGTCCTGGGCCGCCTGGACGGCCTGGTCGTGGCGGGCGGCCCGGACGTGGACCCGGTCCACTACGGAGCCCCCCGCGACCCCCGTACGGGCGCCCCCGCGACCGTGCGCGACGCCTGGGAGCTGGCCCTGATCCGGGCCGCCCTGGACGCGGGCACCCCGCTGCTGGGGATCTGCCGGGGCATGCAGGCGCTGAACGTGGCCCTGGGCGGCACGCTGGTCCAGCACATCGACGGGCACGCGGGGGTGCCGGGGCCGGTGGACTGGCACCCGGTGCGGCCGGTAGCGGGGACGCGCTACGCGTCGCTCGTGCCGGAGGTGGCGGAGGTGCCGACGTACCACCACCAGTGCGTGGACCGGCTCGGGCGCGGCCTGATCGCCTCGGCGCACGCGCTGGACGGGACGGTGGAGGCCATCGAACTCCCGGCGGCCGACGCCGCCTGGGCCCTGGGCGTCCAGTGGCACCCCGAACGCGACAAGGACACCCGTGTGATGTCGGCCCTGATCACCGCCGCCACCCGCGTCCCGGCCGCGCTCCCCTAGACGGTCCCGCCCTCCGGGGGCGCCTCAATCGCCGGCGCGGCTGGATCTCCCAGCCCCGCCCGGGGGCCCCTCCCAGCGGTAGCTGGGAGAGTTTGAGGCGCCGCCGGAGGCCACAACGACCCCATCCAGCCCCGCCGGCGTTTGAGGCGCCGCCGGAGGCCACGACTACCGTCAGGCACCCGGCGCCCCAGGACCACCACCCCAAGCCCCGCCGGAGGCACCCGCACCGGCGCCGGCGGGCGGACGCCACCCGGCCCCCGTCAGGCCGGCGTCGACCGCGTCAGCGACAACAGGTCCCGGGCCGGCCCCGCGGGCCGGGTCCCGGCCGGCCAGACGGCCCGCAACGACCGCCCCAGCGGCTTGCCCGCCACCGTCACCGCCACCAACCGCCGCCCGGCCAGCTCGTCCCGCACCGCCAGCTCCGACAGCACGCACGGCCCCGCCCCGCTGATCGCCGCCGCCTTCACCGCCGTCGTCGAGGCGAGTTCCAGCAGCGGCTGCGCCAACCCCCCGCACCCGGCCAGCGCCGCGTCCAGCACCTGCCGCGTCCCCGACCCGCGCTCCCGCAGGATCAGCGGGGTCGTGGCCAGTTCGGCGGGGGTCACCTCGCCCGACCGCCGCCGCGCCCACGGGTGCACCGGCGCCACCGCCACCACCAACCGGTCCTGCGCGATGACCACCGAGTCCAGCCCGTCCGGCACGGCCGGCCCCTCGATGAAGCCGAGGTCCGCCTCCCGCGCCAGGACCCGCTCCGCCACCAGCGCCGAGTTGTCCGCCTGGAGGGACACCGCCGTCCCCGGCCGCTCCGCGCGCAGCGCGATCAGCCAGCCCGGCAGCAGGTACTCCGCGATCGTCATGCTGGCCGCCACCCGCAGCCGCGAGTCCCGCGCTCCCCGCAGCGCCTGGGCTCCCGCGTCGAAGGCCTCGGCCGCCTCAACGATCCGCCGCGCCCAGTCGGTGACCAGCGCGCCCTGTGCGGTCAGCGTGGAGCCGCGCGGCGTACGGTCCACCAGCGCCACCCCCAGCCGGGCCTCCATGGCACGGATACGGCTGCTCGCCGCGGGCTGGGTGATCCCCACCTCCCGCGCGGCGCCGCCGAGGCTGCCGACCCGCGCCACCGCGATCAGCAGTTCGAGCGCGCCCAGGTCGGGCACCCGGTGCGAGAGCGGAACCGGGTGTGCGGCAGATCCGACGCCAGCTTCAGTCATAAGGTCAGTTTATGTCCTCATAGGACGGTGGGTTCTGCCGTCCACCCCTCCCCGGGCGCACGCTGGATCCATGGCCACCACCGCGCACCACCGCCCCTCCGCCCGCCGGGCCCACGAAGCCCTGGGCACCCGGCCCTCCGGCACCACCGCCGCCCGGCGCCCGCTCCCGGTCCTGCGCCACCTCGGCCCGAACTGGTACGCCTCGGTCATGGGCACGGCCATCATCGCCAACGCCGGTGCGACCCTCCCCTACCAGCTCCCGGGCCAGCGCGTGGCCTGCCAGGCCGTCTGGGCGCTGTCGGCGGCCCTCCTGCTCACTCTGCTCACCGCCCGCGCCGGACACTGGCTGCACCACCGCGACCAGGCCCGCGCCCACCTGCTCGACCCCACGGTGGCCCCCTTCTACGGCTGCCTCTCGATGGCCCTGCTGGCCGTCGGCGGCGGCACCCTCATCGTCGGCAAGGACCTCATCGGAGTCACCGCCGCCGTGGCCGTGGACACGGTGCTGTTCACCGCGGGCACCCTGATCGGTCTGCTCGCCGCCGCCGGAATCCCCTACCTGATGGTGGTCCGCCACAAGGTCGAGGCCGAGCAGGCCACCCCCGTCTGGCTGCTCCCCGTCGTCGCCCCCATGGTCTCCGCCGCACTGGGTCCCCTGCTGATCCCCCACCTGGCCGCCGGGCAGGCCCGCGAGGCCATGCTGCTCGCCTGCTACGCCATGTTCGGGATCAGCCTGCTCGCCACCCTGCTGATGCTCCCCCTGGTCTTCGGCCGACTGATCGTGAACGGCCCCCTGCCCCTGGCCCTCACCCCCACCCTCTTCCTGGTCCTCGGGCCCCTCGGCCAGTCCACCACCGCCGTGAACTCGCTCGCGGACATGGCCCCCCGGTCGATAGCCACCCCCTACGCCGACGGGTTCGGGGTCTTCGCCGTGGTCTACGGGGTTCCCGTGATGGGATTCGCCCTGCTGTGGCTGGCCCTGGCCGCCGCGATGCTGGTGCGGGCCGCCCGGCGCGGCATGGGGTTCGCGATGACCTGGTGGGCGCTGACCTTCCCCATCGGCACCTGCGTCACCGGAGCCGCCGGGCTCGCCCGCCACACCGGCCTCACCGCCTTCGCCTGGCTGGCCACCGCCCTGTTCGTGGCCCTCGTCATCGCCTGGCTGGCGGCCGCCGCGAACACCCTGCGCGGCCTGTACACCGGCCGGCTCCTGGCCGCGCCCCGCTAGTGCTGTGACCGGAAAGGCTCCCGCCAGGGCCGCGCCGCCCGCAGGGCCGCCGCCAGTACCGCCGGAGCCTCGGCCAGCGAGGGCCCGTACCAGGTCAGGTGCCGGCCGCTGACGAGGGCGGCGGGCAGGTCGGGGAAGGCCTCCGGCCCGTCCCCGGCCGTGAAGCGGTACGGCTCGTCCGGGAACACGACCAGATCGCAGGGCGCCGCGGCCAGCTCGGCCGCCGGGATCCTCGGGTACCGCTCGGCGTGGTCGGCGTAGACGTTGCGCACCCCCAGGCGGGCCAGCAGATCGCCCGCGAAGGTGTCCCGGCCCAGCACCATCCAGGGCCGCCGCCACACCGGTACGAAGGCGTTCCACGCGCCCACCGGCTCCACCCGCGCCCACGCCGACCCGGCGTCCGCCAGCCAGCCGGGCCGGGCCAGCCCCAGGGCATCGACGAACAGCCCTTCCAGCTCCCGCAGCGCCTGCGGCAGGTCCCGGATCCCGGTCACCAGCACCCGCAGCCCGGCCGCGCGCAGGGCGTCGAGGTCCGGGAGCCGGTTCTCCTCCTCGTTGGCGATGACCAGGTCCGGGCGCAGCTCCACGACGGCCCGCACGTCCGGGTTCTTCGTACCGCCGATCCGCACCGCCGCCCCGAGGTCCGCCGGGTGCGTGCACCAATCGGTGACCCCGACCAGCAGCCCCGGCGCGCTCACCGCGACCGCTTCGGTCAGGGAGGGCACCAGGGAGACGACCCGCGGCCCCCGCACGCCGGTCAGTGCTCCGGCGAAGGGGGCTCGGAGGTGGCGTGGATGTGGTCCCCGACGGCGACGACGAGGAGCTTGGTCTCCTCGGTCATGGCCCGCCAGCGGTGCCTCACCCCACCGGAGAGGAACAGCGCGTCGCCGCACTCCAGCCGGTACGCCCGCCCCTCGGCCTCGACCTGGCAGGACCCGGAGACCACGTACATCAGCTCGTCGTTGCGGTGCTGGTACTCGCGGCCCGCGTCCCGGTCCCCGGTGAACTCCAGGGCGTGCAGCTGGTGGTGCCCGCGCACCAAGGGGCGTACGCCCGGGGCCGGTTCGAGGCCCTGGTCGTCGGCGGCGCTGACCAGGTCGACCGTGCGCGCCGTGTCGGACGCGGCCAGCAGTTCGACGGCCGTGGTCTCCAGCGCGTCCGCGACCCGTTCGAGGGAGCGCATGCTGGGCCGGGCCCGTTCGTTCTCTATCTGGCTCAGGAACGGCACCGAGAGTCCGCTGCGCGCCGAGACGGCGGCGAGGGTGAGTCGCAGCGCGCGGCGCCGCTTGCGCACGGCCACGCCCACCCGGAGCGGTTCCTTGGTGTCTCTTTCCTTTTCCTTGTCGTCCATGGCGGGGCTGCCCTCCCCTTGTCCGTCGCACATAGGTGTGCTGTAAGCACCTTACGCAGCATCGGCCCCCCGCACCGCTCGCACGGCCCGACCGTATCGGGACCCCGGCGAATTCCGAGCCGTACTCCAGTGACGGATGGTGGCGTTCCGGTCCTGTTCCGTCTCAGGTGGTGACGCCAGGTGCGGGAGGGTGTCGGTGGGGTACGGCATCATCGTCAAGGTGACCCGACGCCTGATGCTCCTCGACACCGCTTCCCTGTACTACCGCGCCTACTTCGGCGTTCCGGACTCCGTCCGGGCACCGGACGGGACCCCCGTCAACGCCGTGCGCGGGCTGCTCGACTTCATCGGGCGCCTGGTCCAGGACCACAAGCCGGACGATCTGGTGGCCTGCATGGACGCGGACTGGCGGCCGCACTGGCGGGTGGAGCTGATCCCCTCGTACAAGGCCCACCGCGTCGCCGTGGAGACGGAGACCGGTCCCGACGAGGAGGAGACCCCGGACACCCTGGCCCCGCAGGTCCCGATCATCGAGGCCGCGCTCGACGCCTTCGGCATCGCCCGGGTGGGCGTCGAGGGCTACGAGGCGGACGACGTGATCGGCACCCTCACCACCCGGGCCACCGGTCCGGTGGACATCGTCACCGGCGACCGCGACCTCTACCAGCTGGTGGACGACGCCAAGGCGCGCCGCGTCCTGTACCCCCTCAAGGGGGTCGGCACCCTCCAGGTCACCGACGAGGCCTGGCTGCGCGAGAAGTACGGGGTGGACGGTCCCGGCTACGCCGACTTGGCATTGTTGCGCGGGGATCCGAGCGACGGCCTGCCGGGAGTGCCCGGAGTGGGCGAGAAGACGGCCGCGAAACTGCTCGACGCCTACGGTGACCTGGCCGGAATCCTCGCGGCGGTCGGCGATCCGGGCTCGAAATTGACCCCGACGCAGCGCAAGCGGCTCGACGAGGCCCGTCCGTACCTCGCCGTGGCCCCCAAGGTGGTCCAAGTGGCCCGTGACGTGCCGCTTCCTCCGTTCGATCCGGCCCTGCCGGCCGCTCCGGCGCACCCCGACGTGCTGGACGCGCTCGGTCACCGCTGGGGCCTGGGAGGCGCTGTCGCGCGTCTCACCAGTGCACTTCGACTCTGAGGTGGTAACTTAGGTAATCCTAAGTTTCAGGGGAAGCAGCACGGGACATCGGGGAGACGCCGTGGCAGAAGGACGTGCACGCAGGATCGCCACCGCCGAGGTGGTCCGGACCGAGCGACTGAGCGCCCACATGGTGCGCGTCATCCTCGGCGGAGAAGGCCTGGCCGCCAGGTTCACGGTCGGGGACTTCACCGACCACTACGTGAAGCTGCTCTTCGCCCCGGAGGACGTCACCTACGCCGAACCCTGGGACCTGGAGGACATCAGAGCGGCGCACCCCCGCGAGCACTGGCCCCGACAGCGCGCCTACACGGTGCGCGCCTGGGACCCGGCGCACTCGGAACTGACCATCGACTTCGTCGTCCACGGCGACGAGGGACTGGCGGGCCCGTGGGCGGCGCGCGTCCAGCCCGGCGAAACGGTCCGCTTCCTGGGTCCCGGCGGCGCCTACGGCCCCGACCCGACGGCCGACTGGCACCTGCTGGCCGGCGACGAGAGCGCACTGCCCGCGATCGGCACCACCATGGAGCACATGCCGGTGGGCGCCGAGGTGATCGCCCTGGTGGAGGTCGGCGGCCCGGACGACGAGCAGAAGATCGCCACCCCGGACGGCATCGTCCCGATCTGGATCCACCGCGGCGAGCGCCCGGTGGGCGAGGCCCTGGTCGAGGCCGTCACCTCGCTGCAGTTCCCGCCGGGCCGGGTGCAGGTGTTCGTCCACGGCGAGGCGGGCTTCGTGAAGGAGCTGCGCCGCCACCTGAAGGTCGATCGCGGCATCCCGGCCAAGCAGCAGTCGATCTCCGGCTACTGGCGCCTGGGCGAAACGGACGAGGGCTGGCGCGCGATCAAGCGCGACTGGAACGCCCAGGTAGAAGCCGAACAGGACTGACCCCGAACCCATCCGAGGCACCCACCCCAGCCCACTCCACCCCAGCCCATTCCAGCCCCGCCGGCGTTTGAGGCGCCCCCCCTTCAGCCCCGCCGGCGTTTGAGGCGCCCCCGGAGGGCAGGACGACCCGCACCCGGCGTCGAAGCGTCGTCCGGCCAGGGCCGGCGGGGCCGGGGCCAAGGCCAGGGCCGGGGCCGGGGCCGGGGTCACGCCCGGCGGGCGGGGCCACGCCCCCCGCAGGACAATGGGCCCATGCGCAGCGAACGCACCCGCGCCCGAACCCTCGGCGCCGCAGGAGCCGCCCTGCTCCTGGCCACGACCCTCACCGCGACCGCCACCGCCACCACCGCGACGGCGGCCGAGGCCGCCACCGGCCCCCCGCAGCCGAAGCCCTCCCTCACCGACGCCCAGGTCGACAAGGCCGTGGCCGGCCTCGACGCGACCATCACCGCCCTGATGCGCCGCACCGGCGTCCCCGGGGTCTCCGTCGCCGTGGTCCGCCACGACAAGGTCGTCTACCTCAAGGGATTCGGCGTCCGCAGGACCGGCGACCCCGCGAAGGTCGACCCCGACACCGTCTTCCAGATCGCCTCGGTCTCCAAGCCGGTCTCCTCGACGGTCGTCGCGGGCGCCCTCACCGACGCGGCCGACTGGGACCGCCACGTGGAGCTGCCCGGCTTCGCGCTGAAGGACCCCTGGGTCACGGACCACGTCACCACCGCCGACCTCTTCTCCCACCGCAGCGGCCTGCCCGATCACGCCGGAGACCTCCTCGAAGACCTCGGCTACGACCAGGCGTACATCTTCGACCACCTCCGCGAGGAGCCCCTCGCCCCCTTCCGCGCGAGCTACGCCTACACCAACCTCGGCCTGACCGCCGCGGCCGAGGCCGTCGCCCGCGCCAAGGGCGTCAGCTGGGAGAAGCTCAGCCAGGACACCCTCTTCAAACCCGCCGGGATGACGCACACCTCGACCACCTTCAAGGGCTACGAGGACGCCCCGGACCGCGCCGCGACGCACGTCAAGAACGCCGACGGCAGCTGGAGCCCGCGCTACGTCCGCGATCCCGACGCACAGGCCGCCGCCGGCGGGGTGAGCTCCACCGCCCGCGACATGGGCCGCTGGTTGCGGCTCCAGCTCTCCGGCGGCACGCTGGACGGCCGCCGGATCGTCCCCGCCGCGACCCTGGCCCGGACCCACCTGCCCGAGATCGTCTCCTCGCCGCCCACCACCCCCACCGCTCGCGCCGGGTTCTACGGACTGGGCTGGAACGTGTCCTACGACGACGCGGGCCGCCTGCGCCTGAGCCACTCCGGCGCCTTCGCCCTCGGCGCCAACACCAACGTCACGATGCTGCCCCTGGAACAGCTGGCCATCGTCGTCCTCACCAACGGCGCGCCCGTGGGCCTGCCCGACGCCGCCGCCTACGACTTCTTCGACACCGCCGAGCACGGCAAGCCCACCACCGACTGGCTGAAGCTCTTCGCCTCGGTCTACGCCGCCCAGTTGGACGAGGGCCCGCGCTCCCCCACCGACTACGCCCACCCGCCCACGGACGCGAAGCCCGCCCGCGAGGACGGCACGTACACCGGCACCTACGAGAGCCCCTACTACGGCAAGCTCACCGTGAGTGCCGAAGCCGGCGCCCCGGCCGGCCGGGGCCTGACGCTCTCGCTCGGCCCGAAGCCGCTGCGCTTCCCGCTGACCCACTACGACGGCGACACCTTCAGCTTCGAGACCACCGGCGAGAACGCGGTCGGCCGCACCGGGGTGACCTTCACCGACGGCAAGGTCCGCGTCGAGTACCTGGACGCCGGGCCCGGACACCTGGGGACCTTCACCCGCGCCGGGTGACGCCACCGGGCCGCATACGCTGGTCCCGATGAGAAGCAGAGCCCTGCCCCCCGCCCCGCTGCCCCAGCTCCACGGCATCGACCCCGTCCGGCTCCTGATGCACCGGGACACCCCGCACCCCACCATCGGCGCCTTCCTCGAAGCCCACTACGCGGGCACGGCCGGCGCCGAGCCGATGGCGCGGCTGCTGCGCGCGGGCCGGGTGTACGGCTCCGACGGACGGCCCCGCCGCGCGGACGACCCGTACGAGCGGGACGCCTTCCTGTGGTTCCACCGCGACCTGCCCGCGGAGCATCCGGCGCCCGGCGTGCCCCGCGTCCTGTACCGGGACGCGCACCTGCTCGTCGTGGACAAGCCGCACTTCCTGGCCACCACCCCGCGCGGCAGCCACGTCACCCAGACCGCGCTCGCCCTGCTGCGCCATCGCCTGGAGCTGCCCGAGCTCAGCCCGGCGCACCGGCTGGACCGGCTGACGGCGGGGCTGCTCATGTTCAGCATCCGGCCCGAGGACCGCGGGGCCTACCAACTCCTCTTCCAGGACCGGCGCGTGCACAAGGAGTACGAGGCCGTCGCGCCCTACGACCCCGCGCTCGACCTGCCCCGCACCGTGCGCAACCGGATCGAGAAGACCCGCGGGACGATGGCCGCGATCGAGATCCCGGACGGCGTGCCCAATGCCGAGACCCTGGTCGAGCTCGTCGAGCACCGCGGCGCCCTGGGGCGCTACCGGCTGACCCCGCACACCGGGCGCACCCACCAGCTGCGCGTCCACATGAACGGCCTGGGCGCCCCGCTCCTCGGCGACCCCGTCTACCCGGAGGTCGGCGACCCGGCCCCCGACGACTACCGCCGCCCGATGCAACTCCTGGCCCGCGTCCTGTCGTTCACCGACCCGGTCACCGGGCTCGCGCACCGCTTCGAGAGCGCGCGCACGCTGGGCGCCTGGGACGACTACGAGGCCTGGGCGGCCGGGGTCCCGGAGGGGCCAGAGGTCTGAGGGCTCACGCCCGCGATCCGCAGGGCCGCGTCCGCCGTGGCCGTCGCGACGGACTCGACGGGTCGACCCGGGTCGGAGCGGTGGATGAGCATCACGCCCTCTATCAGACCGAAGACCAGGTCGTTGCGCAGGGCCAACCCCGCCGCGTCGCGCGCCAGTTCGGCGCCCGCGTCCGTACCGCGCAGCAACACGCGGTAGACCTCGCGCAGTTCGGCGCGCATCTGGCGGAAGCGGGCGAACCGCTCACCGCAGCCGACCTCGGGCAGCAGGTAGAGCGCGCCCAGGTTGTGCGGCCCGCCGCACAACTGCATGACGTCGGAGCGGCACAGCTCCCACAGCCTGCGCTCGGCGCTCAGCTCCGCGGCGCCGAGCAGCCTCCTGGCCAGGACCAGCGAGGGGGCCACCGTGGACTCCAGGAGTTCGGCGAGGAGTTCCTCCTTGCCGCCGAAGTAGTGGTACATCGTCGCCTGGCGCATACCGGCCAGTTCGGCCACCGCCCGTGTGGTGGTGGCCGCGTACCCGCGGACCGTGAACAGCTCCGCCGCCGCGCCGAGGAGTTCCTCGCGCGGCGGCCGCCCGCTGTCCGGTCTTCGCTGATCGGCACGTGGCCGACCGACCCGTCTCGCTCCTTCGCCCACTGCCCCACTCATGCGCAGATCGTCGCACAGCGCACGGAGAAAGGATCATGGCAAGAGATCAGATCAAGCCATGCCCGCTTTCGGAGGAAGCCCCAAAAGCGGCTAGCCGACGGAGCTGTAGGCCACTACACCCCGCAAAAGGGCGTCCACGGCCTTGCGGGCATTTCGCGCCACCGTGCTGGTCCCGCCACCGGAGTTGGCCGGGGCGGCCGCCGCGACCTGCCCGAGCACGTCGATGACCTGCTTGCACCAGCGCACGAAGTCCCCGGCGGGCATCCCGGCCTCGCGCAGCACCTCGTCGAGGCTCTTGTCGGAGGCCCACTGGTACACCGCCCACGCGAAGCCGAGGTCCGGCTCGCGCTGACCCACGCCCTCCGCCTGGTTGATCCGGTGCTCCTCCTCCAGCGCGTCGAGCCTGCCCCAGATCCGCACCATCTCCGCCAGCGCGACGCTCGCCGCACCCGCCGGCACCTTCGGCGCCACCGCATCGTCGGACTGCCGCGCCTCGAACACCAACGCCGAGACGCACGCGGCCAGTTCGGCAGGGCTCAGGCCCTCCCAGATCCCGGCCCGCAGGCACTCCGAGGCCAGCAGGTCCAACTCGCCGTACAGCCGGGCCAGGCGCCGGCCGTGCGCGGTGACCTCGTCCTCGCGCAGGTAGTCCAGCTCCGTCAGCAGCGCGTGGATGCGGTCGAAGGTGCGGGCGATGGTGTTGGTCCGCCCCTCGATCCGGCGCTCCAGCTGCTGGGTGTCCCGCTTCAGCCGGTGGTAGCGCTCCGCCCAGCGCGCGTGGTCCTCGCGCTCGTCGCACCCGTGGCACGGGTGCGCGCGCAGCGCGGCGCGCAGCCGGGCGATCTCCCGGTCGTCCGCCGCCTCGGCCCGACCCCGCCGGGACCGCTCCGGCGCGATGTGCCCCGCCTTGACGCGCAGCTGGGAGGCGAGGTCGCGGCGCGATTGCGGGGAGCGCGCGTTGAACGACTTGGGGATCCGCATCCGCTCGATGGGCTCGACCGGCACCGGGAAGTCGATCGCGGCGAGCCGCTTGACCTGCCGCTCCGCCGTGAGCACCAGCGGGCGCGGGCCCTCGGTGTACTCCTGGCCGCGGTGCCCGTTGGAGCGCCCCGCGGGCACACCGGGGTCCAGGACCAGCGCGAGCCCGGCGAACTTGCCGGTCGGCACGTGGATGATGTCGCCCGGCTTGAGCTTCTCCAGGGAACCGGCCGCCTGGGCCCGGCGCTGGGAGGCGCCCTGCTTGGCCAGGTCCGTCTCGCGGTCCTTGAGGTCGCGGCGCAGCTGCGCGTACTCCTCGAAGTCCCCGAGGTGGCAGGTCATGCCCTCGGTGTAGCCCTCCAGGCCCTCTTCGTTGCGCTGCACCTGCTTGGAGATGCCGACGACGGAGCGGTCCGCCTGGAACTGCGCGAAGGAGGTCTCCAGCAGCTCGCGCGAGCGGTGCCGCCCGAACATCTGGACCAGGTTCACGGCCATGTTGTACGAGGGCTTGAAGCTGGAGCGCAGCGGATACGTACGGGTACCGGCCAGGCCCGCGAGGGCCGCCGGGTCCATCGCGCGCTGCCACAGCACCACCGCGTGACCCTCGACGTCGATGCCGCGGCGCCCGGCCCGGCCGGTGAGCTGCGTGTACTCGCCGGGGGTGATGTCGGCGTGCTGCTCGCCGTTCCACTTGACCAGCTTCTCCAGGATCACCGTGCGCGCGGGCATGTTGATGCCCAGCGCCAGGGTCTCCGTGGCGAAGACGGCCTTGACCAGGCCGCGGACGAAGAGTTCCTCCACGACCTCCTTGAAGGTCGGCAGCATTCCGGCGTGGTGCGCGGCGATGCCCCGCTCCAGCCCTTCGAGCCACTCGTAGTAGCCGAGGACGTGCAGGTCCTCGGTCGGGATCGAGGCGGTGCGCTCCTCGACGATCTCCCGGACCCGGGCGCGCTTGGCGTCGTCGTTCAGGCGCAGCCCGGCGTGCAGGCACTGCTGGACGGCGGCCTCGCAGCCGGCGCGGCTGAAGATGAAGGTGATGGCCGGAAGCAGGCCCTCGTTGTCCAGGCGCTCGATGACCTCGGGGCGGCCCGGCGTCCAGATCCGGTTGCGGGAGCGGCGCTCGCGCTCGCGGTCGGCCTCGCGGACCATCTTGCCGCGCCGGCGGTCCTTCGGGCTGTACGAGCGGGTGTTCTCCTCCCGCGCCATGCGCAGCAGGTCGGGATTGACCTCGCGGCGCGCGCTGCCGCGGCCGCCGTGGTCGCTCTCCTCCTCGAAGAGGTCGTGGATCCGGCGGCCGGCCATGACGTGCTGCCACAGCGGAACGGGCCGCTCCTCGGAGACGATCACCTCGGTGTCACCGCGGACGGTGTCCAGCCAGTCGCCGAACTCCTCCGCGTTGGACACGGTCGCCGACAGCGACACGAGGGTGACCGACTCGGGAAGGTGGATGATCACTTCCTCCCAGACGGCTCCGCGGAACCGGTCGGAAAGGTAGTGCACCTCGTCCATGACGACGTAGCCGAGACCGGTCAATGCGGGGGACTTCGCATACAGCATGTTGCGCAGTACCTCGGTGGTCATCACGACCACCGGCGCATCGGCGTTGACACTGTTGTCACCGGTCAGCAGACCCACCTTCGCCGCGCCGTAGCGCTTGGCGAGGTCGGCGTACTTCTGGTTCGACAGCGCCTTGATCGGCGTGGTGTAGAAGCACTTCTTGCCCTGGAGCAGCGCCAGGTGGACGGCGAACTCGCCGACGATGGTCTTGCCCGAGCCCGTGGGGGCGGCCACGAGCACGCCCTTTCCGGACTCCAGGGCCTTGCACGCTTCGATCTGGAAGGGATCCAGATCGAACTCGTACATCTCCCGGAAGGGGTGCAGGGCCATGGCTTCTTCGGCGGCGCGGCGGCGGAACGCGGCGTACGCGTCGGCGGGGGAAAGTTCCTCGGTCATCTTGTCGTCGACCCTACCCGCCCCCTCTGACAACAAGCGCGATCTTTATGACAGGAGCCGCAGCGCAGCGGGCACGCACTCGGCGGTCACGGGCAGCGGCCCCACCGGCTCCCCGTCCGCGTAGGCGGTGAGCCCGACGGCCTCCAGGGTCACCTTCGCGGCCCGGTGCACGCTCACCTTCGGGTGGCCGGTGTGCGTCCCCTTGTAGACCTGCGGGAAGACCTTCAGCAAGGTGGCCCGCGAGCAGTCCCCGACCACGGTGACGTCGAAGAGCCCGTCGTCGGGCCGGGCGTCGGGGCAGATGCGCATCCCCCCGCCGTACGAGGACCCGTTGCCGACGGCGACCAGCGTGGCCTCGGTCTCGATGACCGGTCCGTCGTCCAGGGTGATCCGGTAGGGGTGGGGCCGGAAGGCGGCCAGCTCGGCGAGGATCGCCAGGTCGTACTTGAAGCGCCCCACCGGCCAGCGCATCCGGTTGCCCCGGTCGTTGACCCGCGAGTCGAAGCCGGAGCAGAGCACGGTCCCGTACCAGCCGCCGGCCACCCGCCCGAGGTCGATCTCGCGGAACCGGCCCTCCTTGAGGACCCGGGCCGCCAGCTGTCCGGCCGCCGCCGGCTCCCGCACGGGCAGCCCCAGCGCCCGCGCGAAGTCGTTGCCGGTGCCCACCGCGACCACACCGAGCGGCACCAGCGTGCCCGCCACGGCCTGCAGGGCCAGCGAGACCATCCCGTCCCCACCGACCGCGATCACCGCTCCGGTGCCCTCACGGACGGCCGCGCGCAGCCGTACCAGCGCGTCCGCGGCGTCCGTGCCGACGACCGTCCGCACCGAGAAACCTGCCTCCCGGAGCGCGGAAGCGGCCGGCTGCGCGGCATGCGCGCCCCGGCCGCGTCCGGCGGTGGGATTGACGAAGAGGGTGATCTCAGCACTCACCCCCCGGAATGTACCTGTCAGGTGGCGTCGTCGAAACCGTTGATCCGCTGGCGTCCGCCGTCGGCCTGGCCGGGCAGCGCCGTGGGCGCGGCGACCTCGTCGATCGAGCCGACCGGCGCCGGGGTGAGGTCCAGCGCGGACGCCTCGTCGTCGTCGAGGTCGGCGTCGGGGTTCTTGCGCTTGCGCCGGCGGTCGTTCATCAGGCAGATGCCGAGCGCGATGAAGTAGAGCGCGATGATCGGCGCCGCGAGCGACATCATCGTGAGCGGGTCGCCGGTGGGCGTCGCGAACGCCGCGAAGATCGTGATGCCGAGGACCATGATCCGCCACCAGCTGGCCAGCCGCTTGGCGGTCAGCACCCCGGTGACGTTCAAAAGGATCAGCAGCAGCGGCAGCTCGAAGGCCAGACCGAAGACGACGACCATCCGCGTGACCAGGTCGAGGTAGTCGTCGACGGGCAGCAGGTTGCGCGCGTTGTCGGGGGTGAACTCCAGCAGGATCTGCGCGGTCTGCGGCAGGATCTTGTACGCGAGCACCGCGCCCGCGCCGAAGAGCGGCGCGCCGATGGCCACGAAGCCGATCGCGTACCGCTTCTCGTGGTTGTGCAGGCCCGGCGCGATGAAGGCCCAGAGCTGGTAGAGCCAGACCGGGGCGGAGAGCACGATGCCCGCGGTGAGCGAGACCTTCAAGGCGATCGAGAACGGCGCGATGAGGCCGTTCACGGTCATGTCGGCACAGGGCCGGCCGTTGCGCTGCGAGACCACTCCGTTGGTGCAGCCCACCGAATCCAGCATCGGCTTCAGCATGAAGTCGATCAGGTTCTTGTAGTAGAAAGCCGCCACGATGGTGATCACGAGGATCGCCACGACCGTCTTGAGCAGGCGGTTTCTCAGCTCACGCAGGTGCTCGATGAGAGGCATCCGCCCTTCGGCGTCCTTCTCCCGCTTCTCCTGCTTTCGGGCAGACTTGAGCAACCCAGGTCCCTTGGCTCGTTGCAGATGACTGGCGCGACCGGTGGGGGTCAGGCCTGGGTGGAGCGGTTCGGCTCGCTGACCGGACGCGCGCTCGTGACGTCACCGGGCGCGGCCTGGATGGTGCGCGGGACCGCCTGCGGAGCCTGGTCGGCGGGAGCGGCGGGCGCGGCGGCGGCCGCGGCGGCGTCCTCGGCCTCGCCGTCCTTCTTCATCGCCTTGGCCTCGCTCTTGAGGATGCGGGCGGACTTGCCCAGCGAGCGGGCCATGTCCGGGAGCTTCTTGGCGCCGAACAGCAGGAAGATCACGGCGATGATCAGGAGGATCTCAAGAGGCTTCAGATTGCCGATCATGTCTGACTTCCTTCTCACCGAAGCGGCTGGTCGTAAGGACGCGGTGGTCCGGGACAGGAATCCGGAAACCGCTCTGACAAGGATCGTAACCCCCAGGGGTTAACGCCCGGCAATCCCCCGGCGCCCCCGTGATTGCGCGCGTCTAGTGCGCGCCGCCGCCCGAACGGGCCAGATCGACGGTCGCCCGCTCCAGTTCGCCCGACGCGTCCGCGATCCTGCGGCTCGCCTCGGCGACCTGTCCGGAGAGCCTGCGGACCTCGACGAACACCCGCACGGCGAGGACGGCCAGGACGGCGACCCCGAGGAAACCCAGGACAATTGCGAGCATCGGCCACAGCATGCGCCGAGCCTAGCGCCTGCCCCCGCCGCCCGTACCGGCAGGGCGCGGCGCCCGGCCACACACGACGGGCCGTCCAGCGACCGTCGAGCGGAACCCGTGCGCCCGCCCCGCTCGCTACAGGCTGCGCAGCGTGCTCACACCGCCACCGGTCAACAGCTCGATGATCCGCTCCCCGGCGTGCTTGCGCACCGCCGCCCCGCACTCCGGGCAGGTGAAGGAGTAGAAGGTGGTGCGGCGGCTGCCCCCGATGGCCAGCCGCAGCGCCCGCGCGCTCAGCTCGAAGCGAGCCCGGCACTCGGGACAGGCGGCCTTGAAACTGACCGCCTCCCCACCGGGCGCGCCGGATGCTGCGGGCACGGCGGTATCGGGCGTGGAGATGACTGACATCGTGCGGCGGTCCCCCTCGGTCGCGGTCCTCAGACCTCTTCTCCGTACCCGGCCAATGCCTCGCGCGCCGCCCGGCGCGCACTGTCCGACAGCTCGGTCGGCGACACGATCCGACCGTCCCCGCCCAACCGCAGTCCCAGCCGGCGCAGCGACGCCGGATCCGGGGTGCGCAGGGTGATCCGCAGCCCCCCGTCCGCCAGCTCCTGCGCACTGTCGTGCGGGTAGTACTCGGCGACCCAGCGGCCACCGGGCCCCACCTCGATGACGACCTCCGGGTCCCCCGCAGCCGGCTGTACGAGCCCCACCGACAGGTCGCGCGGTTCGATCGCCGGCGGGTCGGCCCGCTCGTCCAGCAACCGGATCTCCGCGACCCGGTCGAGCCGGAAGGTGCGCCGCGCCTCGGAGAGGTGGCACCACCCCTCCATGTACGTGTGCCCCACCGCGAACAACCGGATCGGGTCCACCGTGCGCTCGGTCAGCTCGTCGCGGGCCGGCGAGTAGTACCGCAGCCACACCCGACGGCGCTCGGAGATCGCCCGGTCGACGTCCGCGAAGACCCCGCCCTCCGACTCGAAGGTCACCGACAGCCGCGAGCTCGCCCCGGCCGCCTCGCCCGCCGCGGCCTCCAGCTTCGCGGTCGCCCGCAGCAGCGCCTCGCGGTCGCTCTCGCGCAGCCCCGGCAGCGTGGCGACCGCCCGCGCGGCCACCAACAGGGCCGTGGCCTCGTCGGCGGCCAGCCGCAGCGGCTCGGCCGTCGACTCCCCCGACGCGTCGGGGTTGCGCCACCAGATGCGCTCGCCGTCGGTGTCGATGTCCAGCAGGTCCCCGCCGCGGAAACTCGTCCCGCACATGGGCAGCACGTCGAGGTCCGAGATCAGCTCGTCCTCGGTGATCCCGAAGGCGCGCGCGACGTCCGCCACGTGCGCCCCGGGGCGCTCGCGCAAGTACGTCACCAGCGACAACATCCGTCGGGTCTGGTCAATGGCATTGGCAGCCATGCCGCTACGTGTTCCCCTCAGCCTTTGGCCACGGCGCGCAGCCGGTCCACCACGTCGGCCCGCAGGTCCGCGGGCTCCACCACCACCACGTCCGGCCCGAACTCCACGAGCCAGGCGTCCAGTCCGTGACCGTACGGGATCTCCAGCTCGTCCCAGCCGTCGGCGCCCTCGCGCACGGCCGTCGCCCGGGCCCGCAGCGGGTAACCCGCGCCCGCCCGCAGCCGGATCAGCGCCGAACGGTCCGCGGTGTCCCCGGCCCAGCTCGCCACCGTCTCGCGCACGGTCACCACGTCCGGCACCCCGGCCGTGTACTGCCCGGCCCGCGAACGCACCTTGCCGGTGATCCGGGAGAGCCGGAACACCCGCTCGGCGCCGCGGTCCCGGTCGAAACCGGCCAGGTACCAGTGACCCCGCCAGCACTCCAGCGCCCACGGCTCGACCTGCCGGGTCGCCGGGTGCGCCGCATTGGACTTGCGGTAGTCGAAGACCACCGGACGCCGGTCCCGGCACGCCAACATCAACGGCTCGAAGGCCGCCTCGTGGACCGGGATGCGCGGCTCGATCGCACTGTGCTGACCGTCGTACGGATCCCCCGCCTCCGGCATGCCCCCGGCCCGCAGCTTCTGCAGGGCGCCACTGGCCGCACCCGCCAGCCGCGCCTGCTGCCACACCTTGGCGGCCACGCCCAACGCGGCGGCCTCCTCCGCGTCCAGGGAGACAGCCGGCAGCCGGTTGCTGTCCCGGCGCGCCATGTAGCCGATGTCCCCGTCGAGGCTCTCGATGGTCTCGATGACCAGCCCCAGCTCGCGCAGGTCGTCCTTGTCCCGCTCGAACATCCGGTTGAAGGATTCGTCGTTGCCGGCTTCCAGATAGGCCTCGATGGACCCGCGCAACTCGCGCTTGCTGAGCGGCCGGCGGGTCCCCAACAGACACAGCGCCAGGTTCATCAACCGCTCGGCCTTGGCAATCGCCATCGACGCCCTTCCCCCGATCTCCCACGACACACTCGTGACCGTTGACCGTACCGTCCTGGGCCCCGTCGGCAAAAGCGAACGCAGAAGTGAGGGGCCCCCGCCGTACGGCGGGGGCCCCTCACGGTGAAGACCGGTGGATCAGGCGGCCATCAGGTCGCACACGAAGATCAGCGTCTCGCCCGGGGCGATCGCCCGACCCGCGCCCTGGTCGCCGTAGGCGAGGTGCGCCGGGATCGTCAGCTTGCGACGCCCGCCGACCTTCATGCCCTGGACGCCCTTGTCCCAGCCCTGGATGACCTGACCGATGCCGAGGGTGAAGGGAAGCGGCTCGTTGCGGCTCCACGAGGAGTCGAACTCCTCGCCGGTGGAGAAGGCGACGCCCACGTAGTGGACGCGGATCTTGGAGCCCACCTTGGCCTCGGCCCCGTCGCCCAGCCAGATTTCCTCGATCACGAGGTCGGTCGGGACATCGCCTTCGGGGAAGTCGATCTCGGGCTTCTCGAGCTTGTCGCTCACGGAACTGCTCCTCATACGTACGAACGAAAAAAGGGTCCCTCCCAGCGGGAGCCGGGAGGGCGACCGGACAAGTCTTACATCACGGCGAGGATGTCGAGGCTGAAGACCAGCGTCGAGTTCGCGGGGATGGTGCCCTGCTCCTTGTCACCGAAGCCGTCGGCCGGCGGGATGACCAGCAGGACGCGGCTGCCGAGCTTCTTGCCGACGATGCCGTCCTTGAGGCCCTTGACCGACATCTGCGACAGCGGCCAGGTCACCGACGAGTCCGTGGCGTACGTGGATTCGAAGGTCTTGTCGTCCTTCCACGTCTTGCCGTTGAACCGGACCACCACGCTGTCGGACTCCTTCACGACGGCGCCGTCACCCTCCAGCACGTAGTTCGAGACCAGCTTGGCCGGCGGGGTCGCGTCCTTGGGGACCGCGACCGACACCTCCTTGCCGTCCGTGTTCGTGCCGACCTTGGGCAGGTCCTTGTCGTCCTGCGGGATCTCCTTGCCCTTGGCCGAAGCCGGGATGGACGTGCCCTTGACGATGTCGACGACGAAGACCAGCGTCGCGTTCGGCTTGATCTTGTCGCCGGAGCCCTCCTTGCCGTAACCGAGCTCCGGCGGGATCACCAGCTCCACACGGCTACCGACCTTCTTGCCCTCCAGGCCCTGGTCCCAGCCCTTGATGACCGCGCCCGCACCGATGGTGAGGTCGAAGGGAGCCGGACGCCCGAAGCTCTTGTCGAACGGCTCGCTGCCGTCCCAGACCTGGCCCAGGTAGTTCACCTGCGCCGCGTCACCCTTCTTCAGCGCCGGGCCGCTGCCCTCGCTGAGCACCTCCACCTTCAGCTCCTTGGGCGGGTCACCCTTGCCCTTCGAGACGGTGGGTTCCTCGCCGAACTTGGCGCCCTTCGTGATCGCGGGCACCCCGTTCTTCATCTGGGCGGAGTCGGAGCCCTTGTCGTCGCCGCCACCACAGGCCGCTGTCGACAGCAGCAGAAGGGGGACGACAAGCAGGCCGGCAATTCGGCGCACGTGTTCCTCAGATCTCAGACGGCACATCGGTCGCCGCCAACTCTAAGGCGTGCACCGGGCCCCGTACGAGAGACGTACGGGGCCCGTGAGATCTACCACTCCAAGATCCCGCCGCGCGTTCCACCACCGGCGGGAACCCGGTCACATCCCTGCGATGAGCTTCTCCACCCGGTCGTCCACCGACCGGAAGGGGTCCTTGCACAGCACGGTGCGCTGCGCCTGGTCGTTCAACTTCAGGTGCACCCAGTCGACCGTGAAGTCCCGCCGCTGCTCCTGCGCCCGCCGGATGAAATCACCGCGCAAGCGCGCCCGCGTGGTCTGCGGGGGCACCGACTTGCCCTCGAAGATCTTCAGGTCGTTGCAGATCCGCGCCGCCTGCCCCTTGCGCTCCAGCAGGTAGTACAGACCCCGCCGGCGGTGGATGTCGTGGTAGGCGAGGTCGATCTGCGCGACCCGCGGGTTCGACATGGTCATGTTGTGCTTGGCCCGGTACCGCTCGATCAACTGGTACTTCATGACCCAGTCGATCTCCGTACCGATCCGGTCCAGGTCCTCGGCGTCGATCGCGTCCAGCGTGCGGCCCCACAGCTCCAGGACCTGGTCCACGACCCCCGTCCGGATCCCCCGGCGCTCGGCGAAGTCCACGGCCTTGTCGTAGTACTCGCGCTGGATCTCCAGCGCCGAGGCCTCCCGACCGCTCGCCAGGCGCACCTTGCGCTGACCCGTGATGTCGTGACTGACCTCGCGGATCGCCCGGATCGGGTTCTCCAGGGTCAGGTCCCGCATCACCGTGCCCGCCTCGATCATGCGCAGCACCAGATCGGTCGCGCCGACCTTCAGCAGCATGGTCGTCTCGGACATGTTCGAGTCACCGACGATGACGTGCAGGCGCCGGTAGCGCTCGGCGTCCGCGTGCGGCTCGTCCCTGGTGTTGATGATGGGCCGCGACCGGGTCGTCGCGGAGCTCACGCCCTCCCAGATGTGCTCGGCCCGCTGGCTCACGCAGTAGACCGCGCCCCGAGGGGTCTGCAGCACCTTGCCCGCGCCACAGATCAGCTGGCGCGTGACGAGGAAGGGAATGAGGATGTCCGCCAGGCGGGAGAATTCTCCGTGCCGGGCCACCAGGTAGTTCTCGTGGCAACCGTACGAATTGCCCGCCGAGTCGGTGTTGTTCTTGAAGAGGTAGACGTCGCCCGCGATTCCCTCCTCGTGCAGGCGGCGTTCGGCGTCGACGAGCAGACCTTCGAGAATGCGCTCGCCGGCCTTGTCGTGGGTGACCAGTTCGGTCACGTTGTCGCATTCGGGAGTTGCATATTCCGGATGCGAACCCACATCGAGGTACAGGCGGGCGCCGTTCCGCAGGAAGACATTGCTGCTGCGGCCCCATGAGACGACACGGCGGAAGAGGTAGCGCGCCACTTCGTCAGGAGACAGTCGGCGCTGTCCCCTGAACGTGCACGTGACGCCGTACTCGTTCTCCAGCCCGAAAATGCGGCGGTCCATGACTGAACATTACGCCTTCTGCTGTGTTCTGAAACCGGGTTCGAGAGCGGCGTTCCGATCATTTTCCTCCGATGCCCCGTCAGAAGCCCCCTCGGAGACGCCCGTCGACCGCCCCGACAGCGCGCGCTGAGTCAACGTCAGCACCAGCAGCGCCGCCGCCCCGCCCACGCTCGCCACCGCGAAACCGGACGACGTACCACCCAGCTCCACCGCCGGACCCGCGGCCGCCGTACCCATCGCCGCACCCACCCCGAAGAACGTCACCAACCAGGAGAACGCCTCGGTGACCGTGCCCGACGGCGCGTGCCGGTCCACCACGATGAACGCGCACGCGATGGCCGGCGCCAGGAACACCCCGGCCAACGCCGCCAACGCCGTCATCGCCACCACACCCGGCACCCACATGAGCGGCAGGTAGCAGACCGCCAACAACGCCACCAACACCCGCAGCCGCCGCTCCGGCGCCCCAGCCCAGTGCCGCGCCCCGTAGACCACGCCACCGATCAGCGCGCCCAGCCCCAGCGCCGCCATCAACCAGCCGTACACCGCCTGGCCGCCGTGCTCGTCGGCGTACGCCACCCCCGCCACCGTGATCGAACCGAGCGCCGTCCCCACGAAGAAGAACGCGCCCAGCAGCGCCAGCAGCCCCCGCGAACGCAGCGCACCCAACCAGTGCGCCTCCCGCGGCGCGGAGCGCCAGCTCCGCGACGGCTCGCTCACCACGACCGACAGCGCACCCAGCACCCCGATCGCATTGATCACCAACAGCGCCACGGCCGGGTCCCACAGGGCCACGAACAAGGTCACCATCAGCGGCCCGACCGTGAACATGACCTCCTGCGCCACCGCGTCCATCGCGTACGCGGCGTGCACCCGCTCCTCCTTGCCGCCCAGCACCCCCGGCCACAGGGCCCGCAGCCCGCCCTCCAGCGGCGGCGTGAACAGCCCCGCCACCACCACGGCGGCGTACGCCGAAAAGGCCGAACCGGTGCCCGCCAGTGCCAGCCAGACCATGCCGAGCGCCGACACCAGCGCGGCCGGCAACTGGATCCGCGGCTGCCCGAAGAGGTCCACGGCCCGACCCAACAGCGGCTGCCCGACCGCGTTCGCCACGCCGTACACCGCGGCCAGCGCACCCGCGAGGCTGTAGCTGCCGCCCTCGGCCCGGGTGAACAGCACGATGGCGATCGGGGCGGTGCCGTTGGGCAGCCGGCCTATCAGCGTGCCCACGAGCAGCCTCGCCGCGTGCCGGGTCCTGAGCAGCTCCGCGTATCCCGCGGCCATGACCGCCCCTTTCCGCCCGGTTCCAGCCGGGGTAATACGTATAACGTGACAGGTAATACGTACCATGGCGACAGTCCGGGGGTCCACCCCTCGACCCCCGCGACACCCCGCCCCACCACCCCGGCCGGACCCGCACCACCACCGCGCCCACCCACCCCGGAGACCCCCGTGACCCGACCCACCAGCCGCGACGTCGCCCACGCCGCCGGGGTCTCCCAGGCCACCGTCTCCCTCGTCCTCGGCGACAAATGGCGCGGCCGCGTCTCCGAGCGCACCGCCGCCCAGGTCCGCGAGAGCGCCGCCCACCTCGGCTACCGCCCCAACCTCGCCGCCCGCAACCTCCGCCTCGGCAGCACCCGCACCGCCCTCCTCGTCGTCCCCGCCCTCACCAACGAATTCTTCGCCCGCGTCTACACCGGAGCCGCCCGCATCGCCGCCGAGAACGACTTCGGCGTCGTCCTCTACCCCTCCCCCGACGGCACCGGACCCGCCCGCGACCCCTTCGCCTCCGCCAGCGCCGCCCTCGACGGAGTCATCGCCTCCTCCATGGCCGCACACACCCTCGAAGCCATCGGCGGCAACGACCTCCCCCTCGTCATGCTCGACAGCGACCCCACCGCCGGCCGCGCCGCCGCCCACGTCAACCTCGCCATCGCCGACGGCATGCGCCAGGTCACCGAACACCTCCGGGCCCTCGGCCACCGCCGCTTCCTCCACCTCGCCTCCGCCGTCGACACCTGGACCTTCGACGTCCGCGCCAAGGCCCTGAGCCGCCTCCTGGGCCCCGCCGCCGAACTGCGCACCACCAGGTCCGACCTCAGCGTCGACGCCGCCAGAGCCGCCATGGAAGCCGCCCTGACCACCCCCGGGCAGCGACCCACCGCCATCGTCTGCGACGACGACATCCTCGCCGCCGGCGCCTGCAAAGCCGCCCGCCGCCTCGGCCTGCGCGTCCCCGACGACCTCTCCGTCACCGGCTTCGACGACCTCGCCCTCGCCACCGCCGTCGAACCCGAACTCACCACCATCGGCCTCCCCGCCGAACGCGTCGGCGAACACGGCATGAGCGCCCTCCTCGCCGTCCTCGACGGCGCCCCCTGGAACGCCCCCGACCTCCCCGTCCAACTCGTCGTACGCGGCTCCACCGCACCCCCGCCCCCGGACACCCCCTGAACGCACCGGTGCCCCGACCCGCCTCCTCAGAGACGGACCGGGGCACCGGAGCGCACCGCGACGACGCCTACTCGGCCGCCTCGTCCTCGGGGTCCTCGTCGTTCGACACGGCGTCGACCTGCGCCGCCACCGGCACGTCGGCCTCCAACAGGCGCGACAGCTGACGCCCCCGGATCCGCTTGAACTTGCGCTGCTGACCCCGCGTACGGTCCAGCACCGCCACCTCCAACCGGTCCGCCGGGATCTCCCGGTCCGTCCCGTTGGCCTGGCTCGACAGCGCCTGCACGGCCAGCTTCAACGCCTCCGCCAGCGTCATCCCGTCCCGGTGCCGCTGGTCCAGGAACGTACTGATCTGCTCGGCGTTGCCACCGACCGCGACCGAACCGTGCTCGTCCACGATCGACCCGTCGTGCGGCAGCCGGTAGATCTGGTCGCCGGACGCCGTCGCACCCACCTCCGCGACCACCAGCTCCACCTCGTACGGCTTCTCGCCCGCACTGGAGAAGATCGTGCCCAGCGTCTGCGCGTAGACGTTGGCCAACCCGCGGGCCGTCACGTCCTCGCGGTCATAGGTGTAACCGCGCAGGTCCGCGTACCGCACACCGCCGATCCGCAGGTTCTCGTACTCGTTGTACTTGCCGGCCGCCGCGAAACCGATGCGGTCGTAGATCTCGCTGAACTTGTGCAGCGCGCGGGACGGGTTCTCACCGACGAACACAATGCCGTCGGCATACTGCAGCACGACGAGGCTGCGACCGCGGGCGATGCCCTTGCGCGCGTACTCCGCACGGTCCGCCATGGCCTGCTGGGGTGACACATAGAACGGAGTCGACACCGGCTGTCCGTCCCTTTCTTCCGGTCTTCTACAGGGCTACGGATGGTCAGAGCAGAGCGGCGCGCGGCCCGTCGGGCTGCATCAGACGGTGCTCGGTGACCGCGCGGGCCAGCTCCGCCGACTCGTCGTCGGTGAGCCTGCGGAAACCCTCGTCGGTCATCACGGTGACGATCGGGAAGATCCGACGGGCCAGGTCCGGGCCACCGGTCGCCGAGTCGTCGTCCGCGGCGTCGTACAGCGCCTGCACGACCAGCGTCGTGGCCTGCTGCTCCGTCAGATCGTCGCGGTACAGCTTCTTCATGGAGCCCTTGGCGAAGATCGAACCCGAACCGGTGGCGGCGTAGCCGTGCTCCTCGGAGCGCCCGCCCGTCACGTCGTAGGTGAAGATCCGGCCCCGCTCCTTGGCCTCGTCCCAGCCGGCGAACAGCGGGACGACCGCGAGGCCCTGCATGGCCATGCCGAGGTTGCTGCGGATCATGGTGGACAGGCGGTTCGCCTTGCCCTCCAGGGAGAGGGTCGCACCCTCGACCTTCTCGAAGTGCTCCAGCTCCAGCTGGAACAGCTTGACCATCTCCACGGCCAGACCCGCCGTACCCGCGATGCCCACCGCGGAGTACTCGTCGGCCGGGAACACCTTCTCGATGTCGCGCTGGGCGATCATGTTGCCCATCGTCGCCCGCCGGTCACCGGCGAGCACGACCCCGCCGGGGAACGTCGCCGCGACGATCGTCGTCCCGTGCGGCGCCTGCACGATCCCCTCCGGCAGCGTCCGGTTCCCCGGCAGCATCTCGGGCGAGTGCGCGCCCAGGAAGTCCATGAAGGAGGAGGACCCCGGCGTCAGGAAGGCTGCCGGTAGACGCCCTGTGCCGTGATTGTTGGCTTCCACGCGTGTCCCTCCAGGTATGAGATGGCCCGACGCAGAGTGTCGGGATCGTCTCCCAACTTGCCGATGGCCGAATTGCAGTTGAAGCACAGTACGCCTCGGACCCTACCCGTCTCGTGGCAGTGATCCACATGCACGGCCGGAGCCTTTAGGCAGATACAGCAGAGCCCGCCCTGGGCTTCAACCATTTCGTCCCATTGAGCCTCGGTCATGCCGTAGGCACGTTTGAGGTGGCTCGCACGGGCTTCGACCGCACGACACGCTTTGCATCGCGTCGAGAGGCCATCCGACGCCCTCTTATTCCTGTCCCATTCGGAGTACGGCTTGATCTCCCGGCATCGCCGGCAGTATTTGTGGCCTGCCGGCGAGATAACTTTCGGGCGCACGTTCTTACCCTTGGCTACCTGCCGCGCCTGGTGATACTCGGCTGCGCACGGCCTGCAGTAGCACTGCAGGCCGTCGCGCATGGCCCGGTTGGACGCGAAGTCATCGAGAGACTTCACCTCACCGCACCGACCACACCGCTTACCGAGCTCCGACACTCACCCTCCCCGAGGAGTGTCACCTTCGATTCGAAGGTAAAATCACTCCCCACCCTTCTGAACGAAGCTTCGAACGAAATCCTCCGCGTTTTCCTCGAGCACATCATCGATTTCGTCGAGTACCGAGTCGACGTCGTCCGAGAGCTTCTCGTGCCGTTCCTGGACGTCCGAACTCGCCTCGGCGGTCGTCTCCTCGACCTCCTCGGTCGAGCGCGTCGCCTTCTGCTGTCCGCCGCCGGTGTCCTTGGTCGCCATGTCTACCTCACCCCGCTCGGTTCGCACGCTCACGTCGAGAGACCCCGCGAATTCGGGATCCCTCAAGATCAGACCCTACGTCGGACCCTACAAGGAGGGTCCGACATTCGTCCCCGCACTTTCCTTAACAGCCCGTCTTTCTCATGATTCCCGGACCGGAGGCCTTTCAGCCGCGTTCAGCGCCCCGAAAGGACCCGGACCAGGTCCTCCGCCGTGCGGCAGCGGTCCAGGAGCTCCTTGACGTGCGCACGGGTGCCGCGCAGCGGTTCCAGGGTCGGGACCCGCTGGAGCGAGTCGTGGCCCGGCAGGTCGAAGATGACCGAGTCCCAGGAGGCCGCGGCCACGTCGTCGGCGTACTGCTCCAGGCAGCGGCCGCGGAAGTAGGCCCGGGTGTCCTCCGGGGGCTTGCTCTCGGCCCGCTCGACGGCCGGCTCGTCCACCAGTCGCTTGATCTTCCCGCGGGCCACCAGGCGGTTGTACAGGCCCTTGTCGGGGCGGACGTCGGAGTACTGGAGGTCCACCAGGCCGAGCCGCGCCGCGTCCCAGTCGAGTCCGTCGCGCCTGCGGTAGCCCTCCAGGATCTCCCGCTTGGCGATCCAGTCCAGCTCCCCCGCCAGGCTCATCGGGTCGGTCTCCAGCCGGCCCAGCACGTCCTCCCAGCGGGCCAGCACGTCCTTGGTCTGCTCGTCCGCGTCGGAGCCGAACCGCTCGTCGACGTACTTCCGCGCCAGCTCGAAGTACTCCATCTGGAGCTGTACGGCGGTCAGCGTGCGCCCGCTGCGCAGGGTGATGAGCTGGCGCAGGTCCGGGTCGTGGGAGACCTGGTGCAGGGTGCGCACCGGCTGGTCCACGGCCAGGTCGACGGTGATGAACCCGTCCTCGATCATGGAGAGGACCAGGGCGGTGGTGCCGAGCTTGAGGTAGGTGGAGATCTCGGACAGGTTCGCGTCGCCGATGATCACGTGCAGGCGGCGGTACTTCTCGGCGTCCGAGTGCGGCTCGTCGCGGGTGTTGATGATGGGGCGCTTGAGGGTGGTCTCCAGGCCGACCTCGACCTCGAAGTAGTCGGCGCGCTGACTGATCTGGAAGCCGTGTTCGCGGCCGTCCTGCCCGATACCGACCCGGCCGGCGCCGGTGACGACCTGGCGGGAGACGAAGAAGGGCGTCAGGTGGCGCACGATGTCCGAGAAGGGGGTCTCCCGCTTCATCAGGTAGTTCTCGTGCGTGCCGTAGGAGGCGCCCTTGTTGTCGGTGTTGTTCTTGTAGAGGTGGATCGGCTGGGCGCCGGGCAGCTGGGCGGCCCGCTCCGCCGCCTCGGCCATGATCCGTTCGCCGGCCTTGTCCCAGAGGACGGCGTCGCGCGGGTTGGTGATCTCCGGCGAGCTGTACTCGGGGTGCGCGTGGTCGACGTAGAGCCGTGCGCCGTTGGTGAGGATGACGTTGGCGAGGCCGATGTCCTCGTCGGTGAGCTGGCTGTTGTCTGCGGCCTCGCGGGCGAGGTCGAAGCCGCGGGCGTCCCGCAGCGGGTTCTCCTCCTCGAAGTCCCAGCGGGCGCGTCGCGCCCGGTGCATCGCCGCCGCGTAGGCGTTGACGATCTGGGACGAGGTGAGCATGGCATTGGCGTTCGGGTGACCGGGGACGGAGATCCCGTACTCCGTCTCGATCCCCATTACTCGCCGTACGGTCATGCGGCCCTCCTTGCCCGGCGGCGCTTCCGATCGGAAGCGGCGCTCAAGTACCGCTGGTGCTCCGGTGCGTGTGCGGTGCCCGTCCCCGCACAGCGGATGCGGCGGTACGGAAGAGCCTAGAGCGGCTCCGCGCTGGTGGGGAGATCATTTCAATCATTGCCTTGGCCCGGCCGCGGCCGAAAAGCAGTCGGCTGCGGGTGCCCCGGTGGGGGCACCCGCAGCCGCCCCGCTCCGTCAGAGGTACTGACCGGTGTTGGCCACCGTGTCGATGGAGCGTCCGGTGTCCGCGCCCTGCTTCCCGGTGACGAGCGTGCGGATGAATACGATCCGCTCGCCCTTCTTTCCGGAGATGCGGGCCCAGTCGTCCGGGTTCGTGGTGTTGGGCAGGTCCTCGTTCTCCTTGAACTCGTCCACGCACGCCTGGAGGAGGTGGGAGACCCGAAGGCCCTTCTGGTTGTGCTCGAGGAAGGCCTTGATGGCCATCTTCTTCGCACGGTCCACGATGTTCTGGATCATCGCGCCCGAGTTGAAGTCCTTGAAGTAAAGGACTTCCTTGTCGCCGTTGGCGTACGTGACCTCGAGGAAGCGGTTCTCCTCGGACTCGGCGTACATCTGCTCGACGACGGTCTGGATCATGCTGTGGACGGTGCCCGCTCGCGAGTCCTGGTGCTCGGACAGGTCGTCCGTGTGCAGGGGCAGGCTGGCCTTGAGGTACTTCGCGAAGATGTCCTTCGCGGCCTCGGCGTCCGGACGCTCGATCTTGATCTTCACATCGAGACGGCCGGGGCGCAGGATGGCCGGGTCGATCATGTCCTCGCGGTTGGAGGCGCCGATGACGATGACGTTCTCCAGGCCTTCCACACCGTCGATCTCGGCGAGCAGCTGCGGGACGATGGTGTTCTCCACGTCCGAGCTGACTCCGGATCCGCGGGTGCGGAAGAGGGATTCCATCTCGTCGAAGAAGACGATGACGGGGGTGCCCTCGCTCGCCTTCTCCCTGGCACGCTGGAAGACGAGGCGGATGTGCCGCTCGGTCTCGCCGACGTACTTGTTGAGGAGCTCGGGGCCCTTGATGTTGAGGAAGTAGGACTTCCCCGCGGGCTGGCCGGTCACCTCGGCGACCTTCTTGGCCAGGGAATTGGCGACCGCCTTGGCGATCAGCGTCTTTCCGCAGCCGGGCGGGCCGTAGAGCAGGATGCCCTTGGGCGGGCGCAGTTCGTGTTCCTTGAAGAGGTCGGGGTGGAGGTACGGGAGCTCGACCGCGTCGCGGATCAGCTCGATCTGGTCGCCCAGGCCGCCGATCTTCTCGTAGTCGATGTCCGGGACCTCTTCGAGGACGAGGTCCTCGACCTCGCTCTTCGGGACGATCTCGTAGACGTAGCCGGAGCGGGGTTCGAGCAGCAGGGAATCGCCGGGGCGGATGGTGATGTCCAGGAGCGGCTCGGCGAGCCTCACCACCCTTTCCTCGTCGGTGTGCCCGACCACCAGGGCGCGCTCGCCGTCCTCAAGGATCTCCTTGAGGGTGACGATGTCCCCGGCCCGTTCGAACTCCATGGCTTCGACCACGTTGAGGGCCTCGTTGAGCATGACCTCCTGGCCACGCCTGAGGTCCTCGGGGTCGACGCTGGGGCTGACGTTCACGCGGAGCTTGCGGCCCCCCGTGAAGATGTCGACCGTGCCGTCCTCGTTCGATTGAAGGAAGACTCCGAAGCCGGCCGGCGGCTGGGCGAGCCGGTCGACTTCTTCCTTGAGGGCCACGATCTGATCGCGGGCCTCGCGGAGCGTATTGGCGAGCCGCTCGTTCTGCGCGGATACACCGGCCAGATTCGTCTGGAGCTCGACGATCCGCTCTTCGAGAATCCTCGTGTGTCGCGGAGAATCGGCGAGCTTACGTCGCAGGACGGCGATTTCCTGCTCGAGATAGGCAACCTGACCGGCGGGGTCATCAGACCCTCGCCCCGGCCGGATGCCGCGGGTGATGTCATCGTCGTGGGCTGCCACGGTCCTCACCTCCTCCAAGGGGAGCTGGACGCTTCCTGACCCTACCTGGGCTGGTGGTGATTGAAACCCCTAGATCACAAAGACGGTAGGGGTGTGTCCGATCTTCACCCTTGCGTACTCCCTCACGCCAGGGAAATACCCACCCTTCAACATCGGAAAGCAGCCGGTTGTAAGGTCGAACTGTTCAACACCCGTCAGGGCTCGCGCGACTTGCCGCGACGCGTGAACGGAGTGGATCACCGAGGACAGGGAACGGCAGGAGATATGACCGTGCAGCAGGAGGCCCACACGGGTGGTGCCGGCGAGGGCGGCGAGCTGTTGGAGGTCTGGATCGACCAGGACCTCTGCACCGGGGACGGGATCTGCGTCCAGTACGCGCCGGAGGTCTTCGAGCTGGACATCGACGGTCTGGCGTACGTGAAGAGCGGTGAGGACGAACTGCTCCAGGAGGCGGGGGCGACGACTCCGGTTCCGCTGCCGTTGTTGCAGGACGTCGTCGATTCGGCCAAGGAATGCCCGGGCGACTGCATCCACGTGCGGCGGGTTTCGGACAGGGTCGAGGTCTTCGGTCCGGACGCGGATTAACGCCGTACCGGAATCAAACCCGTTTCGCGGCCGAGTCCGTAAGCTCCTGGCTGAATTTTCCGCCGGTCCAGCGCCACTTGGCCTGTTGCTTCAGATCGGGTGCGTAGCGCGGTATTTCCGGTGACGAGTACCCGAGCAGGGTGGCCGTGACCGTGTGGTCGCGCACGGCGAGGTCGGTGACGGTCTTGCGCGCACCGGCTTCGAGGAGGGTCGCGACGACCCTGGGGGTCGCGGCGGCCGCGCCGGCGGCGGGCCCCGTGGTGAGGACGTAGACGGCGTGCGGCGGGGTGCCCGAGCCCGCGTCGCAGCGGACGGCGGCGACGGTTTCCGGGCGGCCGTCCCCGTCGAGGTCGCCCTGTGCGCTGGCGATGACGCGCTGCGGTACGCCGTGGCAGTCGAGCGGGTAGGTCACCGCGGCCGGGTCGGGCGCGGGGGCGGTGGCGGGCCGGGCTTCGGGTCCGGCGACGGCTCGGGGCGCGGAGGCCGCGGCGGGGTCGGGCTGGAGGAAGGCCGCGGCCGCCACGACGGCGCCCAGGGCCACCGCGGTGGCCGTCCAGTGCACCGGTCGGGTGCGGGTGTGGGCCTGGTCCGGGGCGGCGGGGGTGTGCGGCACGCGGTGCGTCTCCTGTGGGGCGGCGCTGACGGGGAGCCAGCATCGTGCCACACCTCACACGGGCGTGGAACGGGCGGGTCCGTCCTGGTGGCCGGTGGGACGGGTGGGGCCCGTGCTTTCTGTGGGTACAACGAAGAGGCGCCGGTGTGCAGTTCCCGCTGGGAGCGGGGAACTGCACACCGGCGCCGGTGCGTTCTGCGGGGTGTCGGTCAGCCGCGCTCGGTGTCGGCGGTGCGCTCGGTCTCGGCGGTGCGCTCGGCGGAGCGGCTGCCGGGGCCGTCGTAGTCCTCGCCGTAGGCGCCCTTGGAGGGGCGGCGGCGGCGCAGCGGGGCTTCGACGCCGTCCGCGAGGCGGCGGGCGGTGACGAGGAAGCCGGTGTGGCCGATCATCCGGTGGTCCGGGCGGACGGCGAGGCCTTCGACGTGCCAGTTGCGGATCATCGATTCCCAGGGCTGCGGTTCGGCGTAGCAGCCGAACTCGCGGATGGACTCGACGGTGCGCGAGAGCTGGGTGGTGGTGGCCACGTAGCAGCAGAGGATGCCGCCGGGGACGAGGGCCTTGGAGACGGCCTCCAGGCATTCCCAGGGGGCGAGCATGTCGAGGATCACGCGGTCGACGTCCGTGTCGGACAGGTTGTCCTGGAGGTCGCCGACGGTGAGCTGCCATGCGGGGTGGGGGCCACCGAAGTAGCGCTCGACGTTCGCGGTGGCGATCTCGGCGAAGTCCGGGCGTCGTTCGTAGCTGTGGAGCATGCCCTGGTCACCGATCGCGCGGAGCAGGAAGCTGCTCAGCGATCCGGAGCCCACTCCCGCTTCGACGACGCGGGCGCCGGGGAAGATGTCGGCGAAGGCCAGGATCTGGCCCGCGTCCTTGGGGTAGACCACGGCGGCGCCGCGGGGCATGGACAGGACGTAGTCGGGGAGCAGGGGGCGCAGCGCGAGGTACGCGACGTTCCCCGTGGTGCGGACAACACTGCCCTCGGGAGCACTGATCAGCTCGTCGTGCGGGAAGGAACCCTTGTGGGTGTGGAAATTCTTCCCGGCTTCGAGCGTGAACGTGTAGTGGCGGCCCTTGGGGTCGGTGAGCTGTACCTGGTCCCCGACCTTGAAGGGCCCGCGTCGGCGGGCGGCACCGGTCGGTTCGGACATGTGACCAGTGTATTGGGTCTAGGACTGGGGCCGTGCCATGGCCTTCACGAAGGCCTTCTCGACGTCGAGGGTGGACAGGACGCCGTAGATCTCGCCGCCTGGTTCGAGGACGAGGTATTCGCTGGCGGGGTGGGCGCGCAGGCGGTCGAGGAGGTCTTCGCCGGAGAGTTCCGCGGAGACCTTCATGCCGTCGGTGAGGTCCTGGGCGAGGCCGCTGACGGCGACCCAGGGGCGTCGGTGTTCGGGGACGGAGGCGATGGCGGTCTCGCGGACGAGGGCGGTGGGGTCGCCGTGGCCGTCGACGACGACGAGGGCGCGGGCTCCGGCGTCGTTGGCGCGGCGGAGGGCCTCGGAGAGGGGGGTGGCGGATTCGACGGGGATGGCGCGCCGGGTGAGGGTGCGGGCGCGCAGCTGCGGCAGGTGTTGGCGCAGGCGGGCCATGCGCAGGCTGTTTCCGGCTCCGGTCCACATGATGCCGGCGAGGATCGCGGCGAGGAGGGCGTTCATGACGGTGTCCATGCCGCCGAGGTCCCGGGTGGGTGTGCCGTCGATGACTCCGGTGCCGGTGAGGAGGGGGAGGCCGAAGAGGACGGCGACGGCGATGGCGCGGCCGACCCAGGCGGCGGCGACGGTGCCGGTCATGGGGTTCTTGGTGAGGGCCCAGATGACGGCGCGGAGCATGCGGCCGCCGTCGAGGGGGAGGCCGGGGAGGAGGTTGAAGGCGGCGACGAGGAGGTTGGAGATCATCAGTCCGGCGAGCAGGACGCCGGGGACGGTGGAGGGTTCGACGGCCTTCATGCCGAGGTAGAAGGCGCCGGCGAGGAGGAGGGAGAGGAGGGGGCCGACGAAGGCGAGGACGAACTCGCGGCCGGGGCTCTCGGATTCCTTCTCGATCTCCGAGACGCCGCCGAAGAACTGGAGCTGGATGCGGCGGACGGGGAGTTTGAAGCGGAGGGCGGCGACGGTGTGCGCGAGTTCGTGGACGAGCACCGAGGCGTAGAAGGCGATCGCGAAGAAGAGCGCGACGAGGTAGCGGGTGGGTCCGAGGTCGGGGAGGACGCGTTCGAGCTGGTTGCCGAAGATCCAGGTGATGAGGGCGGCGACGAGGAACCAGCTGGGCGAGACGTAGACGGGTACGCCGAAGGGTCGGCCCATGAGGATTCCGCCGCCCGGTCCGGGACGGCGACTGGTGCGCTCGCCGGTTTCGTCGCTGTCTGCCACGGTTGTCCTTCGGTCGATCGGCGGCGTCCGTGCGGTCCTGCCGGGGTCGGTGGGGCCGCGCGGTCGCGCGGTGTGATGCTCCGATCATGCAGTGCGAGGGGGGTCGACGTCGATGGTATGCCCGTGCTGTCGGTGGCGGGTCGTAGGGTCTTGGTATGACGACGAGCCCCGGTACCGGTCCGGCCGAAGCAGCCCGGCCCACTTCGCTGTCCCCTTCGCGGGCGAGCGATTTCATGCGGTGCCCGCTGCTGTACCGGTTCCGGGTGATCGACAAGCTGCCGGAGAAGCCGAGTGCGGCGGCGACCCGGGGGACGCTGGTGCACGCGGTGCTGGAGCGGCTCTTCGACCACCCGGCGCAGGAGCGGACGGCGCCGCGGGCGAAGGCCTTGATCCCGGGGCAGTGGGAACGGTTGGTGGAGGCGAAGCCGGAGCTGACCGAGCTGTTCCCGGGGGACGACGGGGGCGTCGGTCTGGCGGGGTGGCTGACGGAGGCCGAGTCGTTGGTGGACCGGTGGTTCACCTTGGAGGATCCGACGCGGCTGGAGCCGGTGGAGCGGGAGTTCTTCGTCGAGACGGAGCTGGATTCGGGGCTGCGGCTGCGGGGGATCATCGACCGTGTGGACGTCGCGCCGACGGGCGAGGTGCGGATCGTCGACTACAAGACGGGCAAGGCGCCGCGGCCGGAGTACGCGGAGGGCGCGCTGTTCCAGATGAAGTTCTACGCGCTGGTGGTGTGGCGGCTCAAGGGGGTGGTGCCGCGGCGGCTCCAGCTGGTGTATCTGGGCAGCGGGGACGTGATCACGTACGACCCGGTGATCGAGGACCTGGAGCGGATGGAGCGCAAGCTGCTGGCGCTGTGGGAGGCGATCAAGGAGGCGACGGAGTCGGGTGACTGGCGGCCGCGGCCGACGAAGTTGTGCGGTTGGTGCGACCACCAGGCGGTGTGTCCGGAGTTCGGTGGCACTCCCCCGGTGTATCCGCTGGAGATCGCCCCCGGCTACCGCCGGGAGGTGCCCCCGGCGCGGTCGGCGGTGGAGCGGTCGGAGGAATCGTGATGGTGGGGGCAGGGCAGAATGGGCGGGGTCCTGCCGTGCTGTCCGAGTGTTGATGCGATTACGAGGGAGACCCTGTGGCGATCCGCGTCCTGCTGGTCGACGACCAGCCACTGCTGCGCACCGGATTCCGGATGATCTTGGAAGCCGAGGGTGATCTCGCGGTCGTGGGCGAGGCCGGGGACGGCCTGCAGGCGATCGACCAGGTGCGGGCGCTCCAGCCCGACGTGGTGCTGATGGACATCCGGATGCCGCGGATGGACGGGGTGGAGGCGACCCGGCAGATCACGGGGCCGGGGCGGGACGGGCCGGCGAAGGTGCTGGTGCTGACCACCTTCGACCTGGACGAGTACGTGGTGGAGGCGCTGCGTGCGGGGGCGAGCGGCTTCCTGTTGAAGGACGCGCCGGCGGTGGAGCTGTTGCAGGCGATCCGGGTGGTGGCGGCGGGCGAGGCGATGCTCGCGCCGAGCATCACGCGCCGGCTGCTGGACAAGTACGCGGGGCACCTGCCGTCGGGGGACTCCCCCGTGCCGAACACGCTGGGCACGCTCACGGAGCGCGAGGTCGAGGTGTTGAAGCTGGTGTCGCGCGGGTTGTCGAACGCGGAGATCGCGGCGGACCTGTTCGTGAGCGAGACCACGGTCAAGACGCACGTGGGTCACGTGCTGACGAAGCTGGGTCTGCGCGACCGGGTCCAGGCCGCCGTGTACGCGTACGAGAGCGGCCTGGTCCGCCCGGGAGCGCAGTGACTCCCTGAGGGCGGGGCGGTCGGGCGGCGGGGGCGGGTCAGCCCTTGCTGATCTCCCAGAAGCGGAAGACCGTGGAGGCGTCGAGGGACCACTGGAGTCCGGCGATGTCGGGGCGGGCGACCGCGTACTGCTTGCTCTGCCACAGGGGGAGGATCGGCACCTCTTCGGCCACGATGTCCTGGAGGCGCGTGAAGTCGGTGGTGGTGGCGGTGCGGTCGGCCTTCGCGGAGGTCGCCGGGATGATGGTCCCGGTGATCTCCTTGTTGTCGTAGTTGTTCACGAGGACGTTGTCCGGGCCGAAGAAGGGCTGCGTGAAGTTGTCGGCGTCGGGGTAGTCCGGCACCCAGCCCTTGACGTAGACGCCGTACTTGCCCGCCTGGATGTCCTTCTCGTACTGCCCGAACTCGACGGACTTGACCTCGGCGTCGAACAGGCCGCTCGCGTTGAGCTGCTTGGCGATCGCCTGGAACTCCTGGTCGGTGGAGGGCCCGTAGCGGGACGGGGTGGACCACAGCGTGAGCTTGATCTTGTCCTTGTAGCCGGCGGCCTTGAGGACGGCCCTGGCCTTGTCGGGCTGGGGGTTGCCGCCGTAGCGGTCGAAGAAGGCCGTGCTGTGGGAGCCGATCCCGGCGGGGACGATGGAGTAGAGCGGGGTCGCGGTGCCGTCGTAGACGTCCTTGACGAGGGCGTCGCGGTCGACGAGGTAGGCGATGGCCTTGCGGACGGGGAGCTTGCCGACGACCGGGTCGTTCATGTTGAAGACGAGGTGTTCGACTTCGGCTCCGGCGCCCTGGACGACGAGGACCTTCTGGTCGCCGGTCTTGGCGGCCATGCCCGCGATGTCCTTGGCGGCGAGGCCGCGGAAGGCGAAGTCGACGTCGCCCGCTTCGAGGGCGGCCTTGAGGGCGCCCTCGTCCTCGTGGAAGAACTTCATGGTGACGCCGGTGTTCTTCGCCTTGGCCTGGCCCGTGTAGGAGCCGTTGACGGAGAAGGCGGCGCTCTTGTTGGAGAAGGAGTCCAGCTTGTAGACGCCGGAGCCGACGGCCTTGCCGTCGGTGCGGAGCTTGTCGGCCGGGTACTCGCGGTGGTCGACGATGGACCCCGCGCCGGACGCGATCTTGCTGGGGAAGGTCGCGTCGGGCGACTTGAGGTGGAAGACGACGGTCTTGTCGTCCGGGGTGTCGATGCGGGTGACCGAGCCGAACATGACGGCGGGGCCGTTCGGGTCGTTGATCTTGAGCGTGCGCTCGAAGGAGTACTTGACGTCCTGCGCGGTGAGGCTGTTGCCGTTGCTGAACTTCAGGCCGGCGCGCAGGGTGCACTTGTAGAGCTTGCTGTCGCTGCCCTCGAAGGCGCAGGACTGGGCGGCGTCCGGTTCGGGGGTGGTGCCGCCCTTGGGGAAGGCCAGCAGCGACTGGAAGACGTTGTTGAAGAGCAGCCAGGAGCCGGGGTCGTAACCCGCCGCCGGGTCCGTCGAGCGCACATCGGTGGATATGCCCATGACCACGCCCTTGCCGTCGCCTGCGGCGGCGCCGTTCTGGGCTCCGCAACCGCTGAGCAGCGCGGCGGCGGTGACCGCCCCTACCGGGGCGACCAGCCACTGGTTACGTCTCATCTCACGAACGTCCTTCACAGTCGAGCTGTTTCGTTGACGCCGGCCCGCGGTCGTCCCGCGGGCCGGTCGCTGTGGTGCTCAGCCGCTGACACCCCGGCCGAGTTCCCACAGCTGCAGGTCCGAGATGGAGTTGACGGACCACTCCACACCGGTGATGCCGTCGCGCGCGGCGACGTACTGCTTGCCCTGCCACAGGGGCAGGACGGGGACGTCGTCGGCGACGATGTCCTGCATCTCCGCGATCGCGGGGGCGGCGACGCTGCGGTCGACGGCGCGGCGCGATTCGGGGATGAGCTTGGAGCGCACCGCGTTGTTGGCGTACGGGGTGCCCAGGAAGTTGTCCTGCTCCAGGAACGGGGCGAGGAAGTTGTCGGCGTCGGAGTAGTCGGGGAACCAGCCGAGGCCGTAGGCGGCGAAGTCGCCCTTCTTCTGCGCGGGGCGGAAGTCGGCCCAGTCGGTGCCCTGGACGGTGACGTCGAAGAGCTGGGTGGAGTTCAGCTGGGCCTTGAGGGCGGCGAACTCTCCGGCGGTGCCGTCGCCGTAGTGGTCGTTGGTGTAGTTCAGCGTCAGCTTGACCGGGGTCTTGATCCCGGCCTCCTTCAGCAGTGCGGCGGCCTTGGCGGTGTTCGCCTCGCCGTACTTGTTGAAGAAGGAGTTGACGTGTCCGTTGACCGTGGTGGGGACCAGCGAGTAGAGCGGGGTCGCGGACTTCCCGTACACCTTGGAGATGATCGCGTTGCGGTCGACCGCGGCGGCGAGGGCCTGGCGGACGGCCTTGTCCTTGACGACCGGGGCCTCGGTGTTGAAGGCGATGTAGCGGATTTCCAGGCCGGGCATCGGGACGAGCTTGACGCCCTTGGGCGGCTTGGCGGCGAAGTCCTGGATCTGGGCGGGCGACAGGGTGCGCGAGAGCATCTGGATCGAGCCGTCGGTGAGGGCCTTGCCCATCGCGGCGGAGTCGGTGAAGGTGCGCAGTTCGACCTTGTCGTTCTGCAGCTTGATGTCGCCCTTGTAGTTCGGGTTCTTGCTGAAGACGGCCCGGACGAGGTGGTTGTCCTTGACTTCGGCCTTCATCGTGTACGGGCCGGAGCCGTCGACGTCGAAGCCGTCGCGGAGCTTCTTGCCGTCGTACATCTTCTGGTTGACGATGCCGGTGGCGGGCGTCGACAGCTTGTACGGGAAGGTGGCGTCCGGGGTCTTCAGGTGGAAGACGACGGTGTCCGCGCCCTTGGTCTCGACGGTGTCGAGGGTGGAGAGCAGGGAGACCGGGCCGTTCTCGTCCTTGATGGCGAGGACGCGCTCGATGGAGAACTTGACGTCCTTCGCGGTGAGCGGGTCGCCGTTGGCGAACTTCATCCCGGGGCGCAGGGTGCAGCGGTAGCTCTCGTTGCCCGCGTCGGTGAAGCGGCAGTCGGAGGCCGCTTCGGGGACGGGCTGGCCGCCGCCGCGCGGGGTGTGCATCAGGGTCTGGACGGTCTGGCGCAGTACGTTCCAGGTCCCGGCGTCGTAGGCGTACGCCGGGTCGAACGGGGCGGGCACCGTGTCGGCGGCCTCGAACCGATCGGTGGTGCCGACGACGATCGCTCCTGTGCCCGCTCCGGTTCCGCTGGTGCTGCCGCAGGCGGTCAGCGCGGGGGTGAGCAGGCCGGCCGCGGCCGTCAGCACCATGGTCTTGCGGTTCATCCTCGAAAAACTCCCTCAACCCGGCACTTGTTCACAGCGGTGAAAAGGGCACTGCGCGGCGTCGCCCGTTCAGGGCGGAACGATCGGGCCGGTGGTGTGACGATCGGTCCGCGCGACCCCGGCACAAGGGTGTGTGCGCGGGGCGGCTGCGGTGCGGCGGCAGGTCCCGCGACGACATTAGTGGGCCCGGAAGGGGTGGCTTGAACGGGTCGCGGCGGGGGTGTATTCGCACCGTGATGGGAGGAGTACGCCTGCTCACACCGAAGTCCGCGCGGATTCGGTCAGGAGCTGATCAATCGGGACACAAAGGAAGCCCATGGGCGCTCTGGGCATGGCCGGGGGCAGCCGCCCCGGTGACAAAGGTCACCCGGGCAACTGCCCCGGCAAGGATGGAATTTCGGCCTCCGGGGCTCCGTACCGGACGGTCTGCGGTGGGACCTCGGTCCCACCGTCATTCTGTTCGGAACCCTGAGTGCGCGATCAGTTCATCGGAGTGATGAGGGACCGCAGGAAGCGGAGGTCCACGTCCTCCAGCGAGCGGACGACGGTACGGCCCGGGGCGGGCGGGATCAGGCCCACGGACGGTACGGCGACCACCCGACAGCCGGCGGCCTCGGCGGAGGCGACCCCGGTCGCGGTGTCCTCGACCACGGCGCAGCGCGAGGGGTGGGCGCCGAGGGCGCGGGCGGCGATCAGGTACGGGTCGGGGTGGGGCTTGGTCCGCGGTACCTCGTCGCCGGCGATGCTGATGGCGAAGCGCTCGGGGCCCAGCGAACGCAGGACCCGGTCGATGACCCGGCGGTGCGAGGCGGAGACGAGGGCGGTGGGGACGTTGTGCCGGGCCAGCTCGGACAGCAGCCGCTCGGCGCCCGGCATCATGGGCACCGCGTCGGCGATGCGGGCCTCGAAGCGTTCGTTGAGGAGGACGGAGAGCTCGGCGACGCCGATGGCCGCGCCGGTGGATTCGATCAGGAAGGCGGCGCTGCGGCTCATGGGGCCGCCGACGACGACGTCACGCCAGGATTCGTCAAGTCGGTGGCCGAGTTCGCCGAAGATCTCGACCTCGACGTCCCACCAGAACCCCTCGGTGTCGACGAGGGTGCCGTCCATGTCGAGCAGCACCGCCTGCAGGGCGTGTCCGTCGGCCGTACGGGCTACGGGCGCGGGAACGGTGCTGGTCATCCGGCACACCTCTCTGTAGGGACGAGAAGGCCGGTCACCTCTTCCCCGCGGGCATGCCCGGGGGAACAGGCGACCGGCCTGTATGGGACCGACAAGTGTACGTCGGTCCGCGTCAGCGTGCGTTGAAGTACTTCGCTTCGGGGTGGTGGATGACGATGGCGTCGGTGGACTGTTCGGGGTGGAGCTGGAATTCCTCGGAGAGGTGGACGCCGATCCGTTCGGGCTGGAGGAGGTCGGCGATCTTGGCGCGGTCCTCCAGGTCGGGGCAGGCGCCGTAGCCGAGGGA
>NZ_JBIWAJ010000034.1:0-62441 GCF_044759975.1 Streptomyces sp. NPDC098789
GCCGGACACGTCTACCTCTCCCGCCCCCCGCTGTACAAGATCAAGTGGGGCCGCGACGACTTCGAGTACGCCTACTCGGACCGCGAGCGCGACGCCCTGGTCCGCCGCGGCGCCGACTCCGGCAAGCGCCTGCGCGACGACACCATCCAGCGCTTCAAGGGCCTGGGCGAGATGAACGCCGAGGAGCTGCGCGTCACCACCATGGACGTGGACCACCGCGTCCTCGGCCGGGTCACCCTGGCCGACGCCGCGATCGCCGACGAGATCTTCTCCGTCCTGATGGGCGAGGACGTCGAAGCCCGGCGCTCCTTCATCCAGCGCAACGCCAAGGACGTCCGCTTCCTCGACATCTGAGCCGCCGCGCCGCACCGCGGCGACCCACGCAGCCCGGTCCTCGCGCCGGGCGCTCGCCCGGCGTCAGGCCCGGCGTCAGGCCCGGCGTCAGGCCCGGGGGCGGGCCGGTATGCGCAGGACCTGACCGCCCAGGATGAGGTCGGGGTTGTCGCCGATCACCGCGCGGTTCGCCTGGTAGATCTCCGGCCATCGGCTGCCGTCGCCGAGTTCGGCGGCCGCGATGGACCACAGACCGTCACCGGTCCTCACCGTGTAGGTGCGCGGCTTCGGGTACACCACGGTGACCTTCAGCGGTGCTCCCGCGCGGTGGACGACGGCCAGGTCCGTCGTGATCGTGTCGACGCGTCCGTCCGCCTCGACCCGGGCTTCGACCCCGACGGGTGATCCGTCGGTCCCGCGGGGGAAGCTGAACCGGTACCTGACCTCGCTGCCCGCCTTCGCGGGCGTGATGGTGAGGGCCCGCTCCTCGGTGAGCGGGTTGTAGAGGGCGAGCGCCCCGGTGCCCCCGCCGCCCTCCGGCAGCACGCCCGTGAACACGGCCGCGTCGCCGCTCCTCATGCCGTGCTTGTGGAGCTTCGGGTGGACGTCCTGGTGCGCGAACCGGCTCGCTGCCCTGCCGTTGACGGACCAGGTGACCTCCTGGGCCGGAGCCTGCGCGTTGGGCACCAGCACCTGGGTCTCCTCGATCGCGGTGGTGGCCAGCTCGATGGTGACGCGGCGGCCCTCGCCCGCCGCCTCCTTCTCGGCCAGGTAGCGCTCGGTGTGCAGGGCGTACAGTTCGGCGAACTCGACCAGCCCGTGGTCCACGTACTCCTCCGCGAGGATGGCGGGGGTGAGGGACTTCAGGATCTCGTCCACGTCCGCGAGGTCACTCGGCGAGACGCCCGACCCGTCCTCGTCCTCCCTGATCTTCCGCGAGAAGTACTGCTTGATCGGCTCCAGGTTCTCGTCGGCCCAGACCCGGGCCGAGGAGTAGCGCAGCGCGTCCTCCACGTTCTTTACGTCGTCCTCACCGATCTCCGCGCCCTGCTGGACACGGGCGGAGAGGATGTGGCCGTAGAGGTTCGTGTTGCCCCGCACCTTCCAGAGCGACTTCTCCCACTCCGGGCGTTCCTTGGCGTAACGGCTGTTGGGGATGGCGTCGTACGCCTCGCGCGCCGCGCGGGCGCGGGCCAGGTCGGGCATGAGCGCGTCCTGGACGGTGCGCTGGGCCCGCGACCACTTGTCGTCGATCCACGAGCTGAGCGGGGCGAACACCTGCCGGAGCTCCGGGAAGATCTCGAAGAGCTTCTCGGCGATGAGGAGCGCCCCGCCCGCGGCCTTGGCGCCGGTACGGACCGATGCCGACGCGGGACGCCGATGGGCGGCCACGTCGCGCTGCCACACGGTGTACTTGTGCTTGATCCTGCTGGGCAGGTTCCTCGCCTGGACCCCCATCTGTGACCGTATCTGCGACCGCGGCTGCGAGGGCTCGACGTCGACGATCGCCTCGGGCGGCACGTAGTACATCGCCGCGACCTCGGCATTGCGCTGCACGGCCCCGTCGGCCGGCCGCCCCGTCAGCCCGCTCGACCCGTGGACGTTGAAGACGACTCCGAGCTTGTTCTTGTCGATCTTGTAGACCCACCCCGTGGGACCGGCGTAGGTGCGCGCCGTCTCCTTGCTCCAACTCATGGAGATATAAGCGGAGTTCCTCATGTCACCGCTCAAGTGCGTCCGTTCGGACACGTCGAAGCCGCGGGAGGAGAAGCCGTTGACCAGGACGCCGCTCTTCGGCGCCTGCTTGACGCCCCGGTAGAGGAACCGCTGGCCCTGCGGCCCGACGAGGTCCGGTCCGGGTGTGTAGCGCATCAGGCCGCCGGCGGCCGCCTTGGTGCCCGGCGCGGGCTTGCCGTACGGATGGGCGTTCGCCCGAGGGGCGACGCTCGGGTCGAAGCCCCGCAGCGCGGTGCCCGGGACCTTCACGTTCATCTGCGCGGGCCCGGCCACGGGAGCCCCGCGCCCCGTCGCCGGCCGGGACAACGGAGTCGCGCTCTTGATGTGGTCCGGCGGGATCCTGCCCGTGGACACCCACTCGCCCTGGGCCTGGGCGTGGTCCACGAGGCTGGGGTCGACCCCGCCCCTCGCCAACAGGCTGCTGCGCAGGTTGTAGAAGCTCCGGTTGGGGACCACCTCGTACAGGTACACCGTCTGCTGTCCCGCGAGCAGCTGCTCGCTGAACCTGAGCGCGAAGGCGCGGTTGGACGTGGTGGAGACGAAGCCGCTGGACCTCGCCTGGCTGGAGTTCCCGATGGTCGTGGCACCGCGTGCGTGCTTCTCCAGGTCCATGTCGTTGCCGTAGGCGGAGAAGCCGTCGCGGAAGCCCTCGGTCGGGGGCCGGGTGTCCACGCGGTAGAGGACCGTCGGGGGCTTCGGCGCGGCGGGCGCGTCCGCGCCCGCGATCGCCGGGGCCCGCGTGATCGGCCGCTTCACCAGGTCGGGCCGGGGCTTCTTCTTGCCCCCGGCCTGCTCCTCGATCACGGGATCCGGCACGCGCGTCTCCTGGTCGCCCAGGTCACGCTTCTTTCGCCCCTTGCCCTTGCCCTTGTCCTTCGCGCGGCCGGCCTCCGGGCCCTGGTCCGCGGCGAACGTGCCCTCCTCCGGGCCCGCGTACGCGGTGTCGGCCTCGCGGTGCCAGGTCGGTCGTCCCGGACCGTCGTCCGCCGCACCCCGGCTGATCCGGTCCTTCGGTCGGTTGGTGAAGGCACGCCCGATGGTGTTGCGGTAGCCGCCCAGGACGGGCCGGGTGCGCCGTTCCTCCCGGCTGATCTCCTCGGTCCGCCCGACGACGGCCCGGGCGATGTTGGCCAGGGATTCGGTGCCGCGGTCGTAGTAGCTCATGTGAGCCTTCGTCAGGTTGCCGACCAGGCCGGACTCCGCCGTCCACGCGTAGTCGGCGCGCATCCGGACGACCTTCTCGCCGTGGTTCTCGTGCGACGGGTCGATGCTGAACCAGTCCAGCATGCTGACGAGGTCGGTGTCGGTGGCCGCCACGAAGAGTTCGGCGTCGAGGTGCTCGGCCCGCAGCCCGCACCCCGGGCTGCCGAGCAGGACGACCCGGTCGACGAAGCGCTTGCCGGCCGTGTCCGTCCCGGCACCGATCGCGGTGTGACCCGCGACGACACTGCCGTAGCTCAGCCCGCTGATCGTCAGCGCGGGATACGCGGGCAGGTCGAGGGCCCCGCGGACCGCGCTCTTGCGCCAGTACGAGCGCCAGGTGTTGAGGTCGGCCCGCAGGAGCTCGGCGCCGGCCGCGGCGGGCTCCTCCCGGGCCGCCTCGGTGAAGCCGCGCGGCGCCTTGTAGCCGCTCCAGGCCACGACGGCGACCTTGGCCCCCGGACGCGTCCGAAGGCACTGCTTGTACAGGTCCTGCGCGTGACCGGTCAACTCGCCGAGCGACTCCAGCGAACTGCCCATGCCGGGGACGAGGACGGCGACGTACTCGGCCGTCTCCACCGCCCCCACGGCCACCGCCGCGCGGCCGAGCCCGCCCTCGAAATCCGGTTCGTAGACCAGCAGTGAGGTGTTCCGCACCCCCGCGAGCGCGGATCGGGTCACCAGGGCGGCGTTGTGCCGCGGCGTACCGGTGGCCGCCTCCAGGTCCTTCATGCAGCGCAGGTGGTTCCGGTCGGAGTCGTTCTTGAAACGGTCCTCCAGGGAGACGGTGTTCGGGAGAGAGGGGTCCAGGGCCAGCTTCTCCCGCGCGTCGCGGACGATGCCCTCGTCGATCTCCGCCACCAGTTGGTTACCGGCGTACACCAGCGCGGGAACCAGCGGCAGCCGCATGTCCGTGCGGTCCGACCACTTCTGCAGCGCACGGCGGGTCGCGGCCTCGGCCTGGTCGGCGAACAGCTGGTTCTGCCTCAACTGCTCCGGATCCAGGGTTACCTCCACTCCCTGGTTCCAGCGGTCCATGTCCGCGAAGTACGTGTCCTTGCCCGTGTTCGCCCGCCGCGGGCCACCGCCGGGAACCGGCGCCGATCCACGTGAGTGTCCTGTGGGCGCAGCCACGGGCTGGACGTCAGGCATGGTGGTCCCCAGTGATTCGGCTCGAGCGGTGGATCCTGTTTCCCGGGAAGCGCGATCGCGCACTCCCGTCTGCCACCGTAGGACCGCGGCAGAGTGGATCATGTAACGGATCGGCCAGACACCCGCGCCGAAGGTAGACGGATCGACCTCGCGGACCCGGCTCGGTGGCGGACCTGCTCACGCGGGACGGCACGTGGGAACGGCCCCGCCGGTGGACCGCCGCATCGCGGGGCCGAGGTACGGCCGAGTCGACTGTCCACCTTCGGCACGAGGGTGTCCCCGAAGGATGGGGCCGGTGCCCCGGCACCGCCCATAGCGTGGCGATGCCAGGCGGTCCGAGGTGCTGCGCCTCGTAGCGGCCCACCGGGAATCGCTTGTCGTTTCCCGGTCGGCCGAGATCCCACGCCCGAGTCTCCTCAGTCGCATGCGCACCCCCGCGTCCCGAGCACCTAGGACAGTCGCCCCATGCCCCAAGGCCAGTACGCCGATGCGCAGCCGTCCCACAGTCGGGGGCGCAGGTCCGTCCAGCAGCCCGTCGTGCCGTCCGCCCCGGACCTGTCCCTCGCGCCGGACGCCTCCCTCGAATGGGACGATCTGGTGCCGGTGGGAGCGACTGCGGCTCTGGGCGCCTGGGCAGGGCGGGGCCGGGAGCTGTCCGGGGCTCCCAGCGCACCGCCGGCCGATCTGATGCCGCAGACCGGTGGTGTGCTGTCCGGGGCTCCCAGCGCACCACCTGCCCATGTGATGCCGGGAGCGGCCGAGGACGCGGCTCCCGGGGGGTGCGGGCCCCGAACCTTCGACGCGGTGAACACGGCTCACCAGGGTGAAATGGAAGCGGACCTGGCACGGGCACGCGCTCAGGCCGACCCCACCGGAGTCCCCGCGGGGACCTCGCGGGGTCGGTTCGCGCAAGACGTGCTCGAAGTCGCCGGCGAGGTGGCATCCCTTGCCCTGGAGGCCTTCGGTGGCGAGGTCGGCCTGCCCCAGGACGCGTTCGGTGACGTGGCCTCCGTGATCAACGGGTCCTACGACGGGATCCATCCGTCCCGGTACCTTTCACGAGCCCTGCGCACGGGGACGAGCCCCATGGCTCAGAACCTGTGGCACGCTCTTGGCGACCCGGGGACCGCGGCGCTGACGAACGTCTTGCGCACCGGGGACAAAGCGGCACTCACGGACTTCCTGCGCACCAGGGGGAAGGCCGTACTCGCGGATCTCCTGCGCGTCGAGGAGAAGCCGGCGGTACAGGGGCTCCGCGAGAACAACGCGGCCAGTCTCAAGAAGGCCCTCGCCGTGGCAGAGGGGTTGCCGTGCCACGTCCTGGCCTACGAGCCCGAGTTCGAGGGTGTGGGCCGGATGGCCGTCGCCCTCGGCAACATCGAGACCGCGGCCCATGTCGCCATCCTGGTGCCCGGGATGGGCAGCTCGCCCACGGGCTTCGACGGACTCGTCGAGCGGGCCCGCGTCGTCTACGACGAATGCGGCAATGTCGGTCCCGGCGCCGATGTCGCCGTCATCGCCTGGCAGGGATACAAAGCACCTCGCGACATCCGCAAGGGCAAGTTCGAGGTCGGTGACGACGATCCGGCCAAGAGCGGCTCCAGGCTCCTCAACGCGGACCTCGCCGCCTGGCGCGGCCTCTGGAAGAGCAGCACCGCCCGCAAGGACTCCGGTCTCCCGGAGAATCCGCGGATCATCATCAACGGGTACAGCTACGGAAGCGTCGTCGCCGGCTACGCCCTCATGAGGCCCACCCTGCCCGGCGGCTTCACCGACGTCGCCAAGGGCGCCGTCAACGGCGTCGTGCGGGAGGTCGGCCGGACGGTGACCGGTGTCCTCGTCATCCCCGACATCGTGAAGTCACGCATGCAGGACGATCTCTGGAAGGACACCGTGCTGAAGTGCGTCAAGAACGTCTCGACCGTCGGCTCGGTGGCACTGGCCGCGGGGGGCGACGGCCAGTCGGCGCTGACGGCCGTGGGCAAGATCGGTAAACCGATCCTCAAACGCGCCGTCATGAAGGCTTACGACGCCTACCGGAGCGAGGCCCTCGGGGGCGGGAAGGCGGACGAAGTCGTCTTCTTCGGCAGCCCCGGCACGGGTCGTCGCGCCAAGCACCTCGACATCTCGCCCCAGCACATCTACGTCGCCGCCCACACGGACGACTGGGTCAGCAAGCTCGCCTACTTCAGCATCGACCCCGCCGCCACGAACTACGACCCCACCCACCAGGTCGTCCGCCTCAAGAGCAGCTATGTCAAGACGGCCACCAGCAGCTGGACCGACCCACACGAGAGCTACTACGACCCCGCCACGGACACCGAGCCCGCACGCGAATCCCTCACCAACCTCGCGCGCATCATCACCGGGAACAGCCACCAGGTCACCCGCCAGCCCAAGCGGCCCGGAGGATCGAAGAACCCCATCGCGCGCCTCGTGACCAATCCCCCCACCAACGCCCCGGTTCCCGGCCGCGAGCCGCAGTCCTCCGAGAAGTCGGCGGACGCGACCGGGAACGGGACGAAGAGCGGGCGCGGGCGGCGCGGGAAGCGCAGCCTGGGCGACGCGGGCGCGTCCGGCGGCACCGACGGGTTCGAGCCGGTCGCCACCACGGAGACGGACCCGTTCGCGGTGATCGATCCGCTGCTCAGGGAGATCGTCGTCTCCTCGGACGAGAAGGCGCGGTCCGTGGCGAAGATCGACCGTACGATCCGCACGGCTCTGGAGGCCGAGAGCGGCTCCGCCGATGCCCGGACCGTAAGCCTCGACACCCGGGTCACGGCCCTCTACCGGCGGACCCTGCAGATCGACAACCTGGTCGATCCGAGTGGGGGCGGGGGCCAGACCCGCACCTTCACCCTGCGCCAGGTGATGCTCGGCGAGATGGACCGGGAGAACGACCTGACCAGCAGCGGCTGGTCCCGTGTCCTCGTCACCCCGCCGAGTTCGCTGTCCGCGGGCCTCTGGCGGGCGGTGCGCAGCAAGACCACCCGCCAGCAGGTCGGCAACACGATCCTGGACGACGCGCTCGCGCTCGTCGACACCCCGGAGACCAAGGCCTCCTACCTGTCGTACGCGCGGGACCGGGTCACCGGCGCGCTCGCGAAACTGTTCACCTCGCTGGTGGACGGCAGCCGCGAGTCGGACGCGACCGGCGCGGCCATGGCGGGCGAGCACCCGCCGCAGCTCGTGATCTTCAACAAGGAGGTCGTGCCCAACCTCGTCGCCTTCCCCTGCGGCGAGGACAAGCTGATCGTCTCGGTCGCCACCGGCGAGGTGAAGGTGCTGGCGCCCATGTTCCATTCCACGGACTGGGAGCGGTTCGTCCGCGGGCACCTGTCCGCCTACGAGAGCGGCCGGGCCTCGTCCAGTGACTTCAGGCCGAAGACCGCACGACTGGGCGGCCTGGGCGGCGTGTCACGGGAGATCAGGTACGTCCCGTTCACCTTCCGCGAGTCGGGCTCGGTGTACGAGGACCTGTGGGGGGCGGGCCTGACCAAGGTCCGCAAGGAGGCGGACTCCCTCTCGTACACGCCCGAGGAACAGCGTCGGGACGAGGGCCTGCGGTTCAAGCGCGACCTGGCGACCGCCGTGAGCAACCTGGCAACGCTCGCCGCGGTCGGCCTGACGGGCGGCGCGGCGCTGGCGGTCAGCCTGCTGGCCGGTGGCGCCGGTATCGGCGCCACCGTCTTCCAGGACCAGCTGGGTGGGGTCGCCGACCGCGGGGACGTACGACGGCGGACGGAGGACGACGCCGCCCTCGGCAGGGTCTTCGCCATCGGCGGCACGCTGCTGGACCTGGCCGCCGCCGCGAAGTTCGTGCGCGCCGCGGCGCCGGGGGCGAAGACCGCTGCGACCAAGCAGCTCCGTTCGGTGATCGCCAAGGGCCAGGAGAAGATCCTGGCCCGCCGGATCGCCGGAAACATCGACGGCGGGCTGCGGGCGAAGGCGCCCATGGAGCGCACGTCCGCGTACGCCTCGGCCATCGCCGCGAACCAGGACCTGCCGACCGCCGCCTTCCGGCACGGCGACGAGTGCTGGGACGCGGCGATCCGGGTGGACGAGCTCGCCGGGGTCATCTCACCGGCGGAGGCGAAGCGGCTGCGCTCGGTGACCCGCGCGAAGGAGTTCGGCGCGTTCCTCGGCGGCAACGACATGAAGGCGGTGGCCAACCCGGAGAGCCTGGCCCGCATACCCGCCGGCGAGCGGGTGGCGATCGTCTCGGGCACGGGCCGGGACCGGACGATGCTGCACGCCATGACGTCGACCGGCAACGGCAAGGCGGCCGGTCTGAACAACGCGGGCATCAACTCGCGACTGGGCTCCGGCTACGCCGAGTTCGACCTGGCGGCCGATGCGGGCGTGACGTTCCGCGGTGACGGGGTGTGGGAGCTCGCCGACGGGCAGCGGGTGCGGGTGTACGTGCATGCGGACGCCCCGGAGTTCCGGATCGAGTCGCTGCGGCCCCGGACCGCGGTGCCGGAGCTGACGGAAGCCGACAAGCTGCTGTCCAACAGGCTGCTGAAGGCCTGCAACCGGGATGCCGGCATCAGCGAGATGATGGCCAGTCCCAAGGAGAAGTGCGCGGCGCTGATGGACAAGGCCGCGGCTCTCGCGACGCACAGGAAGTTCACCGACATCCGCTACGTGGGCATGGACATGTGGGCCAACGCCGGGCCCGAGACCTTCGCCTCCAACCACTTCGTGGTGATCGGCCGCAAGGGCGGCAAGGACTGGGTGTTCGACCTCTCGGCGGGCCAGTTCGCCGACAAGGGGATGCAGGGCATCGACGGACCGCTCGTCCTGCCCCTGGAGAACTGGCTGGAGAAGTACCGGCGGAGCACGACGACCAAGGTGATCAAGATGCGGGAGTTCAGCAACTCCCAGAGCGCCACCACGGAGTTCCATCCGGGCAAGTTCGACCTGGCGACGGACTACCGGGAGGGCTTGCAGCTGCTGACCCGCCCCGCCTGGTTCGACCGCGGCATCGCCTTGCGCGTCGCGGACCGTACCGTCCGGGTCTCGGTCACCGCTGCCAAGGTCCCGAAGGCCGCGGTGACCAGGGTGGTCGGTGGCGTCCCCACGGTGACACCGGTGGCGGACCAGCTGGCCGGGACGGTCGACGTGGTGTTCCCCGGCTTCGTGGGTGAGGTCGCAGAGCTCCTGTTGCACCCGAAGGTGCGCTTCCAGCTCAAGTACGCCGGCCGGGTCATCAAGTGCGTCCTCGCCCCGAAGCGGGACACGACGGTCGTCCTGCGCGGCTCCAACGGCACGGTCCTGGAGGTCGGCGGGGAACAGACGCGGAGCGTGGAGCTCCCGGCCAGGACCGGCATCTCCTTGGAGGTCTTCCCCACCCGCACCACGGCGATCGGGGACACCCTGCGGTCGGTCGCCCAGACCGAACTCGGTGACGGAGAGCGCTGGCGGGAGATCTACGAACTCAACAGGACCGCCATCGGCACGCTGTCTCCCGGGGGAGAAATGGCCCCGGCGACCGTGCGCCAGGTGTGGCGGATACCCGAGTCGGCCGCCGAGGCCAACCGCGCCAAGCTGCTGACGCAGATCCTGCCCCGCTTGAACGACCCGGCCTTCCACGACGAGGTGAACGAGGCCGGAGACTCCAGCTGGGCCGCCGTCGCCGGGCTCCAACACACCACCGGCATCATCGACGACACCGAGATGAACCGGCTCGTCCGCGCCACCTCCGCCCAGGACTTCACGGACTTCCTGGACGGGGAGGGGCGGGAGATCGCGACGGAGAACGACTTCGGCCGGTTGAAGAAGGGGTACCGCCTGGCCTTCATCCAGGTGGACGGCAACCGCCAGGAGATGATCCACGCCATGCTCAGTCTCGGCGGTGGTGAGCTGATCGGCGTGCACAACGGTGTGCTGAAGACCGGGCTGCCCGACCCGCTGGCGTGCGTGTACCCGATGGACGACGGAGGCGGGTCCCCGGGCGGAGCGCTGGAGTTCACCGACGAGGGAGCGCGGCTCTTCGACGGCCGCCAGGTGCTGGTCATGGCGGAGTCGGGCGCTCTGTTCGAAAGCAGGGCGGGAGGCCGGAACAGGAGGGCCGCGACGGACTCGGACAGTGCGCGGCTCGCCCGCGGCGACAGCGCGTCCCGCGGGCTCTTCACCCAGCTGACGCGGGGGGCGGACTCCCTGGAAGTGCGCAAGCTCAGGAGCCGGCAGTACTTCGACAACACCATCCGCGACGTCACCACGAAGGTGACGAAGGAGTCCGCCGCGGAGGCCATGCCGCTGGACGGCAAGTGGACGTGCAAGGTCAACGTGCCCGTGACCCACCAGACCGTGGCGACCAACGGCGGTGCCTCCTCGCACCAGTGGCAGGTGACCACGCGCGACCTGGCGCTCGGCGAGCCGCAGCGGAAGAACCCCACCATCTGGAGCCGGTCACGCATCGACCTGACCCCACCGGCCGGCCTGTCCCCGCGGATCGTCGACGCGCTCAAGGGCACCAGCGTCCGCGACGGGGTCGCCGCACGGCTCAAGGCCGATGCGACGGACGTCCTCGACGGCGATGCGTTCCAGAAGAGCTTCAAGGAGTTCACCGGTTCCCGCCTGCGCGGCACGCTCGCCCGGATCTTCGCCGCCCCCGGTACCGACCCGTCTTCGCGCATGTTCGCGCGGTCGTGGCTCGGCGGCCACCTGAAGGAGCGGCTGGTGGAGCTCAACGGCAAGGTGATACCGGGCATGGTGTCCCTCGGCGTCTTCAACGAACACCTCCTCGTCTCCCTGGAGACCGGGAAGCACCACTACTGGCGCTGGTCCGACTCGGGCGGCTCGTACGAGCCCTTCATCCGCGAGCACCTGTCGCGCTTCGAGAACGACGCGGCGAAGGCGAAGGACTTCCGACCGGGACGGACCGGAGGAGGCGAGGCGGTCGGAGCCCTCAAGATGCAGCCGACCGATGACTCGTCGACCGGCCTGTGGAGGGCGGCCCGGGACCGGATGCTGTCGGACCTCGACGGGCTCGTCTACACCTCGGGTGAGCACGCGGGAGAGGTCGCCGCACGGACCAAACGCGACCTCATGATGGCGTTGGCCCTGGTGACGCTCCCCCTCACGATCGGCACCGCCGGAGGCATCTCATCCGCCATCTCGCTCGGCACGGGGGTGGGCTTCGGCTTCGCGGAGGCGCACTACGAGGAACAGATCGCCGGGAACGCCGACCGCGGCAACGTCTACCGGGAAGCCATGGAGGACGCCGCACTGGGGCGGATCCTCGCCGGTGCGGGAGGCGTCCTCGACGCGCTCTTCATCCTGAAGGCCATGAAGGCGGCCAAGCTGAAGGTCGCCGCCCTGCGCGCCAAGCCGCGCCCGGCGGCAACCGCGGTCAACACCGCTGAGCAGGCCCTTGACGTGCGCAAGGCGGTGACCGAGCCCCGGCGCGCGAAGGTACCGCCCTCGGCCACGTCGGCGGGCGACCTGACGAAGGAGACCCAGGCACTCAACGACGTCGGCAACTTCCAGGCAGCGGCGGAGCGGGCACAGCAGCGAGCACTGGCGGGGGGCGCGGACGAACTGATGGGCAAGATGGTCTATGAAGACATGAGGTCGATGCTCCACAAGCTGTCCAACGCGGTCAAGAGCCCCCGTGCCAAGTGCTACGAAATCATGGGCCCGGTCAGGGAGTACATGTTCTCGCAGGGCTTCACGAACTTCCGGTACCGGGGTATGGGCATCTGGCAGAAGGGGGACAAGGTCCCCGCCAACAACCACTTCGTGGTCCTCGGCGATCTCGGCGACCAGACCTGGGCCGCGGACTTCACGGCACACCAGTTCCCCAATATCAGCGGACCGATCTTCAAGCCCGAGCCGGTGTGGGCCCGGACCTGGCAGGAGACCACCGATATGAAACTGATCAAGTACCGGGACTTCCAGTCCATGCCCGAAGCCGACCACATGTTCAACAGCACCGTCCCGCTCGGGCCGTTCGACACCATCGACGACGCCACCGTTCTCGTGACACCCCCGTGGGCCTCATGAGGCCCTCATGAGGGCCGGGAGCGGCTGGCTCGCCGCACTGTCGTCGACGGCCCGGGTGAGGTCTACTTCACCGCGCTCTTGGCCTTCCACTGGTCGTAGGTGATGCTCCAGTCGGCGTAGCCGTTGCCGACACCGCCGAGTTCGCCGTTGGCCTCCTCGCCCTTCACCGTGACCAGGTCGCCGAGCAGCGTGTTGTCGAAGAGCCACTTGGCGTCCTTGGGCGTCATGCCGATGCAGCCCGCGCTGTGGTTGGTGTTGCCGATGTACTGCTGGCTGTCGGGGGTGCCCTGGTGGAGGTAGCCGCCGGAGTCGCTGAAGCGCATGCCCCAGTTCACCCAGACGTCGTACGTCTTCGGACCGCCCACCGACGCGGAGGTCATGTGGACCTTCTCCTCCTGCGACTTGATGGCGAAGGTGCCGGGGCGGGAGGCGCGGCCGGACACCGGCTCGCCGCCGGACATCGGGATCGTCTTCACCTGCTGGCCGTCGCGCTTGACCACCAGGGTGTGGGTGTCCAGGTCCGCGACGAGCTGCTGGTCGCGGCCGATCTTGAAGGTGCGGTCCAGGTCCCGTTCGAAGTGGGCGCCACCGGGGTCCACGAGGGTGAGGGTTCCCTTGACGGCGACCTCGGTGTTCGCGCGCCACGGGTCCTTGGGGCGCCAGTCCAAGCGGTCCTTTCCGCCCTGGGTGGTCACCCATCCCCACGAGCCCTCGGTGGGGATCGACGCGGTGACGGTCAACGCCTTCTCCACCTCGGCCTTGTTCTGCACCGGCTTCTCGAACTCCAGCGACACGGGCTGCCCGGTGCCCACCGTCTTCCCGGCCCCCGGCGTCAGGTCGAAGTCCAGCAGCGGTCCGCCGGTCACCTTCTTCGGCGCCGGCGGTGCGGTCTGCGCCTGCTTGCCGTCCGCACCGGCGGACGCCCCCGTTCCGGCCGCGGCGTCCTTGGCGTCCCCGCTGCCGCACGCCGTGAGGAGGAGCAGCCCGGCGAAGACGGCGGTGGATATGCGCGCCGGCCGAAGACGGCGGTGGGCTGCGAGGGCGGTCGATACGGCCGTGGGCTGAACGCGAGACATGGCGCGACTCTTCTCCGAATGGTGTCGTTACCTTCGATAAGAGGTCCATGCCGTGTACATGGTTCTCCCCGTCTGATGACCGTTCTGCAACAGCCCTCCCAGCGGTGCGGGACGGGAAAGCGGGACGGGAACGCGGGACGGGGACTCCCGTCGTCGCACGTGCTGTGAGGCGATCGTTAGGGAAACGTCAGTGCCGTCTGCCAGGGTCACCGGCGTGTCCGGTCCCGGGCCCGCCTGCCGGGCGCGGGACGGCGCGGAACGTGCCGTGCTCGCGATCTGGTGAAGGTGGGGTCCTGCAGATGGACAAGAGGGTTCTCGGAATCTGTGCCGCGGTCTTGCTGTCGGTCGGCGTGGCCACCCCGGCCGGCGCCGCCTCGGCGGCGGAGCCGCCCTACGACATCCTGACCATGGGTCAGGGGACGAAGCTGCTCGGGATCGTCTACGAGCACGAGAACTTCACCGGGTCGCGGATCGAGTTCCGGGGCGAGTCGTGCACCGGCCGCGCGGACGGACTGCCCGACTACCAGTTCCCCCTGGGGGACAAGTGGCGGTGGCGGATCTCCTCCGTGGAGAACAAGCTCTGCAACCAGATGGGCCTGCGGGACCGGAACGGCACCAACCTCGCCATCGGCGGTTCGCAGAAGCGACTCGGCTGGTGGAACGACCAGACGGTGACCGTTCAGTTCAGCTGAGCCCGAGCCCTGTCGCCGCCCCGCGTCGGCCCCCACGTCAGCCCCCCCGGGTCCACCCGTGGAGCGCCGGTGCGGCCAGTGCCCGGTCGATCGCATGGGTGACGTCGCAGTCCGAAGTGCTCACGCGGAGGCCGAGGACGGCGTACCCGGTTCCGCATTCCAGGATTTCACTGGTCCAGTGGGACGGGAGCTGGGCAATGATGCGCAGGCACGCCAGCTCGGGGGTGGATTCGGGTGCCCCGGCGAGTCGAATGCGGTGCTCCACGGTGTCGTCTCCTGCGGATCGGGGGCCCGGGGGCGGCCCGGAGATGTACGCGGCATGGGCCGGTTTCCGAGAGGAGACCGGCCCATTTGCGTTGTTGGCGAGATTCACGTGAGAAGGAGGCGGTCGATGGGGGAGCCGGGATCAGCCGCGGAAGGTCACGCTGCCACCGTTGCGGTCGAACCAGCCGCCGAAGCCCCAGTTGGACCAGCCGCCGTCGCCGCGGTTGACGATCGTGCCCGACTTGAAGGCGAGGACCCGGTAGGTGGCGCTGCCCTGGGTGACGCGGGCGTTGGCGACCACGCCCTGGATGTCCAGGGAGTAGTTGAGGTTGTCGTTGATGATCATGACGTTGTGGTTCGGGTACGCCTTCATCGTGTCGTCCAGCTGACGGTGCACGAAGGCGGGCCGGTCCTTCTCCATCCGGATGTCGTTCAGGACGTTCCCGATGATCCCCCCGATCTGGCCCATCGCGTCGACGATGATCTCCGTCTTCCAGCCGGTGCCTATGGTCCCGGCCTGCTGGGCGGCGACCGTCGCCGACGGCGCGGGGGCGGTGGCGGCCTGGGCCGTGGCGGGCAGCAGCAGTCCGGTGACCGCGACGGCGCCGACGAGGGTGAGGGCGGCGCGCTTGAGGTGCTTCGACATGGTGTTCTCCTTCAAGGGTGGTCCGGGCAAAGGGATGCCCGGGACAGGGTGACGAGAGGTCGATCAGAAGGTTCCGGAGGTTCGGAAGGTGGTGGGGGACGGGCCGCGACGTTCCTTCGGAGGAGTCGGGCCGGCGTCCGGACGGCGGGGCCGGGGGCGGGGGTGGGGGTGGGGGTGGGGGTGGTGGCGGGGTCCGCTCCGGCGGGAGCGGGCGCGCTCACCCCGGTCCGCTCATCCCCAGTCGTTGGTGAGCGGGTTGATGGTGACGGGCGCCTGGTCAGCGGGGCCCGTGGTCGTGACGACGGTGACCGCTCCGGTCGAGGCCCCCGTGCCGGCGTCGTCGGCCTGGGCGATCCCGGCGCCGCCGAGGACCAGGAGGACGCTGATGACGCCGGACGCGATGCGGGAAGCGGAGCGGTTCACGGGGTACCTCCTGGAGTGCTGACGGGACCGGATCGAGGTGCGTTGTTCGGGCCCTCCCACCGTTTCCGTTCCGGTGGGCCGCCCTTACGAGAAGAACTCTGCCAGCGGGCACCCGTCCCGGACGGGCCGCGACCGTGCAGCAAACGGCCCGCTTCCCGTGCACTTTCCTGCACGCCCGGGACCGACCGGAACACCCCACCGAGGCCGCTGTGTTGCGGCCGGGACACATGGGAGAGGTGGGGCCGATGATGTCCCGCCACGACACGAACGAGCTGGCCTTCCTCGGTGTCCCCCTGGAAGAGGAGCAGTTCTACCGCGCCCTCCTGCGGGACCGCGACGACGCCGGCGAGCACCAGCCGGCCGTGGTCTCCCGGACGTTGGAGCTGGGCATCGTGGTGCGCACCCCGGCCGGCGGCCTGCGGCCGCTCTCCCCCCAGCGCGCCGTGGAGCGGTTGATCGAGCACCGGGTGGGCCAGACCCAGGACGACCTCCAGGAGACCGCCCGGCGCACCGGGCTGGTCGACTCGCTGAGCACGGAGACGCACGCCCCCCGCGCCACCACGTACGACAACCCGGCGGTCCGGTTGATCGAGGGCATGGAGGCCGTGCGCGCCGCCATCGACGAGGTGACCTTCTTCGCCCACTCGGAGAACCTGACGACCAACCCGTTCGGCGTGCTCACCGCGGAGTCCATCGAGGTCTCCCGGCCGATCGACCTGAGGATCCTGCGCCGCGGGGTGCGGATGCGGACCCTGATGGCCTCGGCCTGCCTCCAGGACGAGACGACCATGGCCTACCTGAGGGAGCTCGCGGCCCGCGGCGCGCAGATCCGGGTCTCCACCCACCCCCTCGACCGCATGATCATCTGCGACCGGGCGGTGGCCCTCACCCCCATCGACCCCGACAACACCGCCCGCGGCGCGCTGCTGACGCGCGAACCCGGACTGGTGAGCACCGTGGTCTCGCTCTTCGAGCGGATGTGGGCGGCCGCCCAGGAACTCCCCGAGGAGGACCTGCCCTCCCTCACCGAGACCGAGCGGCAGATCCTCAAGACCCTCTACCTCGTCGACAAGGACGAGACGGGAGCCCGCCAGCTGAACATCGCCCTGCGCACCTACCGCAAACACGTCGCCCGGCTCATGATCCGGCTCGACGCCGACAACCGCTTCCAAGCCGCGCTGCACGCCCGCGAACGCGGCTGGATCTGAATTCCCCGCGCGTTAGGAAAGCGTGAGGGAAACGTCAGTCGTGTCTGCCAAGGTCACGCGTGCCCCCGGTGCGGCGCCCGTTCACGGGCCCTTCATCCGCGGGGTGGCTCACCAGGAAATCCAGAACAGAGTTCCGTTCCACGGAAATGCGCTTGAGAAGGAAGAGGGCCTCATGCACATCCACAACAAGCTCGCCGGCGCCGCTGCCGTCATGGGGGCGAGCGTCCTGCTGGTGGCGGGGACGGCCACCAGCGCCAATGCCGCTGAAATCAAACAGTACCGCAACGCCCAGACCGGCCTCTGCCTCGACTCCGACGCCAAGGGGAACGTCTACACCAAGGGCTGCGGCGCCGACAACCCCTACCAGCAGTGGGAACGCAAGGTCGTGGACGGCCAGATCATGCTCCGCAACGTCGCCACCCGCCGGTGCCTCTCCCAGGAGACGGGCAGCCTGACCAACCCCTCGCCCCCCTACACCTCCCGGGTGGCCACCCGCACCTGCATCGGCTGGGAACTCGACCGCTGGTGGGAATTGACGGTGGACGGCAAGACCCGCCTCATCAACGTGAATGCGGACAACGCGCTGGATTCCAACGCCAAGGGCAACGCCTACCTGAAGAACTACACGGCGGACAACTCCTACCAGCAGTGGTACTCGTGAATTCCGGCCATCCCGCGCACAACTGACTCGGTAGGGAGATAGATCCGATGGGCCTTCGCATCAAATGGAGCGGAACCGCAGCCGTTTTCGGGGCGGGCGTCATGCTGGCGACGGGGCTGGCCACGCCCGCGCACGCCGCCGGGGAAGCCACCTGGTACCGCAACGTCCAGACCGGCCGCTGCCTCGACTCCAATCCCAGCGGGAAGGTGTACACCTCCCCCTGCGCGGACAAGTACAACACCTACCGGCAGTGGCAGCGCACGGTCGTGAACGGCAAGATCAGGCTCAAGAACGTGGCGACGAACCGCTGCCTGACCCTGAACGACTCGTGGTCCGAGATCGTCAGGACCGACCCGTGCGGCATCGACGACAACGAGCTCTGGTGGGAACTGCGCGTCAACGGCACCACCCGGATCGTCAACCCCGACAACAAGGCCCTGGACTCGGACAAGAAGGGCAACGCGTACGCGAAGGACTACGGCCCGGACAACCCGTACCAGCAGTGGAACGAGCTCACACCCCAGTGATGACCCGGCTCCGGCCCGGACCGCCCACGGGCGTCCGGGCCGGAGCGGCGCTCCCCGGGCGCTCAGGGAGCGGCCGGCTCGCCCGGCTCCGCACCGCGCCGGGCGAGGGCGAACACCCCGGCCGCGATCAGGCCGAGCCCCAGCAGCTGGGGCACCAACCACCACTGGGCCCGCAGGTGTTCCTCGTACAGCAGGACGCCCAGTGCCACGCTCACGCCCGCGTCGCCGAGCGTCAGTGCCGGCTGCGAGGCGACCAACGGGCCGCCCTGCATGGCGTGTTCGAGGAGCAGGAGGGCGCAGATGCCGCTCAGCGCGAAGGCGTAGGTCTGCCAGACGGTCAGGAAGCCGACGATCCCGTCCTCGTCGAGCACCCGCACGGCCGACTTCATCAGGGCGGCCGTGAGCGCGTAACCGACGGCCGTGGCCGCGCCGAGGCAGCCGGCCCGCATCCGGCCCGGGGGCCGGCGCAGTCCGACCGCGGCCGTCGCCGCCATCGCCGCCGCGCACGCCACCAGGGCCAGGACCCAGCGGTCGAAGGGCACGTGCGTGCGGTTCCCGGTCGGCGACGCGGCCACCAGGACGACCCCGAGCCCGACCACCACCCCCGCGACGGCGAGCCAGAGCGCCCCGGGCAGCCGGCTGCGCCCCACCAGCGAGGCGATCAGCAGCGCGAACGGCAGCTCCAGCACGAACAGGGGCTGTACGAGGGCCAGCGCACCCAGGGAGAGCGCCGCGGCCTGCCCCACACCGGCCGCGATCACCGCCAGGATCCCGCCGATCCACAGCGGCTGCCGCAGCAGGTCCAGGACCAGCCCGAAGCGGAAGCCGTCGCTCTGCGGCACGGTCAGCGCCGCCCGCCGCTGGAGCACGGTCGCGAGCGCGTTGCTGAGCGCCGCGAACAGCGCGAAGAGGACCGGCAGTGCGATGCCCATGCCCCGATCCTCACCGCACCCGCGTCGACCGCGCCCCCGCGACATCGCCCCGCGCCCACCCACCATCCCGCGTTCCCCCGTACGGTCCCGCGCTCAGCCGCGGCCGAACCAGCGCCGGGCCCCCGGGCGCTGCGGAGGAGCGTCCGGGGGCACCCAGGGGACCGCCACGCGCAGGAGCACGGCCAACTGCTTGCGGAGCGCCGGGCCCAGCGCGGCCGCGTTCTCCTGGAGGGCGTACACCGCGTCCTCCCTCAATTGCGCGTCGTGCAACGCGATCACGAAATCGCGGTACAGCTCGGGGAACATCCACACCCCGGCGCCCCGCACGACGAGGTGGGCCTCCTCGGTCAGCCCGTCGCCGCGCAGTGCCCGGAGCACCGCGACCACTTCCTCGACCGGATGGTGCCGGGTGAAACCCTCCAACGCCACTCCGACCTGGGAGCCGAGCCCGGCGGTGGTCAGCGCGTGAATGGCCGTCGCGGGCACGGTCGCGCCCTGCACAAGGGTCACGACGTCATCAGAGGACACCTCCGTGACCTCGTCCCGCACCGGGCTGTCGGCCGCGCGCAGCAGCCCCCGCAGCACCGCGGCGTCGAGCGTGGAGCCGTGTTCGAGGGAGCGCAGGCGGCGCAGCGCCGCCCGCGGATCGGTGCGCACCAGATGGCCGAGGACGTGGTGGGCCACGTCATCGGCGCCGACCGCCCGAAGCTGCCTCAGCGCCTCGGCGAAGGAGCCGTCCGGCAGGGAGGCCAGGGCTCCGCTCACCTCCCCGTGGTCCCGACCCGCCGCGTCCAGCGCCCGCACCACCTCGATGGGCCGGGCGCCGAAGTCCCAGGCCAGCGGATCATCGGGGCGGGCGAAGGGCCCCTCGGGCAGGGCTGCCAGCACCCGGGCCCAGTCCCTGCGGTTCCCGGTGTCCTCCAGCGCGATCAGCAGCTGCGCGATCTGCTCGCCGTGGCGGTGCGCGGCGTCGGTCAGGAGCCGGATCGCGTCGAGCGGCCTGCCCATCGACCGCAGCGCCTCGACCAGCGTGACGGTCCGGGCCGCCGGGTGCGCACCGGCCATCTCCCGCACCAGGTGCAGCATCGCCTCGTCGTGACCGTCGCCCCGCAGTACGTCGGCCAGCGCGACGGCGGTCTCCACCGACAGGACGGCGGCCGCCTGCCGCAGCAGCCCCAGGGCCCACTCCCGCAGCCCGGCCTCCCACAGCCCGTCGTACAGTCGCGTGATCGCCTCGGCCGTCGGGGCCTCCTCGACCGCCAGGCGCAGCAGCAGCCGCGCGTCGTCGGGCCGCTGCCGGGCGTCCATCGCCTTCAGCGCGCGCACCAGTTCGGTGGGGCGGCGCACGACGGCGGACGCGGCCCGGAGGTAGAGGCCGATGGCCTCGTCCTCGCGCCCGATGGCCAAGAGCGCCGCGGCCAGCCGGGTGGTCTCCTCGTCCGAGGACGTCGCCGACGCCTGGAGAACCCGTTCGGCCTCGGTGTCCAGCTCGGCCGACCAGAAGGCCCCGGCCAGCCCCAGGATGGTCTCGGTCGTGCGCAGGTGGTCGATCGCGGCCGTCACGAGAGCCTCCACCGTGCTGGTCTGACCGGCGGCGCGCAGGGCCTTGACGGTCCCCGCGACGTCCTGTGCGCCCCGCTCGCCCGCGAGCCGGGCCAGCCGTTCCGGGTCGTCGCCGTCGCCCGCGCTGTCCAGCGCGACGACGCAGTCCGCCAGTTCGTACGGCTCCCGCTCGCCCGCGACGGCGACCAGCACACCCCGCGCCTCCTCGTCGCGCCCCGCGGCGCGCAGCACCCAGACCAGCGAGGCCACTTCCTGCGCCGGGCGCAACACGGCGGCCAGGGAGAGCAGTTGATCCGCCTCGGCGGGATCCGACCCCCGCAGCCGGGCTGCGTGCTCGGCGATGGCCCGCGGCTGCTCGCGCAGCATCGGCAGCAGGGCCTTCGGCACGGGGTGGACGGGGGCCGGGTGCGGCTGCGCCGTCCGCTGGGCGAGGGCCCCGTAGCGGTTGCGGGCGAAGGCGATGCGGGCGGTGTCGCTCACCCGCTGGTGCGGGACCGGCCGCCGCATCGAGGTCAGTTGGGCGAGCAGGTGCTCGTAGATCCGGTCGACCTCGATGACCTGGCCGCCGCCCGGGAGGCCGTCTTCGAGCAGCCGGACGAGCTCGCCGGTGAAGGCCGTATAGGGCTCGTCCTCCAGCCACAACGCCTGGCGAGTGGGGGCGCACGCGGTCAGCAGGTACGAACCGGCGATCCGGCTGCGTTCCGCGAGCGTCACGGAGCTGGTGGCGGAGCCGCCCATGCCGCCGAGCATGGCCAGGCCGCTGAAGCAGCAATCCAGCACGACGACCTTGTGCGTCTTGTGGCCGGCATGGAGCACCTCCCGGCGCAGCGCCTCGTAACCGAGCGAGGAGTAGGGCCGGTCCGGGTCCGAGGTGGGCAGGGTCAGCAGCAGCTCGTCGGAGCCCGGGTCGGTCAGACCGTGCCCGGCGTAGTACACGAGGAGCATGTCGGTGGCCTTGCGGGCGGCCTCCCTGACCGCGTCCAGGACCTCCGCGGCGGAGGCCGGCTGGGGGAGTCGTACGCAGTGGCCCGGCGGCAACCCCCAGATGCTCGGGTCCTCCAGCAACTCGCCTAGTTTCTGCAGGTTGTTGGCCACCGGGGGGATGTCGTCGAGCTCCGCGCTGACATAGGTCGAGGTCCCGACGAGGACCGCGTACGAGGCCTGCGGGTCGGCGAGTTCCACGGTCAGCGCCCTCCCGATGCCGCCTCGCCCGACGGGGGATCGGCGGAGGTGGGATCGGAGGCGGCGGGCCCGACCGGATCGGGAGCGGGTGCCACGGCCGAGGGAGCCTCGTGCGCAGGGGCCTCGTTCGGATGGGTCTCGGACAGCGCCGCGATCAGCCCGCGCACGGCCTCGTCCGACCCGTTCTCCACCGTCACGGAGATTCCGTCGCCGGCCCGGGTGAAGGTGAGGGCGGCCCGGCTCCGCCGCGCACTGCGCCAACCGGCGTAGGCCAGGGCGAGGTTGGCGACGCCCATGGCATGGGTCACCACCACGTTGATGACCTCCAGCCCACCCATGGCGCCGGGCGCCGGCTCCGCGGACAGGCGGACCTCGTCCGGCCCGTCCTCGTCGGCGCGCAGCCACCGGTACAGGTCCCGCAGCTCCGCCGCCTCGTCGGCGTCGGCCACCCCGATCGTCAACCGCACTCCCGCGCCCCCGTTCCTCCGGCTTCCCCTCCGGCCGATCTTTCCACAACTCACCTCCCCCCGAAGGGAGTCGAGCAGGTCGGCCGCGCCCCGTCAGGTGCGCGGAGCGGCGCCCGGGGGAGGGGAGTCCGGGCCGGCGTCGTGGACGATCAGGGCGACCTGGACCCGGTTGGTGACGTCGAGCTTGGCCAGGATGCTCGATACATGGGCCTTGACCGTGGGCACGCTCATGTAGAGCCGGGCGGCGATCTCCGCGTTGGTCCGGCCCTGCCCCACGGCGAGCGCGACGTCGTACTCCCGCGGCGCGAGGCGCTCCAGCCGGGCCCGGGCCCTGGCCCGGGAGCCCGCGGCCGCGGACGGCGGGGCCAGGGCCCGGGAGATGAGCTGCTGGGTCACCGCGGGGGACAGGACGGGTTCCCCGGCGGCCACGCGCCGCACCGCGGCCACGATGTCCGTCGGCGGGGTGTCCTTGAGGAGGAACCCCGCGGCGCCGCGGGCCAGGGCCCGCAGGACGTACTCGTCCGGATTGAAGGTGGTCAGGATGATGATCGCCGGGGGTTCGGCCAGGGCGCGCAGGGGCACGGTGGCGGCCAGCCCGTCCATGACGGGCATCCGGATGTCGAGCAGGACCACGTCCGGGCGGTGCTCCGCGGCCCGGGCGAGAGCCTGTTCCCCGTCGGCGGCCTCCCCGACGATCGCGATGTCGTCGACGCCGGCGAACATCACCCGCAGGCCCATCCGCACGAGCGGGTCGTCGTCGGCGAGCAGGACCCGGATCACGCGGCCCACGGCAGCCACGCGTGGACGAGGTAGTCCCCGCCCGTCGGTCCGTGCCGCAGCTGGCCCCCGGCCAGCGACGTCCGCTCGGCCAGGCCGATCAGCCCCTGACCGGAGCCCGGGATGGCGGGGGCGCGGGCCGCCGTGCGCGCGGGCGTCGCGGGGACCGGGTTGCGCACGATGACGTCGACGCCGCCGCCGGGCTCCCCGCTCACCTCGACGCGCACGTCGGCGTCCGGGGCGTGCTTGCGGGCGTTGGTCAGCGCTTCCTGGACGATCCGGTAGACGGTCCGGCCGGCGAGGGCCGGCACCGCGTCGGGGTCCTCGACGTCCAGCTCCAGCCGCAGCCGCATGCCGGCGGCCCGGGATTCACGGGCGAGCCGGTCGAGGTCGCCCAGGACCGGTTGGGGCGCCTCGGGCGCCGCCGGCCCGGGCCGCCCGTCGGCTTCGGCCGCCTCCCCGGGGGCGGCGCCCCCGGCCGGCGCGGGCGCGCGCAGCACGCCGATGACGGTCCTGAGGTCTTCCAGCGCCTGGTGGGCGTTGTCCCGGATGACCCCGGCCACCTGCCCCACGTCGGCGGGGTGCGCGGACGGATTGAACTCCAGCGCCCCGGCGTGCACGCTCAGCAGCGACAGCCGGTGCGCCAGTACGTCGTGCATCTCGCGGGCGATGTCCTCGCGCACCCGCGCCTGGGCCTCCAGGGCCCGCCGGGCGGCGTCCTCCTCGGCCTGCCGCGCCCGCTCCGTCAGGGTCTCGACGAGCATCCGCCGCGAGCGCACGAAGAGTCCCCACCCGACCGCGAGGGCGACCAGCGTCCACGCGATCAGCAGGATGCCGAGGACGGAGAAGCCGTTCGCGGGCATCGCGCCGAACACCATGGTCAGCGGGACCGGCAGCGCCGCGGCCGCCGCGACCCGGGCGGTGACGCGCTGCGGGCGCAGCGCCGCGACGGTGAACAGCGCGATCATCGCCGACACGGTGACGGCCGGGGACATCAGGCCGAGCACGAGGGTGAGGACGGCCACGGCCACGGGAAAGCGCCGCCGCCACCCCAGCGCGAGGGCCGCGCACACCCCGGTGAGCGCACCGGCCCCGATGTACATCGGCAGCCCGCCGCTCCCCGTCGCGGCCGCGGCGAGGTGTTCCAACGGGTCGAGGACCACGGTGCCCACGGTCATCCGCGGGAACATCAGCAGCGGGTTGCTGCTCGTCGCGGCCAGCGCGACCGACAGTCCGGCGGCGAAGACCACGAGGGCGAGGTCGACGGACCGCTCGCGGGAGATCGCGCGGGGTGGGCGGGTGCGGGGCATGGGCCAGAAGCCTACGTGAACCAATAGGTACAAAACGCCCACTCATCGCTCCGCCCGCCCGGTACCTCCCTTCGTCGGGAGAACCCCATACTTTGGTCACCGTGGCCCGCCCGCGCCCCCTCCCAAGGTCCCGCCGGCCACCGACCTTGCTCCGATGCCCGGCCCCCGGCAGCCTGCCTAGCGTCGGGGCATGAACACCGAACCGAAGCCGCCGACCGGTGGACCCGACCCCCTGGGACCCGGCGCCCTCCCCGCGCTACGGGCCGCCGGGCTCGGCCGCCGCTACCGGCGGGGCTGGGCCCTGAAGGACTGTGACTTCCAGATCCCGGCCGGCCGGCGCTGCGCCCTCGTCGGACCCAACGGCGCGGGCAAGAGCACCCTGCTGTCCCTGGCCGCCGACCTCCTCACCCCCACCGAAGGCACGATCAGCGTCTTCGGCGCCCCGCCGCGGGCCCCGGCCGCACGCCGCGCCACGGCCCTGCTCAGCCAGGACAAACCGCTCTACCGGGGCTTTCGGGTCTCGGAGATCCTGCGCATGGGTAGGGAGATGAACCCCGACTGGGACCCGGCGACCGCCGAGCGCGTCATCGCCGGCGGCAACATCGCGCACCGGGCCCGGATCGGCTCGCTCTCCGGCGGCCAGCGCACCCGGGTGGCCCTCGCCCTCGCCTTCGGCAAACGCCCCCGGCTGCTGATGCTCGACGAGCCCATGGCCGACCTCGACCCGCTGGTGCGCCACGAGATGGCCCGGCTCCTGGTCACCGAGGCGGCCGTGCACGGCACGACCGTCCTGCTCTCCTCGCACGTCCTCGCCGAGCTGGAGGGCACCTGCGACTTCCTGGTCGTCCTCGATTCCGGCAAGGTCCGCCTCGCCGGCGACATCGAAGAACTCCGCGCCGTCCACCACCCCGGCGGCGCCGACCCCGCACCCTCACTGGAACAGCTCGTCATGACCTACCTGCGCGACCCCCACCTGCCGTCCGTGACGACGGCCGCCGCCCGCCCCGCACCCGCCCGGGAAGCGGCGTGATGGGCGTGATCGGCGTGCGCGGCGTGAGCTGGCTGGTGTGGCGCCAGCACCGGACCGCCCTGTGGGCCCTCCTCGCGACGACGGCCCTCGTCGGGGGCTACCTCGCGTACGGCGCCCTCGCCGCCCGCGCGGACCTCCCCCGCCTCGACGGCTGCACGGGAGCCGCCGCCGAGCACTCCCGGCGCTGCACGGACGCCCTGGTCGCCTTCCAACAGCAGCACCAGTACCCGCTGCGCACCGCCCTCCAGTGCCTGCTGCTGCTCCCGCTGCTCTTCGGCCTGTTCCTCGGCGGGCCGCTGTTCGCCCAGGAGTGGGAGAGCGGCACCCACCGCACCGCGCTGGCCCAGTCCGTGACGCGCACGCGCTGGTTCCTGGCGAAGCTCGCCGTGCCGGTGACCCTCACCGTCCTCTTCAGCGGGCTGATCACCGCCGCGGCGACCTGGTGGTGGCACACCGTCGCCGCCCCGCTCGGCAGCACGTTCCCCTGGTACGGCCCGATGCCGTACGACGCCATCGGCCCCGCCGCCACGGCGAAGGCCGTGCTGATGCTGCTCATCGGCATCACCCTGAGCCTGCTGGTCCGCCGTACGGTCGGGGCGATGGGCGCGACGGTGGCGGTCGGCGCCGTGGTCCTGTTCGCCCTGGAACAGGGGCGCGGCGCCCTGTGGCCCGTAGCGGAGGGGCGCGTGCACGACCTGGACGGCGACCCCGCACCGGCCGGAGCCTGGCACCTCGACGGAGGACTGCTCTCCGCCGGCGGCCGGCGCATGGCGGACCTCCCGGACTGCTTCACCGCCACGGACGAGGCACAATGCCTCACCGCACACGGCGCCACCGGCCGCTGGGCCGAGTACCACCCGAGCGCCCACCTGTGGCCGCTCCAGTGGACGGAAACGGCCCTCTGCCTCACGGCCGCGGCGGCCCTGGCCCTCTTCTGCCACTGGTGGACCCGCCGCCGACTCACCTGAGCGGAGGTCGAGCGCGCGGTCAGGAACGTCGGCAGCGGCCGCCGGGGGAGGAGGCCGGCGGGGTGCACTGGTACCCGTGATCGCCCGCGTCGTCACTGAGGTAGCGGCCGATGCACTCGTTGGCGGTGGTCCGGCCCTTGGCCGCGCAGAAGGTGACGGCCGCCCCGCCGTCGGTGAAGGGCCCGGGGGCGTAGACCACCCAGTACCCGGGATTGAGCGAGGCGTATTCCCGGCTGCGCAGCAACCGGGCCTCGGGGACCGTGACGCGGATCGCCGCCAGCCGCTGGTCGCGTACGGCGATGCCGGTGCTCTCCGGCTCGGAATAGAGCTGGGCGATCCAGCGGCCGGCGCCGGGAGCCGGCCCGTCACCATCGGGCACGACGGCCGCCGGGGCGCTCTCGGTCGCCCGCGGCGCGCTCTTCGTCGCCGCGGGCGCGCTGGAGGTGACGGCGGGAGCGGAGCCCGGACCCGCGGAGCGCCCGGAAACCGCCGGCGAGGCCGCGCCCTTGGCGTCCGTACGGTCGCCCGCGCCCGGCCCGAACAGGGCGTACCCACCGAAGCCGAGCAGCGCCAGGGCCACCACGGCGGCCGCCGCGGTGAGCGGGGCGGCCTTGCGCCGACGGTCCGCTCCGCCGGACGGCGGCGCCCCGTGCGGGCCACCACCGTTGAACGGGCCGATGGTCGGCAGCGCGCTGTGGGGCGTGGCCGCGTACGGCGGGAAGGGCACGGGCGTGGGCGGCGGCGGGCCGAACCGCTCGACGGACGGCGGCCGCCCGGCCGCGGGGGAGACCTCGGGAGGTGGGGCGGGCGCCCGATCGAGCCGGGTGGGCTCCGGCCCGACGCCACCGCCCGCGTCCCCCGCACTCCCCGCGCCCCCGACGACGACGGCCAACAGCCGGTCCAGCCGCTCGGCGGAGGGTCGCGCTGCCGGATCGCGGACCAGCAGCTCGGCCAGTACGGACGCCAGCGGACCGGCCCGGTGCGGCGGGGGAACCGGCTCGTCGAGGACCGCGGCCAAGGTGGCCAAGGTGGTGGCCCGGCGCATCGGACTGACGCCTTCCACGCACACGTACAACATCATGCCCAGCGACCACAGATCGGAGGCGGCCAGGTCGGCGCCGCGGATCCGCTCGGGCGCCAGGTACTCGGGGGTCCCGATGACCTCCCCGGTCACCGTGAGCGAGGCGGCGTCCTGGAGCGCGGCGATGCCGAAGTCGGTGAGCACGGCCGAACCGTCCACCCGCAGCAGCACGTTGGCGGGCTTCACGTCCCGGTGCCGGATGCCGACCGCGTGCGCGGCCCGCAGCCCGGCGAGCACCTCGCGACCGGTCCGGGCGGCCTCGGCGGGCGACAACGGCCCCTGCTCCAGCCTCCGATCGAGGGAATGGCCGGGCAGCAGCTCCATCACCAACCAGGGGTGCTCGCCCTCGTCGACGATGTGGTGGATGGTGACCACGTTCGGATGGTTGATCCGGGCTTGGGCGCGCGCCTCGCGCAGCACCCGCTCCCGCAGCACCCGCCGCAGTTCCGGATCGTCCCGCCCGATCTCCGCCCGCACTTCCTTCACGGCCACTTCACGATGGAGCGCACGGTCCAGCGCCCGCCAGACCGTCCCCATCCCCCCGCTGCCGAGCCGATCCACCAGCTCGAACCGTCCGCCGATCACGTCCCCTGCCGCGCTCATGGCGCAAGGCTAGGGCAGCGCCGGACACCCTGCCCGGCTCTTCGCGTTATGCCCGCGCATGGGCAAGGCGGTCCCACCCACGGGCATACCATGCGAGCGTCTGACCGCCTTTCGAGGAGGACCTCACGGATGCCTGTGAACCCGTCTGTGCCCGGACCGCGCCGGGACATCGCCATGCACAACGACTGGTGGGCCTCGGGCTGGGAGCACGTCCTGCCCCGTCAGGGCCTGCCGCTGACGATGCTGATCGGGACGGCGTGCCAGCCGCCGGACTTCACCGGTTCCCTGGACGACGTCCTGCGGGAGGTGTTCGGAGGCCACTGGCGCATGCTCGCCGACGGCCTCGACGGCCCGCTCACGTTCTCCTGGCCCGACGAGGAGTGGGACTTCGACGAGGCGCCCGAGGGGCGCGAGGCCTCCGAGGCGAAGCGCTGGAAGCGCTTCGGCGCCCTGCTCACCGCCGCCGGCTTCCCGGTGCCCGGCACCGTGCGGGAGCTGTCCGAGCTCTACCTGACGTGGGGTCTGGCGAGCCGCGAGGAGACGCCGGACGGCACCCGATGGTCGATGCCCGCGGTACTGCCGCTGCCCGGCGACCTGCTGACCCTGGACGCCGAACTCACCGAGCGGCTCGACTCGATCCGCTGGACGATGGGCACCGGCCCGCTCGTCAACGACTTCATCACGCACCTGATCGACGATCTGGGTGAACCGCAGGAGGTGCTCACCTCCCTGGACCGGCTGGCGGCCGGCACCGGTCTGGACGCCGCCGACGTCCGCCTCGCGATCGTGGAGCTCGTGCTGTCCGGCGACGCCCAGGTGCACCGCGGGCAGGAGCTCGCCGACGCGGAACGACTGGCGGCCCACCAGCGCTTCCGCCTGGTCATGGACTGGGACCACTTCCACGAGAACAGGATCCAGCTGAGCCTCGCCGACGACGCCTGACATCGAACGCCCGCCCACCGCGCCGGAGTTGGCTCCCCCGGCCGGGGGAGGGGCATCGTCCCGGCGGCCGACGCCACCTCGCCGCGGTCGGTGCGAGGTTTCAGGGCATGACCGGTACTGAACGGACGGCGAAGGTGCTCTGGAGGGCTTGGCGGGCCTGGTCGCGGCGATGGCCGTGCTGGGTGGCCCGGGCCACGGCGCTGTGGGCGGTGCTGTACGCCGGCTTCGGCCTGGCCTGCGCGCTGAGCGGGACTTCCTTGCTCCCCCGCGGTGGCGACTCGGCGGCCTCCGTGCTGGGTTGGGCGGTGGTGGCGGTGGGGGTGCTGGGGGCCTCGGTCGGCGTGGCGGTGGTGCGGTACGGGCCGAGGCCCGCGCTACGGGTGCTGCTCCGGGTCCTGTGCGGGCTGGCCGGGGCCATCGCGTTCAGCCTGCTGATGGACGTGATCACGCTGGTGCTCGGTCAGGGAGTGGACAGCGGGGCCGCCGCCGCGAACAAGGCCCTGGCGGCGGTCGGGGCGGTTCTGCTCGCGGCCACGGCCCGCTCCGAGCGGCTGCCCGCGGGTACCGCCGTACGAGAGCCCTCCACCGCACCGCTGCCCGTCCAACTCGGCTCCCTGGCAGGGACGCTGGCCTTCGTCCCGTACGCGGGGATGAAGCTGGTCTGGGCAACGGGCGGTACGTTCGCCGGGATCACCGGTGAGGAGGTGCTCGCGCTCTCGCAGCGCAACGGCGCCTCGGGGACCTTCCTCACCCTGGAGTCCTGGGGCCTGGACCCCACCGCGCTGCTGGCCGTGCTCGGCGTCTTCCTGCTCTGGGGCCTGGTCCGCCCGTGGGGGCAGGTCTTCCCGCGCTGGACTCCGTACCTGCGCGGTCGACGGGTGCCGCGCTGGCTCCCGCTCGCCCCGGCTCTGCTCGGCGCCGCCACGCTCGCCCCCTACGGCGTCGTGGGGGTCGGATACCTGACCCTGGCCACGGCCGACGTGGTGACGATGCGGCCCGGCGACTTCCACTCCTCGGGCGACGCGCTGCTGGTCGCCTGGATCGGGATCGTCGCCTTCGCCGTCCACGGCATCGCCCTGGCGATCGCGGCCCGCTCGTACTGGCTCCGGACGGCCGGAGCCGCCGGTGCCGGTCGGTACGTCGGGTCACGTCTGCCGGGGAAGGCCCGCGGCTGGTTTGACGGCGTGGGCCTTGAAGAAGGTGAGGTAGAAGGTGCCGCCGTCCCTGGCCGTCGCCCGGAGGTCGGCGAGTCCCTGGTCCCACTGTTGCGGTGTGCCCAGACCGGCGGCGAGGGCTTCGCCGCGGACGGCGGCGACCATCGGCAGGTAGCTGTCCAGGATGAAGTGACGTGCCAGGTCGGGCCGGGTGCCGTCGGCGTACACCGTCCTGGGCTCGACCTGGATCCGGGTGAAGCCGGCTTCCGCGAGCGCGGGCTGTAACTGGCGCGCGAACAGGCCGTTCCCACCGGCCAGCCCCTGGAGCAGGATCAACTGCCCGATGAGCGACCGGGTATCCGGGCTGTCGGGGTGGAGGCCGACCGAGTCGTTGTCCCCCTCGACCACCGTCAGGCTGCCGCCGGGCCGCAGGACCCGCCGGAGCTGCGCGAGGATGACCTGCGGATCGCTCTGGTGCTCCAGGACGAAGCTGACGAAGACGTGGTCGAAGGTGTCGTCGGGAAACGGCAGCGCCACCAGGTCCGCCTGGCACCAGTGGACCTCCTCCGCTCCCGGTTCGTCGCGGACCCGGCTCCGTGCGCTGGCCAGCGACCGCGCGGAGCGGTCCACGGCCACGAGCCGCACCCCCGGGCTCGTCCTGAGCAGGTGCACGCTCTGCCCGCCCGACCCGCAGCCCGCCTCCAACACCAGGCTCCCCGCGGGGTACGCCGTCCCCGCGTGGACCGTGTGGGCCAGGGCATCGGCCTGCGAGGTCAGGCGGGACGTTTCTTCCGGTGAGTACCCGTGTACGTACCCGGTCCCATGCCCCATCCGCTGCTGCGGTGCGCGCAGCACCTGAACACCCTCATCCACCATGAACCGTCCTCGATCATCCGTACCGTGGTCCGGGCCCGGGGCGACTGCCCACCCGGACACGTCCCGATCTCCGGCCCTGGGAAACGATCAACGCCGCCGAAGGATGCGCTGCTCCCGCGCCGATCCGGACCGACGGGCCGCACCCGCCCGGCGGGCTGCCCGGCGGCAGCCGGTCGCCCCATTCCCGCCGACCACATCACGCCCTAGACTGCGACCGCTCCAAGACCTGGCGATCATCAGGAGAGTGCGGAAGATGAACCGAGCACTGATCAGCGGACTCGCGGCCGTGGCGTTAGTCGTGTCCGGGGGAAGTGCCGCCACCGCTTCCGACGGCGCTCCGCCGCGCACCACGCACGGCCCGTGCCAGTACGCGCAGACCCCGGACGAACCGCCCGCGCGCCCCGTTCCGCTGCCGCCCGACCCCCGGCGCACCCCCAGCCGCGGCGTCGTCGATGTGGCCGCTGCGACCAGCCAGGGCCCGCTCCCGCTGCACCTGGACCGGGCCAAGGCGCCGTGCACGGTCCAGAGCTTCCTGCACCTGGCACGGCACGGCTTCTACGACCGCACGGTGTGCCACCGTCTGACGGCGTATCCGACGCTGAAGGTCCTGCAGTGCGGCGACCCGACCGGTACCGGTGAGGGCGGGCCCGGCTACAAGTACAAGGACGAGCTGCCGGTGGACCTGCCGCCCGCACCCACCGATCCGACCGGCGCGCGCCGCCTCTACGGGCGCGGCCTGCTGGCGATGGCCAACGCCGGCCCGAACACGAACGGTTCACAGTTCTTCGTCGTCTACGGCGACTCCGCACTGCGACCGAACTACACGGTGTTCGGCACGGTCGGCCCCGACGGCCTGGCGACGCTCGACAAGGTCGCCGCCGGAGGGATCCAGCCGACCGCGGAGAACCCCGCACCGGTCGACGGCGCCCCCGTGCTGCGGACCGAGCTGCGCTGCGTCCGGCCGTCCGACCGGCACTGATCGGTCAGGCGGCCCGCCGGTCGCCGTCGGAGTCGCAGGGCAGGTCGGCGGCCGTGTGGTGGGCGAGGAAGTCGCGGGTGGCCTGGCGTTCGATCTCGGCGATGGCGGTCGGCTGGACCTTGATGACGCCGCTGAAGGGCCGGTCGACGTCGCGGATGATGCACAGCGTGGTCGTGAGCAGGGCGGTGATCACGGTGAGGGTGATCAGCTGCCCGCGGCGGTTCCTGCGGGGAATGCAGACGCCCAGGGCGATCACGGTGATGACGAGGGTGGCGAGGAGGAACCAGAGGATGACGCCCGGGATGCTCGCGGTCGCCTGGGTGAGGCGTTCCTCGCGTTCCTCGGAGCGCTTGTTGTCGGCGGCGATCAGCATGCCGAAGACCGACTTGCCCTCCAGGGAGCGGAAGGTCTGCCGGAAGTCGGTGGACCACACGCTGGGCGCCGCGGAGCCGTTGCCGTCGGCCATGGCGGGCCATTCCTGGGTGCGCACGGCGCGGGCGTAGCAGACGGCGGCGGACTGGATCTGTGCCCGCTGGGTCTCGGGCGCGTACTCGGCGGTCTCCACGAGCTGGTCCAGGGCGCGGGCTTCGCCGCGGGAGGAGACCTCGGCCTTGCCGTAGGAGCCGTTGGCGGTGACCAGTACGAAGGCCAGGAGCAGGACGGTGAGGGTGAGCAGCGGGCCGACGAGGTCCTTGACGGCCATGCCGCTGTCGTCGTCCTCGCTGAGCAGCCGGGGCCGCAGGAATCGGTTGGCCGCGAGTCCCGCGAGCAGGGCGAGAACGGCGACGATGACGAAGAGGACCACAGGGGCGCACCTCCAAGGGCGGGCGGGGACGTCCGGTGCTGCGAGCGCGCCGTGATCCTGCCGCGACCGCGGCCCGACTCGAACAGCGGAATCGTTCACTCGCCCCCGCACGGAGTACGCGCCATGAGCCATTGAGCGGCGCACTCCCCCCGCTGCTGCCCCCTTCGCCTGATGCGGCCGGAGTTCGTCCGGGCGTCCCTGGGCGGCCTGGCCGCGGTGCATCGGCCTGCCCGGTCGGCGGGGGGTGACTCCTGCCGACCGGGTGGTCCGGAGCGGTCGGTCGATGGGTGTCCCGGCGTCGGCGGCCCGACAAAAATGATCTTCGTCGGAACGTTTCCGGTCATGGGAACCACAAGATGAGGATGGCCTGATGCCGATGCTCCCCACCCCCATGGTGGTACTGGCGAGCGGAGCCGCCACCGTGAGCGCACACGGCCACGACCCCACCCGCCACGTCCAGATCGGCTCACTGACCAAGGTCGTCACCGGCACCGCCCTCATGCGCCTGGCAGCAGCCGGAATCCTCGGCCTCGACGACCCCGTCCGCCGCTGGTTGCCCCGGACGTCCCACAGCGGCATGACCCTGCGCCACCTGGCCGAGCACACCTCGGGTCTGCCCCGGTTGCCACCCGGCACGGGCCGCGGGGACCCCTACCGACACTTCGACCGGGCAGCCCTGGACACCCTCTTGCACGACGCCGACCGGCTGGTCGATTCCCCGCCGGGAGCCGCCCGCGCCTACTCCAACCTCGGGTACGCCGTCCTCGGCGCGGCGTTGGAAGCCGCCTGCGCCGCCCCGTACGAAGAGCTGATCCGCGACCACGTGCTGGAGCCGCTCGGTGTCGACGGCATGAGCGCGGACCCGCCGCCCGGCGCCCGCCTCCTCGCCCGCGGCATCCTGGGACGCCCGCGCCGGCCGTGGACCATGAACGGAGCCATCCTCCCCGCGGGCGGACTATGGGCCACCTGCGAGGCCGCGGCCCGCCTGCTCACCAAGACCGTGGTCGAAGGCGCTCTCGGCGAGCTGGCGCCCACCTGGCAACGTGCGGGCGATGTCGCCTGGCACAACGGACACACCCGCGGAGCATGCGTGTTCGCCGCCGCGCGCCCGGGCGGCGACTGGATCCTGGTCCACCGCCTGGGCGGCACGCCGCGGGCGGCCGAGAACATCGCCGCCGGCCACCTCGCCGGGGGCCGACCCTGACCGCACGGGGACCGGAGGGTCTGCCGTGCTCAGAGCGTGCGTTCGGGGAACCGGGCCCGGAGGCGATATCCGCCTTCGACCACGGCACCGTGGTCGAAGGCGCCGCCGAGGGCCTCGGCCCGCTCCCGCAGGCCGACCAGCCCCAGCCCTGATCCGGGCAGCACGGGCAGCGCGGCCGGTACGAGCTGGGGCAGTCGGGCGGCGGTGTTCGTGACGGTCACCACGAGCCCCGTACCCGAGAGGTCGAGCACGATCTCGACGATGGACCCGGGCGCGTGCTTGCGGACGTTGGTCAACGCCTCCTGCACCGTCCGGTAGACCGCGTGGCGGACCGCGGGACCCGCATCCTCGGGCACGTCACCCACCAGACGGGCGTCGAGTCGGCTAAGGGCGATCAGCTCGTCGAGATGCTGCTGGCTGGAGTACGGAGACAGCTCCGCATCGTGGGCCCCAGGAGTGCGCAGGAGGGCGACCATCTGCCGCAACTCGTCCATGGTGGCGGCGCTCAGGGTGCGGATGGTCCGGGCGGCTTCCCTTGTCTCCGGCTCGTCGGCGGACACCTGCAGGGCTCCGGCGCACACCGCGATGAGACTGACCTGGTGGGAGACCACGTCGTGCATCTCCCGTGCCAGTCGGGCGCGTTCCCCGGCCAGGACCGTCCGGGCGTGCAGCTCGCGGCGTTCGTGCTCGGAGGCGTGGAGTTCGTCCACGTGGCGGGCGAGGGCGCGGCGGGTCTGGAGCAGCCGCCCGCTGGCGGCGACCGCTGCGGCCGTCACGAGGGAGTACCCGAGTTCCACCCCGAACTCCGCCAGGGTGCGGACCTCGGCGAAGCCGTCGACCTTCGGCACGTTGGCGCAGATCGCGTACGACATGCCGCACATCGCCAGCGCCGAGCGGCTGCGGTGGAGCTCCGCCAGGGTGAACAGGCAGACCAGGGCGGGTAACACGTTCTCCGTGAACAGCACGCTGTTCAGGGCGAGGGCGAACACGACCACCGGCCACCGTCTGCGGACCAGCAGGGCCACGGCCGCCGCCGACGCCACGGCGAGGTCCGGCCAGAGGTACTGGATGTCCAAGGCGGCGATGTCGAGGAACGCGAGCACGCTGAACCCGATGTCGATCGCGAGGGGCGAACGGAAACGGCGGGCGGGTCGCACGGCCGTGTCGACGACGCTCACGGGCCGCTCCGGTCGAGCAGGCCGGCGCGCTGCGCCCACAAGGCGGCCTGGACTCGGTTGCGGACGTCGAGCTTGGCCAGCAGGGAGCCGACGTGCTCCTTGACGGTTCCCATGCTCAGGTGCAGCCGGCGCCCGATGTCGGCGTTGGAAAGGCCCTCGGAGAGCAGCAGCAGGACGTCCCGCTCGCGGCTGCTCATCCGGTCCAACCCCTGCGTGGCGACGTCCCGTACCGCCCGATGGCTGAGGTAGCCGGCGACGACGTGGGAGGCGACGCGCGGTGCGAGGACGGGATGGCCGGCCACCAGACGACGGACCAGGCCCGGGAGGACCTCGGGGTCCGTGTCCTTGACCAGGTAGCCAAGGGCCCCCGTCCGCAGGGCCGCCGCGACGTACTCGTCCGCCTCGAACGTCGTCAGCATCGCGACGACCGGCGGGTCCGCCCGCTCCATCACGGCGCGCAGAACGCTCAGCCCGTCGACATCGGGCATCCGGATGTCCAGCAGCACCACATCGGGCCCCAGCTCGGCCACGGCCCGGACGGCGTCCCGACCCCCGACCGCACCGACCACCTCGATGTCATCAGCCGCGTTCAGGATCAATGTCAACCCCGACCGCACCAGCGCCTCGTCGTCCACCACCAGCACCCGGATCATGCCGGCTCCCCCCATCATGTCGTTTCGCTCCTCTGCTCCCGCGTCCCCAGCAGGACGCACAAACCACCGGAAAGAGTCGGATTATCGCACTCCGTTTCCCTGGTGTCGGGCCCGCCCGCGGCGGCCGGATCCGATCAGCAGCAGCAGTGACGGCAGCCGTCCGGACGGCCCGACCCCGGCCGGACGGCCGACCGCTCCGGCCGGTCGGCGGGTTCCCGTCGCCCGCGCCCCGGCGCAGGATCATGCGGTACGGCACGGCAGGAGCCGACAGCCCCTCCCCCCGCAGCCGTTCGCCCGTGGAGCCGAGGAAATGAAGAAATGCAGCGTAGGTACCCCGACCCCGCCGGTGACCTCCTCCACGGCGGAGGTCGACGAGATCCAGGCCGTCCTCGACCACCACCCGCAGATCACTCGGAGCGCGGTGGTGCCCGCTCCCGACGGGGAACAGCACACCCTTGTCGTCTTCTACGTCGGCACCACGGACTGGCCCGAGCCCCACGCCGTCCTGGAACTCCTGAGACGGACCCTGCCCGCGGGGACCTGCCCGGACCTCTGTTACGCCCTGCACCGACTGCCCCTCGACCACGACGGCAGGCCGGACACGAGGCTCCTCGCCCATTGGGCCGGAACCTGGCACCACACCCACCCTTGAACGCTGACGCTCGGTCACGGAGACTCCAGGCCACACCAGGGGTCCGGCATCTGCGCCGACTACTCCTGACACCGGCCGGCAAGCGACCCCCGAGACCTCGGCCGGCACCCCCCGCACCTCGGGAGCCCTCCCACCTGCAAGATCATCATCGCTCTCTACAACGCCCGCGGAGCCCCCCGTGTGGATGGAATCCCCCGGCCGACCGGACGGTTGACCCCTGCCCGACCAGCACCGAGCCGGTGCCGAGCCGGTGCCGAGCCAGCGAATGTCCGGTGAGGCCGTCGGGGCGCCGATGGAGGCAGGGCTACAGGCCGCCGGTGCGAGGGTGCGCCCACGACAAGGGGTTTGCACGTGACGTAGCGGCATGTGGTCCAGTAGGCGGCGAGCACGACATCGAGAGGTACCCGCATGCCCCTTCCTGCTTTCCCCCGCCTGGTTGGCTGCGTAGGTCATATCCGGAAGCGGTTGTTTGCGGCGTTCAGGAACGTTCTGGGGTCGCTGATATCCCGGATGTCGTTGAGAAGTAGGAACATCTCCCTGTTGTCCGGCACCGAGCAGAGCATCATCGGGGCCGGACCCGTAGGCCCGACGCCCGGTCGGCTGAGGGCCGGGACGGCCGAGGCCTTAGGGTTCGGGATCATGACGAGGACCACGCCACCGCGCCCGCTCGACGTCGAGGTGCTCTTTCCCGGGCTCGCCGCCCACCGCGGCACGACCACCCGGCTGCACCCGCGGCCGGGCAGCCCCGACGCGTCGGTGAGTTCCGTGGGCGGACCGATGCTCTGGCCGGCGGACGAGCCGTGGCCGGTGTGCACCGATCCGCACCCCCATCGGCGCGGCCGGCGCCCCGCGGACATCCACCGGGAGCGTCAGCTGTCGGCCGCCGCGTGGGCCCGGCACCCGGCCTCCGGCCTCACGGACGAGGAGCGTCGGCTCCTGGAGGAGCTCAGGCGCAGGTACCGGGCGGCGGGAGGGGGCGAGGAGACGGATCCGCTTCCGATGATCGGTCTGGCCCAGCTGTACCGCCGGGACGTGCCCGACCTGCTTGCGGGGCCGCAGGACTGTGATCTGCTCCAGGTGTTCTGGTGCCCCTTCGACGCGCACGGCGAGAACCGGACCGGCATGCTCCTGGACCTGCGCTGGCGCAGGTCGTGGGAGGTCGTCGAGGTGATGGCGCAGCCGCCCGTGCCGGAGGTCGTGGGCTTCGAGGGCTACGTACCCGAGCCGTGCGTGCTGCACCCCGAGCAGGTGGTCACGTACCCCTTCGCCGGGCTGCTGCCCGAAGAACTGTGCGCCCGGATCGAGGCCAGGGAAGAGGCCCTCGAAGAGCAGGCCGAGGAAGCGGACGCGGAGGAGGACTGGCCGACCTACCAGTTCGACCTGTCTATCCCGCCCGGCTGGCGCGCCGGGGGCTACGCCTCCTGGAACTTGACCGACGCCGCCGCCACGGACTGCCCGGCCTGCGCCACCCCGATGGAACTGCTGCTGACCATCGACAGCTCGGAGTGGGATGCCGGCAACGCTAGCTGGATGCCGCTGGAGGAACGGGACCCGGCCGTCCGCAGGGGCGGGACAGACACCGGGGTCGCGGTCGGCCGCTGGGGCAAGCTGAACGTCTTCTCCTGCCCCGCCGACCCGGGACATCCACACCTCAAAAGCATCCAGTAGCTGCCGCACGAACCACCGCACGAGGACGCCCGGAGGCCGACCCCTGAGCCGGCGGCAGAATATCGGGGCGTACCGGACAGTTGGCACCTGGCCGACCAGGTCATCGTCTGTTCCGAGTTAACCAGCACACGAGAAGGGCTTCGAGCAACTACCGGCGCGCTTCCAGAACTCGAACACACATCTCCTGCCCCGTCAGGCCGTTCCCACGGCGCACCGACAAACGTTGCTGGCTCCCGGCGACAAAGCCGCCGGGTCACGATCGGAGATGCCGCCGCGTTCGCCGGGACGACACCACGCGCCATCCGCCACTACCACGCCATCGGGCTCCTCCCCGAACCGGAACGCGGCAGCGACGACCGCCGCCGCTACGGATACGACGACATGATCCGCCCTGCTGTGGATCCGCAGGATGGCCGATGCGAGCGTCTCCCAGGAACGTGTCATCGAACTGCTTCACTCGCCCGATCAGGACGGCGACACGGACCCACGGACCCACGGACCTGCTGACCGGCGTCGGCGCCGAGAGCGAGGACCTGCACGTCGTCCGCACCGGTGTTATGGAGCCGGCTCGTTCCCCAGACGGGCAGCGTCGTGGTGCCGTCCGAGCTGGTGGTAGGCGGCGGCGAGGTTGCCGCGGGCGCTGACGGTGCTGGGGTGGTCGGGCCCGAGGATGCGTTTGTAGTCGGTGTGCACCGCCTCCATGAGGCTGAGCGCGTCGTGGTGGCGCCCGAGCTGGTGGTAGGTGACGGCGAGGTTGGCGCGGGCGTGGAGGGTGTCGGGGTGGTCGGGCCCGAGGATGCGTTCGGAGCCGGCGTGTACGGCTTCGAGGAGGTTGAGCGCAACGTGGTGGCGTCCGAGCTGGTGGTAGGTGGCGGCGAGGTTGGCGCGGGCGTGGAGGGTGTCGGGGTGGTCGGGCCCGAGGATGCGTTCGGAGCCGGCGTGTACGGCTTCGAGGAGGGTGAGTGCGTCGTGGTGGCGCCCGAGTTCGCTGTGGGTGACGGCGAGGTTGGCGCGGGCGGTGATGGTGTGGGGGTGGTCGGGTCCGAGGACACGCTCGGAGTCGGTGAGGACGGCCTGTTGGAGGGTGAGTGCGTCGTGGTGGTGGCCGAGTCTGCCGTGGGTGACGGCGAGGTTGGCGCGGGCGTGGAGGGTGGTGGGGTGGTCGGGTCCGAGGAGGCGTTCGCGGACGGCGTGGACGGCCTGTTGGAGGGTGAGCGCGTCGTGGTGGCGGCCGAGTCTGCCGTAGGTGGCGGCGAGGTTGGCGCGGGCGTGGAGGGTATCGGTGTGCTCGTGCCCGGAGAGGCGTTCGAAGTCGCTGTGGACGGCTTCTTCGAGGATGAGCGCGTCGTGGTGGCGCCCGAGGTTGCGGTAGGTGTCGGCGAGGTTGGCGCGGGCGTGGATGGTGTCGGTGTGGTCGGGCTCCAGGAGGCGTTCGCAGTCGGTGAGGACGGCTTCTTGGAGGGCGAGTGCGTCGTGGTGGCGGCCGAGCTGGTGGTAGGTGACGGCGAGGTTGGCGCGGGCGCGGAGGGTATCGGGGTCCTCGTGCCCGAGGAGGCGTTCGAGGTCGCTGTGGACGGCTTCTTGGACGGTGAGTGCGTCGTGGTGGCGGCCGAGGTTGCGGTAGGCGGCGGCGAGGTTCGCGCGGGCGGTGATGGTGTCGGGGTGGTCCGACCCGAGGGCTCGCACGGCCCGCTCCGTGATCGAGGCCCAGTAGCTGTGCGCGTCATGGTGCAGGCCGCCGGCTCTGAGGCTGAGCCCGTTGAGGACGATCACCGGGTGGACGCCGTCCCGCCAGAGCTGTTCTTCGGCGTACTGGCGCAGCATGGTGGTGTTGGCCCGCAGTGCTTGTGCGAGCTCCCGCGGTAGATCGGTGGGTGGCCAGATCGACCCCAGTGCGTCGGCGACAGTGGCGGCGAGGCCGGGTTGCCGGCTGGCGGGGGTGGTTTCGCGGATGGCACGGGCGGTGAGGGCGTGCATGCGGATCTGACGGTGCGGGGTGTGCGGGTCGGTAGTGATCAGTGCGTACCGGCGGAGGACTCGCAGCGCGTGCACCACCTCGCCCGTGGTGACAACGGGCTCGGCGCCCTCGTCCCGGGCCGTGGTGAGGAACGCGGCGACGGATGCGGTGGTCCAGAGAGCTTCGGGGTGGCCGTCCGGGTCGAGGAGCGAGAGCAGCCGCACGAGGGGTGTGATGACGCCCTTGGGGCCCGCCTGTTCGGCTGCGTCCAGGGAGAGGAGCAGGGCGGCGGTGACCTGCCGTTGATAGCCCTCGGTGTCCGCCCACTCCGGGAGGACGTCATCCAGCCGCAGCGCCTTGTCGGCCAGGCGGGCCAGGTAGTCGGCGCAGGTGAGTTCCTCGGCGAGGAGGTAGGCGGCCGCGTGGCCCAGCGCGAGCGGGAGGTGGCCGAGCACGCGGGCGACCTCGACCTCCCGCCCGTCCAGAAGGTGCCCTCCACCGTCACCGGTGACCCGATCCTGGAGGTAGTCGACGGCCTCCCGGGGGGTGTAGACGTCGATCTCGATGCGGGTGCGGCCGCCCCCGGTCAGGCGCGGGTCGTGCAGGCGGGTCGTGGCCATGGTCCATCCGGTGCCGGGACGGGCCGGTGGCCACCACGGGCCGACGACGCCCGGGTCGCTGACGTCGTCCAGCACCACGAGCCAGGACCGCTCGGTGGTGGCCAGCCACTCCAGGAACGCCCGCGCGTCCTGCTCGGGATCCTCCCCGCTCGCACCGAGTGCCCCGACCCGCACGGCGGCCTGCGCGTAGAGGGTGATGACCTGCGCGCTCCCGCCGGCCGGGACCCACACCACCAGCCCGGTCCCCTCGGCCACGGCCTGGTGGGCGTACTGCGCGGCGAGCTGGGACTTGCCGACCCCGCCCATCCCCGACAGCACCCCCGCCGACGCCCGCCTGGCCTGCGTCAACACCACCGAGCCCCCGGCCCGAGCCGCGTCGATCCGCTCCCGGAGCTCCTCGCGCGGCTGGAACGCCGATGCCGCCAGCGGCGGCGCCCCCACCAACAGGCCCGGCTGCCGCACCACTTGACCCGCGTCACCCGCCGAAGCCCTGCCCGACGAGGCCCCAACGACCGGAACCGGCCCGCCGGACCCGCGCTCCTCGCCCTCCCCGGCTCCCTTCGCCTGCCGCCGCAGCTCCAGCAGCTCCTTCTCATCGAGCCGTAGTACCCGCGCCATCGCGGCCACGGTCCGCGCGCTCGGGACGGTCGGCATGTTCAGGGCTCCGCTCACCACCGTACGCCCCAGCTTGGCCTGCCCCGCCAGCCAGGTCACCGACTGGCCCGTCGACGCCAACGCGTCCGCGAACCGAGCCTGTAACCGGGACAGGGCCTCCCCACGCCCGTCGGCGGCGGGTTGTTCCTCATCTGCGGTGCTCATGGTTCCCCCGACCGGAGTGCACGCCACTGTTCAGCATTGTTCATCTTCGCCCGGCCGAACCCCGTCGCACACCCGATTCGAGACGGTTGGCCCATCAACCGATCCGCACCTCCCGGGAGTTCGACATGTCCGCTCTGACCGTGGCGCTGTTCGCCATCTGCCTGATCCTGATCACCGCCCTCATCGTCGCCGCGGTGGCCGGGAAGCTCGCCCGCCTCGACGACGCCACCTACCCCGCCGCCTGCCTGCGCGCCGCCGCCGCGTTCGCGGCGTTCCTGACCCTGGCCGCCGTCATCACCGGCGCCCTCGCCGCGGTCCTGACGTGACGGCAGCGGCCCCGGCGCCGGTCAGGATTGCCGGGCGGCACGAGATCCTGGCTGCTGGCGGGGCCGGCCCGGCCGCAGCAGGCACGTCAACTCGTAGGTCTCCAGCGGGCCGGAGTTCTGCCCGGAGTTCTACCCGGAGCCGTGCCAGGTGGATCTCCGTGCGCGAAGATGCTCGGCATGACGACTTGAAGAGCACCGGCCGGGCGGCAGCATTGGCGAAAGGTCGTGATCTGGGACACGGTCCCCGACGGCGATCGACGCGTCTGCGACACCTGCGGAATACCCGTCTGCTCGTACCAGTACCGCTTCTATCCGCCCGAGTCCTCGATGTTCGAGCGGTGCATCGGACTTGCCTGGTGTTCCACTTGCCGGATCTACTCCGGCAACATGGTGTACGTCCCGCGAAAGCGAGTACTGGTCGACCTCCTCATGTCTCTCACCCCCGAGCAGCGCGAACGGGTTCTCCGTTCGGAGACGCGCCTGATCGAGTTCCTGGACCGCCAGACCCGAGGCGCCAGAGGTTAGGGTCGGCGGCCGGCCGCGATCAGGAGGAGCCGCTTGCGCAGGAGCGGAGGATTAGCTCCGCCGAACATGCTGCGCTTGAGGGGGTCTGAGCGGTGGTCAGTGAACTGGTACGCGCAGAGTTGCGACGGGTCGACTGGGCTTCGTTGGAGTGCGGCTGCGGCGGCTCTGCGGAGCATGTGCCTCTTCTGATCGAGGCGATCGTCACGGCTGAGACGCCCCGGGACATGATCGGATACACCCTCGATGGTCACGTCGAGGAGAGCACGATCATCTTCGAGTGCACTCCGCCGGCTGTCGGCGTGATCATGGCCGCGCTGGCGGGTGACCTCTCGACACTGGCCCGGAAGGTGCTGCTGCAGACCTTGTGGTTCGTGGCTGCGGGCTCCGGCGACGATCAGCAGACCTCGCCAGGCCCGGGCCTGGGCGAGAGGTGCGGGCAGCAGGTTCGGGAGGGGTTCTGGCGCCTTCTCCACATCGGGCTCACGGGCACTGCGGAAGACGCCGAAACCGTGGCGGAGATCTGCGAGTCCTCAGGGCTGGGCGGTGACAAGGCCGCCTTCTACCAGGCCGAGCTCCGCGACCGCGTGCGGGCGAAGACCAAGCCCGGGCGACGCGGCTGATGCTGGGAAAAGCAGGGTCGCCATCAAGGCTCGCCGCCCTGGTCCGCGACGGCCCGATGGCCGAAGGACACCTCGTCTGCTACGCATCGAGGACGGTCCGGTCGCCGTCCCAGTGTCCGTCGCGGACCACCGCCAACCCGCCGACCCGGGTCGTGATGCCGGCCGGCCCGCGTCGGGCCGAAGCGAGCACGCTGGCCGGTCGACCGAGGGTGTCGCCCTGCTCCACCTCGATCGCGACCGTCCGCGCCCCTGTCGTGTCGAGCAGGTGGGCGGCCAGGCAGCCGGTGCTGTTGGCATTGGCGACGTCCTCGTCGACGCCGATCGCCGGCGCGAACATCCGGGCCGCACCCGGTCGGTCGCCCACCGGCGGTACGTACACGAAACAGCCGAGGAGTCCGTACCGCTGGCATGCCGCTGTCCGCCTGCCGAGGTGTGGGCGGACTCGGAGCAGCGCCGACCGGTCGCGGACGGGCACGAGCATGCGTGGCGCGCCGGGCGCGGCGATCCGTGGCGCGTCGGTCGGATGCGGATCGTCGGCGGTGAGCCCGGGCGCGGCGCGCTCGTCCGGCGCCGGGTGGCGCAGCGCGACGAGGCCTTGGTCGAACCACACCTCGATTCCGGCGGGGCGGCGGATCGCGGCGGTCTCGAAGGTGCGCCCGCCGGTGTGTTGGCGGTCGTTCAGCTCGCCCCGCGCGGTGCGGGTCAGCCGGACGGCCTGCGCGGCAACGGTCCCGTGGCCGCAGCCGGACAGTTCGCCGGTGGCGGTGAAGAACCGCACCGGCCAGCCACCGTCCGGCGTCCGCCCCGGGCCGAGGAACACCACGTGCGAGGTGCCGGCCGCGGCGGCGACCGCACGCCGGTCCGCGTCCGTCGCCGCCGGGTCGTCGTCGGTGACGGCCGTGGGACTACCGCCCCGGCCGTCGCGCCGCACGCACGCATCGACCACCGTGACATCCGGCCAGGACATCGGCCCACCTTTCACGCTCGACCCACGCTCGACTCACGCTCGACTCGCGCTCGACGAACCGGCGATCGCGAACGGCATCAGCCGATAGCGGGGCTGGGCCGCAACGCCATCAGCGCGGCGATCCGTCCCGGACATCGGCGAGAGTCGTCGTTCGACACCGTGTACGTATGCAGGTGACGGATGCTCAGCGATGGCCGAGCCTTGAGCCCGTCGGTCAGCCGATGCCTTCGATGATGCGGAAGTCGCGCTCGGCGCCGTCGGCGAGGACCACCAGCGCCTTCTGGTACGCCTCGCTCTCATACGCCGCGACAGCCTGTTCGAGGCTGTCGAACTCGATCAGAATGACGCGTTGCGTGTTTCCGGCTTCGTGGGCGACGACTCGACTGTCACGGGACGACAGGAGCCGCCCGCCTCCAGCTCGGACGGCCGGACCGGCCAGCTCGTCGTAGGCAGTCAGCTTCTCCGGATCGGAAATGGTGCGGTAGACACTGACCCAGTAGCCCTTGGCCATGGAAACCCCCTGTGTTCGGCCGGACATGTCCGACTTCGAAATCGATGCCCGGATCGCTCCAACCCGGCGACGGAGCACCGGGCATGTGTGAGGACGCACTGACCCGGCCCGGCCCGGCTCGACTCTGCCACCCGCGGCGGCCGGTTCGCGTCCCGGCGAAGTCTATGAGCATCACCTCCGCCGCCACCTTGGCCACCCCGCACAGGACCGGCCCGCGACGCATCACCTCGTCCGGACCGCCTTCGAACTGCGCGGCAATACCCCCCTGATCGATGTACGGGCGGTACGGGTCGGCAACCTGACAGCGCACCTTCAGGAACCTGATGGATGCCGTCGTCCACATAGTGGGAATGGTCTGGACCGCACCCTCTCCGGTGGACTTGGGGGGACCGCTTCTGGCTGTTCGAATGATCAAGCGAGATGCGCCCAGCAAGCGAAACGGGAGTACCCCCTTTGAAAGCCCCAGCACTGAGCGCAGGCAAGAGGCCGTCCGGAGGGGCCGGGCCGACCCGGTTCGCCGCCGTCGTGGCGGCGGTGGACACCGCGGCTCTCGGTACCCTGCTCGAACTGCGGCGCCAGGAACTGGCGTCACGGTCCGACGACGTCTTCGAGCGCGCGTCGGCGGTCGCCGAGGTCTACGCCCGGTGGTTCGACGCCCACGGCGTGACCTGCCCGCTGCCCGGCCAGATCGCCACGGCCCGCCGCAAGGGACTGCCCGTGATCGGGCCGGCCGTCGATGCCCTGCTGTACGCCGAGCTGACCAGCGGCGTACTGATGGGCGTCCAGGACGCCGACGCCATCGAAGGCGACCTGCACTTCGACTGGGCGGTGCGGGGCGAGACCTTCGCCGGCTTCCGCTCCACCATCACCTGTGCCCAGGACGAGCCCGTCGTCCGGGACGGGGCCGCGATCGTCGCCTCCGTCCTCCAGGGACCCGACCGCCGGACCAGCGTCACCAAGGACTCCCGGCACCTGGTCTTCACCGTGTACGACGCACCCGGACTGGACGCCGAGGACTTCGACGGCGCCGTAGGGCTGCTGCGCGATCTCCTTGAGGACGCCGGAGCCGCCCCCGACGTGCTGCAGGTGAGACTGTGACCGGCGCGCCCGGATTCTCGGCCGCCGGTTACGAAGAACTCGCGCAGGAACCCCTGCCCAGTCGGCACCAGCGGCGCATCCTGATCTGCGTCGGCGAGCCGGAGGCGGGCGGGCATCCGGACGTCTGCGCGGCCGCGGCCCGCTGGCAGCGCCAGTACGTCGGCGGGGTTTACGTCCGCGTCCCGGGCGCCCCCGAGCAACAGCGGTCCGTCGTGGCCCGGTTCACCGCAGCGGGGTGCACCCTGCAGGCCACCCACTTCTACCGGCCCGCGGATGTCGGGGCACTGGCCTCGCTGGCCCATCAGCTCGAAGCCGTAGCCACCGCGTACCCGTCGGCATTCCCGTCGACGCACGGCGAGTTCGACTCCGTGCGGGTCGCCGAGCTGCTGATGGTGGGCGCGACCGACGTCGTCGGCCCCTACCCGCAGCGGCACATGGCCGCCGCACGGGCCGCGGCCTCGTTCGTCAACGACCGGCTCGGCGAGGCCTGGCTGGCACTGCCCATGGTGACGCGGGCCGAGGGGACGTCGTGTGCGGCCGGGGGACCGCACGCGCGAGGGAGCCACCAAGGGAGTCACCAGGGGAGCCGTCCGGCCTGCACCCCGGACGAGCTGGAAGACCACTTCGCCGACACGGCGAGGGCACTGGCGGCCGAGACCGAGAGCCGCCTGGAGGTCCTGGACCGGCTCCCGACGTGCGGAGAGAACGTTCCGTGTTCGGCGGCGGCCCTCTCCGAGTGACCCGCGGGACCGCCGGACCGCGGGACCGCAGCCCCGCGACTCCACGACTCCGCAGCCCCGCGACTCCGCCGCACCATGCAACTCATCAGCGCCACCAGCGATCTGGGGGGAACTGCGCGATGCGCACCACCGCTACTCTGCGCGCCGTACTCGATTTCGACCTGACCGACTACATCGGCAACGCCCGCGCCGTGGGGCGTGACCAGCTCGACCCCGCGTTGCGCGCCTGGATGGCCGAGGCGTACGAGGACGTGGCCGTCCTCCTCGCCCTCGACCGGGGCCGGCTCAACCGCAGCGAATACACGATGCTCCGCTTCGCCGAACTCGTCTTCCAGGCCGAGTGGAAGCTGGCCCTCCCCGAGGGCGAGGCGCCCCAGGAGGTCGCCTCGCGCGGCGGCGGCCCGCTGGACCGGCGCGGCAAGCGCTACCAGCCCTACGGCAACGTACGCCTCCTCAACCACCTGCTCGGCACCCGCAGCCACGCTCCGGACGGGGCCGTCGAGCGGGCCTGCTGGCAGACGATCCGCGCCACCGCCGAGAGCTGGCGCGCGTACGAACAGCGCACCCTCGACGGAACGGAGAAGTGGGCACAGGACGCCCTGCCCTCCGACGCGCAGCTGACCGAGCGCATCGCACGGCTCGGGTCGCTGGTCTCCCTGACCAACGGCCGCGCGCCCGCGCTGCGCGCCGCCGCGCCCGAACCGCCGCGCCACTGGCGGGACTACGTGCTCACGCCGCAGGGCCCCGCCAACGTCCTGGAGCACCTGGCCGTGCTGCCGCAGACCACGCAGCACGACGAGATCACCTTCCTGCGGGTGATCCACCTCGTCGAGGCCACCACGTGGGGGGTGCTCGCCCGGGTGATGTCCGCCGCGGAGTGGCTGCGCGGCGGGCGGTGGGAGTACGCCGCCGAGTGCCTGGGGCGCGCGGCGGACCTGGCCGCGGCCCAGACCGAGGCCCTGCTCGTCATGCGCAGGACGATGCCGGTGGAGCACTTCCAGGGTTTCCGAGAGGCGACGGGCGACGCCAGCGCCGTCCAGGCCTTCCCCACCCAGCTGCTGCACATCCACCTGCTCGGGGTCCACCCGGAGAAGACCGAAGCGCTCGCCGAGGCCACGGAGAACGCCTACGTCCTGATGCACCAGAACCCGGACTTCGAACCACTGCGGGAGCTGCTGCGGTGGGTGCCGGAGCAGGAGGAGGGGCGGCGGGTGCTGGATGCGGCCCACCGCCTCGACCAAGAACTGTTCGCCTGGCGGAAGATCCACTACGGGGTCGCGCTGCGCTACCTGCCCACGGAGACCACGGGTTCGGGCGGCACCTCGGGAGCCCCGTACCTGCGGAGCTTCTACCAGGACCGGTTGTTCGACGCGGACCGGTCGCTGCTTCCGCAGCACCGCTTCGGACAGAGCACCGTCCTCAGCCCCTGGATCCGGTCCCGTCCGGCGCTCTCCCCCTTCAACTGACGGGGGCCGTCGGGCGCGTCCCGTCGGACTGCCCCGCGTACACCTCCCCGAGGCGCCGGACCGCCTCGGAGATGCCCGACCGGCCCAGGGCCGTGTACCCCAGTACCAGCCCGGGCCGGGCCGTCGCCGGATCGTCGTAGTACGCCCCGCTGCCCTTGACCAGGACGGACTGCCGGAGCGCCTCGGCGACCAGGCGCGCCTCGTCGGTCCTGGGCGGCAGCGAGGCGACGACGTGCAGTCCGGCGACGGGTCCGACCAGGGTCGCGGCCGGCAGGTACCGCTCCACGGCCTGCGTCAGCATGCCGTGCTGGGCCCGGTAGCGCGTGCGCATCTTGCGCAGGTGCCCGTCGAGCAGGCCGCTGCGCAGGAAGTCCGCGAACGCCAGCTGCATGAGGCCGTCGCCGCCCAGGTCGCGCCGGACCCGGATCGTCTCCATCATCGAGGTCAGCGCCGGTGGCAGCACCAGCCAGCCCAACCGCAGTCCGGGAGCCAGGAGTTTGCTCGCCGTGCCGGCGTAGATGACCCGCTCGGGGTCGGCGGGCTGGAGCGCCAGATGACGGCCGCGGTGCTCCAGCCACAGCCCGCCGTCGTAGTCGTCCTCGATGATCCAGCCGTCGGTGTCCCGTGCCCACCGCACGAGCTCCTGCCGGCGGTTGGGCGACATGGGTACGCCGAGCGGGAACTGGTGCGAGGGCGTGACCAGGACGGCCCGCACCCGGCTGGCGTAGAGCTGCTCGATCTCCACCCCCTCCGGCCCCACCGGCACCGCCAGCGTCCGGATCCCGTTCTCCTCGACGAACTGGCGCTGCCGGTCATGGCTCGGGTCCTCGACCGCCAGCCTGTCGATGCCCAGCGCGCTCAGCGCCGCGCAGATCAGGCCCAGTGCGTGGGCGAACCCGCCCGTCACCATGGTGTTGTCCGGGTGCCCCAGCACACCGCGGACCCTGCCGAGATACGCGACCAGCTCCGTACGCAGCGGTTCGACGCCGAGCAGCGGCGGATAGCCGAGTCCCTGGTAGCGGGCGGTGGTCACGGCCCGCTGGTAGGAAGCCATCCATTCGCGATGCGGGAAGGTGGCCGGATTGGGCGTGCCCGGCAGCAGGTTGAACCGCACCGACGGGATCGCCCGGTCGACCAGCACCACGGGCTTCCTGATCCGGGTGTCGGCGTGGGCCGCCACCCGCGTGCCGGAACCGCGGACCGACTCCAGCAGACCCTCTCCGGTGAGCTTTTCGTACACCTCCACCACGACACTGCGCGATACGTCCAGGTCCTGGGCGAGCTGGCGGCTGGAGGGCAGTCTGGAGCGGGGCGTCAGCTGGCCCTGCTCCACCTGTCTGCGCAGCTGGTCGGCGATCTGGGAGCCGAGTGGCTCCGGGCTGTCGCGGCGTACTTCCAGTATGACGTGCCACGTCATGTTGTCCCCCCAATATTACTGTTTGTAGCGGTCATGGCGAATTTACAGCCGGATCCGGATTGGTCCGGTGGCGAGCCGGTCAACTGGCCTGGCGGGCAACGTGCCTGATCAGCAGACTGACCAGCCGATACACCCCGCCGAAAGGTCTACGTGCCATGCCCTCGTCGTCCCCGTCCTCGTCCCCGCTGCTGGTGCTGATCAGCCCCATGGACCAGGAGACCCGTGGTCACCTGCTGGAGTCCGTGGCACGGGACCACCGGATCTGGCTCTTCTCCGACCGCGAGGTCGGCTGGGAGGCGCCGTTCATCACCGGGCACACGCGCGTCGACACCCTGGACGCCGACGGCATGATCGAGGCGACCCGGCCCGTGGCCCCGGACGCGATCCTGTGCTGGGACGAGACCCGGATCCTTCCGGCGGCCAAGGTGGCCGCCGCGCTGGGGCTCCCGGGGCTGAGCCCGCAGGCCGTACTGACCTGCCGCGACAAGCACCTGACCCGCCTCGCGGTGGCCGGGGTCGACGGCCCGCAGGCCCGCTCCACCCCCGTGTCCACCCTCACCGAGGCGTACGGGGCGGCCGCGGAGACGGGATACCCGGTCGTGGTCAAGCCCCGGGCGCTCGTGGGCAGTACGGGCACGCGCATGGCCCGCACCCCCGACGAGCTGGCCGCGGTCTTCCCCGCCATCCGGGGGACGACCATGGTCGAGGTGCGCGAGCGCTTCGACCGGCCCGTGCTCATCGAGGAGTACCTGGACGGCCCGGAGATCAGCGTCGACGCCCTGATCTGGGACGGTGAGGTGACCCCGCTCTTCGTCGCCCGCAAGGAACTGAGCCCGCCGCCCAACTTCGAGGAAGTGGGTCACTGCGTCGACGCCGCCGACCCGCTGCTGGCCGACCAGGAGCTGCTGCGCGCCCTGACCACGGTGCACGCCGCCGTCGGCATCACCCGCGGCTGGACCCACTCGGAGTGGCGCCTGACCGCGCGCGGCCCCGCCCTGGTGGAGGTCAACGCCCGCAGCGGCGGCGACTTCATCTCCTACCTCGGGTTGCTGGCCACCGGCTGGGACGCGGGCCTGGCGGCCGCCCGCCTCTCGCTCGGCGAGCGCCCCGAGCAGGGCTCCGCGCGCAGTGGCGCCGCCGCCGTGCGCTTCCTCTACCCCGAGGTGGAGACCGTCGTCGGCCGCGTCACCATCGACCGCGACCGGCTGCCCGAGGGCATCGGGATCGCCCGCGTGGTCGCACAGCCCGGGCACGTCCTCGAACTCCCGCCCGCCTCGCACACCGGCCGGTACGCCATGCTCGTGGCCTGCGCCGACACCGCCGAGGGCTGCCTGGCGACCCTCGACGCCGCCGAGGACGCGGTGCTTCTGGAAGCGGCCGAGCCGGTCCTGGCCCCGCGATGAGCGTGGAGGGGGCGACCCGTACGGGCGATGCCGAAGCGGCCGGCGTCGTACTCACCTGGCGCGAGGCGCCCCTGCCGGTGAAGGCGGCGATCGCCGGCATCATGGTGAACCGGCTCGGTGGCTTCCTCCAGGTGTTCCTGGTGCTCTACCTGGTCGCCGGTGGATTCCCCGAGGTGCGGGCGGGGTTCGCGCTCGCCGCGCACGGAGCGGGCGCGGTGGCGGGGATCCTCCTCGGCGGCTGGCTGGTCGGACGGATCGGCGTCCGGGCCTCGATCGTCTCCTCGATGACGGCCAACGCGGCCCTCACGGCGGCCTTCCTGTACGCCGGGTCGTACCCGGTGATGCTGCTGCTCGCCGCGGGCACCGGCGCGGCGAGCCAGGTCTACCGGCCCGCCTCGGCGGAGCTGGTCAGCCGATTCACCAGCGAGGAGCGGCGCGTCATGGTCTTCGCCATGTACCGCCTCGCCACCAACATCGGGACCACCGCGGCGCCGCTCATCGGCGCCGCCCTGGTCGCCCACTCGTACACCCTGCTGTTCTGGGCGGAGGCGGCCGCCGCCCTGGGCGTCGCCGTACTGGGCGCCCGGCTCCTGCCGCGCGACCGGCCCCGGCCCGCGGCCGCCGGCCCGGCCGGGGCGAAGGCGGCCCCGGAGCGGGGGGCGCACGAGGGGCCGGGCGGCTACCGGGCCGTGCTGGGCGACCGGAGCTTCGTACTGTTCCTGCTCGCCATCCTCGGCTTCTCCGCGGTCTACACCCAGTACCTGTCGACGCTCCCGCTCGCGGTGCGGGAGCGCGGACTCGACATCTTCGTCTACGGCGTCCTCGTCGCCGTCAACGGCCTGATCGTCATCGTGTGCGAGCTGGTGGTGACCCGGAAGGTGCAGCACTGGCCCGCCAGGATCGCCACCATCACCGGAATCCTCGCCGTAGGCGGCGGCCTCGCCGCCTACGCGCTGCCGTGGGGCGTCGCCGGTCTCGTGGCCGCCACGGTGGTGTGGTCGGTCGGCGAGATCATCGGTTCCCCGACCATGACCGCCTACCCCGCGCTGGCCGCGGCGCCCGAGAACCGGAGCCGGTACCTCGGCGCCTCCCAGGCGATGTTCGGTGTCGGCTCCGCCGTGGGCCCCGCGGCGGGCGTCGCCGCGTGGGCCCTGATGGGCGACACCGTATGGCTCGCCTGCGGGGCCGTGGCCGCCCTCGCCGCCCTCGCCGCCTTCATCGGCATGCCGCCCTCCCCGGAGCGAAGCTAGGGCCACGCCGTGCGGATTCGGCCGCTTGCGAGACGGTGTCGGTCGTCCCGGGGTCTTCACGCTCCGCTCCTTCGTCGGTACGCTCCGTGCGTCATGGTGGGGTCCAAGTGGAGCCCGGACTCGGGGGGATGCTTCGTGATCGAGCAGGCGTACGTTCAGGCCGGCGACAAGCCCACGCCGGCGCTCAAGGACATCAGGGACCGCATCGCGAAGGCGATTGACGAGACGGCGGGCAGCACCGGCCTTGAGCGCCTCAGGTGCTGGCTGCAGATGCCGGTCGACTCCGCGTTCGGAAAGATGATGGACAGTAACTGCCAAGGCCGCGCCAAGGAGGTCGGCGCTCTGCTGAGCCCCGGGAAGGACGGGCTCTTCACGCCCGGCGACCTCGGCTCGGTCCTCAGCGCCTCGGCCGCGTGGGCCGGCATCGACACGGCCCTGAAGTCCGAGCGCGCCGTGTACGTGAACGGTCCGGCCGACCACGTGGGCGGGGCCAAGAGCAAGTTCACCACCGGATTCCACGTGATCGTCTTCCTGGCCGTCGGGAAGGACGCCGACGAACGCGTCTACTACCTGGGCCTCGACCCGGACGTCAGCGCCACGCCGGAGTCCCGGGCGGCGTGGAAGGCGCTGGTCGCGGGGGAGTCCGAGACGAAGCCGGAGGATTTCACCGCGGTGAAGAGCCTGGGGGTCGTCACGTCGATGATCCTCGGCGAGGAGAGCGGCTTCGGCCCGCTGGTCCGTAAGTACTACGTCGACACCACCGCGAAGTTCCCCAAGATCAAGCGCTTCGTCTGAGCACCTCCGGCGCCGCCGAACACGCCCTGACCGGGACGGGGTGAGAGCGCGGCTTCGATGCGGCGGTTCGACGCGGCACGCGCACGGCTCGCGGGGTCTGCGCGCGGCCGGACCACGGGAGCCGGACCCTCTGGTGCCTCTCCACGGCAGGGAGAGGCTGCGCGCCGCGCGTCGACTCATACTCGGAGCCATGAACGGGACATCACAGCTGGGGGACTTCCTCCGTACGCGACGCTCCCAGCTGCGCCCTGACGAGGTCGGGGTGGCGACCTACGGGGAACGGCGGCGCGTGCCGGGGCTGCGGCGCGAGGAGCTGGCGCTGCTGGCGGGGGTGAGCGCCTCCTATTACGCCCGACTGGAACAGGGGCACTCACTGAACGCCTCGCCGGAGGTGCTGGAGGCGATCGCCCGGGCACTGCGGCTGGATGACGCCGAGCGCCTGCACCTGCACGACCTGGCCCGGCCGACCACCTCCCGAAGCCGGCGGCGCCCAGCTCCGGAGCGCGTGACGGAGCCGACCGCCCAGCTGCTGGACGCCCTCGCGGGCGTTCCCGCGATCGTGCTCGGCCGGCGTAGCGACGTCCTGGCGTGGAACCGGCTGGGTCACGCGCTGTTCGCCGGACACCTCGACCCCGCCGCACCGGACGAACCGGCGGAACGCCCCAACATGGCCAGGCTGGTATTCCTCGACGCCCATACCCGTGACCTGTATGCGGACTGGCCGAGCAAGGCCAGGGCGGTCGTCGGGAACCTGCGCCTGGTGGCGGGCCGACATCCGCACGACACCGCACTGCACACCCTGCTGGGTGAGCTCAGCGCGAAGAGCGAGGACTTCGCCTCGATGTGGGCCGACCACAGGGTCAAGACCTGTACGGTCGCCGACTACGAGATGTGCCATCCGCTGGTCGGTTCACTGACGGCCACTCAGCAGACCCTGAGCCAGGGGCCGGGCCCCAGCGTCGTGGTGGCCACCACGACGGCCGGTTCCCCCTCGCGGGCCGCGCTGGATCTCCTCACCCAGGCCATCACCCGCCCCACCCCGGCCCCCTCGGACAGCCGGTTCAACGCCAGCTGACTCACCCCACCCACCCTCTTGCGTCGGCGTGTCGCTGCCGCATGCCCGAAAACAGTGAAGGAACCCCGTGTTCACCAAACTCTCCAAGGCCGCCGTGACGGCCGCCGTCGTTGCCGCCGCCGCGTTCGCGATGGCCGCTCCGGCCCCCGCCTCAGCCGCCTCCGCCCCGCTCGGCTACACGCGGACCGCCGTGCACTTCGACCTGGCCAAGGGCCAGACACCGGAGAACCTGGCCTTGGCCCCCGACGGCACCGCGTACGTCACCTTCGCCAAGGCCCGCCAAATCGCCGCGGTCTCCCGCGACGGTGCCGTACGGATCCTGGCCACCCTGCCCGCGCCCGCCGACGGCGGCGTCCACACCCCGGCACTGGGCTTCCCCCTCACCACCGGCATCGTCCGCGCCCACGACGGCACCCTGTACTTCCTGTACGCCACCGGCACCGACGACCTGACCGGCGTGTGGCGCCTGCCCCCGGGCGGCCGACCGCGGCGCATCGCCGCGCTGCCCGCGGCCGGGCTGCCCAACGGCCTGGCCCTGGACGCCCGCAGCCGCACCCTGTACGTCACAGACTCCGCCCTCGGCACCATCTGGCGCGTGCCGGCCGGCGGCGGCGCCGCGACCGCCTGGTCCACCGACCCGGCCCTGGCGCCGGCCGGCTTTCTCGGTGCCAACGGCCTGAAGCTCCACAACGGGGCGGTGTGGGCCACCAACCTCGACAAGGGCACCATCGTCCGCATCCCGATCCGCGCCGACGGTCGCCCCGGCATCGCCCGGATCACCGCTACGGGCCTGGCCGGCATCGACGACTTCGCCTTCACCGGCCGCGGCGACCAGATCATCGCCGCCCTCAACACCGTCAACGAGGTCGCCCTCGTCCAGCACGACGGCACCCACACCACCGTCCTGACCGCCGCCGACGGCCTCCAAGGCCCGACCTCCATCGCGCTGCACGCCCACACCGCCTACGTCCCGAGCGCCGCCTACCTCACCGCCAAGGACCCCAACCTCCTCCTCACCGACCTGAGGAACTGAGGCCCCGCCTCCCTCGTTCGGCGCGCGTGGACGCATCAGCGAATCTGACCGAGCCGTGCCGGGAGGCCCTGGTGTCCTTGCTGTACGCGTCCGAGCCCGTCCAGTTCATCTCGGCCGCACCATCGTGTGTTTGCCTCGCGCATGAGCACGGCAACGCGGCTGATCATCCCGACCGGATGGGCCGGTATCCGTCGGACAGGACGGACACGGAGTGGGCAGCCGCGCGGTCGCTGCTGCCGGTGCCGGCCTGGCTGAACGGGCGGGGCGGACGCTCGGTGCGGCGGTTCATGTGCCCAGTGTCTCGGGTGGGTTGAGCGGTGTGGTCGTGGGGGGTCGGGCACACTGCTGGGTATGACGGTGCCGTGTCCGGACGCAGTTCCAGACGTCGCGCCGTTGTGCGCGATCCCGTGGGGCATCTGCCCTGACCATGGTCCGACCATCGTCAGCAGCGGCGGGGTGAGCTGGTTCCACTTCCCTGCGTGCGGCCGTTGTTGGCCGTACGACCTCTTGGATCAGCCGTGCGCGGAGCTGATCACGCATCGAGTCACGGATCGGGCGGGTGGCGTGATCACGGCATGTCCCGCGCACGCGGCCGAGGCTGGCCGGCGCATCGACGGAGCCACGGTCGACCCGCTCGCCCGGTAGGACCGGCCCGCGGGGAGTCGGCCGGTTCTCCCACGGTTCCAAGTGCACTCGACCAGCCAGCGGGCCGCTCCCTGACGGCCTGCGCACGCATCGCCGACCTCGGCCCCCAGCGGGCCAGATCTTCGAGCTGATCGAAGCTGCGTTCGCGGCCGCCGACGTTGCACCGCATGTGGAGGTCCCAGCCCGTGGTCAGAGAGGAGGAGGAGCCGTCGGTGGGCAGGAGCCGCTCGACGATCAGCAGATCGGCGTGTGCGGGCATCGCGCGGGCGCGGTGCCGCAGGATCTCGCGGCACCGCTCGTCGTCCCAGTCGTGCAGGACGCGGGACAGGACGTAGACGTCATCGCCGTGGGGCACGTCGGCGAAATGGCCGCTGTGGCAGTCGCAGCGGTCCGCGCAGCCCATTGCCTCCCGTGAACGGCGGGCCGCCGCGACGGCGTGGGGGCGCTCCCGGAGCGTGCCGCGCAGCGCGGGGTGCGCGCTGTGGAGGTGGCCGAGGAGTTCGCCGTTGCCGCCGGCCACGTCCACGATGGTCCCGGGGGCGGGCGCCCGGGCCGCCTCGGTGATCACGGGGTGGTCGGGGAGCGGCCCGAACATGCGTGAACTCGCCGCCATGGAGCGGTCGAAGAATGCGGGAATAGAAGGACGATCATTTCTTTGCCTCGAAATGGGGGCCCGCGCTCCAGTTGTTCACGTCGGCGCACCCCCCCCCACGATCAGACAGGTCCGGCACCCGTCCATGAACCGATCGCGCCGTACTGGGGTCCCGGTGCGCAGTCAGGCGTCCCCGCCGCGCGCGGCACGCGCCGCCGCGACGAGATCCATGTTGGTGGTCTCGGGCGCCAGCATCTGCGACACGAGCCCGCCGGCGGCGAGGACCCCCGCTCCGACCAGCAGCACGAACTCCACGCCGAAGCGGGCCAGGCCCATCGGCAGCAGGAAGGTGCCGACGGCCGCGCCCACGCGGCTCATCGCCGTGGCGAAGCCGACGCCCGTACTGCGCAGTGACGTCGGGAAGACCTCCAGGGGGTAGACGGCGGTCAGTGAACTGGAGGCGGCGTTCAGGAAGATGAAGAAGAGGAAGCCGCCGACGACGACCGGGGTGCACGTGGGCCATACGGCCACGAGCGCGAGGCAGCCCGCCGTGATCCAGAACGGCGGTATGAGCAGCTTGCGGCGCCCGATGCGGTCCACGACCAGGCAGCCCGCGGTGACACCCGCCACCGCGGTGAAGGCGTAGACGAGCGCCGCCGCGACCGCGTTGCCGCCCATGTCCAATGCCGCGAACACCTGGGTCCAGAAGGTCCCGATGGCGAAGTACGGCAGTACCAGGGCCGCCCAGAAGAAGCTCGCGAACACCGTGCTCCGGACGTGCCGGCGGCTGAACAGGGCCCGGAAGCCGGCCCGGTGCGAGCCGGCGCGGTCGTCCAACTCCGCGGACACGTCGATCTCGATGCCGTACTTCTCGATCAGCGCCTCGGCCTCCTCCCGGTGTCCCCGGCTCAGCAGCCAGCGGGCGGACTCCGGGATTCCACCCCGCAGGGCGAGGCAGACCACGGCGATCACGGCACTGCTGGAGAGCGACCAGCGCCAGCCCTCGTCGACCTCCGAGAACAGCGCTCCCACGACCGTCGCCAGCGCGTAGCCGCCGTACCAGCTGATTTCGAGGCTGGCCAGCAGCCGACCGCGTCCTCGGCGCGGCGCGTACTCCGACAGCAGCGGTGCGCCGATCGCGTACTCGCAGCCGATCGCCACGCCCATCACCAGACGGATCAGGAACAGCTGGAGGCCGTCCGCGACGAAGAACTGGAGCACCGACCCGACCAGGAAGATCAGCATGTCCACGAGGAAGACCGGGCGGCGTCCGAACCGGTCGGCGAGCCGCCCGAAGACGGGGCCGCCGAGGAAGATGCCGATGAGCGGAGAGGCCCCGACGAGCCCCTCCGTCAACGGCGACAGGTGCAGGTCAGCGGTGATCGCCCCCATCGCCATCCCCATGCCACCGATGACGTAGCCGTCGATGCCCTGGCCCATTTGGGTGGCCAGCTTCAGCCTCGTGTTCAGCCGTCGCCGCTCACGGGTGCGGTCCGGGCCGACGGCGGGCGGGCCGACGGCGGGCGGGCCGATCGTCGGGACGTGTTCGGTCGTGGGTGACGGAGTCATCTGCGGTACCTGTCCTTCGGTGGTCCGGACGCGCTCACCGGCGGTTCCGGCCGTCAGCCGTCAGCCGTCAGCCGTCAGCCGTCAGCTGTCAGCCGATGCCGCGACCGGCTCGCTCCGCATCCGCGCGGTCGTCCTCGGTCACCGGGCAGGGCGTCATCAGGAAATGGCCGAGGTCGGCGAGGAACCGGCTTACGGGATCCAGCGCGTCGGGAGTGGAAGCGGTGCCCCGGGCCGCCGTCGCGACAGTCGTGGTGCGTCCCCGGTGGATGAAGTTCCGCATGATCGAGCTCCTCTTCGGCTCGCGGGCGTCCGTCGCCGGAGGGGGCCGGTTCGGCCCGTTGGTCCGGCTCCTCGCAGGACATCCCGCACTGCTGTCGATGCTCCGCCGGTTCGCCCGGCATCTCACCCCCCCGACCGGTGGAACGGCCGGGGGTAGCCGTGCGCCGACAGGTGTTTTTTGGGGCACCGGATGGTGCCCCATGAGGTGGCATGCTCCACCCGAATGCGGCGGACTGATCAGGATAAGGTCCATTGAATACGAACTTCGTTCGCAATGATGGAGCGACAAGATGCTGGTCTTGGAATCTTCGAAATATGATGCGCTCTTCTCAGGCTTGGAAGGGGTGAGCGCGAAGCTCTGCGACTGCCTTGATGTCGGCGAAATGCGGAGTGTGGTGCAAGAGGACTGTTCCGACGCCCTTCCCTCGTTCGACGATCTGGTTCGTGATTTCTCCGATTTCTACGGCGAGAACGAGGACTCGTACCGTGAAGCGCTCCGGGCCGCGGTGACCGCGGTGTGGCAGGAGACCTGCTGGGTCCGCCCGCTCCCAGGGAGTACGGACTGGGCCTGGGCCACTTCTCGCAGCACGCCTCCCGAGCAGTGGCAGCTGTGTGAGGCCCAGTCGGAGTTTTCCGCACTGGACGAGACGAACGCCATCTACGTCGCCGTACTCGGCGAACTCGGCGATTCGACCCCCGAGGACCGTGAACTGATCTGGGCCGACATCAACGAAAAGGTGGCCGAGCGCACGGCTCAATGGATACCGGATTACTCTCAGGAAATCGTGGCCCTGGTCGCCGATGCCCACTTCGCCCGGGTGATCGAGGCGAACGAGGAAAGTGAGGCGGATGAGGCACTCGTAGATGGTGAAGAGCTGCTGGCCGAGATTCTTTTGATCGCAGATCTTGTGGTTCATCCGGCGCGTTCGAGTTAAATTTTTTGATCGAAGTGAGGGTATGTCATGGGAAATGCGGGATCGCAGGATCGCGGCAGGGTGGTAGAGGAACTCAGGGCATGTAGAGAGATGCTCCAACAAGATGCAAGCGATGCGAATGTGTCGGCGGCTGGTAATCTCGTGCAAAATATCCAGGCCCGCATCAGTAGTGGCGAGCTACGCCTCAAGGAGGCTGGAGACAGAAGCCTAAGGATTACGAGTGAATTGAATAGCCTCATACGGACAATTGTGGCTCGGAGGAGCCTGCTTACCCTTGATTCCGATGTGGAGGATTCGGATGTGCTGGACGGTGAGAGGCTCCGGGGTGAGGGCGAGATAAAGAGGATTCGAGATCAGTGTGAGGAGACATTCGAGAGGAACTTGCGGGAAGTATCCAATAAGATTGACGTATATGAGGCGCAATCGTTTAATTACGCCAGTCGTGGGGAGTCGACAGGAAGCGGGATCGGTGCTCTGAATGAGGCCGCGCTCGCCAGGGAGCGGGAAGCGCTTCGCGTCCTCGAAAGGGATCGGGATAAAATAATCGAGATTGACGTGATGGCGCATCTGGAGGAGGAGAAGCTGAAGCGGGAAATGCGGAATGGACTTCCGCCGGATGTTGATAGTGCACTGTCCGGCCTATTGGGCCACCCGGCCTGCAATAATGTCATCGGGCGAGAAGATGTGCGTGAACTGCTTAAATTGTCTGCGAGTCGGGGGGCTCGGCATGTAATTGGGTCACAGGTGGATCATGGTCAGGTGATAGAGCAGTGCATGGGTGATTTGGTGCGAACCGACGCGGCTACCGGAATGCTGCCTGTCACCACTTCGACATCGAATTACCTGCTGTACACCGTCGGCGTCCTCAGGGCCGCTTCGGAGCACGGGTTCAATATTGAACATGACGATGTTCGTAAAGTGTTCGTCACTATCGGCGGGCTGGTCTTCCAGAAAATCAACGTCTCCGACGCCGGTGGCAAGGCCGACGCGCTCTATTAGGCCCCGGGTCGCCGGCAAGCCCGAAAGGACCGCCGATCGAGCACCCTTCACGGGGCGAGCGTCTGCCTCCGTGGCCGTGATGTGCGCCCCGGGCCGCCGCGAAGGTGAGTCCGACACCGCACCGCACCGGACCGAGGTCCGGCCGTGCGGATGTCCCTCCCGGCCGTGCCAACCAAGAGGGGGAGACCATGGCTTCGTGGTCCGCTCGGATCCACCACAACATCGCGGTGCTCACGTTCACCCGGGCGCCCGACAACCAGCTCGACCTGCCGTCCCTGGAGGAACTGGCCACTCACCTGGAGTCCTTGGCGGATCGCCGCGCCGAGGTGAGCGTCATCATGCTGGCCAGCGGTCTCGACGGGATCTTCATCAAGCACGCCGACCCCTCCATCCTGCGGCGGGCCGCCGGTGGCTGGGCGCCCCCGTCCGAGGAGGGGGTCTGGCAGCGCTGCCTGGACCTGCTCGCCTCCGTACCGCAGCCCACCGTGGCCGCCGTCGACGGCCGCGCCTGGGGCAGCGGGCTGGAGACCGCGCTCGCCTGCACCCTGCGGATCGCCTCCGACCGTTCGCACTTCAGCCAGCCCGAGATCCGCTACGGCGTGATCCCCAACGGAGGTGGAACCCAGCGCCTGCCGCGCCTGATCGGCAGCGGTCGCGCGGCGGAGATGATCCTGACCGGACGCGTGGTGCAGGCTGAGGAAGCCCACCGGCTGGGCATCGTCAACGCCGTCCTGCCCACCGCCGGCTTCAAGCAGCAGGCCATCGATTGGTGCGCGGCCCTGGTTCGGCATCCCGTGGCGGCGCTCGTCGCCGCCAAACAGGCGGTCCACGACGGCGCCGGCATGCCGTTGGCCGACGGCCTGGCCCTTGAGTGCGCCCTCTTCAAGGAGGTCGTCGGCAGCAGCGCCTTCGCTCCCCGCTGAAGGCCGCGGCCCGGTGGACGTGTTACGGGCTGCCCATTTCTCTGATCGGTGGAGGGTGACATGAAGAAGAGAAGGCTCGTCATCATCGCGGCCGGCGCGGCTGGCGCGGCCCTGGCCGCAGGGGCTTTCGCCCCTCTCGCCCAGGCCGCACCAGCGCCCAGGGCCCCGAAGGACATCGTCGCGCTGAGTTCTGTCGATCACTCGATCATTCAGGACATGCGCTACACCACGAAGATCAATTTCATGGGAAGGCGCGTCGACGGCTATCAACAGCCCGTCTGCATTCTCGCGAAGCCCGCGGCCGAGGCGCTGCACCGGGCTCAGGAGCGGTTGCTGCCGCAGGGCTATTCACTGAAGGTGTACGACTGTTACCGGCCGCAGCGCGCCGTTGACGACTTCGTGCGGTGGGCCGAAGACCTCAAGGACCACCGGATGAAGGAGGAGTTCTACCCGCGTGTTGCCAAGGACCGGCTGTTCGCGGACGGTTACATCGCCGCGAAATCGGGCCACAGCAGGGCCGGCACGGTCGACGTGACGATCGTAAAGCTGGGCTCTCCGGAGCCGAAGGAGGGGTCGGTACGACCGGCCGGGCCTTGTTACGCGGCGCAGGACGAGCGGCGACCCGACGATTCGGTGGACATGGGGACGGGGTTCGACTGCTTCGACACCCTGTCGCATACCGACAACCCGCAGATCCAGGGTACCCAGAAGGCGAACCGGCAGCTCCTGAAGAGCACCCTGGCCGCTGGGGGCTTCGTGAACCTGCCCGAGGAGTGGTGGCACTTCACCTACAAGCCGGAGACGTACCCCGACACGTACTTCGACTTCCCGGTGGCGCACGAGTCGGTAGCAGGGCACTGAACCATCCGACGGTCCGCTCGCCCCCTTCTGCTCAGGGTGCCCGCCGGTACCGGTCCGGCCAGCCGGACGACGGGTCAGTAGGCGCCGGTGACGTTGTCGATCGAGCCGTAGCGGTGCGCGGCGTAGTTGCAGGCGGCCACGATGTTTGCGACGGGGTCGTAGGGGTCCGTGCTGGTACCGCTCACGTGGTACGCGTAGAACGTCGGGGCGATGATCTGGAGCAGCCCCTCGGACGGTGTGCCGGCCGCCGCGTTGGAGTCCGTCTCGTTGATGGCGTCGCGGTTGCCCGAGGACTCCCGCATGATGTTGCGCTCCACACCGGCGTAGGAGCCGGGGATGCCGTGCCGGGCCATGACGGTGAGGGCCTCGTCGATCCAGGCGTTCAGGCCGCCAGTGGTCGGTGTGGCGTCCGGGGCCGCTGCGGGCCGGGCCTTGGGAAGCGCCGGGTGCATCCGCACGATCGCTGTCGGGCGCACGGACGCGGCGGCCTGTGCGGGGGAGGCGGTGAGGACACCGCCGACGGCGCAGAGCGCGACGAGCGCGCCGGCGGTGGTCTTCGTACGGGTCGTGGGGCGGATCAGCGTACGGAACACGGAACGGCCTTCGTTCGGGGACGGGGAACGCGGCGGCAGGGGTGCGGAACGGATCCGTACCCGCCCCACGGCGGGCCGCGGGTCACCGCGGCCTCCCCACCGTGAGCCGGGGAAGGGCACCGTGGCAAAGCCACGAGTGCTCCTACGGGTGGTAGTGGAGCGACTGCCGGACACCGTCCGGCGTCGGGCACCGGCGGGGGCGAAGCGCCTGGTCCCGGGCGGGCTCGGGGTCGGGACGATCTCCCCTCCCGACCTTAGTAAGGGACCAAGGTCCTGTGACGGGCGTCACGTGTCGCAGGGTCCGGTCGTGGGTCCCGCCCCGATCCGGGGTCCCCCCGCCACGGGCCCATCGGGGGCGTCCGATCGGCGGGCGCGGGGACCGGTCCCAGTGGGGTCGGGGGGTCATGGGGGCGTGGGGGCGCTCGGGGGGGCGGGGGGGGGCGGGCGGCGGGGGGGGGCGGGGGGGCCGG
>NZ_JBIWAJ010000035.1:0-48993 GCF_044759975.1 Streptomyces sp. NPDC098789
ATCCACGGCCGAGTACTCACACCACCACGAACAGCCGAATCCTCACACCAGTCACGGCTGACCAGAGCATCTCATCAAGATCCTGTTACGAGCTCCAAGGCACCTGTGGGCATCATCGCGATTCCCCGCCGGCGAAGGCCCGGGAATGATCTCACTCTCAAACAGAGGTGTGTCAACCGGGCCCGCTCCCGACTCCGATGGCCAGCAGACAGAGCCACCCTGTCGGTCAGGATCTGGCGGATCCTCCACAAGGCTGACTGTCATCCGACCCGACTCACGTCAATCACCAAGGCCATCCTCACCGTGGAGATGCACCGCTGAACAAGCTCAGTGGTACTCCCTGTCCGTTTAATGCGGTCGGTCGGGGGTGAACGCGGTTAACGATGAGGCCACTGGACGGTGAAAACCTTGAGGGCCTGGTCGGCATTTAGCCAGGCTATTTCTTCCGGCGTCCTGAAGCCAGCTGATGCCCGCGCGGACGTTTCATTCTAGCGTCGATGGCGCCAGAATCATGAGGGGTTGTTTGAACCAGCGCCCAGTCTTCGGACAGCGCGAGTCGGGTGCAGTATTTGGGCCTGGAGTAATGCCATAAAAATCAGGCTTCGCTGGCACCCGTTCTTGTTGCCGTTCTTTCCAACGGATGGCGAACTTACGAATTACTTGGACGAGGCGGAAAGTTTCAGATGATTATGCACCAGCGGTACGACGTGCACAACTTTCTGTAGAGACATTTTAATTTCAGCATAAGCAAGTGACCTAATGCGGACTATAGCAGTCAAAAGGGAGTTAAAAATGAAAAACGGAGTTGCGGGAAAGTTTAAAACTCAAGAAGTGTTGCTGACATGTATGGACGATAAAACTGATTACAAGTACCTTACCAAAACGGCGCATATCGTAAGCGATGGGATCGGGGTAGTCGATGAGCACGTCGCTCAAATGTTGCTTCGCAGGTCCAGGTACTGGAGGAAAGAAGGAGTATCGGCACCGGAAGTTGACGCAATTGAGAAACTCAGAATGCGATTTCTGCGATTTTCTACTGACTTAGCCAATCTCGAGGGCCAGAAAGATGAGGTAAAATCAGATTACGAGAAGAATAAGCGAAAATTCGGAAATCACATCCCCAGGACGGCAATTCCTAAAACAGGAAAGGAAAACAGTCTAAATGGGATGAATTTTGTCGACTACATAGCACTTCTGATAAAAGAAATCGGAGAAGAGCCGCAGGTAGGGGAGAAGATATTAAAGGCAATTCCAAAGCTAATTCCAATTCCCGGAAGATTTGACCCTGAAAAAGAAGACAACAAAGACTTCTTTAATGTTTTCAACAAACGGTCAGGGGCGACGGAATACGTTCCCTACTCGTTCACTAGATCCCTTGCAGATATGCCGAATAGTCGCCAACACTTTAGCGACTGGAATAAAGTCAAGTCAGATGCTGTAACTGGTGGGGAAATCCGTAAACCGCTCGAAGATCTCCGAGTGCTCATATTTGACTCAGGTCCGGACGTGAGAGACATCGTCGCTGCCCCGTACGACCCGGAGCTAGCCGCTAACGGGTATGGCACTCCGGTAATTATCGGTATGCCTTTCCCGGTCTTATTGCAGATAGGAAAAAACGAGCTATGGCCGCCTGCTGCAATGTTGTGCAACCTGCTAGTACACGGTATTCATATGCTAGCTGGAGCCCATGACTCAACCGTGGTCGAAGTTCCTCTCACTACCCGCCTAGATAAGTTCTGCCTTTATAAAACGACAGTGTCAAGTGCGCTGGCACTGGGGCACAAGACTGGCCTGCGTGACATATTTCTCGGAAGTGGAATATCGGCACTTTGCCGCACCATTCTTGAAGAGGTACCTCAGTTCACACAGTCTGCTGACCTTGCACAGAAGTTTGGACAGGGAGTCAAATCAGCTGGTGGAAGTTCGGAGATATGGGACAAGCTTCGTGAGGCCCGGAAGTCAGCTTTCAAATATAATGAGCGCGACTTCGCCAAAGCATCAGGATACCCGCAACGCGACAGTGCAGATATAGCCGGGGTAAAAGACTATGGCATGAGGATGCTTTACGTTAAGCCAGATTTTCTGGCAAAAGAAAATAAAATCGGCACCAGGAATCCGTACGGAAACCCTCGAGATGGACACGCTAGCGGCTATTGGGGCGATCTTTATAATTACGATAAGTGGCAGGCTTCCCATCTTAAATACTGGAACATAGCGTTGGAAATCGAGTCGTATACAATTAAACCTATTTACACTCTCTTAAAGATGATTCCCGGGCCTGTCGGTGTAGGAGCCGCGTGGGCAGAAAAAATCGGCGAACCTGTCCGGATACTGAAGAAGCTCCACTCTGCTTACGGCTGGGGTGGATATTTCATAGAGCACAGCACTCCGAAAAAGAAGGAAATTACCGAAATAATGCGCGACAGCACTCCGGCCAACTGGGACACAAAAGTCATAAAGGCTTTAGCTCGGGAATCCAGGGAAGGAGAATATGAGGAGGGAGCTCCAGGATTCGCAAGCGCCAAGTCAAGCGAGGAGGATAAAAGTTCACTAAGCTCCACAGGCGGACACTTTACTGTTTATTCGCAGAAAAGACGTACATTTTTGGATGTCGTAGCTTTTGTTGGAAGGGAAGGGCTATACAAAGGAGCCACAGATATGGTCCCTGTGGTGAAAGAGATATGCGATAGCAGTGAAGTAATCAAAAAAGTATACGACGCCGCAGAGCTTGACGAACGTGTTGGTGAGTTTAAATTATGCAAAAGTTATGTGATACAGAAGCTTGACGAGACGTTGCGCGACAAAGATCGAAAGGTAAAGGCTCCGAGTTCACCAGATGATCGACTGCCCCTTGTCAGCGATCTACTGTTCATTCCGGAGCCCGTTGAAACGATTTAGGAGTCACTATGGTCCTGAAGAAGGCAGATTTGCTAAACCGAATGAAGGAATCGAAAGAGACCATCTCTTTTTCCTCAGAAGAACTGAAGAGCGATGGGGCAGACGCCCTCTTTAAGATTCTTGGGAACATCAAAAAATTTACATTTGACCAAAGCGCAGAAAAGGATACAGCAAAGCTCACCATAAGCGGTAAGCACAGTTTTCCTGACCTTTCAGCAGACAAGCTAAAGTCCAAGCTGAAGTTCGTATTTGATGAGCATTACACCAGCTATAACGAATTTTCTCTTCAGGTGGAGAGCACTGAGAAAATGAACAAAAGGATGCTACCCAAGGAAGACATAAAGAAGTACGACAAAATGCACGAGCTTGGGTTTAGCTCTCCCTCGATTCTATTTGAAGTGAAACGCGGGCCGTTCGACAACATGGAACATGTTGTTTCAATGACGGCCAGTAAAAAGTTCAAAATTGATAAGCGCGAAGAAGAATACGAAGTAACTCTGCGTCCAGACCCCGACAGTCATTCACTCAACATGGCTGTGCAGTTTGGGACTGATGGGGTACTTATCGATTCCTTAAACAGCATTGCGCACTTGCCGTTCATGGGTGAACATACGTTAGCTGCAGGCAGTGTTTCCCTGCCTGACGAATTTGATAAAGCAGCCACTAAAAGGGCAGGCGAGCGAAAAATTCGCCTGCGATATATTAAAGGAAAGCTGGACATGTACAAGGGGGCACTCAGCGCCGCCACTTTCATAATTACAATCGATACTGACTTTGAGTTCGGTCTAGGGGCTTCGAAGGTACTGCTCAGGGAAGTTTCCTTTGCTGCTTCACTCCCGCAGAAGGAGGGTGATTCATTTGGCCTAGCATTCAGCGCCAATGCGGAAGTCGGGTCCTTCAAAGTTTTCGCAAGAGGCGATGTCATGGCCCGTAGATTCTACGGCACAGCATCAAAGAAGGATGCACTAGAACATAGACTAGATGCTAAAGAGTTCCAAGGCCTGAACCTCCCATCTGTTGAGAGAGGGCTGGAGTATATTGAACTCGATGTCGACATAAAGAACAAGGCGTACGCTGCGTATCTGGGCATAAATACGAGCTGGGCGCTCTTTAAAGGGGCGGAATTAAAAGAGATCATGCTAGAAGTTGCAACGTATCCAGATGGCGATAAAAGAATGGTGACGGGCGCTGTGATAGCAGCGTTCAAGATTGGGCAGGTGGATGTCTCTTTATGCGCGCGGAAAGTTGAGGATGATTGGGTCTTCGGGGGAAGGGCCTACGAAATTAAACTAGCAGATCTAAGAGGCTGGCTTTCTTCTCATCATGGCGTTGAGCTGCCTGAAATTGTTTCACATATGGAGATCGATCAAGCCTCCGTTTGGTATAATTACACCAAAAAATCGCTTAAAATGTCCCTGGACGGCCTATTGGAAGTTTCCGGATCCTATGCGAATGTTCAGATAACCTTCGATATTACCCAGGAAAAAGAGGCGGTTTCCACAGATAAAGTATTCGACGGCAAGGTTTACTGGCCTTACCGCGACCGTCATGGCGAATCTCAGTCTGTCACATTTAACTTTAAGGCAGAGGCGGGCGACAAGGAGAAAATATCTGCCACCTGGAAGCAGAAAAATCCCCTAACACTGTCAAGCTTCCTCGAGATGTGCGGAGTAAGTGAATCGCAGAATATCATGCACTCTGTTACTGACGGCATTGGAATTACCGGAGCCTCGATGACAAAAACCTGGAAGCCTGATAAAGCGTTCGCGATCACTGTGGATGGTGACAAGTGGAAGGCAACTGTCGCTTCGCTGTAGATTTTTGTGTGATTCTAGAAAAGGTATTTGCGCCACAATTTGCCGGACAGCTTTCAGAACCGGCTCGTCATGAGTGCTGGTGATGAGCTCAGAGTTGTTGCGGTAACAGACTTGCCGCGCTTTTGGTGGTGACAGGTCACGACGTTTTTCTGCAGGGCCAATTCAAAGTCCATGCCCGATTACATCACTGCTGGTCAGAGGCATGCGCCTTGAAGCCACACAACCACTACCTGACGGCCAGTCAGGCGGATCCAGCCCGTGAGAAGCTGTGTCACATCCTCTTTTCGCAGGTCACGGGCGTGGGAGGGTTGTGGTGTTCCCGTTTGCCGTTCGGTTGGGCGTCGATGGACGCCGTTCCGAACGGCAATGGCGACACCTTGGCCTTCAGGCGGTTGCGAGAGTGTCCGGCAATGCCTCGGTCTGGGGACGGGGGTGGGCCAGGCGCCGGGACATGAGGGTGATGAAGGCCCACTGGATGTGGGCTTCCGCGTGGGACATCAGGCGTTCGTAGTCCCTCGCGTTGCGGCGGGCCCGCATCGTCCACGAATTCGACCGTTCAACAACCCACCTCTTCGGCAGCAGGACGAAGCCCTTGGCGTCCCTGGGCCGGGAGACGACCTTGATGGTGATGCCGAGGGTGTCCTGGGCCAGGGCTGATTCATAGCCGAGGGCAATCGAGACCTGAACATGACAAGAGGGTCGGGCGTGAGGGCGTCGTCGCAGGTAGGAGAACCGCGCGCGTACGAGGAGAAGCTGACGAGCTATCAGTCGATGACTGCGTCACCCCAAGGCACAGCTCGCTGACCAGCGGCGATGTGAACCACCGACGACTTTGAATCAGCCCTGTGTCCTGGGCCCAGGCGTGGAACTCCTCGCCGCCGTAGCCGTTGTCCGCCCAGACCAGGACGATTTCGGGGTGTTCGGCGTGGAGGCGGGCGAGCAGGATGCGGGCCGCGTCGCGGTCCTGGACGTCGGCGGGCGTGACGAGCAGGTCGACGAGGAGGCCGTCCTGGTCAACGATGAGATGCCGCTTCCGCCCATTTATATGCTTGTTCGCGTCGTAGCCGCGTGTCGCGGTCGACACGGTCTCCGCGCCTTTGACGGACTGAGAGTCCACGATCACCCGGACCGGCCAGGCGCAACGGCGACGGCGCAGCCGCAACCGCCGACGCAACTGGTCAAGGATCCGTTTGAGGGCGCCTGCCTTCGCCCAGCGGGCGAAGTAGCCGAACACGGTGCGCCACGGGATGCCGAAGTCGGCGGGCAGCGCCCTCCACTTTGCCCCGTTGTCGGTGATGTAGCGGATGGCATCGACCACGCGTCGGCGAGGCCACTTCTCAGGAGCCCCGCCCTTGGGGGTCTGGCAGGCGGGAGTGGGCAGGAGCCGTTCCAGGAGGGCCCATTCGAGGTCGCTGGTGTCGGAGGGGTAGCGGTAGCGGGGCAGTGGCATGACAAGGCGCCGGGCCGCGACCTGAACGGGGAGCCAACTGCTGCGCGGTCGCGGCCCGTCGCCCATTCGTGGGGGTTACTCCAGGTTGGCGAGGAGGTGCAGGGTGGACTCGATCGCGCCCATCTGCGCCATGACCGTGCGGATGTAGGGGTCGTCGGGCTTCTTCTTCTGGTGCGGCAGGAGGATCCCGGCGATGAAGTTGGCGACCCGGTGGTGGACGGACTCGAAGAACGCCCGCTCGTAGCCGATCCAGACCTCCGGCGCGTCGTCCAGCATCCGGTAGCCCCACGTCTTGTCCCAGGTCACCGGCGCAAGCCCCTTCGCCGCGGCCACCAGGCGCAGGTGCGCGAGCCCAGTGTGGACCTGCGCGCGGGTGCGCTCGGTGGCCACCATCAGCTGCAGGACGCTCAAGCCGGCGGGACGGGCCTCCAGCAGCGCGGAAAGGATGGCTTCGGCGTGGACGTGAGCGGGAACGCCCCGCCCCATCGCTACTCGCCCGACCCCTTCAGCAGCTTCTGAAGCTGCTCGTCCAGATCGACCTCGCCGCGGGTGACCGCGTTCTCGATCCAGTCCGCCGACGCCCGCACCCGCGCAAGACCCCGCAGGATCGTCTCGCGCTCGGCGTCGTCGTAGGGCTCGCCCCGCAGGTTCGGCACGACCCTGCCGGCGGTGACGGCGAACTGCGTGCACAGGGCGACCAACTCCATGAACTGGGTCGTGTGCTCCATCCGCCGCAGCTGATCCAGCTGCGGCGCGGCTTCCTGCTGCCCGTACTGGACCTGCTGGCGGAACTGGTCGAACTGCGCCTCGTTCACGGCGTGCCTGGCCGTGCCGTCGGACATCGCCTTCGAGGCGACCGTCGGGCGGCGCAGGAAGTCGGTGACCACCCGCGCGGCCACCTGATCGTCGTCAGCCAGGTCGTGGATCGCGTCCACCTTCTCCTGAACGCTCTCGGGGGTGTCGACCTTCCAGCCGACGATCCGCTTCGCGCTGTCACGCGTCCAGCGCGCGGGCCCGCCGCGAGGACTGGGCGGAGGATTGTCCACCGCCTCGAACCGTTCCCGCTCGTCAGGTATGGAGGCGAGGATCTTGTGGATGGTGTGGGAGACGTCCGCCCGCCGATGCTCCTTCGGCCAGCGCGACGTCACCCACCGGTAGTCCCGGACCGTCGAATACGCCAGGCCAACGTCCTCCGCGAACATCCGGATCGCCTCGCTCACCGTGAACAACTCATCGCTCCCCGACGGGTTGACACCCCCGTAGGAACGCATCGGCTCGATCTCCACGGCCGCGTCCCCCAACCGCCACTGGACGCTGCTCATCGTCTCGACCCAGTCCCGCCCCAGCTCGACCAGCTCGTCATAGCGCTGCCGGGTCACACTGCCGACCATCCCGGTCATCCGGACACCACCCCCACGAGCCCCAGGTGCGACACCCGTATGCGCCGCCAACTCGCCCTAGAAGCACGTCACTTCGCACCATCCGACCACCTCTCCCGGCAGCCAAGGGCGTACGGACCCGGCGCCCGAAGCAGCCCCGCCTCCACCAGACGCGCGGGCTCACACCCCGCCCGGCCGCGCGCGCCGCACGTGCCAGGACCGTTTGCGGCAGGCGGGAGAGCAGTACACCGTCGAGACCGGACGGTCGACCCCGACCATCCACGACGCCCCGCACTGCGGGCACTCAGCCGTCACGCCGGCCTTCACCGCCTCGGTCCGAGCCCTCGCCCGCCGCATCCGCCGCCAGTGCCTCGAACGACACGCGGTCTCACAGAACACCGCCGTCGACTTCACCGACGGCATCAACGGCCCACCACACCCCCGGCACAACCGCGGCCCGCCCCCGTCGACCGCGACGACGACCAGACGCAGCCGGGGCACCCCGTCCCTGCCCATACGACCACCGTACGGCGGACGGTACCCGCGGCCAAGCCATCACTTCGGGCGGATCCACCCGAAGCGACAAGCCCCTGAACTGCATCAACAGACCACTCGACTTGTCATGTAAGGACCCAACACAGGTACTCAGCTTGACTCTGTCGGGGATCTTGGAGTTCTTCGGTGCGGGAGCATGATCAACGGTCATGCTCGGGTTGTTCCAGTGGCCCATGAAGTCGTCGAGGTGCTCGTTGTCCCTCCGTCCCCGTTCCGGTGAGCAAGTCCCCTCTCTGACCGCGCAGATCGCGCGGGGGAGCAATCCGTCTGGCACCACGGCGATGTGGGTGAGAGACCGGCTCAATGGTCTGTGGCGTGATGAGGACTTCGCGGACTGGTACCCGCGTGACGGGCGCCCGGGCCTTTCGCCTGCTCAGCTGGCCACCGTCTGTGTGCTGCAGTTCCTGCTCGGCCTGTCGGACCGGCAGGCTGCCGAGGCCGTCCGCTGCCGCATCGACTTCAAGTACGCGATGGCCATGGAGCTGGACGATCCCGGGTTCCATCACAGCGTGCTGGCCGACTTCCGCGATCGTCTTGCCGAAGGGGACCGTGCTGACCGCCTCCTCGACCTTGTGCTCGCCCGCCTCAAGGAGGCCGGCCTGGTCCACGAGCGCACCACCCAGCGCACCGACTCCACTCACGTCCTGGCCGCGGTGCGTGACCTGACCCGCCTGGAGCTGATCACCGAGGCGGTCCGCGCCGCCCTGGAAGAAGTCGCCGGCATCTCCCCTCACCTGCTGGACGAGCTGGTCGATGAGGACTGGGGACGCCGCTACGGCCGGCCGGTCCGCCTGGGCAAGAACCCCACCAAGCCCAAGACCAGAATTGTCGCCACCGGCAACGACGCCCTGCGGCTCCTGGAACACCTCTACCGGCACGGAACAGACCGCACGTCCGGCCCGCGCATCCAGGCCCTGCGCCAGATCATGGTGCAGAACTACGACCGTGACGCTGCTGGGAACCTGCGCTGGCGCACCGCCGAGAAGGAGGGCGGGCCCGGGCTGCCGCCCTCGTCCCGGGCGATCGTTTCGCCCTACGACACCTCGGCCCGCTACGCACGCCACGGACACATCATCAGCTGGAAGGGATTCGCCGCTCATTTGACCGAGACCTGTGCTCTCGGCGGGCCCAACGTGATCACGGACGTGGTCACCACTGCGGCCACCACCCACGACAGCCAGGTCCTGCCCGGCATCCATACCCGTCTGGCCCGCCGCGGGCTGCTGCCCGCCGAGCATCTGGTCGACGCCGGCTACACCTCCCTGCCCCACCTGGAGCAAGCAGCCCGTGAACACCAGGTCACCGTCACCGGACCGCTGCCGGCCAACCCCACCCGGCAGCATCGCCAGGGCAAGGGGTTCGCCCGGGACGACTTCCACATCGACTACGACAAACAGCAGGTCACCTGCCCTCAAGGCCAGGTCAGCGCGGGCTGGCACGGTCCCTATCCAACCTCCTCGCCCACCGCGGCCCCGCTGATCGTGGCCAGGTTCACCAAGAGCCAGTGCCGCCCCTGCCCCGTTCGCACCCAGTGCACCAGCACCGCCGACAACGTCCGCACCGTGGGCTTTCCCCCGAGAGAGCTCCGCGACCTGCAACTCCGGGTCCGTGCCGAGCAACAGACTCCCGAGTGGAAGGCCCGCTACGCGGTCCGCTCCGGGGTGGAGGGCACGGTCAACGAGTTCGCCCACGGACACGGCATGCGGCGCTGCCGCTACCGGGGACAGGGGAAAGCCCACATCCAGCACGTCTTGACGGCCATCGCCGTCAACATCGAGCGCCTCAGCGGACTGCCATCAACCGAGGAAGTACCAGTACCTCGCCGACCGACTGCTTTCCAGAACTACCTCGACCGGCGCGAGATGCCCCGGCCGAAGTCATGGCGAACCTTGGGCACCTGACCTCGATGGCCCCAAGATCCCCGACAGAGTCAGCCCTTAGGCGGAGACGCTGGCGGTCACCGCGCAGCTGACGGCGGAATCGGATCGCCGCTCGGCGGAACGCTCAGTGGATGTGGCGGAGCGGACGGCGGAGCGGGAGGAAGTGGCGGAGCGAACGGCGGTGGAGGCGGAAGCGATCGCCCGGGTGGACGCGGCGGCGCGGAGTGCGGCGGAAGACCGTCAGCGTGCGGCGGTGATTGCGGGGGATGCCGCGGCGCTGGAGCGGCGTGCCGCCGAGGACGGCGAACGGGCGGCGGAACTGCGGGAGACTGCGGCGGAGCGACTGGAGAAAGTCCGTCTGTCCGAGGAGGCAGCGGCGGCATCGGAGTTGCGTGCGGCGGAGCACCGGACGGCCCTGGCCGTTGCTGAGGTCACCGCGCTGGAGGCTGAGGATGTGGCCAGGCTCGGTGTGCGGGAGCGGGCGGAACGCAAGGTGGCGCGGATGATCTTGTCCGCGCACACGATGGTCCCGCCCGGTCAGGCACCGGAACGTCCGGACAAGTACGCCGTGAGCCTGGAGGCGATCGGTGACGCTCTCGGGGTCGGTCGGACTGTCGCCGGTGAGCGCCGCGACGCCGCCGAAGCCCTGATCGTGGACGGGTACCGCGGCTGACCAGACGGCGAACCACAAGCGGGGCCCACGGCGCTCGAATCGCCGTGGGCCCCGCCCCGTTCTACCGTACGTCCCCCTGCGGGCTGCTTGCCTTCGGACCCCTAGAGGGCGATTTTCGGCACGCCGGTCCGACGGCGAAGTGTCTGGGACTGCCCAACTGCGCCCCTACGGAGCACATTGCGGGCAAATGGTGGTCGCGGAGAAGATACTGACTCGCCGTCTGCGGAAATGAAAAGCGAGGGAAACGCCAGTTCAGAGCGCTCCAAGGATCCTTGAAAGTCCCGGGTCCGAAGCGTGGTTCTGAACCTTGGCTGACGGGCGTTCCCCATGGCGGAGCGGCTCGGTGAAGAGACGTACTGTCCTGCATAACGACGGAGGCCGCCCGGGCAAGGGCGGCCTCCGATGACGTCCCAACCCCGATCTGCATGAACAAGGAAGGACTCCGTCATGGAATCACACCCCTGGCAGGGCATCAGCGTGAAGTGGACGTGCCCGGCCCCCGCCAACGCCGTCGTCGCGGGAACCCTGTACTACCTGCTCTGCCTGGACCCCGCAGTGCCCAAGGTACTCGCCGGCCTTGTCGCGGTCGTCGCGCTCCGCTGCATCCGGGTCACGAGAGCTGTCTGAAACTGCCCCGTGGGAACGCTGGCCGGCATGGCCGCGACGGCCCGCCGCCGTTCCCTGGCCGGAAGGCTCGCGACCGTCTACGCGGCGGACCTTGCCCCCCGAGGCGCCTTCGCCTCGGAGCAGCGTCCCGCACGAGTCCCGCATGCGGGACAGATCGTTCGAATGAAATAGAACGGTGAGTCCCGCATGCGGGACTCACCGTTTCAGACGGCTGGGCGAGCGGTGGACCTAGGGCGTGTTTCGAAAGTCCCTCCCCCAGCTACCGCTGGGAGGTGCCCCCGGGCTCGCGACGCCTGGCACCGCACCTCGCGGCGTTGTCGGAACGCCCGATTACGTCCAGTAGGCGGGCATTCCTCCGCCTTGCGATGCACGGCACCAGACGCCGCGAGCCGCGCCCTTCGGGCGCCCGGCGCGACTTTCGAAACACGCCCTAGACGTCCGGGAGGTTGTCGACCACCACTGTCAGATGATCCCGCAACTGCACTGCGAGGCGTTTTGCTTCCGCGGGGTCCGCCTCGGCGGCGGCCGTGTAGGCCTCCGCCAACCCGTCCGTCGTGGCGGCGAACGCCTTGACGGTGGCCACGCGCGCGGCGAACGCAGCTACCGGCCCCGGCTGCTGGGTCGGCTGCGCCTTGGAAACGGCCTCGGCTGCGGCCTGCTGCACCGCTAGTTCACGGATACGTTCGCGTCGCTGCTTGGCGTCCAGCTCTTCCGCGGCCCGGCGGGGGAACTGCTTGACGACGCCCGTCATGGTCTTCTGGCTGACCTTGTCGCGGGCGGTCGCCTCGGCCACCGTCCGGTACGCCTCGGCGGCGGCGTCGTCCCCGTAGTCCTCGCGGATGGGGGTCAAGCTCTCGGCTGCTCGCTGGCTGATCACGTACGTCTGCACGTGGTCTGAGTCCCGCATGCGGGACTCGGCGTTCGGTTCGAGTTCGAGTTCGAGGCGCGGCGGCTCGGCCAGCAGTGCCGCGATACGCGCCCCCGCAATCTGTCGGTACGCGTTCGACGTCGACATGTCCGCCACGTGCCGAATGAATGCCTCGGCGGTGTCGTAGTCCCGCCGCCACAGCCGGCCCCGCAGCGAGATGTCCAGCGCGCCAGCCGCGACGAACCAAGCTTCCTTGTACTGGACGAAAGCGCGGGAACAAAGCTCCCACGCTTCCTCTTCGTCCGCGGTGAGCGGTCCTTGGGCGCCGGGGGAGTCCACTGCGGCCGGAAGCTGATCGAACCTGATCATCGGTTGCGGCCGGCCCTGGGCCACGTCGCTCTCGGTCAGAGTCGCCACGCTCCCCCCGGCCTGTTCCTGCTGCCTGCGGAGCTTCCTGCGCGCGCGCAGCTCTTCGGGAGTAGGGCCCTTACTCACTTGCTGATCAGCCCCCGCTGCTCCATCTCCGTCACCAGCTCGTCGAAGTGGGAGCCGGCCGCGTGGACCGGCATTCCCTCGCCGGTGGCTGCGTACTTCTGGACGGACGGGATCATCGTGGTGAAGACGTTCCAGCCCTCATCCACCAGCCCCTTGCGGATGCCCTCCGGCGCCGTGCGGGTACCGGGCTGCACACGGACCAGCAGCACCCATTCCCTGGGTCGGGGCGCGGCCGGATCCTTCTTCTTTGCCCACGCCAGGTCAAGGAATCCGTCCATCGGAAGTTCTTCCATGCGCTCGACGTCGCCGTTGGTCGCCGCGCATACGACGATGACCAGGTCCGCGATGCGCAGCACCGAGTACCCGATTCCGGCGTGGTTTTCGAGGTGACCACAGTCAATCGCGCCGATGTGCCCGTCCGGCAGCTTGCCCGGGGCCTCTTCGTGGAAGCGGCTGTCCGCCAGCCTGGTCACGTCGAACTGCTGGTCGCTGGCCTGCCACCACCGGTAGAGCTGCTTGGACTCGTCCGCGTCGAACCCCTTGACGTCGTACCCGCGCTCGCGGAGGGCATGGAGCAGCCACCAAATGGCCGTGGTCTTTCCGGTGGAACGGGGCGAGACAGCAGCAATGAACATGACCGCACCCTACTGCGCTGCGCCCCCTGCGGGCTGACGCCCGGACGAAGGGGGCGTTACTGACTTCGGCTCGTTGGGGTGAGCGCGCCGACCTGGAAGATCGAGGCCTGCACCCGCGGCATCTGGGCGGCCACCACCTGGACGTTGACGCTCAGCAGCGCGTCGACGGCCTTCGTCAGGATCGTCAGCGCGCGCGGCGCGCTGGCGTCGTCCCACCCCAGGGGCCCGGCGAAGCCCTCGACCACCGCGGCGCACACCTCGTGCTGCGGGCGCTGCTCGCTCATGTCCAACAGGTTCCAGCTGGCGAGGCGGTCGCTATCGGCGCGCACGGTCAAATCGATCAGAGCGACGCGCTTGATCAGGTCCTCGTGGGCGAGGTAGGGAGCAGCATCGGCGAAGGAGTCCCCGTGCGGGTCCACGAACGCGATGCCGCGCCCGTTGTGCGCGCTGGCCACGGCCTGGACCTCGGCCCGGGTCGTCTTGCCCCACCCCGCCTTACCCGACTGGACCTCGAAGAGCATGTCGTCCTCGGGGACGGCGAGGAGTCGTTCACGGCCGTCCGGACCGCGGTACCACCCCACCGGAAGGAGATCGCCCCCCGTCGTATAGGTGGGCACCTCGTTCTCCAGCACGGGCACGCGGGAGCCGGCGGTGACGGGTTTGAGGAACCCGGCGAGTTCCTCGATGTGCGCCCACCCGCCGCGCGCGGGCCGCATCAACGCGCGGGCCCACTGCTCCTCGAACCGGCCCCGCCACGGCCTGCGGTCCGGCCCGAACCGCAACGGCCCGAGCGACCAGCCGAGCGACGTCAACCGCGACGGGCCGGCGTAGACGTCCATCGCCGCACTGATCCGGGCAAGGCGCTGCTGGGCCCGGTCGGCCTCCTGGGACGCGCAGCGGACCAGGATCTGCACCCGCACCACCCCGGGCGTGTGCAAGAGCTTCCCCAACACCTTCTCCCGACCGGCGCGCCGCGGCTGCGGGGACATCACCATCCGCCCGCCTGCGCCCCGCCCCTGCGAGGGACCCTGCAACCCCTCCAGCAGCGAGGAGAACCCGCCGCTGTCGCTCTCGCGGCTCAACCACCGTGCATCACGCTGGGCTTCGCGCCGTGAGCGCTCTCGGTCCCGGCGCATCGCCACTGTGCGGCGTACCGCGAGCCCCCATCGGGACGCGGGGGAGAAGTCGACGCACACCTCGGCGAGGTCGCCCAGCTCCCCCCGTAGGTCGCTGACCGCGTCCAGGAACGGTTGGAGCGGATCCGGGTCGAGCGGCACGTCGCGGAGCCGGGATCCGGGATCGCCGTGCAGGCTCAGCACCGCCCGCACCACGTGCGGCCGGTGCACCATCGGGCTCGGCGGCGCCTGGCGGACGGTGACCTTTGACCCGAACGCCGTTTGGGCCAGGAGGGCGTGCGCGCTGGCGGGGGCCTCGATCCGGTACGAGAGCGGGTTCACCCCGTCGGCGCTCAGCCGTACCCGTACCGAGCGGGCGCGGCGCGGCGTCCACCACGGACCGGACCCCGCTGCCCTCACCAGCTGCATGCCCTGGCGCCAAATCTGTTCACGGTCCGGCGCGAACCCCGGGCCGGGGACCAGCTCAAGCCGGGTGCGCTGCGCGAGGGCGCGACGGGCGCCCCACCGGATCAGGTACTCCCACCCCGTCCAGACGCTGGCGGCCACCAGGGCCAACCACCAGGAGTTCACCACCACCCACTGCGTCGCCGTGGCCACGGCGTCTACGGCGGTGCGCAGGTGGCCGGGCACGCTGGTCAGGATGCTCAAGCGCGAGTCCATTGCTGTCCGTTCTGTACGTAGGTGAGGGTGGCCGGGCGGCCGTCCAGGAAGGTGCCGGCGGGGTCGGCGCCAGCCCACACCAGCCGCACCACCGCCCGCACCGCGCTGCCTTCGGGGCCGGGCTCGCGGCGCGCGGTGACGGCCTGGATCCGCACCCGCGTATACCGGGAGGTCTCCACCAGCCACGCGGCGCGACCTGCGTCCAGCAGCGCGCGTTCGTCGCTGGCCGGGAGGTTGGGGGTGCTGGAGCGGTCCAGGGTTTGCTGGATGATCGGGTCGGCTGCGGGGCCGGACTCCGGCGGCGGGAGTTCACCGCGGGCGCTTCGCGCGGCCGGTGACGGTGTGTCCGTGCGACGGCCGGGGTCGGGGCTGGGGCTGGCTTGGGGCCCGGCGGTCGCCGGTGCCGGCGGCGTCGTGGCGGGTGCGGGTGCAGCGGACGAGCTGTGCGCTTGCCCTCGTGGTACCGGTTGGGTGGTCGTCGCTGCGGGGGTGGGGGCGGGGGTGTTGTGGTGGAGTCCGGCGAGGGTGGCCAGGGTGCCGGCGGCGGTGAGGGCGAGGGCGGCGGCGAGCAGGCGGCCACCGCTCCACCACGGGGCGCTCACAGCAGCCTCGCCCCGCCCGCGTAGTCGGGCATCGAGGTGACCGGGTCGATACTCACCGACCGGCCGGGCCGGGGAGCGTTGATCATCTTTCCGTCGCCGAGATAGATCCCGACGTGGTGGATCGTGGAGTTCGAGGTGGGGTCGTACCCGTAAAAGATGAGGTCACCGGGTTGTAGTGCCTCGTACCCGGCCGCGGCCGGGATGCGCTTTCCGGCTCCGGCTTGCTCGGCGGCGGTCCGCGGCAAGTTGATGCCGGCCTTGGCGTACGCGTACTGGGTGAGGCCCGAGCAGTCGAATCCCACCACGGTGCCCCCGTCCTGCCCTCGGGGCGAGCAGCAGATTCCGGTGGACGGGCCTTCGGGGCCGCCACCGCCCCAGGAGTAGGGGATGCCGATCTGGGCCAGCGCGGCCTGGATGACCGTCCCCGCGCTGCCGGTGGGCGTGCTGGAGGCGGGGCCGAGGGCGTCGTAGCGGTCGATACCGCTGACCACGTCGTCCACGTACGCCCACGACAGGTTGTAGGTGTGGATCGCCGCGCGCAGCTGCTCTCGGTCGGTGAGGTCGCGCCCGTTCCCGCACAGGTAGATCGCCGCGGCGAGGGCCTCGTCGTCCGCGTTGTGGGGGGAGATCACGCCGTCCCCGTTGGCGTCCCGCCCGTAGGCGCGGAAGGTCTCCGGGAGGAACTGGAAGGGGCCCACCGCCCGCTCGTACGCGCTGTCTCCGTCCCATGCACCTCCGTCGGTGTCGGGGATGGCGGTGGTGTTGCCTCCGACACCGGATCCGTCGAGCCGGGGGCCGGTGATCGGCGGGGTGATGTCCCCGTTGTCGGCGACCTGGTGACCGGCGGCGTGCTCGGACTCGACGCGGGCAATGCCCGCGAGGACCTGCCAGCGCATCCCCTTACAGTCCGGGGAGTACGTGGTGACCTGGGCGGCGCCGGTGAGGTAGGCGGCCAGCATCCGCTCCGGGATCCCGGCCGCGGCGGCGTCGACCTGCCCCTGCCCCTGGGACTGTCCGGCGGCGGCCATCATCAGGACCGGGGCTGTGCAGCACGCGGCCAGCGACATCAGCAGGATGAACAGGCACCCGGCTTTCCGCTTCCTCATGGGGTTCCTCCGTCCTGGTCGCCGCGTACGGTCCGGCGGCGACGCTGCATTGCCTCGCGGAGCCGCTGGGCGTTCGCCGCGTCCTGGGCGTCCGCGGCCGGCGTGCTGCCCGCGCTCGGGCGCGGGCGCGCTTGGCTGGTGGTGGGGCGCCCGGACCCCGACCCCGACCCCGACCCCGGCGTCGGCGTCGGCGTCGGCGCGGGCGGGGTAGTCGGGGTGCGCCGGGGAGCGGGGCGGGCACTGGGACCCGCGGTACGTCCTCGGTTCCCTGCGGTCGTTGACGGCGCGGGGCGTGGTGAAGTCGGTGCGGTGGCGGGGTGGTCGGGGCGGGTGTGCGGGGTCGGGCGTCCTGCAGGACGGGCCGTGGGCGCGGCGGCGGTGTAGATCACGGCGCCGATCGCGCCGTCACGCACGGTCCGGCCTGCGGCTCGTCCCGCGGTTGCGGCCCCGGTGGCCACGGGCTCCCACCCGGCCGCGTCCTCGCGGACCCGGTTGACGCTGACCCGCAGCTGCTGGCGGGCGTCATCGGTGAACTCGCTCGCCCTACCCTTCGCCCGGTGCAGCGTCCAGGGCAGACCGAGGGTCGACCCGTAGGCGGCTCGCCCGATACGGTGAGCGACCCGGTACCCGCGCAACCGCGACGCCTTGGCGTGGACGCGGGACGCGAGCAGGGGCCGGTCCGTGTCCGGGTCGTGCAGCACTTCCCCGGTCCACTGGTCGACCTGCAACTCACCCTGCGCTGCCGCGCGCCCGCCGGCGCCGGCCAGGGCGCGGGCGGCGGGATGACGGTCCCCTGCGGGCTGGGGTTTCGGGCCGATCAGCGCGGCGTGCGCACCACGCATCGCCAGCGCCACGGGGGCCAGCCCCATACGCAGCGCACCGCGGGCCTCGCCCAGCAGGCCGCGGCCTGGTGAGGTGCGGGCGCCGAAGGGGCTACCGCCGGTGAGGGAGAGGGCGGCTCCCGCACCACGCAGTCCCATGCCGCTGAGGCGGGCGTACTGCATCCGCGTCGCGATGCGCTGCCCCATCGAGGTTGCGGCGCCGGCGATCCGCTTGTGCAGCACGAAGAACGCGACCGCCATCGCGTCCAGCAGCAGCAGGTGTTCGACCATCACGTCTGGTCCGGGCGCGGAGAGGAGGGCCCCGGCCGCGATCCCGAAGAGGGGGAGCCCTATGGCGGTGGCGAACGTGATCAGGGCGCTGCTCACCAGGACTCCGACCCACCGCCACAGCAGTGTTCGGGTGGCTCCGGGCAACATGGCCAGGACCCACACGACTGGTGCGGCGCCGGCGTCGGCGCCTTGGGCGCCGAGCATGAGCAGCGCCATGGAGACGACCATCGCGGCGACGACCAGGCAGGCCACCAGCAGCGCGAGCGCGCCGAACGCGCGGTCCCAGCTCGGCTCGCGCGCGTAGGCGGCGGCCTCCTTACCGGTCGCCCCGGACTTCTCCAACGCCGCGACCAACGTCGCATAGTTCCGGCCGTACTCGGATTTGATCTTTCCGTGGCAGATGTCCTTGGCAGGCCCGTAGATGCCGTCGCATGCCTTGCCCGCGTCAACTGCCTTGTTGGGGTCGGTCGTGATCCAGTCGAGGTGGGCTTTGTAGGCGTCGGGGTCGGTCTTCGGGTCGAGGATGCGCCCGTACATCAACAACATGTACGGCTTGACCACGAGCGCGTCGGTGAGCGCGTCCTGGACCGGGCGCGCGATCTGCGTATCAGCGGTCGTGCACGCGTCACGGCCGGGGCCGGTGACGAGATCGCACGGGTCGGAGGTGCCGGTGCCGAAGTAGCTGTTCGTCGTGATCGAGGCGACTTCGATGGCGGCCTGATGGGTGACATCGAGCGGCCCGCCCCGGCCGAGCAGGTAGTCCGGGCGGACGAACGCGCTCGCGGCCAGCGCCCCGATCAGCAGCGTGGCGCAGATCTGCCCGAAACCGCTGGCGGCCCGGCCCCGCATGAAGGCTCAATCCGAAGATGAAGCCCCATTCGAGCGCCATGCCCTTCAGCCCGAGGGCGTCGACGACGTGGACTTGGTAGGCGTCGGCGAGGTGCTGCGAGGGCCCCATCAGCAGCGACAGGACCGGGAAACGGAACACGAAACCGATCAACCAGCAGCACATCCCGACCAGCAGCCGGGCCAACGAGAACAGCCCGGACATCACCAGGATTTCAAGCTGCGAGACGACGTCGAGCATGCCGCCGCTGTCGGCGTCCAGCTCGTAGGCGTTCAGGCGACCGCCCTCGGCCGTGGTCACGTTGAACGGGGCCAAAAGCCCCCCGCCGGGGCCGGCCGGGGTGCCGTCCGCCGCCGCGGCCACCACTGTGTTCGTCACCAGGAACACCAGGGTCATCAGCAGCACGAAACCGGCGGCGCGCAGCGTGCCGCGGTCGAACCGGCGCAGCACCGCGGCGCTCACTGGGCACCCCCGGCCACCGTGGGACGGTTCGCGCGCCCCGGGGTGGTGAACAAACCTTCGCGTACCCGTGGCACGTGGGGCGCGATGACCTGGATCCGGCCGACCTGCATCCGCGGGTCCCGCAGCAGCATCTCCCCCTCGCGCCCGGCCTGCCCGACGGGGGAGAGCCCGGTGGTGACCAGGCGCATCAGGTCCTCGCTATCGCCGTCGAGGCCCAAGAACCGCAGGCCTTCGGCGGCGCTGGCGCGGTCGCTGGTACGGGCGAGGTACCGGTAGGCGATCAGGCCCGCATCCTGACCCAACTCGCGCCGGGTGTGCGCGCCAAGGAAGACTCCGGCGCCGTGCTTGCGGCCGTCGTGGAGGATCTCGTGAACGAGCGCGGAGCCCTCGGCGGACGACGTCAGCCAATACACCTCGTCCAGGGAGACCAGGCAGAACCGGGACGGGTCGGTGAAAGCGGCCTGGCGGGCGATCGCGGCCAGGAGGTAGAGCACCGCGCGCCCGATCAACGCCTCCAGCGGCTGCTGACGCAGCACCTCCACGTCGGCGAAGGCCTCGCGCGGGGGCAGGGTCAGCCCCGCGGTGGTGACCACCACCATGTCCGCGCTGAGCCCCCCGGCCAAGCTCACCACCGGCAGGACCGGGTCGAAAACCATCGCCGCCAGGGGATTCGCGGCGACGATGCACAGCAGGTCGGCCATCGTGGCCGCAACGTCCGCCCGACTCCCCTCTCCATCGGCCATCTGCCGCAACACGTCCAGGACTTTGCCCATGGAGGGCTCGGGGCCAGCGCTGACCTGCTCCACCGCGTGGTGGAGCACCGCACCAGACGCCGTCATCGGCCCAATACCGAGCTGGAGCGTCAGGTACGACAGGGCGTAGTGCGCGCCGGTCGCCCCACCGAACGCCCGCAACGGATCGACCGACACCTGCGCCTGAGCGGCGTCCACAATTTGGCACCGCTGCCCCATCGCCCGGCGCGCGAACGTCGCCCACTCGAGGACCGGGGTGCGGTCGATGACGATGGCCGTTCCGCCCCGATCGACCACCGCCCCAGTGATCAACTTTTGGAGCACGCTCTTACCCGCGCCCAAGTCACCGATGACCGCGCTCGACGCGGACGCGTTGACCTGGGGAGCGTCGGCCGGATTGAGCAGGACCGGACGCAGCGTCCCACTATCAAGATCACGACCGATGAAGATCCCCGTCGGGTCACCGACCCGCGGCAGCGTCAACGCCCCGCACGCCGCCCAGTCTGACGAGAGCTGGTGCTGGGCGAACTGCGAGAGCTTCGGCGCCCGCACCCCACCGGGCAGACCGAGCAGGAACAGTTCCTGCTGCATGCCGAGCGGCCGAATCACCCGATAGTCCCCGGCGGCCAACGCCGCGGACAGCTCTCGGGCCCGGCCGTCGCACGTGGCCGCATCCGGCCCCCACACCGTGAGGACCGTCACCGACTGCACCTCTACCTCCACGGCCGTCTGCGCCATCCGCGCATCCAGCTCCTCCAGGTCGGCGGCGGCCTCCGGCAGCGCGTACGGCATCCCGGTCGGCTGCGCCCCGTACTGCCCCGCCTGGTCCACAAGTTCGCGCTTCTTGCTCTGGACCTGGGCGCGGGCCTTCTTCGCGGGCACCACCCGCAGGTCGACGCTGACATCGACGGGGAAGGGCAGGCCCTCCAGCTGGGCCAGGACATCGGCGCCTTCCGTCGCGACGGCGGGCGGCAGCTCGGAGAGGACGAGATGGGCTTGGTAACCGGTGCCGGCGCCTGGTCCTCGCCGCCCTCCAGCACACGCACCTGACCCAACTCCGCATAGGAGGGGGAACTGAGCTGGCCCTCGCGGAGCCGGCTCCCGTAGAGGGGACTGGCCGCGGCATCCGACAATAGCGGCTCGTCCAACCCACGGTGAACGGCGTGCTGCACCATCCACACAATCTCCGCCGGTGACGCCGGACGCAGGCCAAGCCCCCCGCCCAACGACACCTGGAGCTTCTCGGCCTGCTCGCGCGCGGCCCGAACCTCGCTCTCCGCCACCGGCACCGGAGCCAGCCCCAGCACCGCGCTCGCCTCCGCATACAGTGCACCGAACATCGAGCCGGCGCCGCGAGCCGTCCCCGGCAGGGGGACAGCCAGCCACACCGTCCGCTCGTGCATCTCCCGACCGTCCAGCAAATCAACACCGGCAGCGCACACTTCCGCCCACTCGGGCAGGCGCTCCCAATCCACTCCGTCGACCATCCGCTCGGCGACCTCACCGGGATCCGTGCGCGCGGCCAGCACGAGCACCCGCGGCTGCATCCCGGACATCGACCGCACGAAAGACGTGATCCTGCCCAACAGCTCCTGGCGAACCTGGACCGGCAGGTAACCGCCCGCCAGGGGCTCGACCCGCCACACCGCCCACACCCCGCCGGACGGCGGCCACAACAAATGCCCAGCAACATGCCGGATCGGAGTACGCATCATCAGGCTGCCCTCCCCACCACGACCGGAGCAGCCAGCAGCCGATCCAGACCAGAACCCGCCGCGCGCACACCAGCGACCGCGACCACCCGCACCCCACCCACAACCGGAGCCGGAGCCGGGAGAACGCTGGGGGCGGGGGCGGCGGGCTCGATGACGAACCGACCATCCCAATACGACGGCCTCCGGTCCCGGGCAACCTGCCCGTTGATCCGGCCCGCGGGGTGACGCGTCAACACCACCACCGCGCCGAGCAGCGCCGTGAACGGACTCTGCCCGGCAATCTGCGCACCGCGCACCGCCCACACCGACACCAGCCACACCACCACCGGCACCGGCCCCGCCCACGACCACCACGAAAACGTCTCGATCAACACCAGCGCACCACCGCCGAGGACGACCAACTGCGCGGGCGTGTACGGGCCGAACGGCATCGTCCAATCGCCGAGCTTGCCCAGCACCCACGGGTGCCTGCGCGCCCCGGTGTACGAGCGGACCACCCCGCCGCCCTGCCCGCTCACAGCAGGCTCCCGGTGCCCGGGCGGGGAGCGTCGACCACGACGACTACGGCGCCGGCGCCGTTGGCCGGGTGATTGATCTCGTCGGACACCGAATCCGAGAGTCCCTCGCGCGCCTTGTAGATGCCCAACGCGATGACCATCGCGAGCACGGCACCGATGGCGGCCTTCATCGACATCTGGCGAGCGATCGTGACGAGCACGAGCATGATCAGGGCCGCGACCAGCGCGACACCACCCCAATCGGTGACCGTCTTGATCAACGAGTCACCCAACGTGTCCAACTTCCCCGCCAACACCACCGTGCCCGTCATCGCGCACCCGCCGAAACCGAGGGGGCGGGGGAGACGGAGGGAGCGGAGCCGGCGTCCAGGGCGGCGACTTCCCACCGGCCCGCCCGCGTGATCATCTCCAGCCGGTAGACCAGCGGCCACCGCGTACCCACCTGGTCCTCACCCGCGACCCGCGCCCGCACCCCATCGGCCGGAACGTCCTTCGCACCGGCCCGCTCGGTGTCGGCCACGACGTCCTCGACGTCGACCCGCACGTACCCGGCGCCGACCGGCGCGGCAAGACGGACTCCGGGGGACAGGTAGCGCTCCAAACCGGCGCCGTCCTTACCCCCGGTGAGGTAGGTCCGCAGGAACTCACCGGCCGTCGTGGCCAGGACCTGGCTCGTGGGCACGGACGTGGTGTACGGCGAGACGGGTTCCGGGGCGGTGGCGGGAGATGCGACCTCCGCCGGAGCCCCGGACACGAGCAGCGGCCCGCCGCCCGCACCGCCAGTGCCGGCCACCGCGAAGTACCGGGTGCCGGCAGCGGACGGTGCCGCGGCCGGGCTCGGGGAAGAGGAGGGCGAGGGGGCCGCGCGTTCGGGGATCGCGGCGACGACCACCGTCCAGCCCTCCCGCGTGACCGTGGTCCGCAGCGGGACCACCCGAACGCCCTCCGGCGCTGCCTCGACCCGCGACCGACGCGGCAGGTCCACGGCCGGAGCCATCGCGCGCACGGTCGTGGCGGCCGGGCTGGTGGGCGCCGACACGTCGGCGCTCAACCACAGCTCCACGAACAACGCCGCGGTGCCGGCCGGGTCGGCGGCCGGGCTCGGGGCGCTGGGGGAGGTACGAGGGGCGGGCGCGGCCTGAGCGGCAGAGCCCGGGGCGGCGGACGCGACCACGGCGACGGCCAAGGCGAGCGGCCCCGCAGCGAGCGCGGCCCACACCGCCGCCCGCCTCACCCGCTGACTACGCGGGACAGAACCGCAGACGGGAACGGTCTCCGGCCGTGAGCGGCGCAGCGACCGCGAGGGGGCCGTACGGGATACGGGCCCGGTAGAGGGAGTCATCGACGTGCCTTCCGTGGGGTGCTGGATGTTCATGCACTCCACGAAACGGCGCGGTCCTCACCGGTGGGCTCACCGGTGTCAGCCTCTCAGCATCACGGACCAACAACGACTTGCCCGGTGAGTTCACCGGTGAACTCACCAGCCGTGCCGTGGTGACCATCGCCGGCGTTGGCCGCTGCGCTGGCGCGCGGGTCTGTCCAGTGAACGGCGGTTCTGGAGTTGTTAGGGGTTCAGTGGCGGGCGGGTGTGGCGGCGCCGACGCTGAGCCACCGTGCTGGTAGCGGCGCGTACGGGCGCGGGGTGCTGCTGCTGGACTGGTACCGCGACGGGCACGGCTAGCGGAGCTACACCTACAAGGGCCGCTCCCCGGCCGTGTGACCCGTTGGCCGAGCCCGGCCAGCGGGTACTGGAAGGGGGGTCGGCGCGGTGGAGATCGGGGAGACCCCGCGGTCGCTCGCGGCCGGGATCAGGCTGCCGGAATCGGGCAGATGGGCGCCGTCGGCCTCGATGGGCGGGTGTCCCCCGTCCCCGTTCCGGGCGCCGGCCGGTTCCCGTGGGGGAGTCTCGGGAAGGTGCGCCGCTGGCTCTGCTGGGCGTTCTAGGGTGGGTTCATTCCTGATTTCGTGTCAGACCTACGCAATGCGGTGGGCCCGGATCACCTGCTGTGGCTGCCCGGTGTGGTCGGGGTCGTCGTGGACGAACGCCGGCAAGTCCTCTTGCAGCGGCGTTCCGCTGCGGGGCTTTGGACACCGTTGAGCGGGATCCTGGAGCCCGGGGAGGTACCGGCGGCCGGGGTGATCCGGGAGGTGGAGGAGGAGACCGGCGTACAAGTGGTGGTGGAGCGCTTGGCGGCCGTGACGTCGTCCCGCCGGTACGCCATGGCAACGGCCACCGCGCGCAGTACCTGGAGCTCGTGTTCGCGTGCCGGCCGGTCGACGCAGGGCAGGTACCGCGGATCTGCGATGACGAGTCGGTTGAGGTCGGCTGGTTCGCGCTGGACGCCCTCCCGGCCATGAGTGACCGCATGCGGGATCATCGCGATCGTGGAGAAGGGAGAGGCGGCGGCCTGGTTCGCTGCGCCGTGAGCGAGTACCCGAACGGCGCCTTCAAGGCGGGGCGGGGTGGGGTGGTTTAGGCGGGGACGGCGCCGGTCCGGACGGCGAAGTCCCGAAGGCCCGTGACGCGGGTCGGGCTGTAAAGCAGGCTTGTCGTCAGCGCTCGTAGTGCTGGGCGGCGGACTTCTTGCGCGGCCTCTTCCTCGACGCGGCGCAGCGCGGTGAACGCCTGCTCGCTGTTGCCGAGGGCGTGCCACATGCGGGCGATGTCGGTCCAGGCACGGGCTCGGCGCTCGGGGGTGGTCAACAGGCTGATGTTGAGGCCTTGCACGATCTGTACGCCTTCGTCCGGGGTACCGAGGGTGGTGTGGACCCCGATGCGGTAGAGCGCGGACATCGTCTTGGTGGCCTCGACGGTGAACAGTCCGTTGGGGGTGTGGGGCCGGCGTTCGATGATCTCGTCGGCCTCGCCCAGCGGATCGAGTGAGCTGGCGCGGTCGCTTCCGGCGGCGGCGGAGTAAGCGGCGGTGAGGAGCAGGGTGGTGCGCACCGCCCCGGTGCGTTCGGTGGTGGGGTCGAGTGCGGCGGCCTCGGTGGTGAGGAAGCGAACGGCTGAGGCGCAGTTCCCGGACCGGCGCATGGTGATGGCCGGGACGCGGACGGCTTCACCGACGGGAATGGGCAGGCCGCTCGCCCGGGCGGTGGTCAGGGCGCGGTCGGCGGCGACCCACGCGGCGTCGGAGTGGGTCTTGGCCGCGAGTTCGGACGCTGTGACGTAGGCGCGGGCCAAGATCGCGTTCGCCTGCTGGCGGGCCTGGCCGGTCGACTCCGCGGCGGTCGCCGCGGCGGACGCCAAGAGGCCAGGCAGGCCGCTCGCAAGATCGTTGTAGCGGGCGGCGGTGAACGCTCTTCGGGCTGCGGCGGTCTGGCGGGCCAGGACCTGGATCGGCGCGGGGGCAGCACTTGGAAGTCGAAAGAGCATGTCGTCGAGGTTCACCACGGCGATGGGCAGGGCCGCGGCCGTGCCGGTGGCGGCGACGGCCGATGCTCCGACGGTGAGTGCTCCCAGCACGGTCCTGCGACGCATCGCGTCCCCTACCCTCCGGCAATGCAACGGTCACCACGGTATCGATCACCGGGCCCGCAGGAACAGGGAACCCGCCGACCAGCCCGGGGGCGATCTGGAGCACCTCGGCCAGACGCAGGTGGCTTGAGAGATCCACCCGCATACGGTTGTTCTCAACGAGCCTCCACCAACTTGAATTCGCAGTTCAAGGGGCTGGTGTGACCGACTCTCGGGGTGCTCGTGCCGGTCGTGGGCGGGAGTCTGCGGAGAAGATCGTCTGTAAGCGGTTGACTTCGAGGTTCGTCAGCACGAGTAGAGCGCGCAGGAGTCGGGTGGCTCAGGCGGGGTCGGTGCGGAGTTTGGTGAGGGTCCGCCAGTTCTTGAGGTGGGCGAAGCCATGTTCGACCGGTGCACGTTCGACGGCGAGGACGCGGTTGGCGTCCTTCTGGCCAGCGAGCTTGTGGGTGCGGCTGGACGCGTAGCCTGCTACCAGAAGGGTGCTCGTCGGCCCAGAGATCGGATGCCTCGGCTGTCGAGGAAGTCCGTCAGGTCCGAGGGACTCCGTGGATCCGACTGGCGGGGTCATGCCTTCCGTGACGCCAGGCGGGGGTGTGCATCGAGTGCGTCTCGCAGGAACGTGCGCTTGGAGTAGAAGGTGCGCTGGTCGGCGAGGCCGTTCGCGGTCAGGTAGTCCAGCAGCCAGCCGTCGATGCGTTCCATCTCTGGTACGACCCCTGTGGGACCATGTTCGATGATGCTGCGGGTCCGGCGATACTCCAGCTCGCACTGTGATAGCACCACGTCGGGTGCGCTCAGGAGCGAGCAGTGGTCGAAGAAGACGCCGTACACGTGCCCGGTGTACACGGACTCGCAGTGGACGTCGTAGCGGACACGGCGGAAGGGGGGCATCGCCCGTACTTCAAGGCCGAGCCGATCTCGCAGGTGTTCCTCGAAGTCGGATTGCGGGATGTCGAGGACGGGGGAGAGTTCCTCTCGGCGGGCGAAGGCGTCCTCGGTGTACCACTTGCGTTTGAGGACGTAGCCGCCGTTGACGGTTCGGACGAAGGAGGCGTAGCCCTCCTCGGTCTTGGGGTCCGTGACATCGAAGAGGTGATTCTCGGTGAAGTTGGCCTGGAACTCGTCTCGGTACTCTGGCCGACAGCCGTCCAGACCGCCGGTGCGCAGGGTCTTGAGCAGGTCCATGGAGGTTGCCCAGATGTCCGTTCCGGGCGTCAGGTTGTACTTGATTTCCAGCTCGGTGCCCGCGAAGTGGGTGCGGTAGGAGCGCTTGTGGTTGTTCAGCTGGAGCGCCGAGGCGTTGTGGGCTTCGAGTACCGGCTCCAGCCAGTGGAGGTCCTCGACGGGGTCCGGTCTGATGGCGGAGGGGGTGGAGCGGATGAAGCAGGCGTCCTCGGGGAAGAAGTGGATCTGGGCGTAGGCGTGGTAGCCGTCTGGTGCTTCGGTCAAGTAGCAGAGCGGGACGAGTGAGGCTGCCGCGGGGGTGCCGATCGTGGCGTGGAGTGCGGGGCCGGCGGTGCCCTGGACGAAGAGCTCGGCGCCGGGGATGAGGCGGGTCTGCGAGAGCTTGCTGCCGGCGACGGTGAGGGCTTGGGTGGGGCATGCGTCGAGGTCGTTCCAGCGTACGACCACCGTGTTGCCCGGGGCCGTGATGTCCTGGGGGGCTACGCCGACCAGAACGAGGGGGTCGTCGTGGCGGCGGGGCGCGGTGTGGTTGAGGAGGTGAATGCCTCCCAAGACGATCCAGGCGCGGCGTTCCGGCGAGTTGACCGGCATGGCAGATCTCCTTTCACGGTGCGAGGCGCGGTCGCTGTGCTTGGTGTTGTCCGCGCGTCCTCGGGACCGGTTCGGGCATAGGGTTGGCAGGGTGATCCACGGTGAGAGTGAACAGATGATCTTGGATGCTGTGGGCGTCGATGTCCGGCTGGCGAGCCTTGAGTTCGATGGCGCGACAGCGTGGTGGGATCGTGCGCGCCAGGGTCCGCTGGAGCCGCTCTCGGCCGAGGTGTGGGTGACGGATCCGACCTTCGAGCATGTGCTGCTGGTGAGGCATCGGTGGAGGGGCTGGGTGCCGCCGGGTGGCAAGGTCGAAGCGGGGGAGACCCCGCGGGGCGCAGCGGAGCGTGAGCTCGGCGAGGAGACCGGTCTGCGGGCCGAGCTGCTGGCGGTGCCGGCAGCGGTTTGCGTTCGCTCCTACCGCGCGGACTGGTCGATGACGTTGGGATTGTCGTACGCGGCGATCGTGCCGATGACCATGAGCCTGCGCGGGGAGGTCGAGCAGCCGCCGCGGTGGTTCGCCCTCGATGGGGGATGGGAGTCGGTTTTTCCGGAGGACCGCGAGCGCATCCGGACGTACGTGGATCTGTTGGCGGACAAGCGTGCTGTTGGTGCCATCTGACTCAGGGATCCCGACGCGGGCGTGATCGCATCGCGAGCACCCGGACGCTGCTGTGTTCACGGCCAGCCTGTGGGGCGTTCGGCCACGACAACGAGCCAGCTGGTCACCGTGGGCGCGTCCGGGGTGGTCAGGGCGTATGCCTTGGCCAGGATGTCCATGCGCTGCGCGTGGGTGAAGTCGCCGTCGGGCCGGGCGAAGACGGGAATCGACAGCCACGCCCTCTTTTCGGCGACCGTGCCGCGGTGCGCGACGACTTCGGAGTCGACCACGTCCATCCCGGCGCGGGACAGGTGCGCGGCGACCGCCTCCAGGGGCAGCTTGGGGGGAGCCAATCGGGTCGGGGGTGGGGCGTATCCGTAGTCGCGGGCGGCGACCTGGTGGATCAGGCGGTTCAGCGACGGGCCGGGGTGGGCGCTCTTCTCGTCATCGTGGTGGACGCCGGCGAACCCCCCGCCGATGTTGAACACGAAGCGACCGCCCGGGCGCAGCACCGTGTGGACGGCGGTGAAGACCCGAGGGACGCCGGTCTTCCAGATCGCCGAGTTGCAGACCACTGCGTCGACTTCAGCGGCGGGCGCGTGGCAGGCCAGGTCTTCGGCTCCGGCGGTGACCCAGGTCAGCTGCGGGTCGTCCAGCGTGCGCCGGCCGACGCGCTGCATGGCTGCGGCGTTGTCCAGGGAGATGACGTGGGCCGTGGCAGGGGCGAGTTCAAGGATCGCCTTCGCGGTCGCTCCGGCCCCGCCACACAAGTCGACGACGAGATGGCTCTCGGCCAGGCGCGCACGGCGGGCGAGGTCGCGGCTGGTGGCGCCGTACATGGGGAACTCGCGTGTGAAGGCTTCGTAGGCCTGAGCTGTGGTGTCCTCGTTCCAGCCGAGGACGGCGTCATGGGGTGCCATAGGGTGCCTCGATTCGCGGAAGGGGATCCTGGCCCGGGCTGGGGCTGGGCGTGATCAGAACAGGGAGGGCTGGACGGCCGTGCCCGGGGACGAGAACGGGCCAAGGATGATCCGACGGCCCTTGAGGGCGCCGAGGTCGAGCAGGTAGCTCGCGTCGTCGTCGCTCTCCAGGACGACGAGGACCTGGGTACCGATGCACGAGCGGGGGGTGAAGCCGTGCTCTCCTTCCCGTAGGTCGTGCGGGTACAGGACGCGTTCGGAGTCCGCCGCGCGCAGCTGGTCGCCCTCGCTGGGAGGCGTCCACTTCGCCAGCACCGTGGGGACGTTCATGTCGGTCAAGGCCGCGGCAGCTCGGGCGACGTCCTGGCCGTGGCTGTCCTGGGCAGCGCTGAGGCCGCGGAGGTCGGCCAGGGCCCGGAGCTTGGCCGACGCACGCACGCTTTGCGCCAGGCCCAGGCGCCGGGTGAGGGCGTCTTCGAGGTACCGGACGGCGCGGCCGTCGGGGATCTTGGCCAGGTAGGTCGCGAACAGGGCCCCTTGCTCGTCGAGGCGCGAGCGCCCGCGGGGATCGGCGGCGGTGCCGACCTTGGTGGTGCCATCCGCGAACGTCGCCAGGTACAGCCAGTGCGGCTGAGCCATGTACGCGATGAGGGCGTCCGGGGCGTGGCCGCCTTGGTGGAACTGGTGGGCGAAGCGGAATTCGTCCCTGCTCGCGCACGCGAAGCACTGGCTGTTGTGATCGGTGGTGGCATGCTTGGGGCAGGCGAGGGCTTCGACGTTGATGGTGTCGGTGAAGGTGTAGCGGCCGGTGCACCACCGGCCGCTACGGCCCACCTGGTAGCCGAGGCGCTGGTTCATGACCTCGGTGGAGGCCAGTGGCCCGCCGGGAAGCGGGGCGAGCAGGAGCTGGGGGCTTCCGGTCGCCCAGGTGACGCCGTGGCATACGTACTCGCCGTCGGTCGGTCGGGTCACTGGCATGGTGCGTTCCTCGTGGTGGGGGAGGGCCAGACGGTCAGGTAGAGGAGATCGGACAGGGCCTTGGCCGCGGTCTTGAACACCGCGTCCTCGTCCATGGTGGTGACGGCGATCGGGAGCCAGCCGCCGCGGTGTTGTTGCTCGCCCAGCTGGGCCAGGACGGTGTCCTGGTAGCGGATGAAGTCCTCGTCGTCGCCGCCGGCGTGGCCGGCTTCCAGGGAGGTGAACGAGCCCTTGCGGGCCAGGGCTTCGCGGGCCCCGATCTTCAGGAAGAACACGACGTCGGGCTCGGTGAGGTGCCCGAAAACCTGTTCGGCCAGCTGGGTACTGACGGCGGGGTTGACGGCGTATCGGGCGAGGATCTTGTGGTGGCTGTTGTCGAGGACCACGTGGGTGCCCGCGGCGAGCGCGGGCCGGATCACCAGCATGTCCTGGAGGGTGTACCAGGCGGCCAGCGCCAGCAGCCAGTAGTGGTCGCCGCAGGCCTTGGCGACGCGGGCATCGCGGCGGTAGACCAGAGCGTTGAGGCGGTCGACGTAGGCGGACAGCTCGTCGTCCATGGGGACGGTGGTGCTGTGCTTGCCAACGAGGATCGCCGGGTGCCCGGCGTCGTTCAGGGCGTGGTGAAGGCGGGTGGCGAGGGTGGACTTGCCGGCGCCGTCGCCCCCGACGAAGGCGATCTCCCGGCCCCGCGCGGGGCCGGCGGGGTGTTGTGGTGCGACCGTCATGGCCGTTTCCCTCCTCAGTTCGGTTGTGCGGCCAGGCGGCCCGCGATGATGTGGCGGATCTGGTCGACCAGGACGGCACGTCGCCGGATGACGTCCCCGTGCCGTTCATTGGACAGGTCGGCGGGGTAGTGGCGGGCCAGGTTGTTGGAAATCACGTGAAGGTAGCCGAACCCGATTCCTTCCCGGCACGCGGTTGCGCCCATGGAGCCGATCTCCGGGTCGACGAAGGCGTGTTCGGCGTGCTTGGCCAGCCAGTCCCGGTCTTCGAGCAGGATGGACGGGGAGGTGACGTGGACGCCGGTGCGCACGCCCGGCCGTGTGGTGGCGAAGTCCCCGAAGAAGTCGCTCCAGGTGACGAGCTGCCCGTTCAGGAGGCTTTCGTGTCCGGTGGCGAGCCATGTGTTGGGTTCGACGTCAGGGGACAGGGCCCCGACCTTGCCGACGTAGACGACGTCGCGGGCGCCGAGCGTGGCCAGGCGCGCGACGACCCTGCCGGCGACCTCGCCCCAGATGCTGTGGCGGAAGCCGAGATAGACCACGCGGCGGCCGTGCAGCGTCGTGCGCTGCCAGGAGTAGCCCGAACCGTGGGTCCAGACCCCGCCGGCCGGGGCCAGGTGTTCCAAGGCCCAGCCGACGATGACCAGGTCCCCGCCGAGGTCGAGACGGAGCCGGTCGACGGCCGCGCGGCACACCACCGGGTCGGGCACCTGGTAGGTGACCCGGTGGGCCGGGCGGCCGGTCATGGCCAGGTAGGTGGCGATGATCAAGCCGTAGTGGTGGGCGTAGTCGGCCCCCGGGTAGGCGTTGACCACCAGGTCGTGGCCGACGGCCTGCGCGGTGGGCCGCTCCCAGTTGAAGAGCTTGCCCGCCTTCTCCCCGCGCGAGACCACCGCCTGACGGTCGTAGTCGCCGACGACGTGAATACGGTCCCACTCGCGTTCCTGGAGCAGGTGATGGACCTTGATCTCCAGATAGCGCAGCAGGCTGTCGTGCCCCATGGTGTGCCGTGCGGCATCGATGGGTGCCGCGGGCAGGGCGGCGCCGAGCAGGGGGCCGGACGCCAGGCTCATGACCGGCCCCCCGAGATCTGAACGGTGCTGCCCGCCGCGTGCCGCACCACGGCGATGTTGTGCCGGATCAACTCGAACCGATTCTCGGGAATCGGGCCGAGGCGCTCGATGCGGGGGGTACTCGGCTTCTCGTACGGGCCGTCGGGCAGCAGGGCGACGCCCATCGCTCCGAGGATGACCGGGGCGGCTCCGTCCACGGAGGCGATCCACGCGTGCGCGCGCTGCTCGATCAGCTCCAGGTGGCCGGTGCGCCCCAGCCCGAGCAGCCGGTAGACAATCCGGTCCTCGACCAACCCGCGCTCCGCGAGGTAGCGGGTAGCCGCCCACCGGGTGCGACACAGCTGGCCTTCGGGAGCGGGCCGTCGGGAGGCCGGCAGAGCGATGGCACCGACATGGTCGCTGGAGACCAGGGCGTCGTACGTGCGCTTCCACTCCTCGTCGTCCTCGGCGTGCAAGACGGCGCACAGCCGAAAGTCCGTCCCGGCAAGGGCATGGATCTCGCGGGCGGCCCGCTCGCTCACCTTGAGCGTCGCGGGGCCGTCCCGCATGACGTCCGGCAGGATGATCTCCCGCGCCTCGACCGCGCGGGCCGCCTTCACGAGGTCGGCCGCAGGCAGGGCGTGCCCGAGCTCGAAGACGCCGTTGTCCACGATGATCTCCGCGCCGCGCTCCGCCTCGCGGCGGAAGAAGTCCCGGTAGCTCTCGTCGGACAGGACGTGCTGCGCGGCGACGTGGTGGACGCGGGCCGGGTGCTGCCCGACGAAGGCCTCCAAGTAGGCGGGCGGGGCGATAACCGAGAAATCGATGGCCATCAGTTCACCCCCCACCGCGCGGAGGCGGCCGCGAGGAACTGGGCGGCGAGCACCGGGTCGGTCAGGAACCGGCCACCGGACTCCACCGTGGTGGTGCGGGCCTCCTCCATGCGTACCCCGCGCATGCTCATGCACAGGTGGGTACCACGGACCGCGACGGCCACGTCCGCCCCGCCGATCACCTCGGTCAGCTCGGTGGCCAATTGGTGTGTGAAGCGCTCCTGCACCTGGAGCCGCGCGGCCAGCCGCTGCGCGATCCGCCCGAACTTCGACAGCCCGACCACGTCACCGTCGGGGAGGTAGCCGGCCGCCACCTGGAGGTTCATGGGCAGCATGTGGTGCTCGCACAAGCTCCACACGCTCATCTCGCCGACCACGACCAGTTGACCGGACAAGTGGCGTTCGGGGAAGCAGGTGGCCGTGACCGCAGTGTCCGGGGCCAGGAACGACTCCCACCAGGACGCCACGCGCAGGGGCGTGTCGGCCAGGCCCTCGCGGTCGGGGTCCTCGCCAAGGGCGATGAGCAGCTCGCGGGTCAGCGCGGTGACGCGCTCGACGTCAGGGCGCCTGGGCTGGCCGGCCGGGCGGGGCTGCGGCGGGAGAGCCGGGTTCGTGCTGTCGAACGGGGTGAACGTGGCGTTCGTCATGGGCTTGGATCTCGCTTCCAGGAGCCGGAGACAGGGGAAACGGGCGGGCGGTCAGCGTCCGCGGGGATCGGGGAACGCAAGGACGTGCAGCCGGGTGGTGAGGTACCAGCGGCGGGCCGCGACGTCGTCCGCGAGGGCGCGCGTGGTCGCGATGACCGCCTCGGACGTGGCGCCCTCCGGCATCACCCACACCGGATCGAGGCCGTACGCGCGGACGAGCTCGCCGATCCGGTCCAGATCCGACACCGCGCTGGCAACGAACTTGAACACGGCGCGCTCGGAGGCGACGAATGCCTGGAGGGCCGCGGGCCGGATGCTCTTCTCCTCCAACACGCCGAAGCTCGCGAGCTTCGGCGAGACGTTGAACTGGACTCCCTCGACTACCAGTTCGGCAAGCGGCGCGAGCGTGCCGTTCGTCTCGAACTCCACCCGCTTGCCCGCGGCCCGCAGGCCTTGGACGAGCGGGACCAGCTTGCGCTGCTGGAGCAGCGGCTCACCGCCGGTGATGACGACCAGGTCGACCGGCGAGGACGTGGCCCACACGAGCAGGTCTGGCACGGCTTGGCGCGTGGACTCCTCGCGGGGGTCGAACTGGCTCCAGTCCCAGGTTTCCTTCGTGTCGCACCGGGTGCACGTCAAGTTGCACCGGGACAGCCGGATGAACAGGGCCGGGTGCCCGCAGCTGGGCCCCTCACCCTGAAACGTCGGCTGCTCGACGCCGAAACACTCGGCAATGAAGAGCCGGACGCCGCCCTCCCGCGGTACCGCTCGGGGAGCCATCAGTTGTCCACCAGGTCGAAGCGGGCCCAGCTGCGCGCGGTCTCGCGGACACGGACGGCTACGAGCTTGCCGGAGATGCCCGGCTGGACGTTCTGAACGAACCAGCCGGCCAGGAAGCGGGCCAGGAGCTCGGAGGTCGGCTCGAAGGGGAGGACCTCGTGAAGGTTGTGGTGCTCCAGCTCGGAGTCCAGGAACTGCTTGAAGGGCGCGAGGTCGGCGAAGTCGGTCACGAAGCCCGGCCCGTCCAGCGTGGGCCCGGTGAGGATGACTTCCACGCGGTAGCTGTGGCCGTGCTGACGACTGCATTTGTGGTCGGTCGGGAGGCCGGGCAGCCGGTGGCCAGCCTCGAAGTCGAAGGTCTTACCGATGGTGAATGTGCCAGCCGGAATAGGCACTGAGCTGATCATGAAACCCCCAGGGAATCGGCAACTCGTACGATCGGAGAACGCCGCCCGCGAGCAGCGCAGAGAAGTGTTCGACGTTTCAGGCAGGGGCCGCCACGGCTCCGCGAGCGGTCCAGAATCTGGATGCCTCCCGGACCGCGGCGAGGCTGTCCTGCGGGTTGAGCGCGGCGGCGGTCGCCTCCTGGACGAGGTCACGGCGCCACGCTGCGCGCAGCCCGGTGGAGTAGACGGGGACGTCCTGCTCCTGGACCCAAACCGTGATGTTGGGCAGGGTGATCTCGCTCAAGAGGCCGCCCTGCGGCGGGACCGCCTCGATCGGTTCGAACACCCCCAGGGTGATGACGCCCTCGGCCGCGAGGTCGGCCCACTGCTCGAACTGGGCCGCTGCGGCGCCAGCCCCTCGCAACGGCCGGCGCAAGACGGCGTCTTCGAGGAACAGGGTGATGGGGCAGTGGGGGCGCGGCCGCGAGTAGGGCATGATCTTGCCCTTACCCACCACGGCAGAGACGTAGGGCAGCAGGCCGGTGAGGATGGGCGGGGACACCCAGTGGGTGACCACGGTGATCGCCGTGGCGCTGTCCTCGACGGCCCGCAGGCGTTCCTCCGCGTAGTAGCCCCGGTCGGTGACCTCTTCCGGCCGCATGCTCTTGAGGAAGCCGAGGCCGTCGGCAAGACCTTGCGGTGTACCGCGGCCGTACCTCCGAAGGAGTTCCTCCAGGACCGGTTCGGGGATGGCCGAGAGGGCGGTCTCGTAGCGCTGGAGCGCCCGGTAGTCCACGCAGGTGTTGGCGACGGCGGCCTTCGGCGTCATGCCGCGCCCATGGCGCAGCCAGCTGAGGTAGCGCCCCAGCACGACGCGTCCCACCATCGTGGTGACGGGCTGGGCGCTCACTTCAGCCTCCACACGAGGGACAGCGCCTGTCCCGGAGTCATCTGGATGTCGATACCGCTCACGCGAGGCTCGTTACCGAACCGCCCGTCGACCGTGACACCTTCGCCGACCACGCCGATCATGAGCCACCGCAGCCGGTCAGTGAATTCCCAAGCACCTTCAACGACGTCCAGCTTCAAGAACTTCGCGATGGTACTCGCGCCGAGGGCCCGGGCCAGATTCATGGCCGCCGGCTCAGTGGCAGGGTCGGGGATCTCCACCGTGACCCGGCCATCGGCGCGACCACGCACGCATGCTCCGACCTGGCGTGCTTTCAGCTCCTGAGCCAGGACACCGGCGGCAGCCTGCGCGCGGTCGGCAGGTTCCCGGAGCATCTCGGCCAACCGGTGACCGGCATCAACATCGGCGAACTGGATGCTCACCTGGCTGCACCCGCCGTCCTGGGCGGTCCCGTTGGTGTTCGCTCGTCTCAGCCAGGCCTGGACCGAGAGGGCATCGTGGTCGGCCTTCCCCGGCAGGGGCCCGAACAGGCGCACGGACGGGAGTGCATCGCCCTCCGGCCATACCCGGGCTCCCGGGATTTCGGCCACCTGTAATGCCGCGCGGAGAGCCGCTTCGAGGCGGAGGGCTTCTGGTGCTGGGGTGGTCATCAGCTGGATCCTTCTGGGACGGGCACGAGGTTGAGGGTGCTGTCGGGGGTAGCCCCGCGCAGTTCGAGGACGAGGTAGCGGGCGAGCACGTACCGAAGGCGGTCGGCCTGGTCGAAGAGCACGAGCTCGTCGCACCGCGGGGGAGTGCCCGGTGCGAACAAGGTCCCGAAGACCCCCACCGGTTCGGCTTCGGGGACGCGGACCTCGAGGGAGCGCCGGCGCAGGGTCGCGCAGCGCGCCAGAGCCAGCTCGGCGTGGCCGCGGCAGATCGGCGGCGTCGTCCGTATGTCGGCCGGCCACGCGTGCTCCTCCCGATCCGCGTGGAGCAGCCACAGCATGCCGCCGGCCGACCGCTTGGGCTTGCACAGCCCGTGGGCACACAACAACCGGTCCGCGGCGCGCCGCTGCACCGCGGGATCGAACACGCCGTACTGCGGCAACCCGGCCCCGGGTCCACTCCACAGCTCCCACAGCACACCGAACATCGGGTCGACCTGCCGGACCCGGGATCCGCCCTCGTGGTGGATACCGCCCTGCGTGACGATTACCGGCGGGTGCTGGGGAGCACGGTCGGTCCGCAGCGTGACGGCGGGGGCTTGCAGAGGTCTCACCGAATCCTCCTGGCGCGTGCTAGGGAGCGGAACACGTTGTCTGGGGTCACGCGCGGTGCGCGTCGAACGAGGCCTGCGCGCGGACGAGCCACTGGTAGCTCTCGCGCGCGGGGACCGCGGCGGCCTCCACCTCGTCGAGGCTGGCCTGCAACTGTGTGCGCCCTTCGCAGGTATCGACGTAGTGGATTCCGATGGCCTCGTCCACGACCAGGCAGGGACGACGGCGTAGGTGAAGCTCCGCAAGGTGATCTCCCGGCCCGAGCACCCTGCTCTCAAAGGGCACGATGCGGACCGTGGCCGCACCGCAGCGGATCAACTGGCACAGGTGCCTCAACTGGCCAGCCATGACCGCGTAGCCACCGACAGGCCGCTCCAGGACGGCCTCGTCCAGCAGCAAAGAGACCCGGGGACCGTCGGCGGACAGGCCGCGCAGGCCCAGAGGGACCTGGCCGGGCACGAAGTAGAGGCGAGCATGCCGGACGACGGCCTTCGCGTACGCGGGAGTCTGGAGTAGATCAGGGATCAACATCGCCGACCACATACGAATCCGGTGGGCAGCCTGCTCCCACGCCGTGAGACGGTCACGGTTGCCCGCACCCTCGTCCAGCCGCATCGACCCACAACCCGCCCTGGGGTCCAACAGGCTCCTCACCGCGTCGATGCCCGATTCGGCCGTGAACCCGTAGACCCTCATCAGGTCAGCGGCGGTGCCCGGATCCACCGCCCCGCCCTCCTCCAGCCGCCGTAGCGCGCGCAGAGACAGACCAGCCGCGCGGGCCGCCTGCCACTGGCTGATGCCTTTGGCGTGGCGCACCGCGGTTAGGTAGACGGCCGTCACGATCTCACTCGGCCTGCTCATGCGGGCATCTCCGGCGCCCCGTCCAGGAGGACGTCGAGCACTGCCTCTGTGACGATCGCGAGCCGGCGGAGGTGGGCAAGCGAGTCTCCGCGTCCGGCCGGCTCCTCCTTGCGCAAGGTACGTGCCTGTTCCACGAGGGCGTTGACGGATTCGCCCGACTGGCCGCCACCCTCTAATTCCAGGACCGCGCCCACGAGCTGCATGAGCGCACCCCGGAACCGTTCGGCCCCTTCGAGAACGGCTTCTTCCTCCAGCTCCGGCCCCCGCATCTGGACCTCCCCGATCAGGTCGAGAAGGTCATCTACAGCGACGCCGGTGCGATGCTGGCGCGCCAGGCGCCACAGCTCGCTGGCCGGCAGGGGAGGCCTCCACCCCTCAGCGGGGACGTCTTCCGGCGTGCGGATGTCGAGGGGCTTCATGTTGCACCCCGGATCGTGGACGGGTAGCTCGCACCAAGTCCCTGTCTGGTTGGGGGTCACGCCCCACCTGCCGCGGTGCTCCTCGGCGATGGCGTTCACGATCGTGAGGCCCCGGCCGTGCTCCTCGTCTTCCGTAGCAGTCCGGGCCTCGCGGGATGAGGAGACACCATCGGTGACTGAGACCAGCAACGAGTCGTCCTGGAGGACAAGGCACAGTTCGCCGTCGGGGCCTCTGCCATGCTGGATGGCGTTGGTGACGAGCTCGCTCACGATCAGAGCGACGTCGTCCGCGAGTTCAGGGAGGCCGCAGTATTCCATGTGTGCCTTGGCCAGCGACCGAATCCGCGGTACCTGCCGAAGGCTGCTTGACGGGGCTCCGGCTGCGGCGATGTCGGGGTCGGTCGAAAAACTAACGGCCATGGCGTCGGATCGGCGAGGAAGGAGCTGGGCCTGCCATCGGGGGTCAGTTGAGACGTCCTCAGCTGCTCGCTTTGCGGTCGGTGCCATGGTTCCTCCGTGCTGACGATGGAACGTCTACGGCGGTGACTCTGCGAACCACCGGCACAAGAGGTAACCGCGCAACCACGTTGTGGAGATAGGCAATTCACCGCGCGACCTCACTGCGGCTAGGCGGTAATTTTTACCTTCTTTGCCGTCACTGTGAGCCGCTGCGAGCTACGTTGAGTAGATGACGGACAACGTCCACCTGGCCGGGCACATGTCGGCTGCTGCGTTATCGCAGGCCGAGCTCGCCAACCGACTCAACAGGCGGATCGAACGCCTGACGGGCCGGCCCGGAACCCTGCAGGCCCGGCACATCAGGAACTGGCTGGGGGGAAAAACCCGGTGGCCGCAAGAGAGACAGCGCCGCGCCCTGGAAGCAGAATTCGGAGTGAGCGCCGAGGAACTGGGGTTCGTCCCTCCAAGCGGGCCATCCTCGCGCCCCGACTCAGGACCACCAGAGGACCCCGTGGATCGCGATCGCCGACATTTCACCGCCTCCGCAGCAGCGCTAGCCGCAGACACCTTGCTGTCCGTCCCTGACGCCGCCGCAAGACCACGTGTCGGGATGAGCGACGTCGAGTCCCTTGAATTGAGATTCACCGAACTCGTGGCCGCCGACAACGCAGCGGGCGGAACCCTCAACCTGGAGACACGCGCCCTCGCATTCGCCCACCACGCTCTGGAACGGATCAAGGTAGGGACAGCGTCGACCCGCGTACAGAACCGGCTCTACGCGAGCGCCGCCGCATTCACCGGAACCGCCCTCTGGTCGGCGATCGACGCACGGGAGATCGACCGAGCCGAGCGGCACTTCGACCGCGCCCTCCGCTACGCCCGCCTCGCCCAAGACCCCGTGGCCGAGCTGCGCCTCTGGAGTCACCAGGTGCTGCTCTCCGGCCAACGCCCTGGCGGCCGGAACGAAGCCCTGGCCGCCGCCGAGGCGGGCCGCAGCTCGGCTGCCTGCCGACGAGATCCCCTCTACCGATCGCTCGCAACAGCCCGGCTGGCTGGAGCCCAGGCTCAGGCCGGCGAGTACAACGGCGCCCTCCGCTCTCTCGACCACGCCCGCGCGTCCCTTCGCAAGGCAGACACCGGCGCTCGACGCCCCTCTTGGATCGGCTTCTACGATGAAGCTGAGCTCAACGGCTTGACCGCCCTGGTCATGAAGGACACAGGCCGACACGCGGACGCAGAGGCATTCCTTCATCGGACCTTGACCTTGCTGCGGCCGGACCTGGTCCGGAACCGGGGGTACTACTCGGCCACCCTCGCCGTGATCCAGCTTCGCCAAGATGAGGTCGAGCGCGCCTGCTCCACGGCCCTGACCGTCTTGCCCGAACAAGCGGGTGATTCACTGTCGGGGCGTACACGCACCTTGCTCAGCCAGTTCCACCGAGAACTACGTGCCACGGCGCCGAACGCGCCGGCCGCGTCGGAGTGGACGCATCGCTACACCGAGGCGAAGGGAATCCAACTGTGACGGTCGAGATCAAGCAAGTGGCGGCGGACCAGCTGTCGCTGATCCGGCAGGACATCCTCGAAATTCACGTCGAAGTACGCCACCGCGACTTCGGCCTGGACAACGAGTTCAACTCCCGAGCCCGGTTCGATGAGCGCCTGACGACCTACTCGTCTCGGCCGGGGTGGTCGGGGGTGCTGGGGTACGACGACGGCGTCCCCGTGGGGTTCTGCTTCGGCGTACCGCTCGGCGCGGACACAGCCTGGTGGTCCTCGATGAGGAATCCGCTTCCAGCGGAGTACACCATCGAGAACGGCAAGAGGACGGTGGCGCTCAACGAGATCGTCGTGCGCAAGGAGTGGCGGGGGAGCGGTTTTGCCTGGCAGCTTCACGAAGCCTGGCTTGCACAGCGGAACGAAGAACGCGTCACCCTCTTGGTAAACCCGGCGTCCGGGGACGGATCCGTCCAGGCAGTCTATGAAGCGTGGGGCTACTCCAAGATCGGCGAGCAGCAGCCCTTCCCCGACTCCCCGGTGTACGCATCCATGATTCGGCCCGTTCGACAAAACTAGGCCCGCGCCTGCCACGGAGGGTCCCATGGTCGCGAGAGGCACGATCCGACCAGACGCCCCCCGGGCAATAGGGGCCGGGAGTAGAGCCTACCGCCCGGGAAGGGCGTCAGGCTGCTTCGCCGCGCTTCATCTTCTTGAACTGCTCGGTCATGTCCGCGGTGTCGGCGGTGGGCGGGGCCACGACGGTCCGGCTGGCGCCGAATTTGAGGAAGTCGATGTCCATCGTGGTTTCGCCGATGGCCTGGCTCATCCGGGCCGGGGTGCCCTTGTCGTCGATCCAGACGTCCATGGTGATGTCGCCGGGCATGCCCATGTGTTTGTACGGCGAGCCGGCGGCGCCGAGCTTGTCCTGGGGGATGGTCGCCGTGGAGTGCACCGTGTTCAAGCCGCGGAGGTTCTCCGTCCCGATCTTGGTCGTGTCCTTCGCGTACGGGAGCATCTTGAGCCCCTGGGTGGGGTCGCCGGTGCCCGTCTTGATCGAGGCCGCGCCGCCTTCGCCGAGGATGCGGACGTGCCCTTGAAGGTGCATCACCAATGCACTCGCCCCCCTACCCCAGACCTCCCCACCGCAGGTCACCGGGAGTCAAGGGACGAAGCTCACCGGTCCTCGTAGTCTCCCGCCGGTGAGTTCACCGGTGAACTCACCGGCCACGCCCGGTGACCACTGCGGGCGCAGGCTGTGGGGCTGGGCATGGGTACGGCAACGATGACCGCGGGCTTGGTGGCCGCTGTGGTGATGGTGCTTGTGGGTGCCGCGACTGCGGATGCGGTGGTGCGGGACTGCTCGTGCACCCCGCGCGACGGTCAGTGGCTGTGTCTGGGCACGAGCAGGTCTCCGGGGCCGGTGGTGGAACTGCGGGCGCGCTCGTCCGGCGGCGCGGAACATGTCCGCGGGTGGGGGACCGTTCTGCAGGGCGGGTCTGGCTGGAGGTCGCGGGCTAGGGCGCTGCGATGCGGACGGCACAACTGTGGGTGGCCCCTTACGGGGAAGGCACCACTGGAACCGTATCGATGTCCACGGACTACGCATATGACGGCCCGGGGTGTCCATTCGGGCCTGTGCTGCGGAGCGCGACGGACTGAGACCTGACCTGTACCCAACAGCGCTAGACGGTCGTGCTCCAGCCGCGGCGTGAGTGGGCTGGTCGGGGGGCTGCGCGGGAGCTGTACACGGACGCGGTGCGCGCACACCGGGATGCCGGGTGACGGGCGGGGTCGACCGTCGGGTGTACGGGACGGATCCCGAAGACCCGTCCCCGGGGCCGGAGCTGGGGCGCGAGTATGTCGAGCTGGTGGGCGGAGCGCTCGACGGACAGCTGCTCGACGTGACCGGCTGGAGCAGCGAGGAGCGGGAACTGGGCGCGTTCCTGATCGCTGAGCGGGGGCGGTTCGGGCCCGGCGGCCGGGCCTCGTACGCCCCCGCCCGGGGAGACCTCGACGCGCGCTTCTACTGGGAGGGAGACACCCCCTGAGCCGGGCGGCCCACGGTCTACCGGAACCGCCTGCGGGCGCCGGGGTGGTGGGGGACTGAGGGGGATTATGCGGGGGACTATGTGGGGGGCCCTTGAGGGGGACTATGCGGGGGACTATGAGGGGGAGACCAATTCTGGCGCTGCCTTGCATTTTTGCAGGTCAGGGCTGGTTTTTGGGCCGGTGAAGACGCAGACATATAGATGGGGGTGGGGTAGGAGAGGGGCTCGGGTGTTGATGGCGGGGTGAAGGTTGGTGTGTGGGAGGAGCTGGGCAGTTGATGGGTAAGGGGGGAGGGGTTGGAGGTGGTGGGGGGCTGAGCGAGGGGGAGGGGTTTGGGGGTTGTTGGGAGGGAGGGCTGGCTGTGTGGGTGGAGGGTTGTAGAAGAGGGTTGTGTGGGCCGCGGCGCAGTTGATCTGTGTTGGGGCTGGGGGCTGGGGGCTGGGGGCAGGTTCGGCGGGTTGTCGCCTTCGGGCGGCGGCCCGCTTTTTTGTGTCCGCAGGGTCGCCCATGGGGGGGTGTCTCTATGTCCTTCGTCAAGGACGTGGTGCCGGGTATGGGGATGTTTGGGATGGTCACGCGGCGAGGGTTATGGTTGGGGTTCGGGACTCGTAGAAGGTGCCGTCTCGGAGCATGGCGAACAGGACGCTGATGCGTTGGCGGGCGAGGCGGAGGAGTGCCTGGGTGTGGGTTTCGCCGCGGGCTCGTTGCCGGTCGTAGTAGGTGCGGGAGGCGGGGTCGGCGTTCATGCAGGCGAAGGCGGAGAGGAACATGGCGCGTTTGAGCTGCCGGTTTCCGCCTCTGGGTGCGTGTTCGCCGTGGATCGATGTCCCTGACGACTTCGTCGTGGGAGCGAGGCCGGCGTAGGAGGCGAGGTGGGCGGCGCTGGGGAAACTGGTGCCGTCGCCGACGGTGACCAGCAGGACGGCGGCGGTCCTGACTCCGACTCCCGGCATCGAGGTCAGGACCTGGTGAAGAGGGTGGGCCTCCAGCAGGTTGCTGATCTGCGCTTCCAGGGCCCGGCGCTGGTCGTGAACCGCGGCGAGCGAGGCGGCCAGCGACGGGATCACGATGTCGAGGGTGCCCGTTCCGGGAACGATAACGGTCTGTTCGTCGAGGGCGTCGAAGACCTCGTCGATCAGCCGCTGAGCTATCCGCGGGGCCTTGGGCCGGATCAGCTCGACGAGCCTGCGGCGGCCGGCCTTTCGCAGGGCGGCAGGGGATCCGTGGCGCTCGAGGAGCCAGGTGACGGCCCGGTGGTCCAGACGCGGGCCGAGCACGCGCTCCAGCGAGGGGTGGAACTGGGTCAGCAGTCCGCGTATCCGGTTGGAGGTGCGGGTGGCCTCGGCGGCGAGGTCCTGGTCGAAGCCGGTCAGCACGGTGAGCTCGGCGGTGATCTCGTCGGTCAGCTCCAGCGAACGCAGGACGTGTGGCATGGTGCGGGCCGCGTCCGCGATGACCGCCGCGTCCTTCGCGTCCGTTTTCGCCTCACCCGGATACAGATCGGCGATCCGCCGCATGACGAGTCCGGGCAGGTAGGCGACCTCGCAGCCCGCGTCGCGGGCGACGGTCAGCGGCAGGGCCCCGATCGAGGCGGGCTGGTCCACGATCACCAGCACGGTGCCGAACTTGGCCTTGAGCTTGTCGAAGACGGCCCGCAGCTTCGGCTCGCTGTTGGGCATCGGCTTGTCGAAGACCTTCTTCCCGGCCGGGGTCAGCCCGTGGCCGTGATGGGCGCTCTTGCCGACGTCCATCCCGAGGAAGACGCCCACGCCTTCGGTGTCTAACATCGCGTTCTCTCCGCAGGGTTGATCGTGCCGGCCTCGGCAACGGTGCCGTGCTCGCGCATCCACGTTATGCAGACCTACCGCCCGCGTCTCTGCCCGGCATTGCGCCGGACCGGGCGGTGGCCGGGTCTCTCATCAGCGTCTGTGACGGCACCCCTCGGGCCCGGCGACACCACCCCCCAGGTCATCACTTCGACAGAGGGGACACAGCCATACCGAGCCCGGAGGCCAGCGGCCCCATTGCAGGACCGCGAAAAACATAACGGGGGGGGCGGCGGGCGGGAAACGGCGGAGGCCGGCACGGGGCGAGGGCTGCTTGGTCTGGAGGAGCGGGTGCGGCTGCTCGGCGGGGAGTTCGAGGCGGGGTCCGTGGCCGGCGGGGGGTTCGCGGTCGTGGTGGGGGTTCCGCTGGTCCAGGCCGAGCCGGGCGTGCTGAGGCGGGTTCCGGGTGCAGGGGTGTCGCGGCTGCCGCGGCTGGCGTCCGGGGCTGCCGGGCTTGTGGCGGTGGGGGCTTTGCTGCTGGTCGGGTTGCGGCTGGCTTACGTGCCGCAGCCGTCTCCGGAGGCTGAGTACGTTCCCGACGTGCGGCTCGGGATGAGCTGGGATCGTGTCGTCTCGCTCGTGGGGGTGGATTCCCCGCTTGCTCACGCGGCCGCCGGTGGGCGTATGCCTGCACCGGATCCTGTGGCACGGTGTGTGATGCCGTACCGGTCCACCATTGACGGGAGTGGGTGGATTGAGCTGGTTCGGTACTGTTTCATCAATAATCAGCTGACTGATATCGACCGGTTCAAGGTGAGTTCAAGATGAGCATGACAGGCCATTTCTCCGTGATGTCCGCCGGGGCGGGGACGGCGTGGTGATCCGGGTATTGCTCGCCGACGACGAGGCCCTCGTGCGCGCCGGAGTCGCGATGGTGTTGCGCCACGCCAAGGATATTGAGGTCGTCGCTGAGGCCGCCGACGGGGAGCAGGCCGTGGCGCTGGCTGCTGCCGAGCGGCCTGATGTGGCTCTGATCGACGTGCGGATGCCCGGGACCGACGGCCTCGCTGCGGCCGAACGGATCGCGGCGCTGCGGCCTGCCGTCGCCGTGGTCATGCTCAGTACCTTCGGTGACGAGAGTAACGTCGTCTCGGCGCTGAAGTGCGGGGCCAACGGATTCCTGCTCAAGGACAGCGGTCCGCAGGAACTGATCAACGCTGTCAGGGTGGCGGCCGCCGGGGAGGCGGTCCTCTCCCCCGGGGCCACCCTTCACGTCATACGCAAGTTGCGGGCCGGGGACGCCGAGGAGCGTTTCCGGGCCTGCGAGAGTCAGATTGCCGACCTGACTCCCCGCGAACGGGAAGTCCTTGCGATGGTCGGCGAAGGTCTTCCCAATGCCGAGATAGGGCAGCTGCTGGGAGTGAACACCGTCACCGTCAAGGCCCATGTCGGCCGCATCTTCGCGAAAGCGCGCCTCACCAACCGAGTGCAGGCAGCCCTGCTCGCCCAGCGGACGGGACTGGCCAAGCCCTTCTGAGCACGGTCAGCCGGCCCGGCCGTCCTGGGCCAGCGAGAAGTTCCGTGACAGCCGCCACACCAGCGCGTAGACCATCACGGCCAGGCACATCACCTCGATCGCGGCCAGGGCCATCTCCGTCGCGTACCACCACAGCAGGGCCCCTCCAGCGGGGAAGTCGCCGTTGAGGGGGCGCGGCGGGAAAAGGAGGGTCATCACGGCCGGTGCCACCAGTGCACCGGCCAGGACGGCCCGTGCGGTCATCCGTGCCCGCTCCGTGAGTCCCGGCGGCGCGACGGATTCCGGAGCCCTGCGCCACCAGAGCGCAAGGAAGCAGCCGGTGGCCAGCAGTCCGAGGACCGTGCTGCCGTCCTGGACCAGCTGCGTGCAGTCGCCGAGGCAGAAGAACTGCCCGTGTGTCAGGCCGTCCCACAGGATGTGCGTGGTGGCGCCGATCACCACCGAGAGCACCACATAGCCTGTGTCCGCCCAGGACCGCCAGCGCAGTCCGCTGCCCGGGATCACGAGCCTGGCCCGTGCACGTGCGGACGCTAGGTCCAGCAAGGGCCGCTTTAGCAGGCCGTGGAAAAGGGTCAGGAGCAGCAGTCCGAAGACGAGGTCGATCGTGACCGCACCCAGGGGCTGATGGCTCGTCAGTCCTGCGCCCGGAATCGGCAGCCTTTCCGCCCAGTCGGGCACCATGGCTCCGGCGACCAGGGCTGAGGGCGCCAGCCGTCCTCGGCAGAACGGAAGCACCGCGGCCGGGTGGGCCAGGGCATAGGGCATGGAGCGGCTCCAAGACTGGGAGGGTAAAGGTTCCCTTACAGTCTTGGAGCCGCACAGGCCCCCAGCGTCGCTCCAGGGAACGAAGCAGCAGGTGCACCTTCGGTATACGACCGCCCGTCATCGACCGTCGAAAGCATGAGGTCCGGCACCACCTGTGGGCAGCCCTGGCCGCCAGAGCCGGCTCTGTCTCACATTCGGTGGTGACAGAAAGTCATCGGGAAATGCGCTGGCCGAGAAGGTGGAAGCGGATCCGGGCCAGCTGTCTCCCATCCCGTACACCCGGAGTCCCAGAAGCCTGAACAACGGGCCGAGCTCGGAGAATCGCTGCGCGTGACGACCATGACTACTTGCTACCATCGGATGTGAGAAAGAGCCGAAAACTTGACCTGGGTCTGATGCAGGTTCGGGTGACAGGTTCGGTCACGGGGCCTGAAGGGCCGGTGTAGTCATGACGGTCTCGAATTCGACGGGGGACAGCCTGCCGAGCGAGGCTTGCCTGCGGTGGCGGTGGTAGGTCCTTTCGATCCAGGTCACGATGGCGATCCGTAGTTCCTGGCGGGTGGACCACTGCCGGCGGTCGAGGACGTTCTTCTGCAGCAGGCTGAAGAAGGATTCCATGGCCGCGTTGTCGCCGGCCGCACCGACTCTCCCTATCGAGCCGGCCATCCGGTGGCGGTCGAGCGCCCGGACGAGTTTCCGGGATCGAAATTGCGAGCCGCGGTCGCTGTGCAAGATGCATCCGGCGACACTTTCCCGGCGGGCCACGGCGTTGTCCAGGGCGGCCACAACCAGGCGGGACTTCATGCGTGCGTCGATGGAGTAGCCCACGATCCGCTTGCTGAAGACATCCTTGATCGCGCAGAGATACAGCTTTCCCTCGCCGGTGGCGTGTTCGGTGATGTCGGTGAGCCACAGCCGGTTCGGGCCAGTCGCGGTGAAGTCACGATGGACGAGGTCGTCGTGCACCGGTGGGCCGGCCTTCTTGGTCCTGCCGCGCTTCTTTCCGAACACGCTCCACCAGCGGTCCCGGCAGATCCGCCACGCGGTCCGGTCGGCCATGACGGCCCCGATGCTACGTGCTTCGTCGGCCAGGAATCGGTAGCCGAACTCCGGGTCCTCGCGGTGGGCGTCGAACAGCGCGTTCGCGCGATACGCCTCCGCGAGCACCGCTTCGGCCACCGGCTGGTCGAGCCAGCGATAGTAGGGCGCTCTGGCGAGCTTGAGCACCCGGCACGTCACCGTGACGGGCATCCCGTCCGCGGCCAGCTCTTTCACGAGCGGGTAGATCCTTTTCCCGGGAGGTTCGCCTGCGACAGATAGGCCGCGGCCCGGCGCAGGACCTCGTTCTCCTGCTCCAGCAGCTTGATCCGCCGACGCGCTTCCCGCAGCTCCGCACTCTCCTGGCTGGACGTTCCGGACTTTGTCCCCTCGTCAACGTCCGCCCGGCGCATCCACTTCCACAGCGTCATCGCGTGGACCCCGAAGTCGGCGGCCACCTGCTCGACCGTCACGCCCGGGCCGCGGTTCCTCGCGACCCGCACGACGTCTTGGCGGAACTCTTCCGGATAAGGCTTGGGCACAGCGACATCCTTCCCACCTACCCCATAGGGCAAGCCAGTTCAGATGTCACCCGATCGTGCGGCAGACCCTAGCGTTCTTTGAAGCGGTTGACTTGGCGGGGGTTGATCGCGAACACCTGGTAGCCGGAGGCGACCAGAGCATGCCACGAGCCGCGGTCTGTCTCGATCCCGACCATGACCTCGGGCGGGTCCAGGGCCTCACCACCGTGCCGGGCGACGAGCTCGTGGAGTCTGGCGATGCCTGTCACGCCCTCAGGCAGATTCACGGCGGCCAGCTTTCAGCCGCTCTCGTCCTGGGCCTCGACATCGTGGTGGGGTCGGCGCGGAGCGCGGTACTGGGATTGCTCCCAGCCCGTTTCTCCACGCCGCCCTCCCGGACCGGACGTGCGAGTTGGCCCCGCATCCGGCTTTCCATCCTTCCACCGCGCTGGCTGCACGAGGTGAGGACGGCACTGGACGGTTCCCACGTTCACTTGAAGCCGATCGACGGGTGAGGTACCCGGCTCTGCCCCTGCGGCATCGCCACGGCTATGCTGTGGACATTCACCGTGGCCTCCCGGTGGGTAATCACATGCCCCCCAGAAGTTCCCCACTGCCCGAGGGCAGCGGGTGCGCGCCGCGACCAGCCGGTATCCGCCAGATATGAGCTGGTGGGCCGTTAAGGGGCGTCAGACACCGGTTCCTCTCGTACACCTTCCCGTCTCGCTAGTGCTTGCTTCCTCAAGTTGTGGGTATAAAGCCTCTGTTGGGTGTTTGGTAGGGGGTGGGTTGTGCCTGCGTTGCTGCGTGCCCGGGTTGCTTCGGGGCTCGATGAGGTCAGGGTGGTCGCGAGGCTGGCGGGCGCCCGGAAGGCGCCGGCCGATCTGGTGATGAGAGCGGGATCATCGCTCTGAGCTGGGACGGTTTGCGGGTCGCGGGGATCGCGGCGGAGCTCGGCTGTCATGCGAAGACGGTGCGGTGGTGGCTCCACCGCTTCAACGAGCTGGGGCTCGAGGGGCTGGAGGACCGGCCGGTCAGCGGCCGTCCTCGGCGGATCACCGAGGCCGAACGGTCGAGGATTGTCGGGCTGGTCAGGCAAACCCCTCCGGGCGTCTGACCAGGGGCGAGGATGGTGAACTGGCCGCGGACGACGCGGAGGGGGCATCTCAGTGGACGCTTGCGGCTCTGGCGGAGGCCGCCCGGCAGGCCGGGATTGTAGTGGGGAGATCCCAGATCCGTCGGATCCTGTTGGCCGAGGGTGTCCGATGGCGCCGTACCCGTTCCTGGGTGAGGTTGAAGGACCGTGACTTCGAGGGAAAAGGACGCGGATCATCGGTCTCTACACCGACCCGCCCGACGGCGCGACGGTCGTCTGCGCCGACGAGCTCGGGCCGGTGATCCCGCGTACCTTCCCGCCGGCGCCGGGCTGGTCACCCGACGGGCGTCGCATCAACCCTGGGTATTCAGCGGAATTGGGTGATCTGACGTTCCGGTAGCAGAAAGGTGCCGCTGGCCTGCAAGGATGCGAGTGTCTGGGTCGTATCCG
>NZ_JBIWAJ010000036.1:0-42543 GCF_044759975.1 Streptomyces sp. NPDC098789
GCCAGCCCCGTCTCGGTCCCCTCGGATATCCCCATAGCACAACAACGACGAGCAACGACGGAAGCAACGACTTGTTTCTCCGCAGGCCCTAACCCGCGGACTGTCGCAATTCGGGCATCTCGACCGTGTGGCGGTCATACGATCACACGGCCACGGAGACGGTCGGCGCCCTCACCGCCACCTCGGCCGGAACCAACGCGCTGTCCCTGCGCACCAGGGCCGCATACCGCCCGTCGGCTTCCAACAGCTCCTCGTGCGTGCCCCGTTCGGCGATCGTCCCGCCATCGAGGACCACGATCTGGTCGGCATCGCGGACGGTGGACAACCGGTGCGCGATGGTGATGGTGGTGCGGCCTTCGGAGAGGGCGTCGATGGCCTTCTGCACGGCATGTTCGGTGCGCGTGTCGAGGGCGCTGGTGGCCTCGTCGAGGATCAGTACCGGCGGGTCGCGCAGGATGGTGCGGGCGATGGCGAGGCGCTGCTTCTCGCCGCCGGAGAACCGGTAGCCGCGCTCGCCGACCAGGGTGTCGTACCCGTCGGGCAGGGACTCGATGTGGTCGTGGATCTGGGCCGCCTTGGCCGCCTGGGCTATCTCCTCGTCGGTGGCGTCCGGCTTGGCGAAGCGGAGGTTGTCGGCCACCGAGGCGTGGAAGAGGTACGTCTCCTGGCTGACCACGCCGATCGAGCGGGCCAGGGAGTCGAAGTCCAGGTCGCGGACGTCGATGCCGTCGAGGGCGACCCGGCCGCCCGTCACGTCGTACAGCCGGGGCACCAGGTAGCTCAGCGTGCTCTTCCCCGAACCGGTCGGGCCGACCACGGCGAGGGAGCCGCCCGCCGGGACCGTGATGTCGATGCCGGTCAGGGTGGGGCCGTGCTTGGCGTCGTAGGCGAAGTCGACGCCCTCCAGCCGGATCTCGCCCTTGGCCTGCTCCAGGCGGACGGCGTCCTCGCGCTCGGTGATGTCCACCGGCAGGTCGAGGTACTCGAAGACGCGGGCGAAGAGGGCCAGCGAGGTCTGGATCTGCACCCCGGTCGACAGCAGGCTCACGGCGGGCCGGAACAGCCCCTGCTGGAGGGTGACGAAGGCGACGAGCGTGCCGACGGAGAGCGAAGGGGCCCCGGACTGGAGGGCGATGCCCGCCGCCCAGTAGATCATCGCGGGCATCGCGGCCATCACGATGCCGATGGTCGACATCCGCCAGCGCCCGGCCATGCTGGAGCGGACCTCCAGTCCGACGAGCTTCTCCGACTCCTCGGAGAACGACCGCGTCAGCGAGTCGGCCCGACCCATGGTGCGGCCCAGCAGGATGCCGCTGACCGACAGGGATTCGGTGACCGTGGCGGCCATGGCCGCCATCTGCTTCTGGCGCTGGGTGGTGATCCGCTTGCGCTCGCGGCCGACCCGACGGCTGATCCACACGAACACCGGCAGCAGGAGCAGCGAGACGAGGGTGAGCCGCCAGTCGAGGGCGAGCATCGCGACGACCGAGGCGACCACGGCCGTCAGGTTGGAGACGAGGGAGGTCGCCGTCGAGGTGACGGTGGCCTGCATTCCGCCGATGTCGTTGGCTATGCGGGACTGCACCTCACCGGTGCGGGTCCGGGTGAAGAACGCCAGCGGCATCCGCTGGAGTTGTGCGTAGACGGCGGTGCGCAGGTCGTGCATGACGCGCTGGCCGACCGTGGTGGAGATCAGGGTCTGGAGCACGCCGAAGACGCTGGTCACGACCGCGGTGAGGATCATGCCGAGCGCGAGCAGGCTGAGCAGTCCCGTGCGCCCCTGGGGGATCGCGACGTCCAGGATCTCCTTCAGCAGGAACGGCGAGGCGACGCCGACCAGCGACGAGGCGCCGACCAGCACGCCCACGACGCCGAGCCGACCCCGGTAGGGGCGGAACAGGCGGGCGATCCGACGCAGCTCACGCGGCTGGTCGGCGGGGGCGGGACGGCTGGGGTCGAGGGCTTCCTTCGATGGCGTCCATTTCGGTTCTTTTCCTTCGGGGCGCATGGGCCTCCTTTGACGGCTCCCGGCAGGACAGCCCTGACGAGACTCCACTGAGCATAGGTCATTGTTACCTATGCTCACAATGAATTGTGTCCTGATACCCTTCCCAGTATGAGCACCGCTTCCGAGACCGACAGCCCAGACAGTTCGGACGGCGTCCTCGCCGAGCAGCTGCTGCGCCTGACCCGTCGGCTGCACCGCATCCAGAAACGCCATCTGGAGCCCCTCGGGATCACCCCCGCCCAGTCCCGCCTGCTGCGCACGGTCGCCCACTACTCCGAAGCCGAACCTCCCCGAATGGCGGATCTGGCCGCCCGCCTGGAGGTCGTGCCCCGCGCGGTGACCACCCTCGTCGACGGCCTGGAGGCGGCCGCGTGCGTGCGCCGGGTGCCGGACACCGCCAATCGCCGGGTCATCCGGATCGAGCTGACCGAGACCGGCCGCGCCACGCTGCGCAGGCTGCGCAACGCGCGAACGGGCGCCGCAGAGGAGATCCTGGCTCCGTTGACCACCGATCAGCGCGAACTGCTCGGCGGCCTGCTCAACGCCCTGGCCGACGGACCGGCCGACGGACCGGCCGACGGGCGGGCGGAGCGCAGCTGCTGACGCGGAGCGCCTAGCCCAGGGGGCACCCATGCCGCTGCTGGAGCCGAAGCCGGGAGCCCTGCGCCCGCGCACCGTCAGCGGTCCGGCCCCCGACCGGGTGCCCGAGCGACTGGCGGCCGGCACGCCCGAGCCGCTGCGCTCCGAGCTGATCGCGCTGCTGGGCGCCGACAAGGTGCTGTGGCAGGTCTCCGACCTGGTCCGCTACGCCTCGGACGCCTCCCCCTACCGCTTCGTGCCGCAGGTCGTCGTGATCGCCGAGGACATCGACGACGTCTCGACCGTGCTGTCCTACGCCCACGGCAAGCAGCGCGAGGTGGTCTTCCGGGCCGCCGGGACCTCGCTGAACGGCCAGTCCCAGGGCGAGGACATCCTGGTCGACGTGCGCCGCCACTGGGCGGGCGTCGAGGTGCTGGAGGGCGGGCTGCGCGCCCGGATCCGCCCCGGGACCACCGTGCTGCGCGCCAACGCCGCGCTCGCCCGGCACGGCCGGGTGCTCGGCCCCGACCCGGCCAGCGCGATCGCCTGCACGCTCGGCGGGGTGGTCGCGAACAACGCGTCGGGCATGACCGCGGGGACCACGCGGAACTCGTACCGCACCCTGTCCTCGCTCACCTTCGTGCTCCCGGGCGGCACCGTCGTGGACACCGCGGACCCGCTGGCCGACGAGGAGCTGGCGCGCGCCGAGCCCGCGCTGTGCCGCGCCCTGATGGAGATCAAGCGGGAGATCGAGGCCGATCACCGGCTGACCGCCCGGATCCGCGCCAAGTACGAGATCAAGAACACCACCGGCTACCGGCTGGACGCCTACCTCGACGGGACCACCCCGGTGGAGATCCTGCGCGGGCTGATGGTCGGTTCCGAGGGCACCCTCGGTTTCCTCTCCGAGCTGGTCTTCGACACCCTGCCGCTGGACCGCGAGCTGTACAGCGGGCTGCTCTTCTTCCCCTCGCTGCCCGCCGCCGCGGCAGCCGTTCCGCTCTTCAACGCGGCGGGCGCGATCGCCGTCGAGCTGATGGACGGCAACACGCTGCGCGCCTCGGTCAGCGTGGCGGGCGTACCCGCCGACTGGGCCGCGCTGCCCAAGGACACGACCGCCCTGCTCGTGGAGTTCCGGGCGCCGGACGCCGCGGGCCGGGACCGCTACGAGCGGCGGGCGGCCGAGGTGGTCGCGGGGCTGGAGCTGGTCGCGCCGGTGGCCTCGGTGACCAACGCCTTCACCACCGACGCCGCGACCATCGCCGGCTACTGGAAGGCCCGCAAGGCCTTCGTCACCGCCGTCGGCGGGGCCCGCGCCGCGGGCACCACCCTGATCACCGAGGACTTCGCGGTCCCGCCCGCCCGCCTCGCCGAGGCCTGCGCGGCGCTGCTGGAACTCCAGGCGGAGCACGGTTTCGACGCCGCCGTCGCCGGTCACGCGGCCCACGGCAACCTGCACTTCCTACTGGCCTTCGACGCCGCGCTGCCCGCCGACGTGGAGCGGTACGGCGCCTTCATGGACGCCTTCTGCCGGCTGACCGTCGAGCGCTTCGACGGCTCGCTGAAGGCCGAGCACTCCACGGGACGCAACATGGCCCCCTTCCTCGAACTGGAATGGGGCACGGCGGCCACCGAGCTGATGTGGCGCACCAAGCAGATCGTCGACCCCGACGCGGTGCTCGCGCCGCGGATCCTGCTCGACCGCGATCCGCGGGCCCACCTGCGCGGGCTCAAGACCATCCCGCGGGTGGAGGCCGTCGCCGACCCCTGCATCGAGTGCGGGTTCTGCGAGCCGACCTGCCCCAGCAAGGACCTGACGACCACCCCGCGGCAGCGGATCGTGCTGCGCCGCGAGATGATGCGCCAGCAGCCCGGCTCCCCCGTGCTGGACGGGCTGCTCGCGTCCTACGGCTACGACGCGGTGGACACCTGTGCGGGCGATTCCACCTGCAAACTCGCCTGTCCGGTCGGCATCGACACCGGCGCCCTGATGAAGGACTTCCGCCACCGCAGGCACAGCCCGCGCGAGGAACGGACGGCCGCGCTCGTCGCGAAGCGGTTCGGGGCCGTGGAGACGGCGGCCCGGCTCGCGGTCGCCGCGGCCGACCGGATCACCGACCGGGTCGGGGACGGTCCGTTGCGGCTGGTCACGGGGGTCGCGCGCAAGGCCGTACGGCCGGACCTGGTCCCGCAGTGGCTGCCCCAGATCCCGGGCGCCGCCGCCCGGGCCCTGCCCGTCACCCGGCGGGTCGGCGCCTGCGCCGTCTACTACCCGGCCTGCGTCAACCGGATCTTCGGGGGCCCGGGCGCCGACCGCGGTCACGACTCCGGGGACGCCGCGGGCGGCCCGTCGCTGCCCGAGGCGGTGGTCGCCCTGTCCGAGCGGGCGGGCAAGCCCGTGTGGATCCCCAAGGACGTCACCGGGACCTGCTGCGCGACCATCTGGCATTCCAAGGGTTACGACGCCGGGAACCGGCTGATGGCCAACCGCATCGTGGAGGCCGCCTGGGGCTGGACCGCGGGCGGGCGGCTGCCGCTCGTCGTCGACGCCTCCTCCTGCACCCTGGGCATCGCGCACGAGGTGGTCCCGTACCTGAGCGCGGACAACCGCGAGCTCCACGCCGAACTCACCGTCGTCGACTCCGTCGTCTGGGCGGCCGAGGAACTGCTGCCACATCTGGAGGTGCTGCGCACGGTCGGTTCGGCGGTGCTGCATCCGACCTGCTCGATGCGCCATCTGGGTGACGAGGCCCAACTGCGGGCGGTGGCCGAGGCCTGCGCCCGGGAGGTGGTCGTACCGGACGACGCGGGATGCTGTGCCTTCGCCGGGGACCGCGGCATGCTGCACCCGGAGCTGACGGACGCCGCGACGGCGCGCGAGGCGGCGGAGGTCGCGGAGCGGTCCTACGACGTCCACCTGTCCGCGAACCGCATGTGCGAGGTGGGCATGGACCGGGCCACCGGGCACTCCTACTACTCGGCGCTCCTCGAACTGGAGCGGGCCACCCGCCCCTGAGACTGCCCTGGCACGGTCCCTCCCACGGTCTCCGATCCCCGGACGACCATGGCTGGTTCTCGTCGGAACAACGGAAAATCGATTGCCCCGCATGCTGTTCAAAGGCGAACCTTGCACGGTTTGAACCACTACCGAGTCATGGGGCGTCATGCAGATCAGCGATCTTCCGTATCCGGACCCAGGGGTACCCGACACGCGATCCGGGCCCCGGTTCCTGCTGTGGCTGGGGCGCAATCAGCTGGGCGGGCAGTTCAAGAGCCTGTGCTGGGGGCTGATGCACCACTGCGGGATCGCGGGCCTGCCCTTCGCCGTCGGGCTCGGTGTCGAGGCGGTCGTGGACCGCGACGGAACCCGGTTGATCCTGGTCGGCGGGCTCATCCTGCTGCTCGGGATCGCCATCTCGCTCGGTGACACGATGCTGCACCGGACGGCCGTGACCAATTGGATCACCGCCGCCGCCCGCGTCCAGCAGCTCCTCGCCCGCAAGACCGCCGAGTTGGGCGCCGCACTCAGCCGACGCGTCGCGGCCGGCGAGGTGGTGGCGGTGTCCACGGGCGACGTCGAGAAGATCGGCTGGTTCGTCGAGGCGGTCTCCCGCTTCCTCGCCGCCGCCTTCGCCGTCGTCGTGATCTGCGTGGGCCTGATCCTCTACGCGCCCGCCCTCGGCGTGGTCGTGGCGATCGGGGTTCCCGTACTGGCCGTGGCCGTGCTGCCGTTGCTGCCGCACGCCACCCAACGTGCGGACGTCCAGCGCGAGAAGGCGGGCAGGGCCACCGAACTGGCCTCCGACACCGTGGCCGGGCTGCGCGTGCTGCGCGGCATCGGCGGCGAGGAACTCTTCCTCGGCCGCTACCGCGAAGCGTCGCAGGAGGTCCGCAAGGCGGCCGTGCGCAGCGCCCGGATGTGGTCGCTGATCTCGGCGATCCAGGTCCTGCTGCCGGGCCTGCTCCTCATCACCGTGGTCTGGTACGGCGCCGAGCTCGTCCTCGCCGGGCGGATCACGGTGGGCGAACTCGTCGCCGTGTTCAGCGCGGTGGCGCTGATGCTCTACCCGCTGCGGCACTTCGAGGAGATCGCCATGGCGTACTCCTTCTCGCGGCCGTCGGCCAAGCGCGCCGCCCGGGTGCTGTCGCTCACCCGTACGGACCCCGAGGCGGACCCCGCCCCCGACGCGGAGCCGGGCACCCTCGCCGACACGCCGACGGAGCCGGCGCCCGCGAAGGCGGAGACGGCAGCCGCTCGGCCGCCCGCCGCGCCGGCTCCCGGAGGGGACCTCTACGACCCGGAGACCGGGCTGTTGGCCCCCGCCGGCCTGTTCACCGCGGTGGTCTGCGGGGACCCGGACCTGGCGGGACGGCTGGCGGAACGCCTCGGCGGGCATCCCGCCGACGCCGTCGGCAGCCCCTCCGTGCTGCTGGGCGGGGTCCCGCTCGACGACCTGGAGCTGGACACGGCGCGCACGCTGGTGCTCGTCCAGGACAAGGACCCGGTGCTGATCTCCGGCACGCTGCGCGAACTGCTCGACGTACCGGCCTCCGGTGCGGTCGGGGCCGCGGAGGCCCTTGAAGCCGCCCAGTGCGCGGACGTGCTCGACGCGCTGACGCAGTCCGCGCCCGACGGCGTGGACGACCCGATGGACGCGCGGATCACCGAGCGCGGACGCTCACTGTCGGGCGGCCAGCGCCAGCGGCTCGCGCTGGCGCGCTCGCTGGTCACCGACCCGGACGTGCTGGTGCTGGACGAGCCGACCTCCGCGGTCGACTCCCACACCGAGGCCCGGATCGCGGGCGGCGTCGCGGCGCTGCGCGCGGGGCGCACCACGGTGGTCCTGGCCTCGTCACCGCTACTGCTGGACCGCGCCGACCGGGTCGTCCTGGTCGACGGCGGCACGGTCTCGGCGGTCGGTACGCACCGTGAACTGCTGCAGGACGAGCCGCGCTACCGCGCGGTCGTCACGCGCGAGACGGACGAGGAACAGCTGCTCGACGCGGTCGAGGGGCTCGACACGTTGCGGGAACTCACAGAGATCGAGGAATCAGCATGATCGGCGTGGTGGCGCCGGAGTACGATCCGGCCGCCCCCGAGACCGTCGCCACCCTTCCGGTGGGCACGTCGGCGACGGTTCGGGGCTATGTGCGCGGGCTGCTGCGGCGGCACCGACGGGCTTTCGTCCTCCTGGTCACGGTCAACGCGGTCGCGGTGATCGCGTCCATGATCGGCCCCTACCTGCTCGGTCAGGTGGTCGACGACCTCGCGGCGGGGGCGCGCGAACTGCACCTGGGGCGCGTGGCGCTGCTGTTCGCGCTGGCCCTGCTCGTCCAGACGCTCTTCGTCCGGACGGTCCGGCTGCGCGGGGCCGTGCTCGGCGAGGAGATGCTGGCGGATCTGCGCGAGGACTTCCTGGTCCGTTCGGTGGGCCTGCCGCCGGGCGTGCTGGAGCGCGCGGGCACCGGTGACCTGCTGTCCCGGATCACCACGGACATCGACCGGCTCGCCAACGCGATGCGCGAGGCGGTGCCCCAGCTGGCCATCGGCGTGGTGTGGGCGGGGCTGCTCTTCGGGGCGCTCGCCGTGACCGCGCCGCCGCTGGCGCTGGCCGCCCTGGTGGCCCTGCCGGTCCTGGTCTTCGGCTGCCGGTGGTACTTCAAGCGGGCGCCCTCCGCGTACCGGTCGGAGTCGGCGGGCTACGCGGCGGTCGCCGCGGTGCTCACCGAGACGGTGGACGCGGGCCGCACGGTCGAGGCGCACCGCCTGGGCGGGCGCCGGATCGCCCTGTCCGAGCAGCGCATCAAGGAGTGGACGGCCTGGGAGCGCTACACGCTGTTCCTCCGGTCGGTCCTCTTCCCGGTCATCAACGTCACCTACGTGACCATCCTCGGCTCGGTGCTGCTGATCGGCGGCTACTGCGTCCTCCAGGGGTGGATGTCGGTGGGGCAGATGACCACCGGCGCGCTGCTGGCCCAGATGATGGTCGACCCGATCGGACTGATCCTGCGCTGGTACGACGAACTCCAGATCGCCCAGGTCTCCCTGGCCCGGCTGGTCGGGGTGCGCGAGATCGAGCCCGACGCGGGCGACGAGCAGGTGGTGCCGGACGGGCGCGACGTACGGGCCGACTCGGTCCGGTTCGGCTACCGCGAGGGGGTGGACGTACTGCACCAGGTGTCCCTGTCGGTGCCGCCGGGGACCCGGATGGCGCTGGTCGGGCCCTCCGGAGCGGGCAAGTCCACGCTGGGCAGGCTGCTGGCGGGCATCTACGCGCCGCGCTCGGGCGAGGTCACGCTCGGCGGGGCCGAGCTGTCGCGGATGCCCGCGGAGCGGGTGCGCGCGCACGTGGCGCTGGTCAACCAGGAACACCACGTGTTCGTGGGAAGCCTGCGCGACAACCTGCGGCTCGCCCGGTCGGGCGCCGAGGACGCGGAGTTGTGGGCCGCGCTGGGCGCGGTGGACGCCGACGAGTGGGCCAAGGGGCTGGAGGACGGGCTGGACACCGAGGTCGGCTCCGGCGCCGCGGCGCTGACCCCGGCGCAGGCGCAGCAGATCGCGCTGGCCCGGCTGGTGCTGGCCGATCCGCACACGCTGGTGCTGGACGAGGCGACCTCGCTGCTGGATCCGCGGGCGGCCCGGCACCTGGAGCGCTCGCTGGCCCGGGTGCTGGAGGGCCGTACGGTCGTGGCCATCGCCCACCGGCTGCACACGGCGCACGACGCGGACGTGATCGCGGTGGTCGAGGCGGGCCGGATCAGCGAGCTGGGGTCCCACGACGAACTGGTCGCGGCGGACGGAGCGTACGCGGCGCTGTGGCGCTCCTGGCACGGCTGAGCGGGAGGATCCGAGCCATAGGCGCGTGCCCCGTACCGTCCCCTTGAGGGGGGAGGGTACGGGGCACGTTCGTTCACGCCTTGCGGAGCCGGTCGATGATGCCGTCGAGGTCCCGGGTCAGCATGTAGTCGCGCACGAAGTGGCCGCCGGGCTCCTCGTGCGACTCGTGCGCGATCCCGACCCGGTCGAGGGCGCCGCGGAACTCACGCTGTCCGGCGAGCACCTGGGTCTCGTTGAAGGTGTCGAAGGCGTTCGTCCGGTCGGGGCTGGTGCCGGCGACGAGGAAGACCCGCTTGTTGCGGTAGCTCTCGATGCGTTCCATCGGGTTGTCGGCGGTGACCCTGGCCTGGTCCCACGGCACGCCGTAGACCGTGCCGCCGCCGAGGTCCAGGGCGCCCGAGGAGACGTTCGCCCAGTGCACGACGGCGCCGCCGTCGCGGCGCAGGCTGGCGGGGCCGGAGTGGGAACTCACCGAGGCGAAGTGGCCCCAGTACTTGGCCGCGTACTTCAGGGCGCCGAAGCCGCCCATCGAGAAACCGGAGACGGCGCGGCCGTCGTATTCGGCGAAGGTCCGGAAGTTGGCCTCGACCCAGGGGATCAGCTGCCCGATGTGGAAGGTCTCCCAGTTGCGGGGGCCGACGTTGGAGGTGACGGCGTTGGAGTACCAGCCCGCGTGCCCGCCGTCGGGCATCACGACGATGATCGGCTTGCCCTGGGTCAGTTCCCGGATGCGGAGGCGGTCGAAGGTGATGAAGTCCTGGTCGGTGCCGCCGCCGTGGAACAGGTAGAGGACGGGGTAGGTGCGCCCGCTCCAGTGGTAGTCGTCCGGGAGCAGGACGTTGACGGCGGGCTGCCAGCCGATCGCGTCGGTCTGGAAGCGGTAGTACCACATGCGGGGGTCGCCCTCGCCGCGGTCCACGATGTGCAGGCCGCCCGCGTCGCCGACCGCCGCGGCCGACGTGGCGGAGGCGAGGACGCCCCCGGCGCCGAGGGCCATCGCGGCGGAGAGCCCGCCGACGGTCTTGAGGAGGTTCCTGCGGGTGGGACGGTGCTGCTCGTTCACCATGATCTCCTGATCACGAAGCGAATGGATGGTCGTCAGTTATTGGTGGTCCAGGTGCCCCGGGCGGGGTTCCAGTGGATGGTGACCTTCTGGAAGCGCTGGGCCTTTCCGCCCGCCTCGTCCACCTCGTCACCCACGGGGTAGCCGAGCGCCGCCTCGTGGCCGCCCGCGTGGAAGGCGTCGTAGATCGCACCGTGCACCACGTGCGCTCCCGTCTGCGCCGACCACATGAACAACCCGCGCTCGAAGAACTGGTAACGGCCCCGCGTGCCGTTCGGTGCCTGCGAGGCGTCCGCCTCGTCCATCGTCGGGAAGCCCCAGCGCCGCTCCGCGTCCGTGGCCCAGAACTTGTCGCGGATGTCCCCGTAGATCGCGTGGGCCTCGTCCGGGTGCCAGAGGATGATCCCGTTCTGGAAGGCCTGGAAGCGGCCGCCCATCATGGAGTCCCGTTCGCCCGCGGTCGGTCGGCCGAGCGCGCCGCCCGGCCCGCCCATGCCGTCGTACTTCGCCCCGATCGCGCCGTAGGGCATGAGGTCGTCCAGCAGGTTGTACCGGCGGGGCGTGAAGCCGCGCAGCCCGTCGCCCCAGACGCGTTCCTCGGCCACCTGCCCGAAGTCGTACTCCTCCCGGACCACCGGCTGCGTGTGCCCCGGGTCCGCCCAGCGGACGAACAGCGCCACGTGGTCGGTGCCGCCCGCGTCCTTGAGCAGGATGTCGCCGGGCTGTAGATCGCCCGCCGGCACGTCGAAGGTCACGTTCCACAGGGACCAGGTGGTCAGGGACGATTCCAGGTTCCAGGCCATCGACACGAAGCCCGAGCAGTCGGGCCGGTAGCAGCCGAACTGGTTCTCGTGGCAACCGCTCTGGGAGTAGGGCACCCGCTCGGCGATCCACGACCACGCGCGGTCCATCGCCTCACCGCGCCCGATCGGCCCGCCCCGGTCCGACGCGCTCGCCGCGGGCGCCGCCACGAAGGTCACGGCGGTGGCCGCCATCATCAGTGTCAGCGCCCCGACCGCACGCCGAAGGATCAGCGCTCTCATGGCTGTCTCCTGGTCAGTTGGTGGTGGTCCAGGTGCCCCGGGCGGGGTTCCAGTGGATGGTGACCTTCTGGAAGCGCTGGGCCTTTCCGCCCGCCTCGTCCACCTCGTCACCCACGGGGTAGCCGAGCGCCGCCTCGTGGCCGCCCGCGTGGAAGGCGTCGTAGATCGCACCGTGCACCACGTGCGCTCCCGTCCGCGCCGACCACATGAACAACCCGCGCTCGAAGAACTGGTAACGGCCGCGGGTTCCGTCCGGCGCCGGTGCGGCGTCCGCCTCGTCCATCGTGGGGAAGCCCCAGCTCCGCTCGGCGTCCGTCGCCCAGAACTTGGCCAGGATGTCCCCGTAGATCGCGTGGGCCTCGTCCGGGTGCCAGAGGATGATCCCGTTCTGGAAGCCCTGGAAGCGGGCGCCCATCATGGCCGCCTCCTCGGCGCGGACCGGCCAGCCGAGGGGGCCGCCGTGGCCGCCCAGGCCCTCGTACTTCGCCCCGATCGCGCCGTACGGCTGGAAGGCCTCGTCCCGCTGCGCCCGGGCGGCGCCCTCCACCGCGTCGTACCGGTCCGGATAGGCGGAGCGCTGGACGGCCTGCGCGAGTTGACCGGGGGTGCTGCCCTCCATGCCCGGCTCCATCTGGAGGGCCACCTCGAAGAACTTGCCCGCCGCGTAGTCGACGTCGAGGATCTGCTCCCGCGAGCCCCACCCCTGCGAGGGCCGCTGCTGGAAGACGCCGAGCGAGTCCCGGTCCCCGCAATCGAGGTTGTTCATGCGGGACTCGACCCAGCCGGTCTCGAAGCCTGCGAGCATCACCTTGTCGGAGACGTTCATGCGCTGACCGACCTCGTACACCTTGCGCGTCACCGCGATGTCCCGCTGCGCCGGTATGTCGCAGAACATCTCGGCGGTCGCGGTGTGGCCGAGGGGGCCGGGCACCTGCTGGACTCCCTGTGCCCAGGCCGGGGCGCACAGGGCGGACACCGCCGTCATGACCAGCAGGACCACTGTTCTCGATCTCGTACGTCGTACCGCCTCGCCACGCACCAGCCTGCTCCTTCGCTGCGGGTCGCCTTGCGTCGGCCTCCGTGTGGGGGTGCGGTCCGCGGACCGACGGGCCACAACGTACGGGCGGGGCAGGGCGGGACCGCATCCGGAACGCTCCGGAGTGACAGCGTGCGGTGGTGTCCGCTACCTCTGGTTCCCGGTGCCGGTCGGTGGCGCCGGGCACGTCGGCAGCGTGGGGCGGCCCCCGGTGCGTACGGCGGGCAGCCAGGCGTCGGGGCGGGCCGAGCCCGGAGGGAGGTGGACGTGGTACCAGTAGGTCGAGCGCGTGCCCGACTCGTCGATGATGGGGATCCCGTCGGGGAGTTGGCAGTCGGCGTCGAGGACGTCGCCGTGCCACACCCGGGTCGCCACGACGTTGTCGGCGGTGTACGGCCGCCGGGGGTCGATCGCCAGGCCGAGGCTGCACTGCGCGTCCCGGTCCATCCGGGCCAGGCAGCTGTGCTCGGCGTTGAACACCACGACCGGGTACGATACTTCGCCCATCCGGCCGCTCGCCGAGGTCCCGTACGCCCCGGGCGGCGCGGACCCGCCATCGCCCCGCACGGCGTAGGCCCAGCCCGCGGCGAGCGCCCCGCACACGGCGACGGCCGCGAGGGCGGCGAGGACCCGGCCGCGCCGCCGCGCGGCGGGGCGTGCGGCCCCGGTGCGGTCGGACGCCGTGCGGTCGGACGCCGTGCGGGCCGCGATGCGGGTGTGCAGGCTGCCGGCGGTGTGGGGGGCGCGCGTGACGTGGTTCGGAGCCAGGCAGTCGGTCGCGAGCGCGCGCCAGAACGGCGGCACCGCGGTGTCCAGCCGCAACGGTGCCCGCCCGTCGGCGTATTCCTGCGCCACGGCGCCGCGCGCCATCGGGGTGGCGCCGGGGAAGGGCGAGGCTCCGGCGGCGAACACCTCGTGGATCACGATGCCCAGCGCCCAGATGTCGGCGCTCGGGCGGACCTCCACCCCGCGCTCGCCGAGCGGGGCCTTCCATCGTTCGGGCGGGAGGTAGTCGAAGGTGCCCATCGGGGGCGCGTACCCGTGGGTGCCTTCGATGCCGGTCAGTTCCGTGGCGATGCCGAAGTCCGCGAGCTTGGCCGAACCGTCGGCCATGATCAGGACGTTGTCCGGTTTGAGGTCGCCGTGCACCCACCCGGTGCGGTGCAGGTGGGCGAGGCCCTCGCAGACCTCCTCGATCAGTCTGGACCCCTGCGCCTCGCTCAGCGGCTCGGCCAACAGATCGCGCAGGCTGCACCGGGCCCGTTCCATGACCAGGACGATCGCGCCGTCCAGGAACGGCTGGTCCGGGTCGCTGAGCACGACGGAGTCCAGGAGCCCGATCAGGCGCGGGTGGCGGGAACGGCTGCACAGCTCGACCTCGCGACGGGCGGCCTCCGCGACCGACCGGGCCTGGCGCGGGGAGAGTCCGGCGGTCGGCAGGAACTTGAGCGCGACGTCGGCGGGAGCGGGATCCACGTCGGGACCCGGGCCGGTGTCGGGACCCGGACCGATGCCCGCAACCGGACCGGTGCCCGCAACCGGGCCGGTGTCCGCAACCGCGTCGCGGACCGGCCCGTCGACGGACGCCCGGGCGCGGGGAGCGCCATCGACGGGGCGTCCCGCGTAGACCGTGGCCCAGCCGCCCGCCGCGATCGGCTCGACGACCTCCCAGGCGCCGACGCGGTATCCGCGCGGAAGGGGCTGCGCGCACTCACTTCCCGCTGTGTCGGCCGTGCCGTGCACCGTCTGCTCCTCCGGCCCGCCGGCCATATCGGTCCGCTCCCGCGTCCGCCGCGGGACGCCCTGCCGGGGTCATCGCACCGTCTCCCGCTTGCGCGTGCCGGCCGGGAAGCGGGGCGGCAACAGCGCGAGGTGCTCCTCCCGGACGAGCCCGAACCGCAGGGCGAGTCCGACGAGCGTCTCCCGCTTGCCGTTGCGCCGCGTGCTGCGGCGGGGATCGCACTCCGCCGGGGCGCTGATCCGCATCTTCTCCTCGGCGAGGTAGTCGATGTGGGAGCTGACCGCACGCGCCGTCAACAGTGCGCAGGCGGCGTGGCCTTTGAGTCGATCGACGATCTCGGGAGTGGTCGGCACCGCGACCGGCGACTCGTCCCGCAGGCGCGGTTCGCAGAGCGCGACCAGGACGAGGAAATAGGTGGCCGTCTCGTCCAGCGAGTAGGCGTTGACGGTACGGCTCCCCCCGTGACCGCCGCGACCCGCCGCGGCTCTCATGACGTCCGGGTCCAGGTAGACGTGGTCGGGCGCGAACACCTGGAAGGAGACGGTGGAGTTGCCGCGCGTGGGCAGCACCACCCGCGAGAACTCGAAGGGGATGGGCGCCCCGGCCCGGCGCGGCGGCACCCGGAGGTACTCCCCCGCCCCTTCGGGGTTCTCCACCAGATAGCTCTGATGGGCGCTGTGGTTGCTCAGCTGCCAGTGGTCGTCGGTCACCCGGATCTCTCCCGCCAACCGGGAGATCGCCGGGTCGAGGAGCCGGAGTTCCACCGGCGTGGTGGTGGACCCCCGTCCGAACCGGGCCATTTCGCCCGGCCCGAGCCGTAACGTCACCGCGTCGCCGAACGGCTCCTCGCCCACGCCGTCGTTCCCTTGCGGCAGGTAGACCACTATCCCGCTCACGGTTCCCCCGTTCTCGACCCGCGCCAGCGGGCTTCGCCCCGAACGACGTTACCCACCCGTAAAGGAGTTCGACGCCGGGATGCGGCCGCATTGGCTGGGACTCACCGTGAGACTGTCCGACCGGCCGGCATGTCCGGCCGGGGACGCGGGTGCCAGCGGGGTGCGGTCACCCAGCTGCCGCGAACGCTCCGTCGGTCAGGATCGGGACGATGTCGCAGACGTCCGCTTCGGTCGCGATGTCCACGTCCCCGGCGAAGCCTCCGTCCGCGAGTTCTCGACCGGATGCGCTGCCCGTGACCGCGATCACGACATCCGGCGTCGCCTCGAAGCAGTCGGCTGCGGCGGCCGCTTCGGGCGACAGCGGGCCGCCACTGTGCTTCCGTAGGGCCGCGAGGACCGCTCCGGCGCCGAGCAGATCCTCCAGCGCGGGGCGCAGAGTGCCGTCGGGCCATCGCTCGCCCGAGGCGATCACGGCGACCGGGCGGTCGACGGTTCCGAAACCCTGACGGGCGAGCCAACGGCCCACTGCCGACGCGTTGCGCAGGCAGCCCGCGATCACCAACGACTCCCCGGCCGCGGCGGCGATCGCGGAACCGTTGGGAGAGGGCAGGACCAGGCGCGGGGCGAACGGGGCACTCCTCAGCGCCGCCGGGGACAGCGACCACGGGAACGCCGGCGTGGCCATCCGCCGACCGACGGCCAACCGTGCGCCCATCTCATCGGCGAACCTCGACGCGGACTCGTCACGCCAGGCATAGGGGAAGACTCGCGTCCCGGACTCCACGGCCACCGTCACCGAGGTCGTGAACGACAACACGTCGACGACCACCACACACGCGACGCCCGCCGCGAGCCGCTGCGCGCCGACGGGCCCCCAATCGAATCGCGCTCCGCTACCCGACTGCAAAAACCAATCGTCCATAGCCGAATTCCGTCCCTTCGCATCCGGCCACCAACGCCGGAGAGGGCCGACCAACCCTCGGAGCAGCCATCCCGCCGCCCCTGATCGGGCCCTCGCCGGAGCAACTCGGAATCGCCCTGATCGCCCTAGATGAAGCCGAGCGCCGCTGCGCCGCCGACCCCGCCGAGCAGCATGAACACCGGCATCAGGACCTTCAGCTCGACCCAGCTGCCCGCGCGGAAGCGCATCATCTTCGGCGGGCCGATCGGGTACCAGCGCTTGCCGGCGATCGGGATGGGCCACAGGACGGGGCAGCCCGACACGGTCAGGGCGTCCCCGATGTCGTGGACCAGGGCGCCGAGCACGATCGGCAGGCCGAGCCACAGGTACTCCTGGCCGGGACCGGTGAACAGCCAGTTCGCGCCGTTGCCGGGCTGGTCCAGCACACCGGCCAGTATCCAGGCGCTGGTGGCGCCGAGGAGCCAGACGAGGACGTCGCTGGACATCCGGGCGGCCCGCCAGAGCAGGCCCTCGACGGCGAGCACGAGGTGGACGAAGAGCAGGGCCAGGACGCCCCAGCGGTCCGTGGTGACCGCCAGTGCCGAGGCGCCGCCACCGATCAGGACGGCCCACAGCCAGGTGTGGGTGAGGGTGCGGTGGCCGCCGGTCCGGCGGGCGTCGCGCGGAGCGCGGGTGGCCTTGTAGACGGCGTAGGAGATCTTGTCGACCACCTCGCACAGGCCGCGGGACAGCGGCCCGAAGGCGCGCGAGATCGTCGCCGACTTGTGGTCGAGGTCGGGGGCCAGGGCAGCGCCCGCGCAGATGAGCGCCCCGACGACGAGGACCGGCCAGGGCATGGGGTGGCCGGCGGCCGCGGTGGCCGCGCCCACCCCCAGCCAGGCCGCTGCCCCGGAGAGTGAGTGCGCCGGACCCATCATGTCGTTCCCGCCCCAGTGGTGTGGAGGTCGGGCCCAGTTGACGGTTTCGATCGGACCCGGTCGACGGCACAGCGTACCGTCGATGATCTTCTTTCCCGCCGCCGGTTCCCTCATCCGGCGGGAAGCCAGGCAAGATGGGGGGTGTGACCCTCATTGATCAGCTCCCGCCGAACGCCGACCCCGACGCCCTCTTCGAGGCTTTCTCCTCGTGGGCGGAGGACCAGGGCATCACCCTGTACCCGGCGCAGGAGGAGGCCCTGATCGAGGTCGTCTCGGGCGCGAACGTGATCCTCTCCACGCCGACCGGCTCCGGGAAGAGCCTGGTGGCCGCCGGAGCGCACTTCACCGCACTGGCCCAGGACAAGGTCACCTTCTACACCGCGCCGATCAAGGCCCTGGTGTCGGAGAAGTTCTTCGACCTGTGCAAGCTCTTCGGCACCGAGAACGTCGGCATGCTGACCGGCGACGCCTCGGTCAATTCGGACGCCCCGGTGATCTGCTGCACCGCCGAGGTGCTGGCCTCCATCGCGCTGCGCGACGGCAAGAACGCCGACATCGGCCAGGTCGTGATGGACGAGTTCCACTTCTATGCCGAACCGGACCGCGGCTGGGCCTGGCAGATCCCGCTGCTGGAGCTTCCGCAGGCACAGTTCATTCTGATGTCGGCCACTCTCGGTGACATGAAGCGGTTCGAGGAGGACCTGACCCGGCGCACCGGGCGCCCGACCTCGTTGGTCCGCTCCGCGACCCGGCCCGTCCCGCTGTCGTACGAGTACGTCACCACGCCGATCACCGACACCATCACCGAGCTGCTGGAGACCCGGCAGGCACCCGTGTACATCGTGCACTTCACCCAGGCCCAGGCGGTCGAGCGGGCGCAGTCGCTGATGAGCATCAACATGTGCACGCGTGAGGAGAAGGACAAGATCGCCGAGCTGATCGGCCACTTCCGCTTCACCACCAAGTTCGGCCAGAACCTCTCGCGCTACGTCCGTCACGGCATCGGCGTGCACCACGCGGGCATGCTGCCGAAGTACCGGCGACTGGTCGAGAAGCTGGCCCAGGCGGGTCTGCTCAAGGTCATCTGCGGCACCGACACCCTCGGCGTCGGCGTGAACGTCCCGATCCGCACCGTGCTCTTCACCGCGCTCACCAAGTACGACGGCACCCGGGTGCGCACGCTGCGGGCGCGCGAGTTCCACCAGATCGCCGGTCGGGCCGGGCGGGCGGGCTTCGACACCGCGGGGTACGTGGTCGCCCAGGCACCCGAGCACGTGATCGAGAACGAGAAGGCGCTGGCGAAGGCCGGCGACGACCCGAAGAAGCGCCGCAAGGTGGTCCGCAAGAAGGCCCCCGAGGGCTTCGTCGCCTGGTCCGACACCACCTTCGAGAAGCTGATCGGCGCCGACCCGGAGCCGCTGACCTCGCGCTTCAAGGTCACGAACATCATGCTGCTGTCGGTCATCGCCCGCCCCGGCGACGCCTTCCAGGCCATGCGCCACCTCCTGGAGGACAACCACGAGCCGCGCAAGAACCAGCTGCGCCACATCCGCCGGGCCATCGCGATCTACCGCTCCCTGCTGGACGGCGGCGTGGTCGAGAAGCTCGACGCTCCCGACGCGGAGGGCCGCACCATCCGGCTCACCGTCGACCTCCAGCAGGACTTCGCGCTGAACCAGCCGCTGTCCACCTTCGCGCTGGCCTCCTTCGACCTGCTGGACCCGGAGTCCCCCTCCTACGCGCTGGACATGGTCTCGGTCGTGGAGTCCACGCTGGACGACCCGCGCCAGATCCTCGCCGCGCAGCAGAACAAGGAGCGCGGCATCGCCGTGGGCGCGATGAAGGCCGACGGGATCGAGTACGAGGAGCGGATGGAGCGCCTCCAGGACGTCACCTATCCCAAGCCGCTCGAAGAGCTGCTCCTGCACGCCTACGACGTGTACAGCAAGAGCCACCCGTGGGTCCGCGACCACCCGGTCTCCCCGAAGTCGATCATCCGCGACATGTACGAGCGCGCGATGACCTTCACCGAGTTCACCTCCTACTACGAGCTGGCGCGCACCGAGGGCATCGTGCTGCGCTACCTGGCCGGTGCCTACAAGGCGCTCGACCACACCATCCCGGACGACCTCAAGTCCGAGGACCTCCAGGACCTCATCGCCTGGCTCGGCGAGCTGGTCCGCCAGGTCGACTCCAGCCTGCTCGACGAGTGGGAGCAACTGGCGAACCCCGAGGTGGAGACGGCGGAGCAGGCCCAGGAGAAGGCCGACCAGGTCAAGCCGGTCACGGCGAACGCCCGTGCCTTCCGGGTCCTCGTCCGCAACGCCATGTTCCGTCGGGTGGAGCTGGCCGCCCTGGACAACCTCCACGCGCTGGGCGAGCTGGACTCCGAGTCCGGCTGGAACGCCGACGCCTGGGGGGATGCGATGGACGCCTATTGGGACGAGTACGACGACCTCGGCACCGGTCCGGACGCGCGCGGCCCCAAGCTGCTGATGATCGAGGAGGACGCGGAGCACGGCCTGTGGCGCGTCCGCCAGGCCTTCGCCGACCCCAATGGCGACCATGGATGGGGCATCAGCGCCGAGGTCGACCTCGTGGCCTCCGACGAGGAGGGCCGGGCGGTCGTCCGGGTCACCGCCGTCGGCGAGCTCTGACCGTCCCGCAACCATCCGGTCCGCAACCATCCGGTCCGCACCCGTCCGGTCCGGATCCGTCCGGTCCGGGACGGATCCGGCGCCGGCCCCACCTCCGTCCGGCGCCCTCGACACCACCGGCACCGCCGCCCCCGACCTCAGTGGAGAACCCCTGATGACGAACCCCGCCGAGAGACTGGTCGACCTGCTCGACCTGGAGCAGATCGAGGTCAACATCTTCCGCGGCCGCAGTCCCGAGGAGTCGCTCCAGCGGGTCTTCGGCGGCCAGGTGGCCGGCCAGGCGTTGGTGGCGGCGGGCCGCACCACCGAGGGCGGCCGCCCGGTCCACTCGCTGCACGCGTACTTCCTGCGCCCCGGGATCCCCGGGGTGCCGATCGTGTACCAGGTGGAGCGGGTGCGTGACGGGCGCTCCTTCACCACCCGGCGCGTCACCGCGGTCCAGCAGGGCAAGACCATCTTCAACCTCACCGCCTCCTTCCATCAGCCGGAGGACGGCAGCATCGAGCACCAGCTGCCTCCTCGTCTGGACTTCCCGCACCCCGACACGCTGCCGAAGGTCGCGGACGAGATCCGCGAACACCTGGGGGCGCTGCCCGAGGCGCTGGAGCGGATGGCCCGTCGTCAGCCCTTCGACATCCGGTACGTGGACCGGCTCCGCTGGACCCCCGAGGACCTCAAGGACGCCGATCCGCGCAGCGCCGTGTGGATGCGCGCGGTGGGCCCGCTGGGCGACGACCCGCTCGTCCACACCTGCGCCCTGACCTACGCCAGCGACATGACCCTCCTCGACGCCGTGCGCATCCCGGTGGAGCCGTTGTGGGGGATGCGCGGTTTCGACATGGCGAGCCTGGACCACGCCATGTGGTTCCACCGTCCCTTCCGGGCGGACGAGTGGTTCCTCTACGACCAGGAGTCCCCCATCGCCCACGGGGGCCGGGGGCTGGCCCGCGGCCGGATCTACGACGTGGAGGGCAGGCTGCTGGTCTCCGTCGTACAGGAGGGCCTCTTCCGCCCCTACCCCGCCCGGCCGCCGAAGCCGAGCCAGCCCTCCTGAACCTGCGGAACCTCCGCACCGCCCTCCCCTGCCGACCTGTCACCGAAGAGCTGAGCGCACCCATGCCGACCCCGGTCCTCCCCTGCCCCTGCGGGCTGCCCGCCGCCTACCCGGACTGCTGCGGACGCTTCCACTCCGGCGAGCGGCAGGCACCCACCGCGGAGCTGCTGATGCGGTCCCGCTTCAGCGCCTTCGCCGTCGGGGACACCGCCTACCTGCTCCGCTCGTGGCACCCCTCGACCCGCCCGGGGCGGCTCGATCTGGATCCGGGCCAGCGCTGGGAGCGCCTGGAGATCCTGGGTACGGAGCGCGGCGGCATGTTCGAGACCGAGGGCACGGTGGAGTTCCGGGCGCACTACCGCGAGGGCGGACACGCCGGCTCGCTGCTCGAACACAGCACCTTCTCCCGCGAGGGCGGCGCCTGGGTCTACGTCGGCCCCCTCTCCCCCGTCGTCTTCGACTGATCCCTGGCGCCGGCGAGCGCGAACTCCAGGCTGGTCCGGTACCAGCGCAGCTCGTCCGGGGGCTCCGCCCGCATCAGGGCGGTGGCCACGGCCGCCGCGGCCGGGACCTGCGGGTGACCGTAGGGCGGGGGCGGGGCGAGCCCCGCGAGCAGGATCCGCTCGGCCCGGTCGGGCACCGCCCGCTCCAGCTCCGCCTCCGGCAGCACGGAGGCCAGGACCGCCGCCCGCTCCCAGGGATCCGCGGTGCGTCTCAGCAGCAGCCCCACATGCCGGCCGCGCCACCGCCGGGGTCTCAGATCCGCCCGGGCCTCGACCAGCGCCCTGTCCTCCGGGGGCGCGCTCCCGTGCAACAGCGCCGGCTCCCTCACCGTGAACTCGGCCAGCTCGGCGGCGAGGTAGAGCCAGACGACGGCCCGGTAGCGGTTGATCCGGTAGCCGACCGGTGTGACCCGCCCGCAGCGCGCGAGCCGGGTGAACCGACCCGGGCTCATCCCCATCGACCCGGCCGCCTCCGCCGCGCCCACCGTCCGCACCCGCTCGCGCAGGGCGTCCGGGAACCCGGCGGCCCTCCTGACCCGGTCCAGCTCGCCGCGCGCGAACCGCGCGGCCCCGCTCGACGCGCACGGCCCGGCCCGCACCATCCCCAGCTGCACGGCCCGGGCGAGCTCGCCCCGCCGCAGCCCCAGCTCCTCGGCGGCCCGGGCGCCGCCGACCACCTCTGCCACCCCGGCGGGCCCCGACCCCGCCGTCACGTCCCTGCTCCTGACCTCCATCACGGTCCTCCCCCACACAGCTCGATTACCCTGTGTGAAGACCGTAACGCAGAGCGACGAAAGCCCGCGAGCCCTGTGGATAACTCCCCGACTCGCCGCCCCAGCCGCCCTAGCCGCCGGTGATGCGCCGCTCGGTGACGCCCAGGTGCTCGCCCACCCGGTTGACCAGCAGCGTCATCTCGTACGCGACCTGCACGTAGTCCGCCTCGGTCGCGGTCAGCACGCACAGCGAACTGCCCGCCCCCGCCGCCATCACCAGCAGCACGCCCTCGTCGTACTCGATCACCGTCTGGCGCACCTCACCGGCCCGGAAGTGCCGCCCGGAGCCCTTCGCGAGACTCTGCAGTCCGGCCGAGACCGCCGCCAGGTGCTCCGCGTCCTCCCGTGCCAGGCCAGCGCTCGCGCTCGTCACCAGCCCGTCGTTGGAGAGCACCACCGCGTGCCGGACCTGCTGGACCCTGCGCGTCAGGTCGTCCAGCAGCCAGTCGAGCTGCTTGTCCAGTGCCATTTTCCGCCCCTCCCCGTCGACCCGGCCGGTCCGGCCGCGCCCACCCCCGCATAGTCGTCCCGCAAGCCTTGCCCACCAGCGGCTTTCCGGCAAGGAGGATGTCTCCATGGCACAGAAGATGACTCAAGAGGAATGGCGCGGGTTCGTCTCGCACTCCACCCGCACCGGAAAGCTGTCGACCGTCCGCGAGGACGGAAGCCCCCACATCGCTCCCATTTGGTTCGTACTCGACGGCGATTCCTTCGTTTTCAACACCGGTAAGGACACCGTCAAGGGGCGCAATCTGGCCCGCGACGGCCGCGTCGCCCTCTGCGTGGACGACGACCGGCCGCCGTTCTCCTACGTCGTCCTGCAAGGACGGGCCACGATCACCGAGGACATGGACGACACGCTCCTGTGGGCCACCCGGATCGGCGGGCGCTACATGGGCGAGGAGCGGGCCGCGGCCTTCGGCCGCCGCAACGCCGTCCCGGGCGAACTCCTCGTCCGGGTCCGGATCGACAAGGTGATCTCGGCGGTGGGCATCACCGACTGAGGCCCCCGCGCGCAGGCCCGGCCCTCACACGGAGTCCGCCTGCGGCTCGACCGCTTCGAGGAGCCGGGCGGTGTGCATCCGCCCGGCGTACTCGACCAGCCTGATCAACACTTCCTTCCCCGAGTCCTTGTCCCGCGCGTCGCACAGCACCACGGGAGTGCCCGGCTCCAGGTCGAGCGCCCGCGAGACCTCGCGCGCGCCGTAACCCCGGGCGCCCGAGAAGCAGTTGACGGCCACCACGAAGGGGATGCCCCGGTGCTCGAAGTAGTCGACCGCCGGGAAGCAGTCCTGTAGCCGCCGGGTGTCGGCCAGCACCACCGCTCCCAGCGCGCCCTGCGACAACTCGTCCCACAGGAACCAGAAGCGGTCCTGCCCGGGCGTCCCGAACAGGTACAGCGACAGGCCCTCCCGGATGGTGATCCGGCCGAAGTCCATGGCCACCGTGGTCGTGGTCTTCTGGTCCACCCCGCCCGTGTCGTCGACCAACTCGCCGGCCTCACTGAGCAGTTCCTCGGTCCGCAGCGGACGGATCTCGCTGACAGCGCCCACCAGCGTGGTCTTGCCCACCCCGAAGCCGCCGGCCACGAGTATCTTCAGGGCGAGCGGAGCCAGTTCCTCCTCCGCTGCCGCTGCCGCTTCCGGCCCCTGGACGTGCTGTCCCATCATTGTCGTCCCATCCGTCTCGTACCGTCCGTCCCGTCCGTCTCGAACCGCGGCTCTCGCACCGCGCGTATCGAAAGCGTGCGTCGCGGCGCCGCCCGTCCCGCCGCCGCCCGTCGCTCCGCCGCCCGTCCCGCACCACCCCGTCACAACGCCCGCAGGCCTTCGATGACCTCGCGCAGGATCCGCTCGTCCGGCAACCGGGCGGGCGGTACGGGCCTGCTCACCCGGACGTGGCCCGCCTCCAGCAGGTCCCCGAGCAACACCCGGACCACGCCGACCGGCAGGTCCGCGTCGGCCGCGAGCTCCGCGACCGACTGGGTCTCGGAACGGCAGAGTCCGAGCAGGGCCCGGTGTTCCGGTCCGAGCAGCGACTCCTCCGCCGCGTCCGCGGCTCCCGGTTCGACGACCACCAGCGCGATCAGGTCGAAGCGCACCCCGTGCGGACCGGGCTTGGTGCGCCCGCCCGTCATGGCGTACGGGCGGACCAGCGGGCCCGCATCGGCGTCGTACCACTGGCCGTTCACCGTTTCGGCCGCCGCCCTCAACCCGCGGCCGGGGGGTGCGCCGCGAACCGGGACGGGGTGTAGAGGTGTTCGCCGACACGTTTCACCAGCCGGGCCATCTCGTAGGCGATCAGTCCGATGTCGGCGCCCGCACCGCTGAGCACGGCCAGGCAGGAGCCGTCCCCGGCCGCCGCGACGAAGAGGAACCCCTCGTCCATCTCCACCATCGTCTGGCGCACGCCCCCGGCGTGGAAGTGCCGCCCCGCGCCCTTGGCGAGACTGTGGAAGCCGGAGGCCACGGCTGCCAGGTGCTCGGCGTCCTCCCGGCCCAGCGCACTGGAAGCGCCCACCGCCAGGCCGTCGTTGGACAGGACGACCGCGTGCCGGACCTCCCGGACCCTGACCACGAGGTCGTCCAGCAACCAGTCCAGCTCGCCGGACCGGCGGACACCCTCGATGTCGATCCGCTGGTGTTCGATCATCACTGTGCTCCTTCGTTGTCGATGGGGGTGACGTCTCGGGTGCCGCGGGCCCATCCGTCGCGGTAGGCCGCCATGCGGTCGCGGGCCTCCTCGGGGCTGCGCCCCGGCGCGTCCTGCGGGGCCCGGGGGGCGGACGCGCCCTTCCGGTCCGGGGCCTCGCGCAGCTGGGGGACGAGGCTGGCCTGGCGGACCCGGCGGGGCAGTTCGGTCACCCCGGCCAGTACCGGCTCGGGCTCGGGCTCGCGCCGGGGCGGCGCCGTCGCGAGGTGGGGCGCCGGGCCCGCGGAGCCGCGGAGCCGCAGTGTGGCCACCGGCGCGGGGCGCGGGTCCCGCTCCACGGGGTTCCGGGGCGCCGCCGCGATCCCGCGCGGGTCCCCCCGAACGGGGCGGACCGCGGGACGGGCCCGTTCCTCGGCGGCCGGGGTCTTCGGGGGCGCCGACTGGGGGGCGGAGAGGGCCGAGAGCGCCGGGGACGGCGCAGGAAGACCCGGCCGGTCCGCAGCCTCCGCCGCGACCGGTGCACCCGATGTGCCCGATGCGCCCGGCCCGGTCGGCAATGGGGTCGATTCGACGGCCGGCCGAGCAGCCGGTGAGGGAACCGGCCCGGGGGGCGATCCGGGGGCCGATCGGTCCGTCGATGCCGCGGCCGGTGCTGCTGCGGCGTCCGCCGTCGCGCCGTCCCCCCGCTCGTCGCCGCCCGGGGTGAGCGCGCCCTGGAGCAGCGCGTTGGGCAACAGGACGACGGCGGTGGTGCCGCCGTAGGGGGAGGTCCGCAGCTGGACCCTGACCCCGTGGCGCGCCGAGAGGCGGCTGACCACGAAGAGCCCGAGGCGGTCGCTGTCGAAGAGGTCGAGCGCTTCGGACTGTTCGATGCGCCGGTTGGCGTCGGCGAGGGACTCGCGGCCCATGCCGAGCCCGCGGTCCTCGATCTCCAGCACGTACCCGGCGCCCACGGGCTCCCCGCTGACCCGGACCTTGGTGTGCGGAGGGGAGAACTGGGCGGCGTTCTCGATCAGTTCGGCCAGCAGGTGCGTGAGGTCGGCGACGGCGCCGCCGACGACGCCCGCCTCCGCGAGCCCGCGGACCTCGATCCGCGGATAGTCCTCGATCTCGGAGACGGCGGCCCGCACGACGTTGGTCAGCGGTACCGGCATCCGCCAGGCGCGCCCCGGGGCCGCCCCCGACAGGATGATCAGGCTCTCCGCGTGCCGCCGCATCCGGGTCGTCAGGTGGTCGAGCCGGAAGAGGTCGCCCAGCTCGCCCGGATCGTCGGTGCGCCGTTCCATCGAGTCGAGCAGCGTGAGTTGCTTGTGGACCAGGACCTGACTGCGCCGGGCCAGGTTCACGAACACGCCGGAGACGCCGCTCGCGAGTTCGGCCCGCTCCACGGCGGCGCTCAGCGCGGCCCGGTGGACGGTGGACAGGGCCTCCCCGACCTGTGCGATCTCGTCCTCGGCGGGGTGTCCCGGCGGGGCTTCCGCGAGGACGTCGATGTCCTGTCCGGCGCGCAACCGGTCCATGGCGTGCGGGAGTTTGCGGTGGGCGATCTCCAGGGCGCCGTTGCGCAGCGACACGAGCTCGACGACGAGTCCGCGCCCGATGCGTACGGAGATGACGAGGGAGACGGCCACGGCGGCCAGGCCGAGCAGGACGGCGGCGCCGGAGGGGCTGACCAGACCCTGGGCCAGGGGCGCGGTCCGGTCGGTGGAGGCGTCGTGCGCGGCGCTCGCGACGGCGCGCATCGAGCTGGTCACGCCGGCGTACGCGGGTGCCCAACCGGCGGGCGCGTCGTGCGCGTCGCGCCCGGTCCCGGCGGCCAGCGCCCGGTCCTCGGCCGCGGTGAGGTCGGCGTAGACGGCGCTCTTGGCCACCGCCCCCCAAGCGGTCCGCTGGGCCGCGGGCAGGTCCTGGGCGGCGCTTTCGGTGAGGATCCGGCGGGTCTCGATCGCGCCGGTCAGCTGCCGAAGCGTTTCCGCAGTGCGCGGCCCCGGTACGGCGAACAGCGCGTCCTCCCGGGCGAGCAGCTCGGCGGCCCGCCCGAGCTCCAGCAGGACGCGGGCGTCGACGCCCAGCTCCGCGTCCTGGCCGCCGCTGAGCGCGCCCCCGACGGCGAGGGCGGAGTCGACGACCCGGGTGTAGGCCGCGTAGGCCGCGTCGGGGGTGGCCTTGCGGTCCGTGACCTCGCGGCGGGTGGTCGCGAGCGCATCGGCAGCGGCCACGAAGGTGCGCATCCGGCCCGCGAGTTCGGCCGGGTAGCCGCCCGAGTCCGCGACGGTGTGCGCGTCGCCGAGGCGGAGTCCGTCGATGGCGGCGCCGGTGCGGCGGCCCTGTTCCAGCAGGGCCGCCCCCTGCTCGGCGGCGGCGGCCGGGTCCGCGAGGAAACGGACCGCGGTGACCCGCTCGGCCTGGAGCGCCGCGACCGCGCGGTCGACGGGGGTGCGTATCCGGTCGTCGACCTGCTGGGCGCGGCCGATGCGGGCGACGTCCTGGGCGGTGCTGACCGTCGCGAAGGCCCACAGGGCCAGCAGCGAGACCACCGGGACCATCAGGAGGGAGACGACCTTCGCGCGGACCGTACCGGAGGAGCGCACGGACCGCAGCCCGCGGCGGGCGTCGGGGGCGCCGCCGCTCGCGGCCGCCGCCGCTGCGGTCGCGGCGAATCCGGAGCTGCCGTGTCCGTAGGTGGTGGGCCCGGGGCCGCCGCCCGCGGGGGCTCCCGCTGCGGGGGCTCCGGCCGAGGTTCCGGGCGGGAAGGCGGGACCCACGGCGAAGGTGCCGGGCGCGGCGGACGGCCCGGGCGCGCCCCCGGGGCGCATCGCGGGCGCGTCCCCGGGTCTCGCCAGGGGTGAACGGGCGCCGGGGGCGTACGCCCGCCCCGGGGCGGACATACGGCCCCGGGCCGTTGCCGTGGGCGGTGCGTCCGGGGGGCCGGGGTGGGGCTCGTCGGCCGGAGGCCCGGCGTGCGCCCGGCGGCCGCGCGCCGGGGGCGCGGGGTGCCGCGGCGCCGCTGCGTCCGGTTTCCTGCGGGGTGTGCGCATGGGGGTCCTCGTTCCGATGCGGTGCGTGCGTTACGTGCGGTGCGTGCCGTGCGTGCGGTGCGTGCGTTACGTACAGGCCGTGCGTTACGTGCGGTCGGGATCGGCGGGATCAGTGGGCGGCGACGTGGGCCCCCAGGCTCTGCGCGGAGGCCGACGCGGCGCGCTCGTCGGCGGTCGGGGAGAGGGCGACGAACGCCGAGGTGATGAACAGGTACGAGCCGAGGCCGACGGCGAGGGGGAAGACGAACTGCATCAGCGGGGCCCCGGGCAGGGGCGCGTCCGAGGGGGTGACCTGGACGGAGACGGCGAGCATCCCCGTGTAGTGCATGCTGCTGACGGCGGCCCCCATCACCAGCGAGGCGACGGCCACGGCCACCGGGGACTTGATGTTGACCGCCGCCCAGAGCGCCGCGGTGGCCGCGACGACCGCGATCGCGACGGAGAGGCCGACGACCAACGGGTCGTACGAGACGCGTCCGTGCATGCGCAGCGCCGCCATGCCGAGGTAGTGCATGCTCGCGACGCCCAGGCCGGTGGTGAGGCCGCCGAGCACGAGCGAGCGGCCGCGGTCCCGGCCGTAACCGACGGCGAAGACCCCGGCCCCGACGACGAGGAGGGCGCCGACCAGGCTGAGCAGGGTCAGCGGCACGTTGAAGTGGATCTCGGTGCCCGTGACGCCGAAGCCGAGCATCGCGACGAAGTGCATCGTCCAGATGCCGGTGGCGATCGCCGACGCCGCGGTGAGGAGCCAGTTGCGGCGGGAGCGTCCGGTGGCGGCGAGCGCCTGGACGGTGCAGCGCAGCCCGAGGGCCGAGCCGATGCATGCCATCACATACGACAGTACGGGTGTCAGCCAACCGTAGGCCGCGTGGTCGAGGTGTCCCATGGCCACGGGACGCTAGTCCGGGTGAGCCCACGAACAGGGGGAGCATTTCGAAAGACGCTGGAACTGCTGGAATATGACAGACAGGCGTTCATCTTCGATCACACCGGGTGTCATCCTGCGCACTGTCCGCACGCAGTGGCAGGTGGGGGATCATTGGCGCATGAGCGAAGACCACACGCACGTACAGGAGTTCTTCGGGGCGCGAGCGGCCGACTGGGACCGGAAGTTCCCCGGGGACGGTCCCGCCTTCGCCGCCGCCGTGGCCGAATTCGACCTGCGACCCGGCGACCGGGTGCTCGACGCGGGCTGCGGGACGGGGCGGGCCCTGACCGAACTGCGCTCCGCCGTCGGCCCCTCGGGGACGGTGCTCGGCGCCGACCTCACCCCGCAGATGCTCGCCGCGGCGGTGGCGGCCGGTCGGGCGGCGGCGGGCGCTCTGCTGCTGGCGGACGTGGCCCGGCTACCGCTGCGCGACGGCGGACTCGACGCGGTGTTCGCGTCCGGACTGATCGCCCACCTGCCCGACCCCGAGGCCAACCTGCGCGAACTCGCCCGCGTGGTGCGCCCCGGCGGGCGCCTCGCCCTGTTCCACCCGATCGGCCGGTTGGCCCTGGCCACCCGCCAGGGCCGGGAGCTCACCCCCGGGGACATGCGGGCCGAGCACAACCTCGGCCCGCTGCTCGCCGGTTCCGGGTGGGAGCTGGTCTCGTACGCCGATGAGGACGCCCGCTTCCTGGCCGTGGCGGTCCGCCGCCCCTGAGGTCGCAACCTCCCCCGGGCGCCCCTCAGGCCGGCGGCGGCGCGTCGGCCCCCTGGGGTCGGCGGGGGTGCGGAACCGGGCAGCCGCCGGCACCGGACGTCGGGAAGGTGCCCAGCTCCCCCACGTCGTAGCCCCCGGGGTACCCCTTGATCTCGGGGTTCTGCCGGGCGTAGTGCGGCTGTGCGCGGGGCGGCAGCAGGCGGACCGCGCGCCCGCGCAGCCGCAGCGCGCCCTGGACCAGCCCGCGCACGCGGGGGTGCGGCGGCTCGTACCGGAGCGCGCGCAGCAGCGGCTCGTCGAGGAGGGCCCGGCCGGCGCCGCGCACCAGCGGGGCGAGCGGGGCCGGGTACCAGGAGGCCATCAGGTCGAGGGTGGCGTCGGCGACCTCGCGCCCGCCCTCGTGCCAGCCGAAGTGGGCCTCCTCGTAGGCGTTCAGCGTGGCTTCGAACTCCTCGAAGGAGTCCGGGACGTCCGTGATGCCCAGGTGCTGCCCGAGGGTGGTGTAGTACCGCGCGCACGCCCGCTGCTCGTGGTGGGTCAGCGAGCGCCAGCCGTAGACGTCCAGCCAGCGTTTCGGAATGACCACGAAGGTGCACAGGACGTAGCGCATGTCCTCGTTGGAGATGGTGTAGCCACCGTGCATCTGGTTCACGCGCCGGATCGCGGCGCGCCCGGTGTCGCTGTCGAAACCGTGCTCCAGCACCGCGTCGAGGAGCAGCGCGGTGTCGTCGTAGCGCTTCTGGGCGCGGCCGGTGAACTCGCCGGTCTCGGCGAGCAGCCCGCCGATGCTGGGGACGGCGTACGTCCGGTGGAGGGCCAGTTCCAGCGCTCTGGTGAAGTCCCAGGGGAACTCGTAGGTGGCGGTGAGTCGGTAGATGGCCAGGAAATCCCGCTCCGGATCGAGCCTGAGGATCTCCTTCAGCCGGTCGTAACGCTGCACCGGGCGTCCCTTTCTGTGGCGGGCTCCCAACTCTACGTGCGGGCAGCTGCCTTGGAAATCGGTGCACTCCCGCTCTCGACGAGCGGGTTACTCGCTGGTTAGGGTGCGCCGACAGATGAGCCACCAGGAGGGTACGTGTCCGACGAGGAGGGCGACGGTTCGCTGTACGTGCTGTCCGCCGTACTGCTGACCCCGGCCCAGTTCCCGAGCATTCTGGGAGACGACTACCCGGAGGCCTGCTCGTTGCTCGGCGTGCCCGCCGCCGGGGACGGGTACGGGCTGGTGCTCGGCCAGGACGAGGACGGCGCCCGCTGGACGGTGGTCGTCGACGACGTCGCGCTCGTGGCGACGGCCATCGCCTCCTGGGACTGCGGTATGGAGTACGACCTCTCGCCGGACGAGCGCAGCATCGTGGTCTCCCTGGCGGGCTGGCCCCTGGCCCTGTCCGTCGCCGCGCCCGGCATCCCCGAGCCGCACGATCCCGAGCAGGGCGCGGACGGCACGGGGCGGGTGCCGCTGGCTCCGCCCTCCGCCGAGAGCTGGGGGCCGGTCCAGCGGCGGATGGGCGCGGACCAGATCGCCCGCCAGTGGGCCGAGTGGCGCGAGCGGTTCGACTCCGACGGCGGCGGTCAGCCCGTCGAGCACCCGGGGCTGGCCCGGGTGCTGGAGGAGGCACGGGCCTACACCACCGCGCCGCCGCCGCCGGGGCGGGTGCGGTCCGCCTTCGCCGGCGAGGGCGCCAGGACCCTGCGGGTGGACGGACCCGGGTGGTCCCTGGTGGCCCGCACCGACGACATCGCCTTCGTCCTGCTGGACGAGGGGCCGAGCGAGGTCATCCCGGTGCCCCGGGACGGCGACGCGGACCTGCCCGGACTCCTGTCGGCTCTGGACGGGGTCGCGGTCCGGCCGGTGTGAGCGCACGGGCGCGTGAACGAGCGGGTGCGTTAACGAGCCGGTGCGTGAACGAGCGGGTGCGGCCAGACGTGGGAGCCGGTCGGCGCGGGCACGAGCGCGCGGGCCTCCGCGGCCCGCGCGTCAGACCCGTTCGAGAGCGACGTGCGGCTGCGGCGGCAGGGTGACGCTGATGGCGTCGCCCGGGCGGATCGTGCCGCCCTCGCGGACCACGCCCATGACGCCCGCCTTGCGCACCACCCGACCCGTCTCGTCCCGGCCCACCACCTGCTTGAGCAGGCCCTGCTGGAACGCGTCGATCTGGAGGCACGGGTTGCGCAGACCCGTGACCTCGACGACCGCTCCCTCACCGAAGCGCAGCAGCGCACCGGTCGGCAGGCCGAGCAGGTCTATGCCCTCGGTGGTCACGTTCTCCCCGAGCTGACCCGGTGCGACCTCGAAGCCCTCCCGCGCGACCTCGTCGAAGAGTTCGCGGTGGATCAGGTGGACCTGCCGGAGGTTGGGCTGCGTCGGGTCCTGGGCGACCCGGGAACGGTGCTTGACGGTGACCCCCGCGTGCACGTCTCCTTCGACACCGAGACCCGCCAGGAGTGTGATGCTCTCCCGCGTGGGCTTGGTGAACGAGTACACGTCATTGCTGTTGACCGCCGTGACCAGGCCGGTACCCATCAGGAACTTCCCCCCTCGGACGCCGTCAGCGCCCTATTTGCCTTCTGTTCTTCGACACGCCGCGCAGTCGGCGCCGCTGGGAGGGATCGAGCATCAGGTATGCGGCGGCCGGTACCCCGATCAGGACCAGCAGACCCACCCAGAATCCGACCGTGAAGAACAAGATGATCGCTGCCGCCACTCCGGCCGCGGCGACCTTTCCGCTCGTCGACATCGGGGACCCCTCTCCTCGCGTGCTCCGACTGCTTCTCCCTCTGTAACGCGACCGCCCGACCACTCGTTCCCGAGCGCTCGTTCCCGGCCACCGGACACACCGGGTGACGTGATCCGGGTCACGGCCGGACAGCGGGTTCTCCGCGTGACGGCTGGGGTACTCTCGGCGACCTTGAACCCGGTAGTCAAGTTTGAGGAACGCGTGCAGCCCGACATTTCCGTCCTCATCCGCTGTTCAGCCGTCTTCCTTCCCGCCGATCCCGCTGGTCCCGCCGATCCCGCCCGCCACGGCAGGATCGCCTTCTGGAGCCGGGACGGAGAGCTGACCGATGCCATCCGGCCAATCGGATCTCCTGGACCACTTGAGGCTCCGGCGCCTCCCGGGCCTCCCGGATCCCCCTGGCCTCCCTGGTCCCTCGAAACCCTCAGCGTCGTCGTCGCCGACGGTCCGGAACCGGCCGCGGTCACGGTCACCGCGCTCGTGCTGCCGGTGGCCGACGCCCTCCCCCTCCTCATCCGGGCCCGTCTCGCCGTCGACACCTCCGGAGCGGCCGCCTCAGCAGCGGCCACTTTCGGAGCGGCTACCTCTGGAGCCGCCGCCTCCGGAACGACTGTCACCGCAGCGGCCGCCTTCTGGGGCGCCGCGGGGCTGCTCGCCCTGCGCTTCCTGGCCGACGGGCTGCTCCTGCCCGGACTGACCACCGCCGGATACGACGCCTGGCGGATCGGCCCGCTCGACCAGGGCGGCCACGACCGCGTGCGGGAGTTGGCCGCCGCGATGCCGCCCGAGGCCCGCTCCGTGCCCCTGGCCACCACCGGGCCGTTGCTGCTGCCCGCGCCCGAACCGCTGCTGCGCGCCTTCCTCGACGCGGTCGCCGACACGCTCCCCCGGTCCCCCGCCGCCATGGCCGCGACGGCCGGCCCGGCCTACGCCGCACCCGCCGCGGAGCGGCACCCCGAGCTGCGCCCCTGGGCCGACGAGCTCGCCGCCGCGCACGACGTGGCGGTACGGATCTCCCTCCGCGTCGAGCTGACCGCTTCCCCGGACCGCCCGACCCGTCCCGCCGGCAGTCCTGCCGGCGACCCCACCAGCGATCCCGGTGCCGGGCCCGGCTGTCGGGCCGTCCTCCAGATGCACGGTCTGGGTGGCGCCGCGCTCGTGGCCGATGCCGCCGACGTCTGGTCGGGCGCCGGCCCGGCGGCCACCGGGTTCCCTCCCCGCGCACGGCGGGACGCGCTCCGGGCGCTGCGCCGCGCGGCCAGGACCTGGCCCCCGCTGGCCCCGCTGCTCACCGCTGCCGTGCCGGATGCCGTGTCGCTCGCCGACGAGGAGGTCGCCGAGCTGCTCGGTCCCGCGGCCGCCGCACTGGCGGCCGACGGGGTCCAGGTGCACTGGCCGCGCGGACTCGCGCGGACCCTCCACCCGCGCGCGGTCATCTCCTCCGGCTCCGGTGCCGCGCTCACCGGGCCGCTGTCCGGGGCCGCCCCGCTCTCCTTGGCCTGGCGGCACTCGCTCGGCGGCCACGGCGACCTCACCGCCGAGGAGCTGGACCGGCTCGCCGAGGCGAAGCGGCCGCTGGTCCGGCTGCGGGAGCAATGGGTGCTCATCGACCCGGCCGAGGCGCGCCGGGCCCGGGCCCGCGCCGGGCAGGAGCGCGCCGTCGCGCCGCTGGACGCGCTGGTCGCCGTACTCACCGGATCGACGGAACTGGACGGGCGGCGGGTCGACGTGACCGCGACCGGCTCGCTGGAGCGGCTGCGCGCGCTGCTCTCCGCGGATCCGGAGCACCCGGGCGCGCCCGGCTCCGCCGGCTCTCCCGCCCAGGTCGTCGGAGCTCCGCCGGAGCTGCGGGCGACCCTGCGCGACTACCAGCTGCGCGGGCTGCGTTGGCTGGTCCGGATGACCGAGCTCGGCCTCGGCGGCTGCCTGGCCGACGACATGGGCCTCGGCAAGACCGTCACCCTCATCGCCCTGCACCTGCACCGGCAGCGGGATCCGGGGACGGCCGGGGCGACCCTGGTCGTCTGCCCGGCCTCGCTGCTGGGCAACTGGCAGCGCGAGATCGAACGGTTCGCCCCGGGGACGCCCGTACACCGCTTCCACGGCGCCCGGCGCAGTCTGGACGGCCCCGCCGGCGGCTCCTTCGTCCTCACCACCTACGCCACCATGCGGACCGCCGCTCCCGAACTCGCCGCCGCCGACTGGGGGATGGTGGTGGCCGACGAGGCGCAGCACGTCAAGAACCCGCACTCGGCGACGGCGAGGGCGCTGCGCACGATCGGGGCTCCGGCCCGGGTGGCGCTGACCGGAACACCGGTGGAGAACAGCCTGACGGACCTGTGGGCCGTGCTCGACTGGACCACCCCCGGCTTGCTGGGGCGGCTCGGCACCTTCCGCGCACGCTTCGGCGAGGACGTCGAATCGGGCCGTGATCCACTGGCCGCCGACCGACTGGCCTCCCTGGTACGGCCGTTCCTGCTGCGGCGCAGGAAGTCGGATCCCGGGATCGCCCCGGAGCTGCCGCCCAAGACGGAGACCGACCACGCGGTCACGCTGAGCGCCGAGCAGGCGGGCCTCTACGAGGCGGTCGTGCGCGAGACCCTCGCGGCGATCGCGGCGGCGGACGGAATCGAGCGGCGCGGGCTGGTCGTCAAGCTGCTCACCTCGCTCAAGCAGATCTGCAACCACCCCGCCCAGTACCTCAAGGAGGGCGGCGGACGGTCCGGGAAGTTGGAGCTGCTGGACGAGCTGTTGGACACGATCGTGTCCGAGGGCGGTTCGGTGCTGGTCTTCACCCAGTACGTGACGATGGCCCGGATCCTGGAGCGGCATCTGGCGGCCCGCGGTATCCCGGCCCAACTGCTCCACGGCGGGACCCCGGTGGCCCGCCGCGAGGAGCTCGTGGACCGCTTCCAGGACGGTGAGGTCCCGGTGTTCCTGCTGTCGCTCAAGGCCGCGGGCACCGGCCTCAACCTCACCCGCGCCGGACACGTGATCCACTACGACCGCTGGTGGAACCCCGCCGTCGAGGAACAGGCCACCGACCGCGCCTACCGCATCGGCCAGACCCAGCCCGTCCAGGTCCACCGGATCATCGCCGAGGGCACCGTCGAGGACCGCATCGGTCGACTCCTGTCCCGCAAGAAGGCTTTGGCGGATGCCGTACTGGGCGCCGGCGAAGCGGCCTTCACCGAGCTGAGCGATGCCGAGCTGGCGGCCCTCGTCGCGCTGCGCGGCCCGGACGACAGCGCCGCCACCGATCGGAAGGAGCGCGCGTGAGCACCCACGAGTACGACGAGCCGGACGAGCACGGCGCCTACGGTGAGGACCCCGTGTACGACGAGGACACCGCGTACGGGTTCGAGCGGACGTTCCCCGCCTTGCCTCCCTCGGGAACCGGGCGCGGTTTCGCCGGGACCTGGTGGGGCCGGGCCTGGCTGCGCGCCCTGGAGGACAGCGCGCTCGACGGCGAACAGCTGCGCCGGGGGCGCCGGTTGGCCAGGTCCGGAGCGGTCGGTGCGGTGTCGGTGCGTCCGGGTCGGCTGACCGCGGTGGTCCGGGACCGCGACGGCACGGCGCACCGCACGGACGTACTGCTCCAGGAGTTCGGGGAGGCGGACTGGGGCCGCGTACTGGACCTGGCGGCCGCCGAGTCGGGGCACATCGCGGCGCTGTTGGAGCGGGAGGTGCCGCCCGAGCTGGCCGAGGACGCCGCGGCCGCCGGGGTCGAACTGCTGCCGGGGATCGGCGACCTGGACCCCGACTGCGACTGCGGCGAGTGGGACCACTGCCCGCACACCGCGGCGCTCGCCTACCAGGTGGCGCGGCTGCTCGACCAGGACCCCTTCGTGCTCCTGCTGCTGCGCGGGCGGGGCGAGCGCGCCGTGCTGGACGCCCTGGAACGCCGCAGTGCGGCGGCGGCCACCGGCCCGGATGCGCAGGAGGGCGGGTGCGCGGCCACCGGCGTGCCCGCGGCGCGGGTGTTCGCCGCGCGCGGCGCCGTCGCACCGCTGCCACCGCTTCCGCGACTGCCGGCGGCGCCCGGCCATCCGCCCCAGTCGGAGGGCGAGGAGGAACCAGAACTCGACCTGGACGCGGTGGAGTTCCTCGCACAGGCGACGGCCGTCGAGGCCCACCGGATGCTGACCCGGGCGCTGTCCCCCGGGGCCGCCCCCGCACCCGCGGCGCTCACCCTGGACCAGGACGCGGTGCGACTGGCCGCGTCCGAGGGGGCGCCGGTACGGGTACGGGCCCGCCTGGCGGCGGCTTCGGGGCGCGACCGGGCGGCCCTGGACCTCGCGGTGCGGGCCTGGGGCTTCGGCGGGGCCCCGGCGCTCGCGGTGCTGGAGGAGGACTGGGCCCCGGACCGGGCGGCCCTGGGGCGGGCCAGGGCCGCACTGGCCGCGGCCTGGCCGGACGAGGAGGCACCGGTGCTCCGGCGGGTCCGGGCCCGCTGGACCCCGACCGCGGATCCGGATCGCCAATTGCGGCTGGGGCGCGAGGGGTTGTGGTGGCCGTACCGCAAGGAGGCCGGCCGTTGGCTGCCGGCGGGCCCCCCGGCCCGCGACCCCGCGTCGGCACTGGCCACACCCGGACCCGGGGACGCCGCGCAGGATTCCTGAACCGGCCGAGGCCCCGGGGACTGGCCGACGTACGGCTTGCCGGGGGTGGGGGCCGGTACGACGATGGGGCGCCAGGTACCGCCGCATCCCGGGAGGCTGACACATGGACGATCCTTCGGTCGCGTTGCCGGGCGGGGCCGATCCGGTCGTGCGGGGTCGGGAACTGCGGCGCGCGCACGAGGCGTTCACGGTGGACGGCCGGGTCGAGGCGCCGGTGCGGGCGGTGATCGCGAAGTCCTGGCGGCGCTGCGCGCGGGCCCGCGTCAGCCCGGAGTGCACGGCCCGGGTCGAGCTGGCGGAGCCGGAGCTGCGCGCCTACCGGGAGGAGCATCCACTGGCGCGGGTGATGCCGGTGTTCCGCGAGCTGGTGGGGGCGTTCGCGGCGCACGGGGCCCATCTGTTGGCGGTGTGCGACGCCCGGGGGACGCTGCTGTGGGTCGAGGGCGAGAGCGCGACCTTGGACCGGGCGCGCGGGCTGGGGTTCGTACCCGGTGCGCGCTGGTCGGAGTCGGCGATGGGGACGAACGCCCCGGGGACGGCGGTGGCCGTCGGGGAACCGGTGCAGGTCTTCGGGGCGGAGCACTTCAGCAGGCACGTGCACCCCTGGACGTGCGCGGCGGCGCCGGTGCGGCATCCACGGACCGGGCGGCTGTTGGGCGCGGTGGACATCACGGGCGGCGACGGGCTCGCGCACCCGCATTCGCTGGCGTTCGTCCAGGCGGTGGCCCGGGCCGCCGAGGCGCAGCTCGCGCTGCTCGATCCGGGGGATGCGGCGGATGCGACGGGTGCGGGGGCCTCGGCGACGGGCACGGTGGCCCGCGTGCCGGAGACGGCGTACCCCGCGACCCCCCTGACCTCGGCGTACGGAGCCGGCGCCGCGGACTCGTTGACCGCGCTGGGGCGGGACGAGGCGCTGCTGGTGACCGGTGGGCGCACGGTGCGGCTGGGGCACCGGCACAGCGAGATCGTGGCGCTGCTGGCCCATCACCCCGAGGGGCTGTCGGGCGAGGAGCTGTCGATCGCCCTGTACGAGGACGAGCGGGTCGTGCCGGTGACCCTGCGCGCCGAAATGTCGCGGCTGCGCTCCCTCGTGGGTCCGCGCGCCCTGCTGTCGCGCCCGTACCGGACGGCCGCGCCGCTGGAGGCGGACTTCACCGCCACGATCCGGCTGCTGGCCGCGGGAGCCGTCTCCGCCGCGCTCGGCGGGTACCCGGGCCCGCTGCTGCCCGGTTCACGGGCGCCCGGCATCGTCCGGCTGCGGCGCCGGATCGAGGACCAGGCGCGGGCTGCGGTGATCGCCCGCGCGGATGCGGGACTGCTGGCCGACTGGGTGTGCAGCCCGTGGGGCGAGGACGATCCGGCGGTGTGGCGGGCGCTGGCCGCCGCGCTGCCGCGGGAGGGGCGCCCGGTGGCGCTGGCCCGGCTGCGCGCGCTCGACGCCGAGCTGGGCGGCGTACGCCCGGCCTACCGGCCGGCCCGCACCGGCGGGGGCGCTGGCGCAACGTATCCGCAACCTGCGCGCTCCTAGCCTCCTCCCGAGCGCCGTCCGGTCCGGTACGGCGCCCGGCAGAGGGAGGACGTCCATGGCTCGCTACGCTGCGCCCGGTACCGAGGGGGCGCTCATGTCGTACGCGTCCCGCTACGACCACTTCATCGGTGGCGAGTACGTCGAGCCGGCGCTCGGTCAGTACTTCGTCAACCCGTCCCCGGTCAACGGGCAGCCCTTCACCGAGGTCGCGCGCGGTACGGCGGCCGACGTGGAGCGGGCGCTGGACGCGGCGCACGCGGCGGCGCCCGCCTGGGGCCGCACCTCCCCCGCCGAGCGCTCCCTGGTCCTGCTGCGCATCGCGGACCGGATGGAGCAGAACCTCCAGGCGCTGGCGGTCGCGGAGACCTGGGAGAACGGCAAACCGGTGCGCGAGACCCTGGCGGCGGACATTCCGCTGGCCATCGACCACTTCCGGTACTTCGCGGGTGCGGTGCGGGCCCAGGAGGGCACGCTCAGCGAGCTCGACGACGACACGGTGGCCTACCACTTCCACGAGCCGCTCGGCGTGATCGCCCAGATCATCCCGTGGAACTTCCCGATCCTGATGGCGGTGTGGAAGCTGGCTCCGGCGCTGGCCGCGGGGAACACGGTGGTGCTCAAGCCCGCGGAGCAGACCCCGGCTTCGGTGCACTACTGGCTGAGCCTGGTCGCGGACCTGCTGCCGCCGGGCGTGGTCAACATCGTCAACGGCTTCGGCGAGGAGGCCGGCAAACCGCTCGCCTCCAGCCCGCGCGTGGCGAAGATCGCCTTCACCGGCGAGACCTCCACGGGCCGCCTGATCATGCGGTACGCGGCCGAGAACCTGAAGCCGGTCTCGCTGGAGCTGGGCGGCAAGAGCCCGAACATCTTCTTCGACGACATCTGGGCCGTCGACGACGAGCTGCGCGACAAGGCGCTGGAGGGCTTCGCGATGTTCGCCCTCAACCAGGGCGAGGTGTGCACGTGCCCGTCGCGCGCCCTGATCGAGCGCGGCCGCTACGGGGACTTCCTGGACGCGGCCATCGCGCGGACCGAACTGATCGTCCCCGGGCACCCGTTGGACACGGACACGATGATCGGCGCCCAGGCCTCGGAGGAGCAGCTCAAGAAGGTCCTGTCCTACCTGGAGATCGGGCAGCAGGAGGGCGCCAAGATTCTTACGGGTGGTCAGCGCATCGAGCCCGGAGGGGAGTTGGCCGGCGGGTACTACGTACAGCCGACCATCTTCGAGGGCAACAACCGCATGCGGGTCTTCCAGGAGGAGATCTTCGGCCCGGTGGTGTCGGTGACCTCCTTCCAGGACTTCGAGGACGCGATCCGGATCGCCAACGACACCCCCTACGGCCTGGGCGCCGGCGTGTGGACGCGCGACGTGAACACCGCCTACCGCGCGGGCCGGGCCATCCAGGCGGGCCGCGTCTGGCAGAACTCCTACCACGCGTACCCCGCCCACGCGGCCTTCGGCGGCTACAAGCAGTCGGGCGTGGGCCGCGAGACCCACAAGATGATGCTGGACCACTACCAGCAGACGAAGAACTTATTAGTAAGTTATTCCCCCAAGAAGCTCGGCTTCTTCTAAAAGTTGAGCGCGGTGCCTGACCTGCACAAACGACCGGTCAGGCACCGCGCCCTGCTCTCCTGATAGCTACCGAAGCCGCGTGATTCCAGGGTTCATTTGCCTCCGGAATCCCACTTCACAGAGAAGATCCGGGCCAGTCACGGACCAGCGCGATCACCGGTCCACCGCGCATACCAGCCAGCCTGGCCACCCGGTCGAACGCCTCCAACAAGGTGAAGTCGGTCTTCCTGGACGCCTACCGCCTCGGCATCTACACGGAGAACCCCGTCCTGAGGGTGAAACCTCCGCAGTACGACCCCAAGCGCGCGATCATCCCCTCCCCCGCCCAGCTCCGCCGCACTCTCACAGTCGGCGACGACCGGTTCCTCCTCATCGCCAACCTCATGAGCGGCCGCGGCATGCGCAACGGCGAGGCCTTCGACGTCAATCTCAACAACCTCGCCGCAAGTGACCTCTGCCGCATCACGGGGCGGGTCAACGAGACCACCAAGACGTGCGGCCGCCTCAAGCACCGCAAGCCCACCAACTACCGCGAGACCCCCTCCCGGCCCGAGTCCGCGAAACCATTGAGTTGTACGCCGACAAGCGCGGAACCGTCGACGGCTACCTCTTGCGTCACCCCCTGGACCCGCCGAAGCCGTACCTGGCGTACTACCTCCAGAACCAGTGGCAGTGCATCAAGCGAGCCGACGAGGTCGAGATCCCTGACAGCATGGTGATCTATAGCCTCCGCCACCTCTTCGCCTCGAACTGCCTCACCAACGGCATCCCGATTGCGGACGTCGCCGAGTAGACGGGCCACAAGAGCCTCGACATCACCTTCAATATCTACCGCCACCTCCTGCCCGGCTCCATCGGCAAAGCCGCCACAACCCTTGACGTGGGACTCGCCGCCGGACGCTGCGGTGACGGCTCATCCGCCCGGGAGCAGCTCGCGCAGAGTTGTCGCCGCATAGCGCCCGGCAAACTCGGCTCTGATCCTCGGCTTTCTGCCGCTCCGGTCCCAGCGGCCTGCCACCTATCGTTGCCCGCCTTGTCTTCGCCGCAGTCAACCCGGGCGCACGGAACCCGAGCCTTCCCTGAACGGTCGCTCATTTGGGGTCTCAGCGCCCCGACCCCTCATAGCCTTCCCGCCCCCAGGCAGCGCTTTGACGCACCCTGTCTCCTCGAGAGTTTGGCGATCGCGGTGTCGACGAACCTGGGGACTGTGACAGTGGGGCGCCGTGCGTTGTGGGGGCGTCTGCTGGACGGCGCAACGAACAAGGGTTGGGGACGTTGAAGGCGTGGTTCGAACGTATGGCAGCAATCCCGGGCATGGCCTTCGTGGGGAGCCCGGGTGTCGTCCGCAAATCGCTGCCGGGCGCTAGCGATCGGCCAGATGAGTCGTACGGCTCGCCGATGTGGCCGATGCCTGGAGGCAGTACCTCCGCGACCCCGGCAAGTCAGCACGTTCCAGCGGAGGCGAGCGGTGCGGTGCTCATCGCCCGCGTCTGGGAAGCACTAGAACTCCCGGGCTCGGCCATGGACTACCACTTCGTCCTGCAAGGTGCGGTCGATCACTTGTGGGCTGGGCGACAGTCCTATCCCTCAGGGCTTGAGTTGCTTGAGGTCTTTGCCCAGCTGGACCTGGAGCTGATGGAGACCGCGCCACAGGCGGTGTCGTTCGACCCCGACGTCGAACCAATCACGTTCGTACGGGTGACCTCCGTACCCCGGCTGATTTCGCTGCTGGAGCGCGAGGGAGCGTTCATGGAAGCACTGGCCCTGGCGCAACGGCTGGCTCGCTTCTCGCAGGGCGAAGATGTTGTGGCCCGGCTATTGGACAAGACACGTGCACTGGCCGCCGAGAGCTCTGTTGGCGGGCCGGCATGACGGCAGGGCTGGCGCGACTGATCCCTTCCTCTTCATTTCTGGAAGAGGCGTTCCTCCGGTGGGTGCTCACCCCTGCCGTCGAGGCTGGCATCGTGGCTCGAGTACACAGCCAGCACCCGGTTAACGTCAACGGGCGCACCTACCGGCTTGATTACCTCATCGCAGGTGAGTCACTCCAACTGGCCGTCGAGCTGGACGGCTTTGCCTTCCACAGTGACCGGGCCGCCTTCACCTACGACCGACTGCGGCAGAACGACCTTGCCTCTACCGGGTTGACCGTCCTGCGGTTCTCCTACGATGCCGTGCGCCTGGATACCGCAAGGTGCGTCGCGCAGCTGCAGGCCATGCTCCGGCGCGACTCGGCACTCTCGCCGCTGGTGATCGCCGCTCCGCGCATTGAAGTCCCGGATATGGCCGGCGATCCGATGCGGGCTGCCGATCCGCCCCTCCGCCAGCAGAGCCCTGACGGGGCCTACTTCACCGGGACCCGTGCCCTGGTGGACCGGAAGCCGCTCCGAACATGCCAGGACGAAGCCTTGGCGGCTCTGGCCAACTATTACGCGTCCGGCGGTCGCCATGCAGCCACCGTGATGGCAGTCGGAGCCGGGAAAACCGCTCTGGGGGTGGCGGCCGCCCTGTCGTTCAGTAAGCAGCGGGCGCTCGTGGTGACACCGGGTTCGGTCATCCGCGGCACGTTTGCCAAGGCCCTCGACCCTGGAGTGCCAGGCAACGTCCTGTACGGACTGACTACTGAGGTTTTCAGGGTGGTGTCGGTGGTGTGAGGGGTAGGCGGGTGGCGGTGAGGCAGCCGTCGATGAGGTGAGGCCGGAGCTGGATTCTG
>NZ_JBIWAJ010000037.1:0-30789 GCF_044759975.1 Streptomyces sp. NPDC098789
CCCCGCTGGAGTCCCCCGCGACCACCACCGCGGCGGGGTCGCAGCCGAGCTCGCCGGCCCGGGCACGGGCCCACAGCAGCACGGTCAGGGCGTCGTCGGGCGCCGCGGGCCAGGGGTGTTCGGGGGCGAGCCGGTAGTCCGCCGAGACCACGACCGCCCCCGACCGCGCGGCCAGCGTCCGGCAGGTCGCGTCGTGCGTGTCCGGGCCGCACATCACCCAGCCCCCGCCGTGGAAGTACACGACCAGCGGGCGCCCCTGCGCCCCCGGAGCCGGAGCCGGAGCCGGATCGTAGACCCGCACCGGCACCCCGTCGGCCACCGCGTAGCGCACGGCGGCCACCGGCGGCCCCGGCCGGGCCACCGCGGCGCCCGCGGCGACCGCGGCCCGCAGCGCACCGGCGTCCCCCGGCGGCGGGAAGTGCGCCGACATCGCCGCGCACACCTCCCGTGCGCGCGGGGACAGCGCCTCGGGGCGGGCGCGCCGATGCGGCGTCATCGGGTCGTCATCCCGCCGTCGACGGTGAACTCCGCGCCCGTGATGTAGGAGGAGGCGTCCGAACAGAGGAACCGCACCAGCTCGCCGACCTCCTCCGGGCGCCCCATCCGCCCCAGCGGCAGGTGCGACCAGTCCCGGCCCGCCACCGCTCCGGCGACCATCGGGGTGTCGATCGCCCCCGGGTGCACGGAGTTGACCCGGATCCCGTCCCCGGCCAGGTCCAGGGCCGCCGACCGGGTCAGCCCGCGCAGGGCGAACTTCGTGGAGCCGTAGGCCGCGTGGCCCGGTATCCCGACCAGGCCGGCGGTGGAGGAGATGTTCACGACGGAGCCGCCCCCTGCCGCCCGCATGAGCGGGGCCACCGCCTGGATGCCTAGGAAGGGGCCCAACAGGTTGACCCGGAGCAGCGCTTCGAAGCCTTCGGCGCTCTGCCGCTCCACGTGGGCGGTGCGCCACAGGGCCGCGTTGTTGACCAGGGCCGAGACCCCTCCGTACGCGGCCACCGCGGCCCGCACCACCCCCGCCCAGCTCTCCGCGTCGGCCACGTCGTGCCGTACGTACAGGCCCTGGTCGCCGAGGGTGGCGGCGACCTCGCGGCCCTCCTCCTCGCGGATGTCGGTGACGACGACCCGGGCGCCGGCCTCCGCGCACAGCCGGGCCTCCGCCGCGCCCTGACCGCGGCCGGCGCCGGTGATGACGACGACCTTCCCGTCCAGCGAGATCACCGCTCCGGCTCCCACGGGTCAGCCCTCCAGCGCGCGGAAGTGGGGGATGACCTTCTCGCCCCACTGGCGGATGGTCTCCATGCAGACCTCCTGCGGGACGGTGCCCATCTGGATCAGGCACATCACCTCGTCCACACCGATCTCGCGGAGCTGCTCGACGTATGCGATCGCGGTCTCGGCGCTGCCGTAGGCGTGTTCGGCGTTGTAGGTGCCGGTGTCGACGGGGCGGGCGGGGATGTTCGCCTCGTGGAGCCGGGCGACGAGCTCCTCGCGGCCCTTGTGCAGGGCGGCGGCGTGCTGCTCGGCGCTCTCGTCCTCGGCGTAACCGGTGGGCTCGGGGCCGTTGCCGTACCAGTGCGCGATGGACTCGGCGAAGAAGCGCTGGCCGCGGGTGCCCAGGCGCAGGGCGCGCTCGGCGTCGTCGAGGACGATGGTCGGGCAGAGGGCGGAGAGGTGGTCGTTGACGACGTCCGACACGAACCGCTCGCCGCTGCGGGTGGCGATGGCCTCGTCGTAGACCTTGCGCATCGCGCGGACGTCGTCGGCGCCCGCGAAGCCCATCACCAAGGCGCCGATGCCGAGTTCGGCGGCCAGCTTGAGGGTGTCGTGCTTGGAGCAGGCCATGAAGAGCGGCGGGTGCGGGTCCTGGACGGGGCGGGGCAGGATCGCCCCGGGCCCGATGTCGATCGAGCCGTGCCACTCGAACCGCTCCTCCTTCCACGCCGAGGAGAAGATCCGCAGGGCCTCCTCCATCTGCGGGTAGGTGTCCTCGGGGCGCACCCCGTACATGGACATCTCCTGGCGGGTGGCGCCGCGCCCGGCGCCGATGTCCACGCGGCCGCCGGAGAGCACGTCGAGCATCGCGGCGCGTTCGGCGACGCGCACCGGGTGCTGATAGCCGAAGGGCATGGTGACCACGCCGTGGCCGATGCGGATCCGCTCGGTCCGGGCGGCGACCCAGGTCAGGAAGATCTCGGAGGCGCTCATGTGGGCGTACTGGGTCAGGGAGTGGTGCTCCACCGCCCAGATCCGGTCGAAGCCCATCCGCTCGGCGTGGACGGCCTGTTCGACGCAGTCGTGGATGACCTGGCGTTCGCGTTCGGGGGTGGGGTCGACGAGCTGCGCCTCGAAGATCATCGAGAACTTCACGGTGAGGTCCCTCCATCACGAGTATTCCTAATAGGCATACTTCTAGCAGGCATACCCCGCAGGGGGAAGGGCGCCGCCGGGACCGGTCGTAGACTGCGGTCCGTGGCAGAAGAGACGAACAGGCGCGCGCTCCCCGCAACGAGCTGGGCGGTGCTCGGGCTGCTCTCCTTCGGGGAGGAGCTGTCCGGTTACGACCTGAAGAAGTGGTCGGACTGGTCGCTCAAGTTCTTCTACTGGAGCCCCTCCTTCAGCCAGATCTACAGCGAACTCAAGCGCCTGGAGAAGGCCGGCTACGCCTCCTCGCGCCTGGTCGCCCAGGAGACCGGCACCCGCGACAAGCGGGTCTACCGGATCACCGACGAGGGCATGGACGCCGTGCGCGACTGGGCCCGCCGGGCCCCCGTCGACCCGCCCGTCCTCAAGCACGGACCGATGCTGCGATTGTGGCTGGGGCACCTGCTGGAGCCGGAGCAGATGCGCGAAGTGCTCGCGCAGCACCAGGAGTTCGCGGAGAAGATGCGCCTGCGGGCGGTCGCGGACGTCGAGGGCGCCAAGGACGAGGCGGCGTGGGCCTACCCCACCCTCACCCTCAAATGGGCCGAGCGGTACTACGCCTCCGAGCGCGACCTCGCCGCCGCCATGCTGGAGGACATCGAGGCGCTGGAGGCGGAGCGCGCGGCGACCCGGGAACCGGCCGCCCCTGAGGGCAACACCCCGTAGGTGCGCCGGAAGTAGAGCAGCGGGGCCCCCTCCCGGTGCGCGGCCAGGGCGGTGACCCGGCCGAGCGCGATCGCGTGGTCACCCCCGTCCAGGACGTCCTCCAGCACGCACTCGACCGTCGCGAGGACGCCGTCGAGCAGGGGTGCGCCGTTGCCGCCCGAACGCCACGGCACACCGGCGAACTTGTCGCCCCCGGTCACCGCGAAGCGACGACACAGCTCCTGCTGGTCGGCCGCCAGGATGTTGACGGCGAAGCGGCCGGCCGCGCGGATCCGGGGCCAGCTGGACGAGGTGCGCGCCGGGCAGAAGCACACCAGCGGCGGGTCGAGGGACACGGAGGAGAAGGACTGCACGGCCATCCCGACGGGACGGCCGTCGCCCTCGCGCGCCGTGATGACGGCGACGCCGGTGGCGAAGCTGGAGAGCGCGGACCTCATGTCCACGGGAACCACGGGAACCACGGGAACCACAGCAACCACGGGCACGACAGGGACCACGGGAACCACCACGGCGACCTCCGAGAGATATTCCTACTAGGTATATGCCTAACCGAAACAGCTGTGATTGGATACCGCCCACGCTCGCTCGTCAAGTAGGGAGGGTCCGTGTCCAGCCCCCGCCAGACTCCGCAGCACCCCGCACCGCCCGCCACCCTGGCCCGGCTGCCCGCCTTCGCCGCCGCCGCGTACGGGGACCTCGAAGCGCTCGCCGACGGCGAGGTCCGCTGGACCTTCGCCCGGCTCGACGCCGAGATCGCCGGGGCCGCCCGCGCCGCCGTCGCCCTCGGCGTCCGGCCCGGCGACCGGGTCGCGCTCTGGGCCCCCAACAGCCGCCAGTGGATCACCGCCGCGCTCGGGGCGGTCGGCGTGGGCGCGGTCCTCGTCCCCGTCAACACCCGCTACAAGCCCGCCGAGGCGGCCGACGTCATCCGGCGCAGCGGCGCCCGCGTCCTCTTCACCGAACGCGGCTTCCTCGGCACCGACTACGTCGAAGCCCTGCACGGATCCGGCGAGGACCTGGGCGCCCTCGCCGCCACGGTGGTGCTGCGCGACGCGGGTGCGGGGACCCCGCCCGCCGGGGAGCCGGCGCGTTCCTCGGTGCACTCCTGGGAGGCGTACCTGCGCGCCGGGGAGCGGGTCCCGGAGCGGGAGCGACTGGCCCGGCTGGCCGCCGTACGCCCCACGGACCTCAGCGACATCCTCTACACCTCCGGCACCACCGGCCGTTCCAAGGGCGTGATGACCACCCACGGCCAGAGCGTGCGCCTCTACGACTCCTGGTCGCGGCTGGTCACCCTGCGCCCCGGCGACCGGTACCTGCTGGTCAACCCGTTCTTCCACACCTTCGGCTACAAGGCCGGGGTGCTCGCCTGCCTGCTGCGCGGGGTCACCATGCTCCCCGAGGCGGTCTACGACACCGACCGCATCCTGCACCGGATGGCCACGGAGCGGGTCAGCTGCCTGATGGGCCCGCCGACCGTCTTCCACGGCCTGCTCGAACACCCCGGCCGGGCGGCGCACGACCTGTCCGCGCTGCGCCTGGCGGGCACCGGCGCGGCCACCGTGCCGACCGCGCTGGTCGAGCGGATCCGCGGCGAGTTGGGTGCTCCGGACGTGTTCACGGCGTACGGACTGACCGAGTCCGGCGGCGTCGTCTCCGTCTGCCCGACCGACGCGGACGCCATGACCCTCGCCCACACGGTGGGGCTGCCGCTGCCCGACACCGAGGTGCGGATCACGGATCCGCTGGGCCGGGTGCTGCCGGCCGGGGAGCCCGGCGAGGTACAGGTGCGCGGCTACCACGTGACGACCGGCTACCTCGACGACCCGGCCTCGACCGCCGAGGCGGTGCTCGCGGACGGCTGGCTGCGCACCGGGGACATCGGGGTGCTGGACGCGCGCGGCTACCTCGCCATCACCGACCGGCTCAAGGACATGTACGTGGTGGGCGGGTTCAACGCCTATCCGGCGGAGGTGGAGAACGTGCTGCTGACCCATCCCGCGATCACCGACGCGGCGGTGGTGGGCGCCCCCGACGAGCGGCTCGGCGAGGTCGGGGTGGCCTTCGTGGTCACCACCGAACCCGTCACGGCGGCGCAGCTGACCGCCTGGACCCGGGAGCGGCTGGCCAACTTCAAGGTCCCCCGGCGCTTCACCACGGTGGCCGAGCTGCCGCGCAACGCCGGCGGCAAGCTCCAGAAGGCCCCGCTGCGGCGGGCCGCGCGCGGGGAGCGGGAGGAGCGGTCGTGAGGACCCTGGAGCGGACCCCGGAGCAGCGGGAACTGGGCGCGGCCGTACGGTCGGTGCTCGCCCGGCACCCGGGCGCGGCGGCCTGGGCCCCGCTGACCGGCCGGGTGGGCGCGGCGGCGCTGGCGGTGCCCGAGGAGTACGGCGGGCTGGGCTGCGGGAGCGCCGAGGTGGCCGTGGTCATGGACGCGCTGGGGGGTGCGCTGAGCCCCGTACCGTACCTGGGCTCCGCGGTGCTGACCGTGGGCGCGCTGGTGGCGGCGGGGGACGCGCACGCCTGTGCGCGGCTGCTGCCGGATCTGGCCGAGGGGGCGGCCGCCGGGGCGCTGGCCTGGGCGGAGCGCGGGAGTTGGGAGCCCTCGGCGCTGCGGACCCGGGCGGTCCGGGATCCGGCGCGGGGGTGGCTCCTGACCGGCGCCAAGGAGTACGTCCTGCCGGGCTCCGGCGCGGGGGTCCCCGAGGTCGTGCTCGTCTTCGCGCGGAGCGCGGCGGGCGAAGGCCCCGGAGAGGGGGGAGGCGGCGGGGCGCTCTCGCTGTTCCGGCTGACCGGGCCGCCGGCCGCCTGGCGGATCCGCTCGACCATGGATCCGAGCCGCCCGCTCGCGGAGCTGGCCCTGGACCGGACCCCGGCCGCCCTGGTCGGCGCCGAGGGCGACGGGGAGCGGATCCTGGCCCGGGTGCGGGACCTGGGCGTCACCGCACTGGCCGCGGAACAGGTCGGGGCGGCCGCGCGGGCCCTGGAGGTGACGGTGGGGTACGCGAAGGAACGGGTCCAGTTCGGCCGCCCGATCGGCTCCTTCCAGGCGGTCAAGCACCGGCTCGCCGACATGTACGCCGCCGTGGAGAACGCCCGCGGCCTGGCCCTGGCGGCCGCGGCGGCGGACGCCGCGCCCGACCCGGCGGCGGCTGCCGGTTCGGCGTGCGGGGAGGCGTACTCCTGGGTGGCCGGGGAGATGATCCAGCTGCACGGCGGGATCGGGATCACCTGGGAGCACGAGGCGCACCGGTTCTTCAAGCGCGCCCACGGCGCGGCGCGGCTGTTCGGCGGCCCGGCCGCGCACCGCGAACGGCTGGCCGCACGGCTGGACGCGGCACTGGGTCCGACCGGGGCCCGTTGACGTACCCTCGGGGCCATGACCGGTAGTGCGATAAACCTGCGCAAGATGGAAGAAACCGCTCCGGCGCTCGTCAGCCTGTACAAGAGCGCCGGGGTCTCCCTGCGCAAGCACGGCCTCGACGGTCAACGGGCGGCGGTCTACCTGGTGCTGGACTACTCCGGCTCGATGCGCCCGTACTACGCCGACGGCACCGTGCAGGCCTTCGCGGACCGGGTGCTCGGGCTGTCGGCGCACCTGGACGACGACGGTCGGGTCCCGGCGGTCTTCTTCTCCACGGACGTCGACGCCGTCGAGGAGATCTCGCTGGAGCGGCACGCGGGCGCGGTGGGCCGCATCGTGGCGGGCCTCGGGCACATGGGCAGGACGTCCTACGACGCGGCGATGGACGCGGTCATCGACCACTACCTGGACAGCGGGGCGACGGATCCCGCCCTGGTGGTCTTCCAGACGGACGGCGGCCCCCTCGACAAGGCCGCGGCGGAGCGCCACCTGTGCAAGGCTGCCCGACTGCCGCTCTTCTGGCAGTTCGTCGGCTTCGGCAACACCCGCAGCACCCAGTTCGACTTCCTGCGCAAGCTGGACGAGCTACCGGTGCCCCAGGCGCGCGTCGTCGACAACGCGGGCTACTTCCACGCCGGGGAGGACCCGCGCGCGGTGCCGGACGCGCAGTTGTACGACCGGCTCGTCTCGGAGTTCCCCTCGTGGCTGGCCGCTGCGCGGACGGCGGGCATCGTGCGCGCCTGAGGGGTCGGCGGCGTGCGCGCCTGCGCGGCGGACATCGTGCGCGCCTGCGCGGTCGGCGCCCGGACCAGGCGCTTTCATAGCGGTATGACGACGAACAACTGGGCGCATTTCGCCGCGGCCGAGCCGGAACTCGCCGAGGCGGTCCGGGCCCGCTTCGGGCAGTACGCGCACCACGTCCTGGCGACCCTGCGCAAGGACGGCTCGCCGCGGGTCTGCGGACTGAACGCCACCTTCCGGGGCGGCGAGCTGTGGCTCGGGATGATGCCGGGGTCGATGAAGGCCCTGGACCTGCGGCGCGATCCCCGGTTCGCGCTGCACACCAATCCGGGTGCGGACGAGTCGATGCCCGACGGGGACGTACGCGTCTCCGGGCGGGCCGTGGAGATCCTGGACCCGCCCGAGCTGCACCGCTTCGCCGAGGAATCAGGCGAGCCGCCGCACCCGTCCCACCTGTTCCGGGTGGAGCTGACCGAGGTGGTCCTGACCGGGATCGACGGGGACGACCTGGTGGTCCGCGCGTGGACCCCGGCCGCCGGCCTGCGCACGATCCGCCGGGGGAACGACGACGACCCCGCCCGGGAGGAGTGAGGCGCGCTCGACCTCGGAGTCCTCGTAATCGTCCCCGTCCTCGACCTCGTCCTCGAAGGGGGCGGGGACGACCGGCACCGGGGTCGGAGCCGGGGCCGGAACCGGCTCGGGGGCGGGCGCGGTCCCGGGGAGGGCGATCGCGGCCGGGTTCACGTCGACCTGGTTGCGGTCGATGTTGATCGTCACCCCGGCGTAGGTCTCGTCGTGGTCGCCCTGGTACTGGTGGGCGCGCCGGCGCCCGCCCCACTGCCCGCTGCCCGCGGGCAGGCCCAGGTCCGAGTCCGTGACCGAGGCGCGCCCGTTCCAGGCCGCGGCCCAGACGACGTCGGGGACGGCGCGCCCGGTGCGCGCGTACTCGGCGCTGAGCGCCTTCATCCCCGAACCGGCGGCGAGGTAGGCGGCGGCCCGGTAGCCGAGGGCGTGCAGCCGCTGGGTCCAGGCGGCGACGTACGCGACCACCGGCCGGTCCCAGGTGGCCCGGTCGGTGTAGTTCTCCAGGTCGTTGTAGAGGACGGTGCCCGCCCCCAGGCCCAGCGAACGGGCGGCCGAGGCCGCGCCGTCGGCGGCCGTCCGGCCCTGTTCGGCCGCGGTGTCCGGGTCGGTGGACAGCCCGGTCGTGGCACTGCGCCAGGGCTGGCGGCCCACCCAGATCGGCATCAGGTGCCAGCCCGCGGCGCTCTGCCGCTTGACCCAGTCGGCGGTCAGCTTCGGCTGGGCGCAGGCGCGGGAGCCGCCGCCGATGTAGATGCCGACGGCGCCGAAGGGGGACTCCTCGCCCCAGCCGTCCATGGTGCCCTGGCCCGGGGCGGTGCACGCGTCGAAGCCGAGGCCGGTGTAGGCGCCCGGCGTGACCGAGGCCGCCGGTGCGGGGACGGGCCGCAGGACGGAACCGGGGGACGCGGGCCGGCCCGGCACGGTGGCCGGGGGGCCCGCGTGGCCCCCGGGGCCGCCGACCGGGCGGGCGCCCTCGATCACGGCGCGGACCGCGGCGGGCGTGTCGCCGTAGGAGGCGGTGGCCATCACCCCCGACTGGGCGAGGGCGTAGCGCAGCTCGTTGCTGGGCGTGCGGGGTCCGGTGACGGGCAGCGCGGTGCCCACCGGTACGTCGACGGTCGGCACGTCCGCGCGCGGCGGGGCGTCCCGTACGGGCTCCAGGTGCAGGGTGTCGGCGCGCTCGACGGCCGCCCGGCCCGCGCACTCACCCTGCGTCCCGGCGTGGCCCACGTACAGCGTGGGCACATCGAGGCGCAGGCAGGCGTCGGGGGCGCGGTCGAGGTCGACGACCCGCCAGCTCGCGGGGAGCGTGAAGCGCAGCCCCCGGTAGTCGTACTGGCCGGGCCCCGGGCCGGGGCCGGGGTCCCGCCCGTCGGCGGCGGCGACGGGCCCCAGCGCGGTGAGCCCGCTCAGCGCGAGCACGACCCCGCAGGCCGAGGCCAGCAGCCGCCTCAGCCCCCGCCCCCGGACGGCGGCGGACTCGCCACGGCCTTCGCCACGACCCTCACCACAACACTCGATCCGACCCTCGATACGACACTCGATACGACACTCGACACTCGACATGACCTTCGACATGGCTCGCGACATGACGCTGTGTATACAGGTGCCGCGGCCTCCCGGAGATCCGGCGAGGCCGCGGCGGCCCGGCTAACTACCCGCCTGGTCCTGGAAGGCGGGCAGCTCGAAGACGCGCTGCTTGCCCGCGTCGTCCATCAGCTCCACCAGGGGCAGGACCAGTTCCCACAGGTCCCGCTTGTCGACCTCGCGGACGAGCGCGTCCAGCTCCCCGTCGCCCAGCAGGGCCGCGGTGTCGGCGACCACCTTGCGCCCGTCCTCGGGCAGCACGCCGACCAGCGGCAGGAACTCCCCCCACAGACCGGTCCCGACGACGGCGCGGACCACCCCGCGCAGCACCTCGGGCTCGCGGAGCGCCGCCAAGCGGGCGACGGCCGTACGGTCCTCCTCCCCCAGCAGCGCGACCAGCGGGAGCAGCGCCTCCCACAGACCGCGCTCGTGGGTGGCCCGTACCAGTGAGTCGAGGGCGCCGCCCTCCAGCCGGGCCGTCAGCTGGGCGATCCGTTCGCGCTGTTCGCCGTCGACCGACCCGGCGACGGCGACGGCCTCCTCCCACAGCCCGCCCGCGGCGGCCGCCCGCACCACGCCCGCGAGCCGCTCGTCGCCCATCAGCCGCAGGATGTGCGGCAGCCGCTCGGGCTGGTCGACGTAGAAGCCGGTGCGCAGGACGGCCTCGTCGTCGACCTGTTCGAGGATCCGGGTGAGCGCCCGGTCGCGGATGTGGCCGACGAAGCGGCCCATGGTGAGGAAATCGGCCGACTCGGCGAGCGCGACGGCGATGCGGACGAGCAGCCCCTCGTCGAGCCGTGCGACCACGCCGGCGATCCGCCGGGGGTCGAGGTGGGCACAGGACTCGACGGTGAAGGGCACCGGGAGCTTCTCGATGATGTCGGCGGCCCGCCCGGGGTCGAGGCGGCCCGCGACCGCCGCCGCGAGGCGCGGGCCGAGCGCCTTCTGCGAGATGGCGGCGGCCACCGCGGCCGGCACCAGCTTGGTCGCGGCGGCGATCCGGTCGAGCATCTCGGGCGCCCCGTCGTACAGGACGGCGGTGACCTGCTCGCGGAAGCGGCGCAGGTCCTCGGCGGGCAGTGCCTCCATGAACCGCAGCGCCCCCGCGTCGCCCTCCCCCAGCAACCGGGCCACCTTCTCCACCTCGGCGCGGCTCACCGGAAGAGCACCTTGCGCACGGCGCCGCGCGCGAGCGCGGGGACGAGCTTCAACGCTTCCTCGGCGGCGTCGCCGAGCCCGGCGGCCTGCCGCTCCCGCTCCGCGCGCAGCGCGTCGGCGAGCCGCCCGAGCTCCCCGTCCGCCAGCCCGGCGAACGACCCGGGCACCGGCGCCCCCTTCAACTCCGCACCCAGCCTGGCGAGTTCTTCTGCACCCACGGGACGACCTCCCACGACGGCGACACCACGACAACGGCTCGCCACCGAGACTGATCCCGTTTTGACTAATAGTCAATACTCGCGGGTAGCCCCTCCCCTCGCACACGGAAGACCGCACTCACCGTCTTGCCGACCGATCCGTCCTCCACGGTGAGGCCATCCGCGAGCTGAGAGACGAGCCACAGGCCGCGCCCGGACAGGGCATCAGGAGACGCACACCGCACCACCGGGACACCTGGCCCGCTGTCACGCACCTCGATGCGCACCAGATCGCGCACCCACTCGACGCGCACGGCGAACCGACGCCCCTCGGGCACTCCGTGGGTCACCACATTGGCCGCGAGTTCGGAGACGCAGAGGCGCATGTCGTCGCGGCGATCGGCGACACCCCACCCCCCGAGCGAGTCACCGATGAAATTGCGGGCCGCCCGCACCGAATCGCGAGTCCCGGGAAACGTCTGCTGCCGAGAGAAGGACACGCCCACCCCACATTTGACGCTGAGCCACCATTGCCACACAGAACGTATCGCTATTCGCGAATTCCAGCAAGGTTTTCGCCTAGGGCCACACCCGCTCGTCACATACCGTGGAACCTGCAGAACCGGACGGGCTCGCGGAGGGCAACATGGGCGAAGGTCAGTGGACGAGTGCGTCGATGCCGTACCTGACTCCGCGCGCGGAGTCGGAGTCGGACGCGTGGACAGCGGAGAGCGCAGCTCGCGGGCGCGTAGGCGGGCAGCGCATCCTGCACGCGGGAGTGCGGCCGGCATCGGATGAGGTCGCCCGAATGTTGCGCGTGCAGGCCGGGGAGAACGTCGTACAGCGCCGGCGGGTCATCGAACTGGACGGAGTTCCGTGCGAGTTGACTGACACCTACTACCCCGCCACGATCGCGCTCGGCACCCCTCTCGCGGGCACCGCAAAGATCCGCGGCGGAGCAGTCACCTTGCTGGCCCGGCTGGGGCACGCGGGAGTACGCGTCGTGGAGCACGTCACGGCGCGCCTGCCGAGCGCAGAGGAGTGCGAGCCACTGTGCACCGAGCCCGGCGAACCGGTCCTGGTCGTATCGAGGGTCACGCTCGATGCGGCGGACCGGGCCATCCAGGCCGATGTGATGGTCATGCCCGCCGAGCATGCGCAATTGCGTTACGAGACCAGGATCGGATGACGTTGCCCAGACCCGAGGAACAGTCGCTCGACCAACGCCCCCTGCACGTCCGTATCGCCGCCGACCTACGCGATGACATCATGAACGGGGAGCTGGGCCCCGGGGCCAGACTTCCCTCCACCACCCACCTGAAGGTTCGGTTCGACGCGTCGAGCGCCACCGTGCAGAAGGCCTTGGGACTGCTCAAAGAGGAACGGCTCGTCATCGGGCGAGCGGGCTCGGCCGTGATCGTGCGGGAGCACCGACAACGCACGATCCGTCCTGCGGACTCGCTCTCCACGGGGGCCTCGGCCGATGCGCCCTACCCGTGGCTCACCGACGCAGCCGGACCCGGGGCCCACGCGGTCAGTAGGCTCGTAGAGGTCCGTGAAGCGTTGCCACCCGCCGACGTCGCCCTCGCGCTGGGCCTCGGGCCTGACGACCGCGCCCTGCTGCGCCACCAGTTGCTACGGATCGACGGCGAACCGGCAGAACTCGTCCGGTCCTACTACCCCTTGGACATCGCCCGCGGCACCGCACTCACCGAGGCACGCAAGATCAAGGGCGGCACTCCCACCTTGCTGGCCGGACTCGGCTTCCGCCCCCGGCTGAGCGTCGACCGGGTCTCGGCCCGCATCCCCACTCAGGAGGAGCACCGCGCGCTGGGCCTGAGCAGCGACCTTCCGGTGTTGCGCACTCTGCGGACGGTGTTCAGCGACGACCGGCGACCGGTGGAGGTCACCGTCATGGTGAAAGCAGGGCACCTGTACGAGCTCCGCTACGAGTTCGCCCCGGACTGACCCCGGGCATGCCACAGCGCCCGCCTTCCCTGGTCGGAGACTGGCGGGCGCCGTGTCAGAGTCCCGTACGCCTTTGTACGGACCGTATGAGGGCCTCCCCGCGAAGGGAGGGGTACTGCCGCCGCGCCCCGGACCGACGGCCGGAGGCCGGAGGCCGGCGCAGCCGGGCGAAGCCCGGGAGGCCGCCCGCGGCCGAGCGGTGCGAGCACGGCGTCGAGGAGCGGGCCCGTACGCCTTTGTACGGACCGTATGAGGGCCTCCCCGCGAAGGGAGGGGTACCACTGTGGGTGGCCCCTCCCCCGTAAGGGGAAGGGGGCCGGGGTCACACCATCAGCGAGCGGTCCGTCGGCTTGACCGGGTACGGGAGGGTGCTCGCGCCCGTCAGGAAGCGGTCCACGCCGCGCGCCGCGGAGCGGCCCTCGGCGATGGCCCACACGATCAGGGACTGGCCGCGGCCCGCGTCGCCGGCGACGAAGACGCCGTCCACGTTGGTCGCGTAGGAGGCGTCCCGCGCGACGTTGCCCCGCGCGTCCAGCTCCAGGCCGAACTGCTCCACCAGGCCGTTGGCCTGGTCGGTGCCGGTGAAGCCCATCGCGAGGGTGACCAGCTGCGCCGGGATGACCCGCTCGGTGCCCTCCTTCTGGACGAGCTTGCCGGCCTCGAAGGCGACCTCGATCAGGTGCAGGGACTGGACGTTGCCGTCCTCGTCGCCCTCGAAGTGGGTCGTGGAGACGGAGTAGATCCGCTCGCCGCCCTCCTCGTGGGCCGAGGTGACCTTGTACAGCATGGGGAAGGTCGGCCACGGCTGGCCGGTCGGCCGGTCCTCGGAGGGACGCGGCATGATCTCCAGCTGGGTGACCGAGGCCGCGCCCTGGCGGTGGGCGGTGCCCACGCAGTCGGCGCCGGTGTCACCGCCGCCGATGACGACGACGTGCTTGCCCGCGGCGGTGATGGGGGGCGCCAGGAAGTCGCCCTCCTGCACCTTGTTCGCCAGCGGCAGGTACTCCATCGCGAAGTGGATGCCGTTCAGGTCGCGGCCCGGGACCGGGAGGTCGCGGGAGACCGTGGCGCCGGCCGCGATGACGACCGCGTCGAAGCGCTTGCGCAGGTCGGTGGCGGTGACGTCGCGGCCGATCTCCACGCCGGTGCGGAACTTGGTGCCCTCCGCGCGCATCTGCTCGATGCGGCGGTTGATGTGCACCTTCTCCATCTTGAACTCGGGGATGCCGTAGCGCAGCAGGCCGCCGACGCGGTCCGCGCGCTCGTACACCACCACGGTGTGGCCGGCCCGCGTCAGCTGCTGGGCGGCGGCCAGACCGGCCGGGCCCGAGCCGATGACGGCCGCCGTCTTGCCGGACAGCCGCTCGGGGGCCTGCGGGGTGACGTCGCCGTTGTCCCACGCCTTGTCGATGATCGAGACTTCGACGTTCTTGATGGTGACGGCCGGCTGGTTGATGCCGAGCACGCACGCCGACTCGCACGGAGCCGGGCACAGGCGGCCGGTGAACTCCGGGAAGTTGTTCGTGGCGTGCAGGCGCTCGGACGCGGCGGTCCAGTCCTCGCGGTAGGCGAAGTCGTTCCACTCGGGGATCAGGTTCCCGAGCGGGCAGCCGTTGTGGCAGAACGGGATGCCGCAGTCCATGCAGCGACCGGCCTGCTTGCTGATGATCGGCAGCAGCGAACCCGGGACGTAGACCTCGTTCCAGTCCTTGAGCCGCTCGGCGACGGGACGGGAACAGGCGGTCTCGCGGGGGGTGGTGAGGAAGCCCTTCGGGTCAGCCATGGGTCGCCGCCTCCATCATCTTCTCGGTGGTCTCCGACTCGGAGAGTCCGGCCCGCTCAGCGGCGTCCTTGGCGGCGAGCACTGCCTTGTACGTGGTGGGGATGATCTTGCTGAAGCGGTCCACCGAGACGGACCAGTCGGCGAGGAGCTTGGCGGCCACGGTCGAGCCGGTCTCCTCCTCGTGGCGGCGCACCACATCGTGCAGCCACTGCTTGTCGGTGTCGGACAGGTCGGTCTCGACCGCGCCCGCGTTGCCGACGTTGACGTTGCAGGGGTCGAGGTCGATGACGTACGCGACGCCGCCCGACATGCCGGCCGCGAAGTTGCGCCCGGTCTCGCCCAGGACCACGGCCTGGCCACCGGTCATATACTCGCAGCCGTGGTCGCCCACGCCCTCCGAGACGACCAGGGCGCCGGAGTTGCGGACGCAGAAGCGCTCGCCGGTGCGGCCGCGCAGGAACATCTCGCCGCCGGTCGCGCCGTAGCCGATGGTGTTGCCCGCGATGGTCGAGTACTCGGCCAGGTGGTCGGCGCCGCGGTCCGGGCGGACCACGACACGGCCGCCGGAGAGGCCCTTGCCGACGTAGTCGTTGGCGTCGCCCTCCAGGCGCAGCGTGATGCCGCGCGGCAGGAAGGCGCCGAAGGACTGACCGGCCGAACCCGTGAAGGTGAGGTCGATGGTGTCGTCGGGCAGGCCCGCGCCACCGAACCGCTTGGTGACCTCGTGGCCGAGCATGGTGCCGACGGTCCGGTTGATGTTGCGGATCGCGACCTGCGCGCGGACCGGGTGGGCGGCCTCGGCGCTCGGGGCGTTCAGCGCGTCGGCGGCCAGCCGGATCAGCTCGTTGTCGAGGGCCTTGGCCAGACCGTGGTCCTGCTCGATGAGGGCGTGACGGACCGCGCCCTCGGGCAGCTCGGGCACGTGGAAGAGCGGGTCCAGGTCGAGGCCCTGGGCCTTCCAGTGCGCGACGGCCTTGGTGGTGTCGAGGAGTTCGGCGTGACCGACGGCCTCCTCGATGGTGCGGAAGCCCAGCTCGGCGAGCAGCTCGCGCACCTCCTCCGCGATGAACTCGAAGAAGTTCACGACGAATTCGGGCTTGCCGGAGAAGCGGTCGCGCAGCACCGGGTTCTGCGTGGCGATGCCGACGGGGCAGGTGTCGAGGTGGCAGACGCGCATCATGACGCAGCCGGAGACGACGAGCGGCGCGGTCGCGAAACCGAACTCCTCGGCGCCGAGCAGCGCGGCGATGATGACGTCGCGGCCGGTCTTGAGCTGTCCGTCGGTCTGGACGACGATGCGGTCGCGCAGGCCGTTGAGCAGCAGCGTCTGCTGGGTCTCGGCGAGGCCGAGCTCCCAGGGACCGCCCGCGTGCTTCAGGGACGTCAGAGGAGACGCGCCCGTACCGCCGTCGTGGCCGGAGATGAGGACGACGTCCGCGTGCGCCTTGGACACACCGGCGGCGACGGTCCCGACGCCGACCTCGGAGACCAGCTTCACGTGGATGCGGGCGACCGGGTTGGCGTTCTTGAGGTCGTGGATCAGCTGAGCCAGGTCCTCGATGGAGTAGATGTCGTGGTGCGGCGGCGGGGAGATCAGACCGACGCCCGGGGTGGAGTGCCGGGTCTTGGCGACCCACGGGTAGACCTTGTGGCCGGGCAGCTGGCCGCCCTCGCCGGGCTTGGCGCCCTGCGCCATCTTGATCTGGATGTCGTCCGCGTTGACCAGGTACTCGCTGGTGACGCCGAAGCGGCCGGAGGCGACCTGCTTGATCGCCGAGCGGCGCGCCGGGTCGTACAGGCGCTCCGGGTCCTCGCCGCCCTCACCGGTGTTGGACTTGCCGCCCAGCTGGTTCATGGCGATGGCGAGCGTCTCGTGCGCCTCCATCGAGATGGAGCCGTACGACATGGCGCCCGTGGAGAAGCGCTTGACGATGTCGGCGACCGACTCCACCTCGTCGATGGAGATCGCCGGGCGGGCGCCGGGGCGCTCGCTCGCGCTCGTCTTGAAGCCGAACAGGCCGCGGAGCGTCATCAGCCGCTCGGACTGCTCGTTCACCCGGTCCGTGTACTGCTTGAAGATGTCGTACCGGCGGTTGCGGGTGGCGTGCTGGAGGCGGAAGACCGTGTCCGGGTCGAACAGGTGCGGCTCGCCCTCGCGGCGCCACTGGTACTCGCCACCGATCTCCAGCGCGCGGTGCGCCGGGGCGATGCCGGAGACGGGGTACGCCTTGGCGTGGCGCGCGGCCACCTCCTTGGCGATGACGTCCAGGCCGGCGCCGCCGATCTTGGTGGCGGTGCCGCTGAAGTACGTGCCGACGAAGTCCTCGTTGAGGCCGATGGCCTCGAAGACCTGGGCGCCCCGGTAGGAGGCGACCGTGGAGATGCCCATCTTGGACATGACCTTCAGGACGCCCTTGCCGAGCGCGTAGATCAGGTTCCGGATGGCCTGCTCGGGCTCCAGGTCCGCCAGGAAGGTGCCCGCGCGCAGCAGGTCCTCGACGGATTCCATGGCCAGGTACGGGTTGACCGCGGCCGCGCCGTAGCCGATGAGCAGGGCGACGTGGTGGACCTCGCGGACGTCGCCGGCCTCGATCAGCAGACCCACCTGGGTGCGCTGCTTGGTGGCGATGAGGTGGTGGTGCACCGCGGCGGTGAGCAGCAGCGAGGGGATCGGCGCGTGCTCGGCGTCGGAGTGCCGGTCCGACAGGACGATCAGGCGGGCGCCGTTCTCTATGGCGGCGTCGGCCTCGGCGCGGATCTCCTCGATCCGCGCGGCGAGCGCCTCGCCACCGCCCGAGACCCGGTAGAGGCCCGAGAGGGTGGCGGCCTTCATGCCGGACATGTTGCCGTCGGCGTTGATGTGGACGAGCTTGGCCAGCTCGTCGTTGTCGATCACCGGGAAGGGCAGGGTGACGCTGCGGCACGACGCGGAGGTCGCCTCCAGCAGGTTGCCCTCGGGGCCCAGGGAGGACAGCAGCGAGGTGACGAGCTCCTCGCGGATGGCGTCCAGCGGCGGGTTGGTGACCTGCGCGAAGAGCTGGGTGAAGTAGTCGAAGAGCAGCCGGGGGCGCTCGGACAGGGCCGCGATCGGGGAGTCCGTGCCCATGGAACCGAGCGGCTCGCCACCGGTACGGGCCATCGGCGCCAGGATGATCTTCAGCTCTTCCTCGGTGTACCCGAAGGTCTGCTGACGGCGCGTGACCGAGGCGTGGGTGTGCACGATGTGCTCGCGCTCGGGGAGGTCCTCCAGCTCGATCTCACCGGCTTCGAGCCACTCGGCGTACGGCGCCGCGCCCGCGAGCTCGGCCTTGATCTCGTCGTCCTCGATGATCCGCTTCTGGGCGGTGTCGACGAGGAACATCTTGCCGGGCTGCAGGCGGCCCTTGCGGACGACCTTGGCCGGGTCGATGTCGAGGACGCCGACCTCGGAGCCGAGGACGACGAGGCCGTCGTCGGTGACCCAGTAGCGGCCGGGGCGCAGACCGTTGCGGTCGAGGACCGCGCCGACCTGGGTGCCGTCGGTGAAGGTGACGCAGGCGGGTCCGTCCCAGGGCTCCATCAGGGTGGAGTGGTACTGGTAGAACGCACGGCGGTCGGGGTCCATCGAGGTGTGGTTCTCCCACGCCTCGGGGATCATCATCAGCACGCTGTGCGGGAGCGAACGGCCACCGAGGTGGATCAGCTCCAGGACCTCGTCGAAGGACGCCGAGTCGGAGGCGTCGGGCGTACAGATCGGGAAGATCCGCTCCAGCGCGCCCTCGCCGAAGACGCCGGAGGCCAGCTGGGACTCGCGGGCCTTCATCCAGTTGCGGTTGCCCTTGACCGTGTTGATCTCGCCGTTGTGCGCGACGAAGCGGTACGGGTGGGCGAGCGGCCAGGACGGGAAGGTGTTCGTCGAGAACCGCGAGTGGACCAGGGCGAGCGTCGAGGCGAAGCGACGGTCGGAGAGGTCCGGGAAGAAGGGCTCCAGCTGGCCGGTGGTCAGCATGCCCTTGTAGACGATGGTGCGGGCGGACAGCGAGGGGAAGTACACGCCCGCTTCGCGCTCGGCGCGCTTGCGCAGCACGAACGCCTTGCGGTCCAGCTCGATGCCGGTGCTGCCGTTGCTCACGAAGAGCTGGGCGAAGGCCGGCATGGTGGCGCGGGCGCCGTTGCCGAGCAGGTCGGGAGCGACCGGCACCTCGCGCCAGCCGAGCACGGTGAGGTGCTCCTCGGCGGCGATGGCCTCGATCTGCGCGACGGCCTGCGTGGAGTCGTCCGCGGGGAGGAAGGCGATGCCGACGGCGTAGGCGCCGGCCTCGGGCAGCTCGAAGTCGGTGACCGCGCGCAGGAACGCGTCGGGGACCTGGCTGAGGATGCCCGCGCCGTCGCCCGAGTCGGGCTCGGAGCCGGTGGCCCCGCGGTGTTCGAGGTTCCGCAGTACGGTCAGCGCCTGCTCGACCAGCATGTGGCTGGCCTCGCCGGTGAGGTTGGCCACGAAACCGACGCCACAGGCGTCGTGCTCGTTGCGCGGGTCGTACATGCCCTGCTGGGCGGGGCGACCGTCCATGGGCGACCAGGCGGTGGTGCTGGGGCCGGTCGCGGAGTGCGTGGATGCGGAACGCATCGGGACTCCCGTCGTCGTCGTGGCATATGCATAGCCGAGGGACGACGTTGGCCCTCTGCGAAATTTCGTGCAGGTTACATGATGGCGGCAATCCCGGGAACCGGATATCTCGTTCCAGCATGCGGACAATGCACGAATCGGAAAGAGGGGACCTGCGCGGGCGGATGCGCGAGGCGGAAGTCCCGGGTGGGCTGGGCATCATTGCCCGGCCGCCCTAGAACTATTGCCCGCCGGTCACACGATCGAAACCGATCGAAACCGGCGAGTAACGAACTACTTATGCGGCTCTCTGCATAGTGTCTCATCCTTCGAGCGGTCAGCCTACGACGCCACCGATCCACGTGCCCAGGATGTACGTCACACCCGCGGCCGCGCCACCCAGGACCAGCTGGCGCAGCCCGCTGTACCACCAGGACCGGGCGGTGACCCGGGAGACCACGGCGCCGCACAGGAACAGGCCGACCAGGGCCAGCAGCACCGCGGGCCACAGCGCGGTCGCGCCGAGCAGGAACGGCAGTACGGGCAGCAGCGCGCCGAGCGCGAAGGCGCCGAACGAGGACACCGCGGCGACCAGCGGCGACGGCAGGTCGTCCGGGTCGATGCCCAGCTCCTCGCGGGCGTGGATCTCCAGCGCCTGCTCCGGGTCGCGGGACAGCTGCATCGCGACCTCGCGGGCGAGGGCGGGTTCGACCCCGCGCGAGACGTAGAGCTCGGCCAGCTCCTCCATCTCGTCGATGGGGTGCTTCTTCAGCTGCTGCCGCTCGATGTCGAGCTCGGCGAGGACCAGCTCGCGCTGGGAGGCGACCGAGGTGTACTCACCGGCCGCCATCGAGAAGGCGCCCGCGGCCAGACCCGCGAGCCCGGTGATGACGATGGTCTGCGTCGCGACCGCACCGCCCGCCACACCGGTCATCAGGGCGAGGTTGGAGACCAGTCCGTCCATGGCACCGAAGACGGCCGGGCGCAGCCAGCCACCGTTGACGTCACGGTGGGTGTGGTTGTCGCGGTGGGCCTCGTGCAGCGGTGCTTCGATGTCGATGATGGACATGCGGTTCTACTCCCCTTGTGATGCGAAATGGGTGCGCGCGAGCACGACACGGGTATGCCCGGGTCCTGTGCAGGCACCCACTCCCCCTGAACACCTCGAAACTACGCACGATTTCTGACCGCCGCCAGCAAGGTAGGCCGTACTTACCAGGGCTTTCGTCCCTCGGCGACCGGGTGACGGGGAGGTTCGAGGGGTGTTTCGCGGCAACCGACAAACCCGATGCCATGGCACAAATCCCCCATGGGCTCATGATGAGTTCCACCAAGTGGAGAGGCGCGCCCATGGAGCTGATTGCATCCGATCCGCAGTCGCATCCGCAGGACCGTCCGCAGGCCCGTCCACAGGACCGTCCGCAGGTCGTACTGGACCGGGCCCGGGGCGCTCTGCTGGGCCTCGCGGTGGGTGACGCGCTGGGCGCACCGGCCGAGAACATGAAGCCCTCGCAGATCCGGGCCAAGTGGGGCCGGATCGAAGGCTTCGTCTCGGACGACCCGGCCGGTACGGACGACACCGAGTACGCGATCTTCTCGGGCCTGCTGCTGGCCCGGCACGGGTCGGCGCTCACCGTCGCGCACGTCGAACGGGCCTGGCACCACTGGATCGCGGACCTGGACGAGGGGCCCTTCCGCGGTGCGGGCTTCTCGGAGCGCGGCACGCTGGAGAACCTGCGGCGCGGACTCGCCGCGCCCATCTCCGCGCAGCACCGGCACGCCTGGTCGGACGGCCTGGCCATGCGGGCCGCGCCCTTCGGGGTCTTCGCGGCCGGGCGCCCGGCCGAGGCGGCCCGGCTCGTCGCGATCGACGGCACCGTCAGCCACGACGGCGAGGGCATCTACGGCGGCCAGGCCGTCGCGGCGGGCGTGGCGGCGGCCATGGCGGGCGGATCCGCGGCCTCGGTGGTCTCGGCGGCCCTGTCCGTCATCCCCTCGGACTCCTGGACGGCCCGTTCGCTGCGCCGGGCCGTGACGGCCGCGCCGCGCGGCGAACGGGCGGTGCGCTCGGCGGTGGTCATCGGCGGCTACCCGTGGACGGACCTGGCGCCGGAGGCGGTGGGCCTGGCGTTCGGCGCGTTCGCCGCCTGTGGCGGGGACTTCACGGAGTCCGTCCTGACCGCCGTCAACATGGGCCGCGACGCCGACACCACGGCGGCCGTCGCGGGCGCCCTGGCCGGCGCGCTGTCGGGAGCCGCCGCCATCCCCACCGCGTGGTCCTCGGCGATCGGCCCGGTACGGGGCAGCTGCCTGCCCTCGATGCGGGGCTACCACGTCCTGGACATCGCGGACCTCCTCACCCCGGAAGCCGAGCCCTCCCGATGACCGCACCCCCACTCCCCCACCCGGCCCCCACCCACCCCGAAGCCCCCGCGCCCACCCCCGCCGCCGAGCCCGCGCCCACCCCCGTACCGGCAACGGCCCCCGAGCCCGCGCCGCCCGCACCCGCAACCGCGCCCGTGCCCGCGCTCGTCATCGCGCCCGCGCCCGGAGCAGAGCCGGGGACCCGGTCGGGCGGGGACGTGCGGCGGATCGAGGGGTTGCTGCTCGGGCTGGCCGCGGGGGACGCGGCCGGCTGGCCCGCCGCACGGCACCGGGCCAGCCGGATGCCCGAATGGACCCGCCGCCTCACCCGCGAACTGGACACCTTCGCCGAGCAGAACGCCACCACCACCCTCCCCGTCCCCATCGCCCTCAACCAGCCCCCCGAACCCCTGCGCCTCGGCCCGAGCGACGACGCCGAGTGGGCCGCCTTCGCCGCCGAGTCCGTGCTCACCGCCGCCGGGGCCCTGCTCAGCGACCTGAGCCGGTCCCGGCGCATGCGGGCCGCGATCGACCTGGCCTGGAACGCCCTGGCCAGCGAGGTCGCGGCGGCCGCCGAGCGGGCCCCCGAGGTCGAGTCGGCGGTCCTGCCGCTGCGCGCGCGGATCTCCGTACGGGCCGGCCTCGGCAACCTCGCGGCCGGCCTGCGCCCGCCCGCCACCGGCCACGACAATCCGCACTACTTCGACGACGCCGCCTGCATCCGCGCCTGCGTCCTCGCGGTCGTCCACCCCGGGAACCCAGTGGCGGCCGCCGACCTCGCCGAGTTCGACGCCCGCTACACCCAGGACGGCGACGGCGTGCACGGCGCCCGCGCGATGGCCGCCGCCGTCGCCACCGCCCTGGCGGGCGCCGGCACCGACGCCGCCGTGGACGCCGCGCTCGACCAACTGCCCGCCACCACCGAGATCGGCCGCAACGCCCGACACGCCGTCGCACTCGCCCGCGCCCACGCGGCCACGAACGCGGACGGGGACGCGCACGCGAGCGGCGGCGCCTTCGCCATCGTGCCGCTGCTGGAACACCAGATCGTGGACCACGTCTACAGCTACGGAATCGCCGCCGCCGAGACCGTCCCGGTCGCCCTCGCCCTCGCGACGGCCGCCCGCGGCCGGGTCGCCGAAGCGGTACCGGCGGCCGCCTGCCTGTCCCGCGTCGCGGATTCGGCACCCGCCCTCGCCGGGGCGCTGACCGGCGCGCTCGGCGGCGGCGACTCGATCACCTCCGCCTGGCGCGACGCCTGCCGCACCCTGTCCGGCTGCGCGCTGCCCCGCCTCGCCGGCACCGACCTCGTGGAACTCGCCGCCCTCCTCGCGCGGACGGAACTCACCTCGCCCAAGGAACTCAAGCCCCAGGGGATGATTCGGACATGACGCTCACACTTGAGGACCGGGCCGCGGGCTGCCTGGTCGGCGCGGCCGTCGGGGACGCGCTCGGCGGCCCGGTGGAGGGCTGGTCACCGGACCAGATCGTGGAACGCCACGGCGGTCCGGTACGGGGCGTCGTCGGCCCCTGGTACGAGGACTGGCGCACCGCGCGCCCCATCGCGCCTTACCACAAGGGCGACGGGCACGTCACCGACGACACCTTGATGACGCACGCGCTGGTGCGCGTCTACGAGGCGGTGCGCGACCACCTGGACGCCTACGCGGTCGCCGACCACCTCGTCCCCGACCTGATGTCCCGGCCGCGCTGGATCCCGGAACTGGAGGCGGAGGCCCTGCCGTTGCAGCGGATCTTCCTCGCGGAGAAGTGGATCGTGGCCCGGCTGCACTACGGGCACGTGGACCCGCGCGAGGCGGGCAGCGGGAACATCGTCAACTGCGGGGCCGCGATGTACGCGGCGCCGGTCGGCATCGTGAACGCGGGCAACCCCGCCGCCGCGTACGCGGAGGCGCTGGACATCGCCGGCGCCCACCAGTCGTCCTACGGGCGGGAGGCCGCCGGGGTGTTCGCCGCGGCGGTGGCGGCGGCCTGCCTGCCGGGGGCGAGCGCCACCTCGGTGGTCGAGGCGACGCTCGCCCTGGCCAAGGACGGCACCCGGGCCGCGATCGAGACGGTCGCCGAAACCGCCTCCCTGCACCGGGACTTCGCCTCGGCGATCGCGCCGTTGCGGGCGGCGGTGGCCCCCTACGACTCGGTCGGCCCGGACTACCGCGCCCCCTCGCTCGGCGCCCGCCGGCCGTCCCGGCTGCACGCGATCGAGGAACTCCCGGTGGCGCTCGGGATGCTGCTGGTCGCCGACGGCCGGTACGAGGAGGCCGTGCTCGGCGGCGTCAACTACGGGCGGGACTGCGACTCGATCGCCACCATGGCGGGGGCACTGGCCGGGGCCATGGGCGGCGCGGCGGCGGTGCCCGAGGGGTGGGCGAAGGAGGTCGCGGAGGCGAGCCGGCTCGACCTGCACGCCCCCGCGGCGGCCCTGGCCCGGGTGGCCCGCGAGGTCTTCGACCTCGACCGCACCCGCCGCCGGGCCCACGAGCACGCCTTCGCCGCGATCGCCGACCCCCGATGAGCCGGCCCGCCGTGGCGGCCCCCGCGCCGGGGGGCGTCCGGCTGACCTGGGCGCAGCCCGAGGACCTGGTCGGGCACGAGCTGCGCCAGGCCGAGGAGGACGGGCGGGGCCCGGCCGCGGAGCCGCTGCGGCGGGCCTGGCTGGCGGCGGGCGGCCACCCGGCCCCCGCCCGGGCCGGCGCCTCGGCCATCCCCGCGGACCCGCGGCTGCGCGCCCTCGCCGACCGCCTCCTGGACGACCTGGCCGCCCTCCCGCACCCTTCGCCGACGGACGAACCGACCCCTTGGCCCGCCATCACCACCTCCTGGCCCCCACACCCCCGCCCCCGGCCCGCGGACCGCGCAACCTCGCCGCAGGCGGACCGGCTGGAGGCCGCCTGGCTCGGGCGGGCCGTGGGGTGCGTGCTCGGCAAGCCCGTCGAGAAGCTGCCGCTCGTCGGGATCCGCGCACTGGCCCGGGCCGCCGGGAACTGGCCGCTGGACGACTGGTTCACCGCCCGCGGGGTCCCCGCCGAGCTGCTCGCCGCGTACCCGTGGAACCGCCGCTCCGCGCCGACCTCCCTCGCCGAGAACATCGACGGGACCCCCGAGGACGACGACCTCAACTACCCGCTGCTGAACCTGCTCCTGCTCCAGCGCCACGGCAAGGGCTTCACCACCGCGGACGTCGCCCGGCTCTGGCTCGACGAGCTGCCGGCCGGACGCACCTTCACCGCCGAGCGGGTCGCGTACCGCAACCTCCTCCTCGGCCTGGAGCCGCCCGCCACCGCCACCCGCCACAACCCGTTCCGCGAGTGGATCGGCGCCCTCATCCGCGCCGACGTCCACGGCTGGACCCACCCCGGCGATCCGGTGGCCGCCGCGGCCCAGGCCCACCGGGACGCGGTCCTCACCCACACCGGCAACGGCGTCTACGCCGCCCTGTTCGTCGCCGCCGCCACCGCCGCCGCGGCCTCCCCCCGGGCCGACGCGCACGGCGCGCTCGCCGCCGGACTGGCCGTCGTACCCCCGCGCTCCCGGCTCGCCGAGGCGGTCCGCTTCGCCCTGCGGGCCGCGCACGAGCACCCCCGCTTCGACGACGTGGTCGACCGGCTGCACGAGCGCTACGGTCACTACCACTGGGTGCACGCCGTCCCCAACACCGCGCTGATCGCGGCCGCCCTCACCCATGCCGACGGGGACTTCACCGGCTCCATCTGCCGCGCCGTGTCCGGCGGTTGGGACACCGACTCCAACGGCGCGGCCGCGGGCGCGCTCGCCGGAGCGCTCGCCGGCTCGCCGGACCGCCTCCCGCACCGCTGGACCGCCCCGCTGAAGAACCGGCTCGCGACCAGCGTCCCCGGCTTCGACGGCATCGGCTTCGACACCCTCGCCCACCTCACCGCACAGGAGGCAGCACGCTCATGACGGCCATCGCCGTGCTCGGCAGCACCAACATGGACCTCGTCGCCTACGTCCCCAAGGCCCCCCGCCTCGGAGAGACCGTCACCGGCCGCGAGTTCCGCACCGTCCCCGGCGGAAAGGGCGCCAACCAGGCCGTCGCCGCCGCCCGCAGCGGCGGGGAGGTGACGATGATCGGGGCGGTCGGCGCGGACCCCTTCGGCGTCCGGCTGCGCTCCGCGCTCTCGGCCGCCGGGGTGGAGACGGCGGCGCTGCGCACCGTCGAGGGCGCCAGCGGCACCGCGCACATCACCGTGGACGACGAGGGCGGCAACTCGATCATCGTGATCCCGGGCGCCAACGCCGGCGTCACCGGTCTGGAGGCCGGCGACGAGTCCCGGATCGCCGCCTGCGGCTCCCTCCTGCTCCAGCTCGAACTGCCGCTGACCGCCGTCCTGGCGGGCGCCCGCGCCGCCCGCGCGCACGGCGTGCGTACGGTTCTCACGCCCGCGCCCGCCCAGCCACTGCCCGCCGAACTCCTCGCCGCCATCGACCTGTTGGTGCCCAACGAGCACGAGGCGGCAGCGCTCACCGGGCTGACCGACCCGCGGCTGGCGGCGGACGCCCTGCTGCACGACGTACCGGAGGTGGTCATCACCCTCGGCGCGGTCGGGGCCCTGCACGCGGCGCGCGGGCAGGCTCCGTACACCGTGCCCGCGCCCCGGGTCCGGCCCGTGGACACCACCGCGGCCGGGGACACCTTCGTCGGCGCGCTCGCCGTGGCACTCGGCGAGGGACGCACCATGCGTGCGGCCCTGGCCTGGGCCTCGGCGGCGGCGGCGCTGTCGGTGCAGCGGGCCGGAGCCCAGGACTCGATGCCCTCGCGCGCCGAGACGGACGCCTTCGCGGGCACCGGACCCCGGCCGTGACCGCCCCCTCGCCCACCCCCGTCCCCGCGGCGGCCACCGCCGCCGCCCCCGGCCCGCTCGCCGGGCTGCGCGTCCTCGACCTGGCCACCCTCTTCGCCGGACCGCTGGCCGCGACCATGCTCGGCGACTTCGGCGCCGACGTGCTCAAGGTCGAGCACCCCCGGCGCCCCGACCCGTCGCGCGGCCACGGTCCGGCCAAGGACGGCATCGGCCTGTGGTGGAAGCTGCTGGGCCGCAACAAGCGGACCATGACCCTCGACCTGTCCACGCCCGGCGGGCAGGAGGTGCTGCTGCGGCTCGCCGCCGGGTCCGACGTGATCATCGAGAACTTCCGTCCCGGCACCCTGGAGAAGTGGGGGCTGGGCTGGGCGGAGCTGTCCGCCGTCAACCCCCGGCTGGTCCTGACCCGGGTGACCGGCTTCGGCCAGTTCGGCCCGTACGCCCACCGCCCGGGCTTCGGCACCCTCGCCGAGGCCATGAGCGGCTTCGCCGCGATGACCGGGGAGCCCGACGGGCCGCCGACCCTGCCCCCCTTCGGGCTGGCGGACTCGATCGCCGCGCTGGCCACCGCGTACGCCGTCATGGCCGCGCTCGCGGGCCGCGACCGCAGCGGGGCGGGGCAGGTCGTGGACCTGGCCATCATCGAGCCGATCCTGACCGTCCTCGGCCCGCACCCGCTCTGGTACGACCAGCTCGGCTACGTGCAGCCCCGCACCGGCAACCGGTCCACGAACAACGCCCCGCGCAACACCTACCGCAGCGCGGACGGCCGCTGGCTGGCCGTCTCCACCTCGGCCCAGTCGATCGCGGAGCGGGTGGTGCGGCTGGTCGGGCGGCCTGAGCTGATCGACGAGCCGTGGTTCACGACGGGCTCGGGGCGGGCCGCGCACGCGGCCGTCCTGGACGAGGCGGTCGGCGGATGGATCGCCCGGCACAAGGCGGACGAGGTGGTCGCGGCCTTCGAGGAGGCGCAGGCGGCGGTCGCACCGGTCTACGACGTGCGCGACGTGCTGGCCGATCCGCAGTACGCGGCCTTGGACACGGTCACCGAGGTCGACGACCCGGACCTCGGCCCGCTGCGCATGCAGAACGTCCTCTTCCGGCTCTCCGAGACGCCGGGGGCGATCCGCTGGGCGGGCCGCTCGCACGGCGCGGACACCGAGGCGGTGCTGGCCGAACTGGGATTGTCCGGAGCGGAGATCGACGTCCTGCGGACCGAGGGAGCGCTGTGATCCTGACCTGGCTGTACGTACCCGGGGACCGGCCGGAGGTCGTCGCGAAGGCGCTCGGCTGCGGCGCGGACGCGGTGATCGTGGACCTGGAGGACGCGGTACCGGTCTCCCGCAAGGAGTACGCCCGCGCGGCCACGGCGGAGCTGCTCCGGCACCGGCCCCCGACTCCGGTGTACGTCCGGGTGAACGCCCTGGACACGCCCTGGGCGCTGGCGGACCTGGCCGCGCTGTCCGGGCTGCACGGCCTCTCGGGGCTGCGGCTGCCCAAGATCACGGCGCCGGAACAGATCCGCACGATCGCGGACCGGACCGGCGGGGTGGCCCTGTACGCGCTGCTGGAGTCGGCGCTGGGCGTGGAGCGCGCGTACGAGATCGCCCGCGCCCACCCGGCGCTGCGCGGGCTCTCCCTAGGCGAGTCGGACCTGCGGGCGGACCTCGGGGTGAGCGCGGACGCGGGGCTCGACTGGCCGCGCTCACGCGTGGTCGTGGCGGCCCGGGCGGCCGGACTCGCGCCCCCGCCGCAGTCCGTCTTCCCGGACATCCGCGACCTGGAGGCACTGGCCGAGTCCTGCGTCCGGGGCCGCGCGCTCGGGTTCCTGGGCCGGGCCGCGATCCACCCGCGGCAGCTGCCCGTGATCGAGCGGGCCTACCTGCCGGGGCCCGCGGAGGTCACCGCGGCCGAGCAGGTCGTCGCGGCGGCGCGCCGCACTCCGGGCGCCCAGGCCCTGCCGGACGGCCGGTTCGTGGATCCGGCGGTCCTGGCGGGCGCGGAGCAGGTCATGGCGCTCTCCCGACGGGAGCCCCGGGTGCTGTCGTGACGCACGCGTGCTCCGCCGGATCGGATCCGGCGGAGCACGGTGTGATGCGGTGGTGCGGTGACCCGGTGCGGGTCAGAGCTTCTTGGCCCCGGGCTTCTCGTCCTCGACGGCCGCGTCGACGGTGTCGGCCGCGTCGACCGTGTCGGCCTTCTCCAGCTGCACGGGCCCCTCGGGCTTCTCGGACTTCCCGGAGTCCACGGACTTCTGGTCGGTCGCGGCACCGGCCGCGTCCTTGTCCTTGTCCGCCGGGGCATCCTTGTCCGCCGGAGCGTCCTTGCCCTCCGGGGCGCTACGGACCGGCTCTACGATCTCCTCGCGGCCCGGCCGCAGCCGCGCCGACAGGATCAGGTAGGCCACGGCTGCCACGAAGACCACGATGGCCGTCCACACGTTGAGCCGCAGGCCCAGCACGTGGTGCGCCTCGTCGACCCGCATGTACTCGATCCAGCTGCGCCCGACACAGTAGGCGGCGACGTAGAGCGCGAACGCCCGGCCGTGCCCCAGCTTGAAGCGGCGGTCGGCCCAGATCACCAGGGCCGCGACGCCGAGGCACCACAGCGACTCGTACAGGAAGGTCGGGTGGTAGGTGCCCGCGACCCGGTTCGGGCCGTCGCTGATCTCCAGGGCCCACGGCACGTCGGTGGCGCGGCCGTACAGCTCCTGGTTGAACCAGTTGCCCCAGCGGCCGAAGGCCTGGGCCACCGCGATGCCCGGAGCCAGCGCGTCCGCCCAGGCGGGCAGCGGGATGCCGCGCAGGCGGCAACCGATCCAGGCACCGACCGCGCCCAGCGCGATCGCACCCCAGATGCCGAGGCCGCCTTCCCAGATCTTGAAGGCGTCGACCCAGTTTCGGCCCTCGCCGAAGTAGAGCTGGTAGTCGGTGATCACGTGGTAGAGGCGTCCGCCGACCAGGCCGAACGGAACCGCCCACACGGCGATGTCCGCCACCGTGCCCGGCTGGCCACCGCGCGCGACCCAGCGCTTGTTGCCGAGCCAGACGGCGACGAAGACGCCGATGATGATGCAGAACGCGTAGCCGCGTAGCGGGATCGGTCCGAGATGGACCACACCGGTCGACGGGCTGGGAATGTAAGCAAGTTCCATGGCAACCCAGACGCTACCTTGCCGGGCGGTGGGCACCGCAACCCGCCCGGCAAGCTGGCGTCAAATCGACACCTGCCGATCATCCGGCGGGCACGGACCCGAGGCCGCCGGATCAGTCCCCGTCGACCGCCGCGTTGCCCGACGCATTGCCCGAGGACGTGCCGGCCGAGGTACCCGAGGAGCTACGGGCGGAGCTGCCCGCCGAGCTGCGGGCCGAGGGCCGCCCCGAGGACGAAGACGATGCCGACGCGGACGGTCGCGCCGACGCCTGCGGCGACCCCTCGGGCGACGACTGCGCGGGCGCTCCGGCGCCGGCCGCCGCCGTGACCTTCGCCTTCAGCTTCTCCGGGGTGAGCGGATTGGCCTGGTCCGCGAAGATGTCCTTGCCGTCGAGCAGGATCGTGGGCGTGCCGCGGAACTTCTGCGCCTTGAAGGCGTCGTACGACTTGGCGACCCAGCTGTCGTGGGTCCCGCCCTCGACGCACTGGCGGAAGGCGGGGGTGTCCAGGCCGTCCACCTTGCCGGCCAGCTCGATCAGCCGGGCGTTCTTGCCGTAGGCGTCGTCGACCTCCTTCGGCTGGTTCTCGAAGAGGACGTCGTGGTACGCCGGGAACTTCCCGACGTCCTGCGCGCAGGCCGCGGCATTGGCCGCCTTCTGGGAGCCGCTGCCGCTCATGTTGCCGTCGATCAGCGTCACCAGGTGGTACTCGACCTTGAGCTGTCCCTTCGCGACCAGGTCGTGGAGGGTGGCGCGGTAGGCGTCCTCGAAGGACTTGCAGGCCGGGCAGCGGAAGTCCTCCCAGATCGTCAGGGTCGACTTCGCGGAGTCCTTGCCGTTCTGGATCGCGAGGGCGTCCTTCCCCGAGGCGCCCGAGGGGGCCACGACCGGACCGGCCTTGTCCTTGTCCGCGCCGCTCTTGCCCGCATTGGCCGCGAGCAGACCGACTACGCCCGCGAGGACCAGTACGCCGACGACCGCGGCGGACACCACCAGCGTCCGGCGGCGCTTGTCCTTGCTCTTCTGCCGCTCGCGCTCCACCAGGAGTCGCTCGCGGGCCGTTCTCTTCGCATCGCGGTTCGCACCGTCGTTCTTGTCACTCACGCCCCGCCAAACGAAGCGGGGAGGCACTCTCGTGCCTCCCCGCTCCCACATCCACCCGAACGGGCTACAGAACCCCGTTCGCGATCAGCCGCGCCTAGCTCCTGCGTACGCCTTCCGCAAGCTCGCCCGCCAACGCCTGCACGGCGGCGAGGCCGGCCGGGAGGTCGGGGGCGTTGAGGAGGAGCTTGACGAAGGCCGAGCCGACGATCACGCCGTCCGCGAAGACCGCGACCTCCTTCGCCTGCACCGCGTTCGAGACACCCAGACCGA
>NZ_JBIWAJ010000038.1:0-27173 GCF_044759975.1 Streptomyces sp. NPDC098789
GGTGCAGCTTGAAGTTCAGGCGAAGAGAAGGAAGTATGTAGATCGGCAGGGTCGCCTCAGGTCTAGTCATGCATCTGATGCAATTCCCCGGGGTTACGCCACCTCCTGCCGCAAGGCCTGTCACACGGAGAACGTCTACTCGAACCCCGGCCTCTCCGTCGACGGCCAGCCCCTCGGCGACCAGTACAACAACAACGCGAAGCTCGCCCGGATCACGACCCCCATCGTGGCGGGCTACCGGTCCCTCACGACGCCCCTGACCCGCTACGCCCTCACCCTGGAGAGCAGCGACGGCGGCACGATCCGACCCGCGGTCTACGGCCCGTACAAGCCCGGCACGGTCGTCGGCGTCACCGCCACCCCCGCCGCCGGCTACCGACTGGCGGCCTGGATCTACGACGGCCAGCAGTACGCCCCGAGCGCCCAGGTCAACGTGACCATGGACCGCGCGCACACGCTGAGCGCCGTCTTCCTGGAGGCCTGATCGGTCCCGGGCCCGCCCGACCGTCCCCGGGACCGCCCGGCGGGTGGGGGGCGGGCCCGGAACCCGTACGGCCCAATCCGGCGCGCCGGCGACGGCGGCCCGTGGCTTGACTGGGGGCGTGGACACCGACCAGCGGGCCTCCGTCGCCCCGTACCGCAACCTGATCATGGCGACGCTCGGATTCACGCTGACCTTCTGGGCGTGGGACCTGATCGCCCCGCTGGCCACCGGGTACAAGGACCGCCTCGGCCTGAGCTCCTTGCAGCAGTCCTTGCTGGTCGCGATCCCGGTCCTGGTGGGCTCCGTCGGGCGCATCCCCGTGGGCGCGCTCACCGACCGCTACGGCGCGAAGCTGATGTTCCCGCTGGTGTCCGCGCTCACCGTCGTGCCGGTGCTCCTCCTGGTCCTGGTCAAGGACGACTACGTGCCGCTCCTGGCCGTGGCCCTGCTGCTCGGCCTGGGCGGCACGACGTTCGCGATCGGCGTCCCCCTGGTCAACTCCTGGTTCCCGCCCGGCCGCCGGGGCTTCGCGCTCGGCGTGTTCGGCATGGGCACCGGCGGCGTCGCCCTCTCCGGCTACTTCACCCCGCGCATGGCCGCCCACGGGGAGAACCTGCCCTTCTACGTCGTGGCCGCCGCGCTCGCCGGTTACGCGGTGCTGGCCGCGGTCCTGATCACGGACCGGCCCGACCGGGTCGCCAGCACGGTCTCGCTCGCCACCCGGCTGCGCCGGGCGGGCGGGCTGCGGATCACCTGGGAGCTGTCCGCGCTCTACGCCATCGGCTTCGGCGGGGTCGTCGCCTTCGGCGTCTACCTGCCGACCTACCTGAAGACCTGGTACGCGCTCGCGCCGACCGACGCCGGTGCCAGGGCGGCCGGGTTCGCCCTGGTCACCGTGGTCTTCCGGCCGCTGGGCGGTCGTCTCTCGGACCGCTTCCACCCGGCGGTCGTCACGGCCGCCGCGCTGGCCGTCGTGGCGCTCTTCGCCGTCGTCCAGGCCTTCGACCCGCCGATCGCCCCGGTCGCCACCGTCGCGCTGCTGGCGATGGCCGCCGGACTGGGCGCGGCCGGCGGCAGCGTCTTCGCCCTCGTCTCGCAGGTCACCCCGCAGGCCCAGGTGGGCAGCGTCACCGGCATCGTCGGCGCCGTGGGCGGGCTCGGCGGCTTCGTCCCGCCCCTGGTCATGGGCGGGATCTACAGCGCGAAGGGCTCGTACTCGATCGGCTTCATGCTGCTGTCCGACCTCGCGCTCGCCGGGTGCGTGTACGCCTACGGCCGCATGCGCACCCAGCGCCCCGACCCCGACCGATGAGTTCCGCCGCGATCCGCGGTCGTACAAGGTGGTGGGGGACGCGGCGGCCGTACGAACGGTCCGCCCGCGCGCCGACCACGACGGCACGACACCGCACACGAGACACCGAGGAACCACGATGCGCACCCTGATCAGCACCGCTTTCATCTCCCTCGACGGCGTCGTGGAGGCCCCGGGCGGCGAGCCCGGCTACCGGAACTCCGGGTGGACCTTCAAGGACGTGGAGTTCCTCCCCGAGGCCTTCGAGATCAAGGGGCGGGAGCAGCGGGAGGCCACCGCCATGCTGCTGGGCCGCACCAGCTACGAGGCCTTCAGCCCGGTGTGGCCCGACATGGCGGACTTCGCCGACTACAAGGCGATGCCGAAGTACGTCGTGTCCACCAGCCTCGCCGAGGGCGACCTGGTGTCGAACTGGGGCGAGACCACGATCCTGCGCTCGCTCGACGAGGTCGCCGCCCTGAAGGAGACCGAGGGCGGCCCGATCATCGTCCACGGCAGCGCCACCCTGGGCCGGGCCCTGTCCGACGCCGGGCTGATCGACCGCTACCACCTGCTCGTCTTCCCCCTCCTGCTCGGCGCGGGCAAGCGGCTGTTCAGCTCCACCGACAAGGACACCCAGAAGCTGAAGCTCGTCGAGCACGAGGCGTACGCCAACGGTCTGCAGAAGAACGTCTTCGACGTCGTCCGCTGACCCGGCCCGTAGCCGGAAGGGGCCTTCCCAGCACGGGACATGTGCCCCTGTAGGCACAGGAGAACTCCCAACTCCCGTCCTCGGAAAGGGATTTGTGCGATCCGGGTCGACGGTCGGCCAGGGCGCTGTACGGTGACGTCGGCTGTGGCGAACATGTCGTCAGTTCACCTGCTTCGCCCTGGTTTCCGTTGTATTCGGACGAAAGGAACCACGTGAGCACCCACGTCGAGCCCGTCGAGTCCCCGGAAGAGTTCAACGTCAAGCACTTCGCGGACAGCAACGGCACGCTCGTGTACAAGAGCGTCGCGGTCCTCGGTACGGTCCAGCAGAGCCGGCAGCAGTTCCGCGTGGGGACGGGCGGCCGGCTCTACGTCGCCAGCCCCGACCACCCGCTGAAGGCCTGGGTGCAGAAGCCGGCCGACGTCGACGCGACGGCCCAGCAGATCGTCGGTGTGGTGGCCGACGAGCAGGCGGGCGGCTACACCGCCCTGAGTGCCGAGGGGGTCGGCAGTTGGACGCACTCCTACGGCGGCGACCTGGGCACGCCGACCGGGGCGATCAAGGCGATCTCGAAGAGCGGGGCGTTCGGGTCCATCGTCTGGGGCGCCCCGTACTGCCACGCCGGTTGGGTGGCCTCCCTGATGCCGACCCTCAGCTCGCTGGGCACGATCAGCGTTCCCGGCGGAACCCTGATCATCGGGCAGAACGTCCACTCGTCGGCCATCGTGGGCAGCTCGTGGCTCAAGGGCGCCAACGTGGGCGACTGTCGGCAGGAGGACTTTCCCGCGGAGTGGCGGGCCGGGGTCGTCTCGACGCTGTGCCCCAAGGCCGTGGGCCACCAGGACCTGGCGAACATCACGATCCTCTGCGACATCCTGAAGAAGGCCGGGTACAAGCCCGCGCGCCAGGCGGACCTCGCGGGCCGCATCCGCTTCATCCTCAAGAACCACCCGCAACACGACAAGACCCTGCGCTCGCTGCCCAACATCCTGACCTACTACGGCAACCTCTTCTGACCCGGCCGCCGCGTACGCCCTCCCGCCGCCGGGAGGGCGTACGCGGCTGCCCCGCCCCTGCGCCGGTTCAGTGCTCGCAGAGGGAGAACTCGCGCTCGTAGATCTGCTCGTTGTGCTCGTCGACGAAGAACTTGCGCTCCCGCATCAGCTGTTCGCGGTGGCCCTTGGCCTCCTCCAGCGTCATGGTCGAGGTGGCGGACCACGGCTGCTGCGGCGGTACGTCGGCCGTCGAGACGATCCTGCGCGACGGGTCGACCAGGAAGAACGCGAGGATCTTGCGGTGTCCCGGGCGGTCGGGGTCCGCGAGGGCGAACGGGCTGACGCGGTGCTGCAGGACGTTCGGGAAGGCCAGGCAGCGGCCCGCCGGCGTCGATGCCGACCCCAGTACCTGGCTCAGGGCGTCCTCGTTCTCCAGGCCGTAGACCTCGCGCACGCCGCCGTCGTCGCTCTGCTCGTACTCCGGGTCGTCGAGGGCCGCCCGGAAGCCCAACCGGCTCTCGGTGATGTTCTCGCTGTCCCAGTAGTAGATGCCGGTCGAGACGATCCGCTCGTTGATCATCCCCTCGACGTGCCAGGAGCCGCCCGGGTACTCGGGCTTCTCCGGGGTCAGGTGCACGGTCGCGAGCTTGACGATGACCTGGAGGCGGCGGCCGCGCAGGTCGACCCGGGCGGCCGCGTCCGGCAGTTCGGGCGCGGTGAAGTCGGGGGCGTCCGGGATGACCGGGCGCCGGTTCTCCCACCAGTCGTCCGAGGCCACGTCCCACGCGTCGCGCGCTGCCGCGTAGGCCGCGGCCCCCGCCTCGTCCTCGGCGAAGGAGGACTTGTTCGGGTACACCGGCCTCGCGTCGTACCACCCGTAGGGATCGACGTCGATCCGCGGCGGCCGCGGGTGGCGCAGGTCGGTGAGCACGTTCTCCAGCAGCGGCCGCATGCGCGCGAACAACTCCGGCAGGACGGCGTCCAGTTCACGGTTCTCTTCGGGGTGGACGTTGTTGACGTAGGAACGGAAGGCCACGTCGCCCTCGGCGCTGACGTCGACCTCCGAGGGCAACCACTGGTACTTCTCGGAGAACTCGTACTTCGCATGACGGTCCGTCGGGTCCTCCCACGCCTGCTCGGGCCCGCCGCTGGCATCCCTCGCCAGGCAGAACAGCGAGGGATGGACCAGGTCCAGCACCTGGCCGTCGGATCCCGGATGCCAGTCCCGCTCGGCCTCGGGGACCTCTTCGAGGACCCGGACCGCCGCCCGCAGCCGTGCTCGCAGCCCGTCGTCGACCAGGGAGTCCGACTGCCACACCCCGTCGACCCCGGACACCTCGACGCCGCTCCGCTCGTCGCGCAGCGCGCGGTAGTAGGCGAGTTCGGCGATCACGAACCGCACCTGCGCCTCGGTGAGGCCCTGGGCGAGCGCCTCCTCCGTCCACCTGGCGACGACGTCGCCGTCGCGCATCTTGTCGAACCACCCCGACTTCGCCCGGATATGCGAGCTGAACTGCATCATCTGGAGCTCGCGCAGCGTGCGGGGCGTCGCGAACGGCAAGGACCGGAACGTGTGGAAGGGCAGCGGGAAGGCAGTCAGGCCGGACAATTCTCATGGTCCTTCGAGTCGGTGTGCGGTGCCCGGAAGGATACGTGAGCGCACTGACACCCCACCCGTGCCCCGTTCGAGTGCCGTCGGCGGCGCCCGGACCGGACCGGAAGCCCAGCGCGGAAGGATTCTTCGCCTCCGTGGACACCCGTCGGCCGCGCTCCGCGGGGGTGCGCGGTTCGCGATGATGCGGCCCATGGCGTCCATCAAGCGAAACGCACGTCCCTGGTTCGAGCGCACGACCGTTGCCGGTGAGCCCGCCGGACCGGCGCTGTGATCCCGGCGCAGGGCGGCGCACGGCCCGTGCGGCACGTGCGGGTCGTGGTCGTCGGAGCCGGGTTCTCCGGCATCGGCGCCGCCATCCGGCTGCGACAGGCAGGGGTGCGCGACGTGCTCGTCCTGGAGAAGGGGGCTCAGCTCGGCGGCACGTGGCGGGAGAACACCTACCCGGGATGCGCCTGCGACGTGCCCTCGACGCTCTACAGCTACTCGTTCGCCCCGGGCGCCGCGTGGAGCAGGGTCTTCGCCGAACAGCGGGAGATCCACGCGTACCTGCGGACGACGGCCGAGCGGTACGGGCTCGGCGATGTCCTGCGCTGCGGGGTGCACGTGCGGGAGGCCCGGTGGGATCCGGCGGCCGGGCGCTGGCTGCTGGCAACCGGCGAAGGGCCCTACAGCGCCTCGGTGTTGGTCCTGGCCACCGGGCCCTGGCACGTTCCCCGCCCGCTCGACGTCCCCGGGATCGAAGGCTTCGCCGGGCCCGTGCTGCACACCGCCCGGTGGGACCACGACGTCGACCTGACGGGGCGGCGCGTGACCGTGGTGGGCAGCGGAGCCTCCGCCGTCCAGATCGTCCCGGCCATCGAAGCGCGGGCGGCCGCCGTGCACCTCTTCCAGCGGACCGCCCAGTGGGTCCTGCCCAAGCCCGACCTACCGGTACCGGCGGCGTTCAACCGGGCGCTGGACCGCCTGCCCGGCGCCCGCCGCGCCCTGCGGGCCGGGCAGTACGCCCTGCAGGAGGGCTTCGGGTTCGCCTTCCGTCACCCGCGGGTCGCCGGCCTGCTGGAGGTCGGGGCCCGTGCGCACCTGCGGCTCGCCGTCCACGACCGGGTGGCGCGCGAGGCGCTCACACCGGACTACCGGCTCGGCTGCAAGCGCCTCCTCACCTCCAGCACCTTCTACCGGGCGCTGAACCGGCCGCACGTACACCTGCACCCGACCGCCGTGACCGCAGTACGCGGGAACGAGGTCGTCGGCGCCGACGGCAGCACGGCCGCGACCGACGTCCTCGTCACGGCCACCGGCTTCCGCGTCGGCGAGCTGCCCCTGGCCGCCGGCCTGTACGGCACGGACGGCCGGACCCTGCACGACGCCTGGGACGGCGCGCCGCAGGCGTACCTGGGCACCAGCGTCAGCGGATTCCCCAACCTCTTCCTGCTCCTGGGGCCGAACTTGCTCGGCGGCTCGACCTCGGCGATCACGGTGCTGGAAGCCCAGTTGACGTACCTCGCCGCCGCCTTGGACCACCTCGACCGCGGCGGCCACCGCGCACTGGACGTCCGGCCGGACGTCCAGGACGCGCACAACGCCGCGGTGCAGGAGGCGCTGCGCACCACCGTCTACGACTCCGGCGGCTGCACCAGCTACTACTTCAGCGCCGGCGGGCGCAACACCTTCGCCTGGCCGTGGTCCACCGGGCGGCTGGTGCGCCGGCTGAACCGCTTCGATCCCGCCTGCTACACCTGGTGCGAACCGGTCGGCCGAAAGCGTCCGACGACCCGTGAGGATCCGCTCACGATCTCATGACGACCGCGTGAAGACCGCGCGGGCCGGATTTCCCGGTATTTCTTTCCGGGCTTGCACTGTCGTGCGGTCCAGTATTACTTTAAGCCCATGGCAAATCAATTGGCTTCTTCTGTGGAATTGCTGTCCTACGTCCGCGATGTCTCATTACGTGATGACGAAATCCTGCGCGATCTCCGGGAGCTCACCAGCGAGCTGCCCATGGGGCAGGCGATGCAGGTAATGGCGGAGGAGGGCCAATTCCTGGCCCTCCTGGTCGGCCTGGTCGGGGCCCGCAGCGTGCTGGAGATCGGGACGTTCACCGGCTACAGCACGCTGTGCATGGCGCGCGCGCTCCCGTCGGACGGCCAGCTGATCACCTGCGACATCACCGACAAATGGCCCGGTATCGCCCGGGAATACTGGAACAAGGCGGGCGTCAGCGACCGCATCGACGTCCGCATCGGCAACGCGATCGACACCATGGCCGAACTGGCCACCGCGGGCGCGGCGGGTACTTTCGATTTCGTTTTCATCGACGCGGACAAGGCGAATTACCGCAGCTATTACGATGCGGCTATCGAATTGGTCCGACCCGGCGGGCTCATTGTCATCGACAACACCCTCTTCTTCGGAAGGGTGATCGACCCGTCCGCCCAGGATCCCGATTCGGTCGCGGTACGCGAACTGAACCTTTTCCTGCGCGACGACGAACGGGTCGACATATCCCTTCTTCCGGTGGCCGACGGAATCACCTTGGTGCGCAAGAGGACGAGCTGAGGAATCAGCGCGCCGGCGCTGCCGCGGCCACCCCGTGGTGCGCGGCCAGATCCGGCGCGCTGATCTCGATGGTGGGGTGGGCCGCACGCGGCCCGGAGACCAGGTGCAGCTGCTGGAGACCCTCGTCGCCCGCCGCCGGCAGAGCGGCCAGGCAGTCGCACGGCTCCTCGGAGGACCGGGTGAAACCGGCGAACCGGTAGGCGATCTCCATCATGCGGTTGCGGTCCGTGGGACGGAAGTCCGCAACCAGGTGCGCACCCGCCCGCGCGGCCTGGTCGATCAGCCAGTTCAGGAGCGCCGCACCCGCACCGAACGAGACGACCCGGCACGACGTGGCCAGCAGCTTGAGGTGCCAGACACCCGGGTGGGTCGCCAGCAGCATCACGCCGACGGCGCCGTGCGGCCCGAAGCGGTCGGTCATGGTGGTCACCAGGACCTCGTGCCCGGGATCCGCCAGCAGCTCGCGCAGCGCCGCATCCGAGTAGTGCACCCCGGTCGCGTTCATCTGGCTCGTGCGCAGCGTGAGTTCCTCGACGCGGGTCAGCTGCTCACCGGTCGCCCGCTCGATGCGCATCACCAGCTCCAGCGACCGCAGGAACTCCTCGTCCGGGCCCTTGAACGCGGCCTGCTGTGCCTCCCGCTCGAAGCCGGCCCGGTACATCTGGCGGCGCCGCCGGGAGTCGACGGTGACGTTCTCGGGACTGAACTCCGGCAGATCCGCGAACGAGAGCACTTCGGCGGCGTCGTAGCACCGGACCTGCGGCAGGTGGAAGGCCACCTCGGCCCGCTCGGCCGGCTGATCGTCGACGAAGGCGATGGTGCCCTCGGCGAACTTGAGCCGCTCGGCGATCAGCCGCACGGAGTCCGACTTGGGCCCCCACCCGATCCTGGGCACGACGAAGAACTCGGCGAGCCCCAACGCCTCCAACTTCGCCCAGGCGAGATCGTGGTCGTTCTTGCTGGCGACCGCCTGCAGAATGCCGCGGGAGTCGAGAGCGGCGATCAGCTCCCGCACCGCGTCGGGCACCCGGACCTCGTCGTCCTCCAGCAGGGTGCCCTGCCAGAGCGTGTTGTCCAGGTCCCAGACCAGGCACTTCACCATGGTCGGCTGTTCAGGCACGGACCCTCCCCGGGTGCTCACTGCGCCGTTGCGACGGCATGCTGCGCCAGAATCAACTGACATATCTCGCTGGTGCCTTCGATGATCTCCATCAACTTCGCGTCCCGGTACGCGCGGGCCACCACATGGCCGTCCTGCGCCGCGGCCGATGCCAACACCTGCACCGCGGTGGCCGCGCCGGTGGCGGCGTTGGTGGCGCTGACGTGCTTGGCGAGGACCGTGGCGACGACCATGTCGGGAGAACCGGCGTCCCAGCACGAACTCGCGTGCGCGCACGCCTGCGTCGCCACCTGCTCGGCGATGAACAGCTCGGCGAGGTGACGCGCCACGAGCTGGTGCTCGCTGAGCGGCTTGCCGAACTGCGTACGGGACTTGGCGTGGAGCGCCGCGGCATTGCGGCATGCCCGCAGGATGCCGACGCAGCCCCAGGCCACCGACATCCGCCCGTACGCGAGCGCCGTGGTGACCAGCAGCGGCAGCGGCAGGCCGGGGCTCCCGAGCACGCTCGACGCCGGCAGTCGCACCGAGTCGAAGTGGATGTTCGCGTGTCCGGCCGCACGGCACCCCATCGGGTCGGCGACCGGCTCCACGCGGACACCCGGGGTCGAAGCGGGGACCACGACGGCCGCCGCACCGCCCTCGCACTGCCCGAAGACGATCAGCAGGTCGGCGTACCGGGCACCGGTGACCCACATCTTGCGACCGTCGAGGACGACCGAGTCGCCGTCGAGCTTGATCCGGGTGCTCATCGTGGACAGGTCGGAGCCGGCACCCGGCTCGCTGAACCCCACCGCCGCCAGCTGGCCACTGACCAGCTGGGGCAGCAGGGCCGCGGACTGGTCCGCGTTCGCCAGCCGCTGGATGGTCCAGGCCGCCATGCCCTGCGAGGTCATCACGCTCCGCAGGGAGCTGCACCGGCTGCCCACGTGCGCCGTCAGCTCGCCGTTGTCACGGCTGCTCAGGCCGGGACCGCCGTGCGCGGGGGCGACCTCGGCGCACAGCAGTCCTCGGGCACCGGCCGTGCGCAGCAGCTCGACCGGTATCCGACCGGCCAGGTCCCATGCATCGGCCTGGCCGTCGACGAGTCCGTCGAAGAAGTCGAACGCTTCGGTCAGTCGCTCAGACATCGCTGCCCGCGGTGGAGCCCCCCTGGAGCCGGAGCACCAGGTCCGTCATGCCCTGCACCGTGCGGAAGTTGTCCAGCTTGAGGTCCGCCCCGACGATGGCGATCCGGTAGCTCTGTTCGAGGTGGACCACCAGCTCCATGGCGAACATGGAGGACAGCAGCCCGGAGGCGAAGAGGTCCTGGGTCGGGGACAGGGTGGACTTGGTCCGCCCCTCCAGGAAGCCGAGCAGCGCCTCCTGGATGGCTTCGGGGCTTACCGCAGCTCCGTCAATTGCCTGGTCGATCGTCATGCTGTTGCCTTTCCGTAGGAGTAGAAGCCGTGGCCCGTCTTGCGGCCGAGTTCGCCGCGGCGCACCTTGGCCAGCAGCAGGTCACAGGGTTTGCACGCCTCGTCGCCGGTACGTTCGTAGAGTTCGGCGAGGGAGTCCGTCAGGTTGTCCAGCCCGATCAGGTCCGCGGTGCGCAGCGGCCCGGTCGGGTGCCCGAGGCACCCCTCCATGAGCTCGTCGACCGCTTCGACCGTGGCGGTGCCCTGGCTGACGATCCGCACCGCGGTGTTGATCATCGGGTGGAGCAGCCGGCTGGTCACGAAGCCCGGGGCGTCCTGCACGATGACCGCCCGGCGCGACACGGTGGACAGCAGAGCGACGACGGCCTCGACCGTCTCGTCACTCGTCTGCGGGCCGCGGCTGACCTCCACCATCTTGATCAGGTACGACGGGTTCATGAAGTGGGTGCCGAGCAGCTCGGCCGGTCGTGCCGCCCAGTTGGCCAGCTCGCCGATCGGGATGCCCGAGGTGTTGGAGATCAGCGGCGTACCGGGGCGGACGGCCGCCGAGACCTCGGCGATCACCTTGGCCTTCGCCGCGGGTGATTCGGTGATCGCCTCGATGACTGCCGTCGAGTCTGCCACCTCGGCCAGGGAGACGGTGGTGACCAGCCGTCCGGGCTCCTGGCCTGCCGGCACCGCCCCCATGAGCTGGGCGTGCCGGAGTTGCTGAAGAATCCTGCCACGCGCGTCGTCGAGCGTCGCCTCGTCGACGTCGACCAGGACGACGGGGATCCCGTGCCCCAGCATCAGCGTGGCGATGCCGGAACCCATCACCCCCGCGCCCACGATGGCCACTTGATGGTCGGTCGGCTGGTTCACGTTGCCGGACACACTCCCTCGCTCTGGATGGGGCCGCCTTGGCCCGGGCGGCAGGCCACGAGCGGGTTCGCACCCGCGCCGACCTGCTTATGCCGTTTCCTGATCGGCTCGTTCGGACCCGTCGTGCACGTGCGACCGCGACGGCGGACGTGGTCCAAAGCCGAGGGGGTTTGCCGACCTGATGGACTCTCGTGCGACAAGCGCCCATTCGCAGTACATCTACGCAGGTCAGCTAAGCGGATGGCGATATGGTCGGCTTACGTTCAGCCGCACATCGCCAGTGACGCAAAGCCGCGCGTACCCCCGGGGATCTCCTTGATCCATTCGTAACGTAGCACGAGCCGTGGGGTGTTGGTAGGTCGTCACCGTGCGGCCGAGTCCGGCGCCGCTCTTTTAAAGTGGAGGCCGTGAGGCGGCTTCCCTATTGCTGTGAGGGTGGTCACCCCGACACGGTGTGACGCCGTGTCCGAAAGGTAAAAGGATCTTGACGTTGGGTCGCGAGCCAGGGTTAGAGTGGCGAGGCCTTAACGGGGTCGCTGACGGATACTGAGGCGCCGGGATCTTCTCTGCTGGAGAAGATGCGATGGGCGCGAATGTCCAGTTCATGTGTCGAGCAGGGGGTTTTCCGGTGTTGTCGAGCGTGCCTAACTTCCAGGATGATTACGTCGCCATTATTGGATTGTCCTGTCGTTTCTCGGGCGCGTCCAACCCGGCGGCTTTATGGCAGCTCCTCAGCGAGGGGAACGGTGCGGTTTCGGGTGTACCCGACGGGCGCGTCGAATCGGAATTGACCCGTCGCGGGGGTTCCGGAGACGGCGAGCAGGGTCTCCGGGGAGCTTTCCTCAGCCATGTTGACGAATTCGACCCCGGCCTCTTCGGGATTTCTCCGCGCGAGGCCGCTGCCATGGACCCGCAGCAGCGCCTCGTGCTGGAACTGGCATGGGAGGCCCTGGAGGACTCGGGAATCTCCCCTGTCGCACTGAAGGGCGAGCCCGCGGGCGTGTTCGTCGGCTCGATGTGGGACGACTACGCGATGCTGGCGCACCGCCGCGGAGCCTCGGCGCTCGGCCAGCACGCCATGACCGGGCTGGCCCGCAGCGTCATCGCCAACCGGGTCTCCTACGTACTGGGCCTGCGCGGACCCAGTTTGACCGTGGACTCCGGGCAGTCCTCCTCGCTCGTGGCCGTGCACCAGGCGGCGCAGGCCCTGCGGACGGGTGAGTGCTCCCTGGCCCTGGCCGGCGGCGTGAACCTGATCCTCGCCCCGGAGAGCTTCGCGCGCTCCGAGAATTTCGGCGGACTCTCTCCCGACGGGGAATGCCGGACTTTCGACGCGCGGGCCAACGGATACGTGCGGGGTGAAGGCGGCGGTCTCGTCGTCCTCAAGAAGCTGTCGCGCGCCCTCGCCGACGGCGATCGGATCCTCAGCGTCATTCGCGGCAGCGCCGTGAACAACGACGGCGGGGGAGAAGGGCTTACCGCCCCGAGCCGCGAAGCGCAGGAAGAAGTGATTTCCCTGGCGTGCCGCCGAGCCGAAGTGAATCCCGTCGAAATTCAGTACGTCGAGCTCCACGGCACCGGAACCCGGCTGGGTGACCAGGTCGAGGCGACGGCGCTGGGTGCGGCAATGGGTGCGGGTCGTGCGGAGAGCGATGCCCTTCGGGTCGGGTCGGTGAAGACGAATCTCGGCCACCTCGAAGGCGCGGCCGGTATTGCCGGACTGATCAAGACCGTTCTGTCGATAAAGAACAGGCTCATACCCGCCAGCCTGAATTTCACCGAAGCGCCTGCCGGTATTCCCCTCGATTCACTTCGACTGCGGGTGCAGAAGGAACTGGAACCCTGGCCCGACGAGAGCGCCCCACTTCTGGCCGGTGTTTCCTCATTCGGCATGGGTGGAACGAATGCGCACGTGATTCTCGAACAGGCTCCGGAGATCGATACCGATGCTTCGGTGGCGCCGGTGATTGTGGCTCCCGCAGTGGCGCCCTGGGCGATTTCCGGGCGTGGAGTTGACGGATTGCGTGGCCAGGCTGCGCGATTGTTGTCACGGTTTGAAGCAGACCCTGATCTGTCGCCGGTGGACGTGGGTTGGTCCTTGGCCTCGGGGCGGGCGGAGTTCGAGAACCGCGCCGTCGTCACGGGCGCTTCCCGCGAGGACTTGACGGACGCGCTGAGCGGTCTCGCACGCGGTGAGTCGGTCCCGGGTGTGGTGGTGGGTCCGGGCGCCGTGGCGGGTGGTGGTCGGGTGGCCGTGTTGTTCTCGGGGCAGGGTTCGCAGCGGGTCGGTATGGGGCGGGAGTTGTACGAGCGTTTCCCGGTGTTCGCGGGTGCGTTCGACGAGGTGTGTGCCGTGTTGGACCGGGAGTTGTCCGGTCATGTGGTGGGTGGCGTGCGTGAAGTCGTCTTCGGTGAGGGCGGTGCTGAGGGCGCGTTGGATGAGACGGTGTTCACCCAGGCGGGTCTGTTCGCCGTGGAGTGGGCGTTGTTCCGGCTGATCGAGTCGTGGGGTGTGCGGCCCGAGTTCGTGGGCGGTCATTCGATCGGTGAGTTGGTTGCCGCGTGTGTGGCGGGTGTGTGGTCGCTGGAGGACGCGGCGCGTCTGGTGGCTGCGCGTGGTCGTCTGATGCAGGCGTTGCCTGTGGGTGGCGCGATGGTGGCGGTGCAGGCGTCGGAGGCCGATGTCGTCGAGCTTTTGGCCGACTACGGCTCGCGGGTGTCGATCGCTGCGGTGAACGGTCCGTCGTCGGTCGTGGTGTCCGGTGACGAGGACGTCGTGGTCGAGGTGGCGGCGGCGCTCAAGTCTCAGGGTCGTAAGACGAAGCGGCTGGTCGTCTCGCACGCGTTCCATTCGCCGCGGATGGACGCGATGTTGGAGGAGTTCCGCGAGGTCGCGGCGGGGCTGACGTATAACGCGCCGGTGGTTCCGGTGGTGTCGAACGTGACGGGTGCGGTGGCGTCGCCGGATGAGTTGTGTTCGCCGGAGTACTGGGTGCAGCACGTGCGGGGTGCGGTGCGTTTCGCGGACGGCGTGGAGGCTCTCGCGGCCCAAGGCGTGTCGGTGTTCGTGGAGTTGGGTCCTGATGGTGTGTTGAGCGCGATGGGTGCGCAGTGCGTGTCGGACGGCGTGTTCGTCCCCGTGCTGCGTGCGGGTCGTGGGGAGGAGCGTGCGTTCGTTGCCGGTGTGGCGCGTGCGTGGACGCACGGTGTCCCGGTCGATTGGACCCGGGCGTTCGAGGGGACGGGTGCGTCCCGGGTGGATCTGCCGACGTACGCCTTCCAACGCCAGCGCTACTGGCTCGGTGGAGTGGAGCGGCCGGTCGACGAGGCCGAGACCGAGACCGAGACCGAGGTCGGCGAGTCCCCGTCCCCGCGGCAGCTCCCGGCGACGGCGCAGCGGCCCGAGCGACGCCAGTCGTTCGAAGAGATCGTACGGGCGCAGGTCGCGACGGTCCTGGAGTACCGATCGGCCGACGCGGTCGACGTGACGCGCACCTTCAAGGACCTCGGCTTCGACTCTCTCACCGCGGTGGAGCTGCGGGACCGGCTGATCGAGACGACCGGATTGCGGTTGCCCGCCTCGCTGATCTTCGACTATCCGACGCCCAGCGCACTGGTGCGCCACCTGGACGGCGAGCTGACGGATCCACCGTCCACGCAGGACGTCGGACCCGCGCCGGACCTGTCGGCCGATCCGATCGCCATCGTCGGCATGGGCTGTCGGCTGCCGGGAGGCGTGACGTCCCCGGAGGAGCTGTGGGACCTGGTATCGGAAGGCCGGGACGGGATCTCCGCCTTCCCCGTCGACCGGGGCTGGGACCTCGACGTGCTCTACGACGCGGACCCGAGCCGCTCCGGGACGTCGTACGTCCGGGAGGGCGGCTTCCTCCACGACGCCGCCGAATTCGACCCGGGGTTCTTCGGGATCTCGCCGCGCGAGGCCCTCGCCATGGACCCCCAGCAGCGCTTGCTGCTGGAGACGGCCTGGGAGGCCTTCGAGCGGGCGGGCATCGACCCCGCCTCCGTACGCGGAAGCCAGGCGGGCGTCTTCGCCGGAGCGATGGCCCAGGACTACGGCGCCCTGCTGCACGAGGCGACGGACGGGCTCGACGGCTACCTGCTGACGGGCAAGGCGGCGAGCGTGATCTCCGGACGGCTGGCCTACTTCCTGGGCCTCGAAGGCCCGGCGGTGACCGTGGACACGGCCTGCTCGTCGTCCCTCGTGGCGCTGCACCAAGCCACCCAGGCCCTGCGCTCGGGCGAGTGCTCGCTGGCCCTGGCCGGTGGCGTGACCGTGATGGCCACGCCCGGGATGTTCGTGGAGTTCAGCCGGCAGCGCGGGCTGGCGACGGACGGGCGCTCGAAGGCGTTCTCCGACGCGGCCGACGGCACCTCGTGGGCCGAGGGCGCGGGCATGCTGCTGCTGGAGCGGCTCTCGGACGCCCGGCGCAACGGGCACCCGGTGCTGGCCGTGATCCGTGGCTCTGCGGTGAACCAGGACGGTGCGAGCAATGGCCTGACGGCTCCGAACGGTCCTTCGCAGCAGCGCGTCATCCGGGCGGCCCTGGCGAATGCGGGCGTGTCGGCGGCTGATGTGGACGTGGTGGAGGCGCACGGTACAGGCACGACCTTGGGCGACCCGATCGAGGCGCAGGCACTGCTGGCGACGTACGGGCAGGACCGACCGGCCGAACGGCCTCTGTACCTCGGTTCGTTGAAGTCCAACATCGGTCACGCGCAGGCCGCCGCAGGTGTGGCCGGCGTGATCAAGATGGTGCAGGCCCTGCGCCACGGGGTGCTGCCCCGCACGCTGCACGCGGGTGAACCGTCGTCGAAGGTGGACTGGTCGACCGGCGCGGTGGAACTCCTGACGGAGGCCCGCGACTGGCCGGTGGCCGAAGGCCGCCCGGCCCGGGCGGGCGTGTCGTCCTTCGGTATCAGCGGCACCAACGCCCACCTCATCCTGGAGCGGGCCCCGGACACCGAGCCCGTCCTCGACCCGGCCGAAGCGTCGGCCGGGGCGTCGGCCGAAGCGTCGGTCGAGCCGGCTGCGACGGCGGCCGTGGCGGCGACCGCGGTGCCGTGGGTCCTCTCCGGACGCGGCGCCGAGGCCGTGCGCGGACAGGCGGCGCGGTTGCTGTCACGCATGGTGAACGACGCCGACCTGTCCCTGGCGGACGCGGGCCTCTCGCTCGTCTCCGGACGGGCGCAGTTCGAGAACCGTGCCGTGGTGACCGGCCGCGACCGCGACGAACTCTGCGCACGGCTTGGCCAGTTGGCCCGCGGTGAGGAGTCGTCCGGCGTGGTGGTCGGACCGGTGGACGGCGTGACGGCCGCCTCCGGCCGCCGAGTGGTGTTCGTGTTCCCCGGCCAGGGTTCGCAGTGGGCGGGCATGGCGGTGGAACTGCTTGACGCTGCACCGGTCTTCGCCGCGGCGATGGCGGAGTGCGGCCTGGCCCTGGCCGAGTTCGTGGACTGGGACCTGGAGGACGTGGTCCGCGGGGCCCCCGGCGCGCCGACGCCGGAGCGCGTGGACGTGGTCCAGCCGGTGCTGTGGGCGATGATGGTGTCACTGGCGGCGCTCTGGCGTTCGTACGGTGTGGAGCCCACCGCAGTGGTCGGACACTCGCAGGGCGAGATCGCCGCGGCCTGCGTCGCGGGCGGACTGTCCTTGCGGGACGGCGCCCGGGTGGTGGCGCTGCGGTCGCAGGTCATCGCAGGGAGCCTGGCCGGGCACGGCGGGATGATGTCCGTGGCGCTGACCGCGCAGCAGGTGGCGGAGCGCATAGCGGGGTGGAACGGGCGGTTGTCGATCGCCACGGTCAACGGGCCGACCTCGGTCGTCGTGGCCGGCGAGCCCGACGCACTGGACGAGCTGCTCGCCACCTGTGAGGCGGACGGCGTACGGGCCCGGCGCATCGCCGTGGACTACGCCTCCCACTCCTCGTACGTGGAACTGATCGAGGACGAGCTGGCGCAGGTGCTGGGCGGTACCTCTCCGGTGTCGTCGCGCGTGCCCTTCTACTCCACCGTGACCGGCGGGGCGATGGACACCGCGGAAGCCGATGCCGGGTACTGGTACCGCAACCTGCGTCAGACCGTGCGCTTCGAAGAAACGGTGGGCGCTCTCGTCGAGGCGGGTAACACCGTCTTCGTCGAGGTGTCGCCGCACCCCGTGCTGGCCGTCGGGGTCCAGGACACGGCGGAGTCCCGTGGCGCCGAACAGGCCTGCGTGGTCGGTTCGTTGCGCCGTGACGAGGGTGGCCCCGAACGCTTCCTCACCTCGCTCGCCGAGGTCTGGGTCCACGGTGTGGACGTCGACTGGGCGCGGGCCTTCGAGGGGACGGGTGCGTCCCGGGTGGACCTGCCGACGTACGCGTTCCAGCGGCGTCGCTACTGGCTGGAGGCCCCGGCAGCAGCCGCACGTCGTGCGGAGGCGGCCGTCGCCGGGTCGGTCGACGAGGTGGACGCGCGGTTCTGGGAGGCCGTGGAGAGCGAGGACCTGTCCGCGCTCCTCAGCACGCTCGACGTGTCCGGGGAGCAGCCCTTCAGCGCCGTCCTGCCCGCACTCTCCGCCTGGCGCAAGGGCCGGCGGCAGCAGTCGGAGCTCGACGGCCGACGGTACGACGTCGCCTGGAAGCCGCTGTCCAGCGGTTCGAATGCCGTAGCGAATTCCGTGCTGACCGGGACCTGGCTCCTCGTGGTGCCGGCCGGCCCCGCAGACGACGCGTGGCTGACGTCCGTACTGGGCGGGCTCGCGGCGCGGGGCGTACGCACCCTGCGGCTCACGGTGCCCGCGGACACGGACCGGGCCGGTCTGACCCGGTCGGTGTCCGAGTTGGTGGAGGGCGTCGCGGAGCCGGTCGCCGGCGTGTTGTCCTTCCTGGCATTGGACGAGTCGCCGCACCCGGGCCACGGGGGAGTGTCGGCCGGAGTCGCCGGGACCCTGGCCCTCGTACAGGCCCTCGTCGGCGCCGGCGTCGAAGCACGGCTGTGGTGCGCGACGCGCGGAGCGGTGGCCGTGACGCGCACGGAGCGGCTCGCCGGTGCGTCCCAGGCGCAGGTGTGGGGTCTGGGCCGGGTCGTGGCGCTGGAGCACCCGCAGTCGTGGGGCGGTCTGGTCGATCTGCCGCAGGTCCTGGACGCTCGCGTGGTGGAGCGCCTGTGCGGCGTGCTGGCCGCGGCGGACGGCGAGGACCAGGTCGCGGTGCGGGCCTCCGGGGTCCGGGTGCGCCGGCTGGTGCGTGCCGCTCGTCCTTCCGGGGCGGCGGACGGTTGGTCGCCGCGGGGAACGGTCCTGGTCACGGGCGGTACGGGCGCGCTGGGAGGGCACGTCGCCCGCTGGCTCGCCGCTCGCGGGACGGAACACGTGGTGCTCGCCTCGCGGCGCGGACCGCTGGCGCCGGGGGCCGACGTCCTCGGGGCCGAGCTGACGGATGCGGGTGTCGGGGTCTCGGTGGTCGCGTGCGACGTGGCCGACCGCGATGCGGTGGCCGGGCTGCTCGCCTCGTTGGGCGAGCGGTCGGCGGCCGGTGAACTGCCGCCCCTGACCGGCGTCGTGCACACCGCCGGCGTCCTCGCCGACGGCGTGATCGAGACGCTGACGCCGGACCACCTGGCGCACGTACTGCGCTCCAAGGTGGACGGAGCACGGCACCTGGACGAACTGACGCGGTCCCTGGACCTCGACGCCTTCGTCCTCTTCTCCTCCGTCATCGGCGTATGGGGCAACGGCGGCCAGGCCGCCTACGCGGCGGCCAACGCCACCCTCGACGCGCTCGCCCACGAGCGGCACGTCGACGGGCTGCCCGCGCTGTCCCTCGCATGGGGCACGTGGAGCGGCGGCGGCATGGCCGACGCCGGGACCGACGAGCGGATGAGCCGGCGCGGACTGGTCGCCATGGCACCGGAGAGCGCCGTGGCGGCCCTCGCCGACGCGGCCGGGCACGACACGCCGTTCCTCGCCTTCGCCGACGTCGACTGGGACCGCTTCGTCACGCAGTTCTCCGCGACCCGGCGCAACCGGCTCTTCGAGGAGATCCCCGAGGTGGCCCGTACGGCCGCCGGCTCGACCGTGGGCGACGCCACAGCGGACCCGGACCTGCCCGAAAAGGATCTGGGCCGGCAGCTCGCCGGGCTCGCCCCCGGCGAACAGGAGCGGATGCTCGCCGAGCTGGTGCGCACGCACGCCGCGGCGGTGCTCGGTCACTCCGGCGTCGACGCGATCGCGACGGGACGCGCCTTCAAGGAACTCGGCTTCGACTCCATGCGCGTCATGGAACTGCGCAACCGCCTGAACGCGGCCACGGGGCTGCGGCTGGCCACCGGAGCGGTCTTCGACCACCCCACGGTCACGCTCATGGCCCGCCACCTGCGCGCGGAACTCGTGGGGACGCACGAGGACGCGGCCTCCGAGCCGCTCGCGGCGCCCCTTGCCGCAGCGCAGCTCACCACGGCCGACGATGACGACCCGATCGCGATCGTCGCGATGGGTTGCCGCCTGCCCGGGGACGTACACACACCGGAGCAGCTCTGGCAGCTCCTCGACGAAGGACGGGACGTCGTCTCCGGCTTCCCGACGAACCGCGGCTGGGACCTGGACAACCTCTACGACCCCGACCCGGACCGGCCGGGCCGGAGCTACGCGCGGGAGGGCGGCTTCCTCCACGAAGCCGCCGAATTCGACCCGGCGTTCTTCGGGATCTCGCCGCGCGAGGCCCTGGCCATGGACCCGCAGCAGCGACTGCTGCTGGAAACGGCCTGGGAGACCTTCGAGCGGGCCGGGATCGACCCCGCGCGCCTGAAGGGCAGCATGACCGGCGTCTTCGCCGGCATGACCTACCAGGACTACGGCGCGCGACTGCACGAAGCCCCGGAATCGGTGGAGGGGTACCTCCTCACGGGCAAGTCCTCCAGCGTCATCTCGGGCCGCATCTCCTACACCCTGGGCCTCCAGGGCCCCGCGGTGACCGTGGACACGGCCTGCTCGTCGTCCCTGGTGGCCATGCACCTGGCGGCGCAGGCGCTGCGCTCGGGCGAGTGCACCCTGGCCCTCGCGGGCGGCGTGACGATCATGCCCGCGCCCGGCATGTTCATCGAGTTCAGCCGACAGCGCGGGCTGGCGGCGGACGGACGCTCCAAGGCGTTCTCCGACGCGGCCGACGGCACCTCGTGGGCCGAGGGCGCCGGCCTGCTCCTCCTGGAGCGGCTGTCGGACGCGCGGCGCAACGGGCACCCGGTGCTCGGGCTGCTGCGCGGCTCGGCGGTGAACCAGGACGGCGCGAGCAACGGTCTCACCGCGCCCAACGGGCTGTCCCAGCAGCGGGTGATCCGGGCCGCGCTGGCCAGTGCGGGGCTGTCGACGGCCGATGTGGACGTCGTGGAGGCGCACGGCACGGGCACGTCGCTGGGCGACCCGATCGAGGCCGAGGCGCTGCTGGCCACCTACGGGCAGGGCCGTCCGGCCGACCGGCCGCTGTGGCTCGGCTCGCTGAAGTCCAACATCGGGCACACGCAGGCCGCCGCAGGCGTGGTCGGCGTGATGAAGATGCTCGTCTCCATGCAGAACGGGGTGCTGCCGCGCACGCTGCACGTGGGTGAGCCGTCGTCGAAGGTGGATTGGTCGGCGGGTGCGGTCGAGCTGCTGACGCAGGCGCGCGAGTGGTCGCGGGACGAGGAGCGTCCGCGTCGTGCGGGCGTGTCCTCGTTCGGTGTGAGCGGTACGAACGCCCACGTCATCCTCGAACAGGCGCCGCAGGGCCTGGAGGTGGCCGAGGAGTCGGAGCCCGTGGCTCCGGCAGTGGTGCCGTGGGTGGTCTCCGGGCGCGGGGTCGACGGACTGCGGGCGCAGGCCGCACGCCTGGTGTCCCGGGTCGAGGGTGACGCGGACCTGTCGCCGGTGGACGTGGGTTGGTCGCTGGCTTCGGGGCGGGCGGAGTTCGAGAACCGCGCCGTGGTGACGGCTGCTTCGTCCGACGAGCTGACGGACGCCCTGAGCGCCCTGGCGCGGGGCGAGTCGGCGCCGGGTCTCGTCGAGGGCCCGGGTGGCGTCGTCGGTGAAGGCCAACTGGCCGTGTTGTTCTCGGGTCAGGGTTCGCAGCGGGTCGGTATGGGGCGGGAGTTGTACGAGCGTTTCCCGGTGTTCGTGGCGGCGTTCGACGAAGTCTGTGCCGTGTTGGACCGGGAGTTGTCCGGTCATGTGGTGGGTGGTGTGCGTGAGGTCGTCTTCGGTGAGGGGGGTGCTGAGGGCGCGTTGGACGAGACGGTGTTCACTCAGGCGGGTCTGTTCGCTGTGGAGTGGGCGTTGTTCCGGCTGGTCGAGTCGTGGGGTGTGCGACCGGAGTTCGTGGGTGGTCATTCGATCGGTGAGTTGGTTGCCGCGTGTGTGGCGGGTGTGTGGTCGTTGGAGGACGCGGCGCGTCTGGTGGCTGCGCGTGGTCGTCTGATGCAGGCGTTGCCTGTGGGTGGCGCGATGGTGGCGGTGCAGGCGTCGGAGGCGGAGGTTGCGGAGCTGCTGGTCGATTGCGCGGATCGCGTGTCGATCGCGGCGGTGAACGGTCCTTCGGCTGTGGTGCTGTCCGGTGACGAGGACGCCGTGTTGGAAGTCGCGGCGGCGCTCAAGGCCCGGGGTGGCAAGACGAAGCGGCTGGTGGTGTCGCATGCGTTCCATTCGCCGCGGATGGACGCGATGTTGGAGGAGTTCCGTGAGGTCGCGGCGGGGCTGACGTATAACGCGCCGGTGGTTCCGGTGGTGTCGAACGTGACGGGTGCGGTGGCGTCGGCGGATGAGTTGTGTTCGCCGGAATACTGGGTGCGGCACGTGCGGGGTGCGGTGCGTTTTGCGGACGGCGTGGAGGCTCTCGCGGCCCAAGGCGTTTCGGTGTTCGTGGAGTTGGGTCCTGATGGTGTGCTGAGCGCGATGGGTGCGCAGTGCGTGTCGGACGGTGTGTTCGTTCCGGTGTTGCGTGCGGGTCGTGGGGAGGAGCGTTCGTTCGTCGCCGGTGTGGCGCGTGCGTGGACGCACGGTGTCCCCGTCGATTGGACCCGGGCGTTCGAGGGGACGGGTGCGTCCCGGGTGGACCTGCCGACGTACGCCTTCCAACGCCAGCGCTACTGGCTGGAGACGGGAGCCGGCACGTCCGATGCGGTCTCGGTCCTCGGAATGGAGCCGGCCGCGCACCCCTTGCTGGGTGTGGCCGTCGAGCTGCCGGACTCGGGCGCGGTCGTGTTCGCGGGTCGGCTGTCGCTGCGCACGCATCCCTGGCTGGCGGACCACGCCGTCTCGGACACCGTGCTGCTGCCGGGAACCGGCTTCGTGGAGCTGGCCGTGGCCGCCGGTGACCAGGTCGGATGCGACACCGTCGAGGAGCTGACCCTCCAGACGCCGCTGGTCCTTCCCGAGACGGGTGGCATCCGCCTGCGGGTCGAGGTCGGCGGTCCGGACGACTCCGGCCGGCGCGACGTGACCATTCACTCGCGGCCGGACGGCTCCGAATTCGGCGAGGAATGGACGCGTCACGCGACCGGTGTGCTCGTCGTGGCCGAAGGGCGGACGCCTCCCGCGCACGACCTGACGGTGTGGCCTCCGGAGGGTGCGGTGGCCGTCGCGACGGACGACCTGTACGAGGACTTCGCCGACACCGGCTACGACTACGGCCCGGTGTTCCGGGGCGTACGGGCGGCATGGCGCCGCGGCGACGAGGTCTTCGTCGAAGCCGCGCTGCCCGAGGAGCAGCAGGCCGAGGCGGCCGCCACGGCGCTGCACCCGGCGTTGCTGGACGCGGCACTCCACGGGCTCCGGCTCGGCGACTTCTACCCCGAACGGACCACGGTTCGACTGCCGTTCGCCTGGCGCGGAGTCTCGGTGCGCGCCGTCGGCGCGTCGAGGGTGCGCGTGGCACTGGCCCCGGCGGGCGGTGACGCCGTCTCGGTGACGGTGGCCGACCACACGGGTCAGCCCGTGGCGGGAATCGACTCGCTGGTCCTGCGACCGGTCGAGCCGGGTCGGCTCGATGCCGGCCGGCGCGGCGACGAACTGTTCCGCGTGGAGTGGGCGCCGTCGCGACGGACCCCGGCGACGCCGAACGGGACCGGGGCGAGCGGGGCGGTCGCCCTGGTCGGCCCCGACGAGTTCAAGCTGTGCGTCGAGCTCGGGGGAGCGGGTGGCCCGTACGCGGGTCTCACGGCCCACGCCGACCTCGCCTCGCTGGTCGAGGCGGTCGACGCGGGTACGGCGACCGTGCCGGACGTGGTGCTGCTCGCCTGCGTCAGCGGGCAGGGCGCCGGTCACGGCACCGCACGCGGCACCGCGGCGGACGTCGAGCGGACGGCGGCGGACGTGCGTACGGCCGTGGCGGACACCCTGACGGCCATGCGGGGGCTGCTGGCGGACGACCGCTTCGCGGAGACCCGACTGGTCCTCCTCACCCGGCACGCCGTCGTGGCGCGCCCGGGAGAGCGCCCTGACCTGACGAACGCCCCGCTGTGGGGTCTGGTCCGGTCGGCACAGGCGGAGAATCCCGGCCGCTTCGTCCTCGTCGACTTCGACGACGCCGAAGCGTCCTACCTGGCCCTGCCGGGCGCGCTGACGACCGACGAGCCGCAGTTCGCGGTGCGTGACGGCGAAGTGCTGCTCCCGCGAGTGGCCCGGATGACCCCGACCCCGACCCCGTCGCCGTCGCCGGCGCAGCAGTCCCCGGCCCAGGGGGCACGGCGTGCAGGGAACGGGGGCCTCGCCCTCGATCCGCAGGGCACCGTCCTGATCACCGGAGCCACCGGTGCGCTCGGGGCGATGTTCGCGCGGCACCTGGTGTCCGAACACGGCGTACGGCAGCTCCTGTTGCTCAGCCGTCGCGGCCTCGCGGCCGACGGCGCCGCCGAACTCCGGGCCGACCTGGCCGCCCGGGGCGCGGAGGTGACGTTCGCCGCCTGCGACGTCGCCGACCGCGAGGCGCTCGCGGACGTGCTCGCCGCGATTCCCACCGGGCATCCGCTCACGGCGGTCGTGCACGCGGCCGGCGTGCTGGACGACGGGGTCATCACCACCATCACCCCGGCGCAGATCGAGCGGGTGCTGCGGCCCAAGGTCGACGCGGCCCTCCACCTGCACGAGCTGACACAGGGCATGGACCTGTCCGCGTTCGTCCTGTTCTCCGGCGCGGCGGGCACGCTGGGCACGGCCGGCCAAGGCGTCTACGCCGCGGCCAACGTGTTCCTCGACGCCCTGGCCCATCACCGCCACACGCTCGACCAGCCGGCCCAGGCACTCGCCTGGGGTCTGTGGGCGGAGCGGAGCGGCATGACGGAGCGGCTCGGCGAGGGCGCCGTCCAGCGCCTGGCCCGCATGGGCATCGGCGCGCTCGACTCCGAACGGGGGTTGGCGCTGTTCGACGCGGTCGCGGGGGCGAGCGACCCGGTGGTCCTGCCCATGAGACTGGACATGGCCGCACTGCGTGCGGGCGCCCAGGGGCAGTTGGTTCCCGCGGTCCTGCGGGGGCTGGTGCGCCGGCCCGTCGTGGCCGGGTCGGCCACGAACGGCGACGGCCGCGCCGCGTCCGGTGCAGGTTCAGCCTTCGGTGCGGTTCCGAGGACGGGCGCCGGGGCGGCAGCGGGAAGCGCGGACGGCCTGAAGCAGCGGCTCGCGGAGCTCGGTGAGGACGAGCGGCGACGCGTACTCCTCGACCTGGTACGGACCCACGCGGCCGCGGCCCTCGGCCATGCCACACCGGCCGGGGTCGAGGCGGGACGGCACTTCAAGGACCTCGGCTTCGATTCGCTGACGGCGGTCGAACTGCGCAACCTGCTGAACGGAGCCACTGGGCTGCGGTTGCCCGCGACCCTGATCTTCGACTACCCGAACCCGGGGGCCCTGGCCTCCTACTTGACGGCAGAGCTCAGCCCGCCCGACGCGATGACGCCGGCCGAACTGGGACTCCGAGAACTCGACGAGCTGGAATCCGTACTGACGGCGCTGACCGAGGACGATCCGTTCCTAGGGCGCATCCAGTCCCGATTGCAGGACCTGCTGGCGCGGTGCGGCGCCGGCACGACGGGTGGTGGAAACCACGCCACCGCGGTGACGTCGGAGCCTTCCGCCGCGTCCGTGGCCGATCAACTCGACTCGGCGAGCGACGACGACCTGTTCAGCTTCATCGACGAACAGATGTGAGCTCCGGCGTTGCTGGGCCGCACGGGTCAACTTCCGGCGCGGCATCAAATCTTGAAACACTGAGAGGGACGACGGGGATGTCGAACGAGGAAAAGCTTCGGACCTATCTGAAGCGCGTCACAGGGGACCTGCACCAGGCCCGGCAGCGACTGCAACAGATGGAGGAGGAGAGCACCGAACCCATCGCGATCACCGCGATGAGCTGCCGCTACCCGGGCGGCGTGGAGTCACCCGGTGACCTCTGGGACCTCGTGGCCGCCGGCGGCGACGCCGTGACCGGATTCCCGGACAACCGCGGCTGGGACCTCGACGGCCTGTACGACCCGGACCCCGAGCACAAGGGCACCTCCTACACCCGCGAGGGCGGCTTCCTCCGCGACGCGGACCAGTTCGACCCGGCGTTCTTCGGCATCAGCCCCCGCGAAGCCATGACCATCGACCCGCAGCAGCGACTGCTCCTCGAAACCTCCTGGGAGGTCCTCGAACGGGCCGGGATCGACCCGGTTTCGGTGCGCGGAAGCCGGGCGGGCGTGTTCGCGGGGGTGATGTACGACGACTACGGCGCGGCGCGCATCTACGGCGGCACCGCCGACGAGTTCGAGGGCTACCTCATCAACGGCAGTGCCGGCAGCATCGCTTCGGGCCGGGTCGCGTACACGTTGGGCCTCGAAGGCCCTGCGGTGACGGTGGACACGGCGTGCTCCTCGTCGCTGGTCGCGCTGCACCTGGCGGTGCAGGCCCTGCGCAGCGGTGAGTGCACGCTGGCGCTCGCGGGTGGCGTGACGGTCCTGTCCACGCCGTCGGTCTTCGTGGAGTTCAGCCGGCAGCGCGGGCTGGCCGTCGACGGCCGCTGCAAGTCCTTCTCCGACGGCGCGGACGGCACCGGTTGGGGCGAAGGCGTCGGCATGCTGCTGCTGGAGCGGCTCTCGGACGCCCGGCGCAACGGTCATCCGGTGCTGGCGGTGATCCGTGGCTCTGCGGTGAACCAGGACGGTGCGAGCAATGGTCTGACGGCTCCGAACGGTCCTTCGCAGCAGCGTGTCATCCGGGCGGCCCTGGCGAATGCGGGTGTGTCGGCGGCTGATGTGGACGTGGTGGAGGCGCACGGTACGGGTACGACGTTGGGTGACCCGATCGAGGCGCAGGCGCTGCTGGCGACGTACGGCCAGGACCGGTCGGCTGAACGCCCGCTGTATCTCGGTTCGTTGAAGTCGAACATCGGTCACTCGCAGGCCGCCGCGGGTGTGGGCGGTGTGATCAAGATGGTGCAGGCGATGCGCAACGGGGTGCTGCCGCAGACCCTGCATGTGGGTGAGCCCTCGTCGAAGGTGGATTGGTCGGCGGGTGCGGTCGAGCTGCTGACGCAGGCGCGCGAGTGGTCGCGGGACGAGGAGCGTCCGCGTCGTGCGGGCGTGTCGTCGTTCGGCGTGAGCGGTACGAACGCCCACGTCATCCTGGAGCAGGCGCCGGAACCCGCGGCTGCGGCGGAGCCGGGCGAGCCGGCCGAGCCGGTGGAGCTGGTCGTGCCGGTGGCGGTGCCGTGGGTGGTCTCCGGGCGCGGCGTCGACGCGTTGCGGGGGCAGGCGGCGCGTCTGCTGTCGTGCGTCGAGGGCGACGACGGGCTGTCGCCGGTCGATGTGGGGCGGACGCTGATATCGGGCCGGGCCGCGCTGGAAGACCGCGCTGTCGTGGTGGCCCCCGGCCGCGAGGGCCTGATCGAGGGCTTGGGCGCGCTGGCCGGTGGCATGCCGAGCCCCGGTCTGGTCGAGGGCTCCGTCGCCGCTGGTCGTGACCGGGTGGTGTTCGTCTTCCCGGGTCAGGGTTCGCAGTGGGTGGGGATGGCGGTGGATCTGCTGGATTCTTCGCCGGTGTTCGCCGGGCGGATGGCCGAGTGTGGTCGGGCGTTGGCGGAGTTCGTGGACTGGGATTTGGAGGCGGTGGTTCGTCAGGCTTCGGG
>NZ_JBIWAJ010000039.1:0-26619 GCF_044759975.1 Streptomyces sp. NPDC098789
CCCGCGGAGCGGGACCCCCAGCGCTGCGCGCTGGGGAAACGAACGGGCTCGCTGCGCTCGCCCGAAGGGCGAGCCCCTCGCTGCGCTCGGGGGCCCCGGCTTCGCCGGGGCAGGGCCGGCCCTTCGGGCCGGTGTCCTGCGCTTCGCTTCGGACAGCCCGCTCCGCGGGCTGAAAGCCCGGCGCTCCGCACCGGCCTTCGGCGGCGCACGAAGGCTCATAGTGCAGGTGCTTTGTGGCCGGAGATCAGGACCGCTGCGCGGTCGAGCGGGCTGGGTCCGCTGCGCTCCCCCACCCCTTTCAACGAGTCCTTCCGGCTTCGCCTCCAGTCTCCTTGAGGCCCACTTCGTGGGCCTGGCCAGCAACAGTAAGGGTGTCGCTCGTTCGTGTCGGGTTTCAGCATAGCCGCTGCATCTGCCGTATGCACGATGTACCTTTGGCAGAAGACGAGGCCAGGTTCTGACCGTATAGAATCTCGCTCGTGTTCGGGAGGAACGGCAGGATATGACTGGGCATAACGAATCTACCGGAAAGGTGTCCTCGTTGAGTAACTATTCCGGGCGCCGGGTGAGTCAGTACCAGGCAGCGGGTACCAACGCGCGGCTGCGGCTGTTCGCGCTGCTGGCCGCCCAGGGAGTGGCTGGGGCCGAGGCGGACGACCTGGTGGCCGCGGTGGAGGCGGGGGCGGTGGCAGGGGCGCGGTCCGGGGTGGTCGAGCTCGAAGGTATGGCTCCGGCCGCGCGGGGTGCGGTGTTCTCGGATGGCTGGGATGAGGGCGTGGCCGCGGTGAGCGAGGCCTTGGTCTCGATCGCGGATCAGGGCTGGGCGCAGCGTGGTGGCCGTTCTGCCGGTGCCGGTGAGCTGGTGGTGCGTCTCGCGGACGTGCGGCGGCGCGAGCGGGCTGATGTGGTGCGGCTGGAGCGGTTCGTCCGGGACGTCGTGCTACCGGATACCCGGCCGAACACCACGGCGCGGCGCCGGGCCCTGGAGGCTCTGGGCGACGCTGGCGGGCTGTGCACCGCACGGACGGTCGACGGTGATGGGGACGTCGTCGTCTGCACGCTCCAGGCCGGGCACTACGACCCGGACGACGAGCCGCCGTTCAAGGACGGGGAGCCCGGCGGCTGGCACGCGGCAGGCCCCGCGATCTGGAACGACCGCGGTGCGGCCTGCGCTCCGCACGCGGCTGTCTGAAAGGTCATCGCGTTGAGCTCGGCGAGTGTGGCGACTTCGGGGACGGGGACGAGGTGGTTGCGGCGGAACCAGCCGATCTGGCCCTCGACTCCGCCCTTCTCGTGGGCGCCGCGGATACCGGGCTGGCAGTAAAAGGCTTCCAGGCTGTGGTGCGATCGGAAGGCAGTCCAGCGTTCGGCCTCCACCCGGCGCCGTGAGAGGCCCAGTACCTGGGCGACGGCGGCCCTAAGGTTGTCGTAGCGGACCTTCCCGGTCGGCACCCCGCCCAGCGCGTTGAGAGCGTGGACGTGGCCCTCGAAGAACGCCTCCTGCCCAGCCGAGGCGAAGATCCGGTGGACGGCCTTACCCGAGTACGACAACCGGAACGCGAACAAGTAGCAGGTCACCAGCTCGCCGGCCAGCTTCACTGTGACGTCCCCGAAGTCGACCTCTGCCTCCGCACCTGGCTTGTGGGTCTGCGGGACGAACGCGTCCACGACTCCTTTGCCGGCCTGCTGGCGGATCTCCTCACGGCGGACAGCGACGTATCCGCGGACCATCTGGTAGGAGATGTCGACTGCATCGTGCTCGTCCAGCAGCCGGTCGAAGATCCGCTTGACCGTGTGCCGCTGCTTCCGCGGCGCGGTCAGATCCGCCGCCAGCATGGCGTCGATCACCGGCTTGTAGGTGTCCAGCCGCGTCTCCCGCGGGCTCATCTTCTTCCGCGGCTCGGGAAGCGCCGACACCATGGCCCGCTGCACGGTCTCGAAACCGACGCCGTACTTCCGCATGAGCGCCCGCAGCGACATGCCGGTCCTGGCATCACGGCGGATCGCCGCGTACAGATCGACCTTGGACTTCGGCAGCACCCTGGCCCCCTCGTCGTGCAGAGCACAACCAGGGTCCCGAATCAAGCACCGGAGCGTTCTCGAAACTCGACGACATCACTCTCACGTGGAACCGGGCGATCCCCACGCTGAGCAACAGACGTTCCTGGAACTCGTAAACAAAGCCACTCGGGCTATGGGCCGGCGACGGAGGCGAGGGCGCCAAGCACTGGATGCACATCCTCACCGAGATCAAGAACCGCGGCGTGAACGACGTCCTCATGCTGGTCTGTGACGGGCTCAAGGGCCTGCCCGACGCGGTCGGGACCGTCTGGCCCCGCACCACCGTCCAGACCTGCGTGGTCCACCTGCTGCGGAACTCCTTCCGCTATGCCGCCCGCCAGGACTGGGACAAGATCGCCAAGCTCCTCAAGCCCGTCTACACAGCGTCGACCGAGGACGCCGCGCACGAGCGGTTCGCCGAGTTCGCCGACGCCTGGGGCAAGAAGTACCCGGCGATCGTGCGGCTCTGGGAGAACGCGTGGGAGGAGTTCACGCCGTTCCTCCGGTTCGATACCGAGATCCGCCGCATCGTCTGCACCACCAACGCGATCGAGTCCGTCAACGCCAGGATCCGGCGAGCGGTCAAGGCCCGCGGGCACTTCCCCAACGAGCAGGCCGCCCTGAAGTGCGTCTATATGGCGATCATGTCGCTCGACCCCACCGGCAAGGGCCAGGCCCGCTGGACCATGCGCTGGAAGACCGCACTGAACGCCTTCGACATCACCTTCGACGGCCGACTCTCCGCCGCCCTTCAGTAACTCCAACAACCTGAGTTACACCGCTCGTTTGACAGACCCCTTCTCCGACCGCACCGCTCTCATGACCGATAGAGACACAGCTTCTTGCTACGGGCACAGCCGCTCAACATGCCACTCCTCCCCCTCAGTGACATACTTCAGCCGGTCGTGCAGCCGGTTCTCATGCCCCTGCCAGAACTCCACCGCATCGGGCACCACACGCACCCCACCCCACTCAGACGGCACCGGCACCCGCACACCCTCCGGGTAGCGTCGGACCAACTCCGCGTAACGCTGATCAAGCTCCTCGCGTGAGCCGATCACCCGGGACTGTTCACTTGCCCAAGCACCGAGCTGAGAACCATGCGGCCGCGAGTGGAAATAAGCAGCAGTCTCATCGCGGCCAATACGGGCAGCCGAGCCGGTAACCACGACCTGACGAGCCATAGAGTGCCACGGGAACAGCAGCGACACATACGGGTTAACATCGATCTCCCGCACCTTGCGAGAACTGTAGTTCGTGAAGAAGACGAAGCCCCGCTCGTCAAACCGCTTCAACAGAACAGTGCGAGAACTAGGACGACCCACAGCATCGGCAGTCGAAACAACCATTGCATTGGGTTCAATCACACGCGCGACGGCAGCCAGACCGAACCAGCGAGCAAACTGCGCCATAGGATCCTCCGCTAGATCCTCCTCCCGGAAGACCGCGGAACGGTACTGCCTGCGCATAGCAGATGGGTCAAAACCCTGATCCGTCACCTCGCCATCCTGCCACAGGACGTCAGCCAGAGGCAGGATCGTACACTGAGCCTTTTCCAACCTCATGCTGAGGCGTGGTGGAGGACGAGGACGGCCTTCACGATGTCGGTGATCCGGTTGGTGCTGCAGCGGAGCTTCCGTAGGAGGCGCCAGCCCTTCAGCACGGCCATGGCCTGCTCTGCGACGCAGCGGATCTTGGCGTGGCTGCTGTTGTGCCTTCGCTTCCACCGCTCGAGTCGGCGCCCGCGGAAAGGGACTCGGATGTGGCGGTCGGCGCCTTGGTACGCCTTGTCCGCCCAGCACTTCAGGCCCACGGCGGCGAGCGCGTCGACGATCCCGTGGCTTCGGGCGGCCGTCAGGTCGTGAGTGGCTCCGGGCAGGGCCGGGGATGCCCAGAGTAGTCGGCCGAACGGGTCCGTGAGGACCTGCACGTTCATGCCGTGCCGCTTGTGTTTGCCCGAGTAGTACGGGGTATCGGCGGCGATCCTGTCGATCGGCAGCAGCGTGCCGTCCAGGATCACGAAGGCCTTCGCCCGGGCCGTCTCCATCACCTCGACCAGCGTCGGTGCGAGCACGGCCAGGACCTCGATGGCCTCGCGTATGTACCGGTAGACGGTCGCGATGCCGATGCCGAACCCGGCGGCAAGCTGGGCGTAGGTGTCGCCGCACCGCAGGTGGGCCAGTGCGAGCAGAGCTTGACGGCCGGCGGGCAGCCGCCGCCACCGCGTACCGATCTCCCGCCGCCGGACCGCGAGCCGTTGGGTCAGGTGCCGCAACGTGCTGCTGGACAGATCGATCGAGGACGGGTAGACAAGCACGCGAAGCTCCTGGCGGCACGGGTGATCTTGGTCGAGAACCCGTCTACCAGGAGCTTCGTCGTTCCGTACAGCCCTTGACCCCCAACAGCCCTCCATCACTGCCAGGTTGGAAAAGGCTCACTCAACAGCGAATCCCCGAACAGAAAGCGACACCCTTCCTGCCACCGCCCCGGCGAGAGGTACCCCGTGAATAGGCCTCCCGCGTCCGGGTCCAGCAGCAGCACCCGCACCCCGGCCCGCTCCAAATGGGTCCGCAGCAGCGAGTCATTCAAGCCGATCAACCCGAGGCCACGCACGGCCAGAACGTCCAGCTCGATCGCGGTCCGGGCGAGAGCTCACCAGGGCTGATTCAAAGTCTGATGGTGCCGGTATCGTCGCAGGCCAGGGGAGTTTCAGCAGGTCGAGGGGGTGGGTGAAGGGGGTGTAGGAGACCTCCCGCAGGGCGGCGGCGATACTGCGGTGTCCCGCTGAGCGCAAGGTGTTGATGGCGAGGTTCCGGATGGTCGCCATGTTCGCCGGCCCATGCCCGGAACGGATCTTCGAGGCGTCCTCGGCGAACGTCGTGTCCCTGATGTGGTGGACGGCCTCGATGCCCCACTGGGATCTGGCGATCTTGTTGAGGCAGGTGGGGCGGGCCTGGTGGGAGGGCATGTCGGTGACCGCGTAGACCGTCTGGCGGGTGACCTTCCCGGTCTTGAGGTCGGTGCGGTGCCGGAGTAGTTTCACGGCCTGGACCGCGAACGGGTAGCCCAGATCGAGGTCGGTGATGGTCAGTGCCCGCACCGATCGGGTCTCTTTGCGTCCGTGGCCGCGGGTGCGGTCGTAGGAGACCTCGCGGCACTGCTTCCAGGGCAGTGATTTCAGTACCGCCCGCAGCGTCGGCTGGTTGGCCTTGACCACCAGGAAGTAGTGCGCCCTCTTGTCCTGGACGATGTACCGGGCCTGGTCGCGGGTGGTGTGCAGAGCGTCCGCGGTGATGACCGCGCCGGTCAGGTCGAAGGGGTCCAGCAGCGGGGCGAACGCGGTGACCTCGGTGGTCTTGTCCGGGACCGGGAGCTGGGAGATCACCTGCCCGTCGCCGGACAGCGCGGAGAGAAGATGCACGGCAGTACCGGTGTCGGTGCGCGAGCCTCGGGCGGTCTTGCCGTCGACCGCCACGGTCGTAGGGCCGGCCGGGGTGGCACCGAGCAGGTCCGCGAGCCCGCCGGGACACACAATATTGATCACGCGGCGCAGGGTCGCGGTGGACGGCGGTATCCGGATGCTGAAGGCGGTGGCCGTGCGGGCACCGAGCCGTGCCAGGGCGTCCTGAGGCGCGGCGGCGGCCCACTGGCCGACGGCGGTGAACGACTTCGCGCCGGTGAGCACCGCCGCACACGCGGTCAGCAGCACCGACACCAGGCTGTGCCGCCGGCCTCGGCGGTCACGAGGGTCGGGCAGGACCGCGAGCCTCGCAGCGAGGTCCGGCAGCGAACGCTGAGCAGGGGTCGGCGACTTGGCCAGACAAGGCATGACAGACTGACGGCACATCGAAGCTCCGGCGGTTCGGGCGACTGGGAGGTCACCTTGATCGTCGGAGCTTCGTTGCATGCCGGGAGAATGTTCCGATGAGCCGTCACACTGCTGTGACCTGCGGGTTCATAGGACCACCGAGACTTTGAATCAGCCCTGGAGAGCTCACTGCTCCCGCGCCCGCACCGGCCACATGGGGATGCCCTACGGCCCGGCCGTCGCCCGCCTGCTCCTGGCCGCCCTCGGCCCCGACAGCGCCCGGGCGGCCGGCTCGGTCTTGTGCGCCGACCTGTGAACGCTCTCTTCTCCCCGGACGGCTGGGAGAAGAGGCCCGCTTCCCCCGGCAGGAGCAGGGGAGCGGGCCCGCCGGTCCGGGCCGGCCGGGTCCCTCCTCCCGGTTCCGGGGCGGCGGCGCGGAGGGGCCGGGGTGCTGCTGTGTGGGCACATCAGCCGGGTTCCCTGGCTGGGGCCAGCCGGTCCCCTAGGGTGGGCTCGTGTCGTCATCACCGTTTCGCCTGCGCACCACCGGCCCCGCGGTCGCGGCCGACGACCTGGACCGGGTCCTGGAGGAGAGCGCTGCCTCCACCGGCATCCGGCGCCTGCGCGCCTGGACACGCGGCGTGTTGGACATCCGGCCGGGCGGGACCGCCGTCGATGTGGGCTGCGGGAACGGGGCCTGGACGCAGCAGCTGGCCCTCTGTACCGGGTCCACCGGCCAGGCCGTGGGGGTGGAACCCCACCATGGGCTGCGCGCGATCGCCGTGCGCCGGGCCGAGCAGGCCGCCAGCCGTGCCCGGTTCGTCGCGGGTGATGCCCTGGCCCTGCCCTTCTCCTCGCGGAGCACGGACGTGGTGTGGTGCGAGCGTGTCCTGCAGCATCTGGATGAGCCGGGCCGTGCCGTTGCCGAGATCAGCCGCGTCCTGCGCCCTGGGGGCCGGGTTGCGCTGCTCGACACCGACTGGGCGACCCTGGTCCTGTCCCCCGGCGACCCGGACACCGTCCGCGCCCTGGCCAGGGGGGCTGCCGCTCGCGTCGCCAGCCCCTACGAGGGCCGCAACCTCGCCGGCCGGCTCACCGGGGCAGGGCTGGAGGTGACCGCCATGGGCTCACAGGCAACGCTGCGCACCCATCGCGATGTGCGGTGGGAGAGCCTGCGCCGGCACGCCGGGCGTGCCGTCGAACTGGGCTTGGCCACCACCGTACAGATCCAGGATCTGATGAACGGCCTCGCCAGAGCGGCCGCGGACAAAACCCTGCACTGCTCGGTGACCGTGTTCGCTGCCGTCGCCCGCCGCACGTGACCTGGAGGTCTATTCACCGGGTTCACCAGCCCTTTGAACCGCCCCGGACTCCGGAAGCGGCGCGCAGGGCGCCGCGCACTTCCATCTGGTGGGCCATCCGGACTGCCGTCCCCTTGCCTGGATGGTGTCCCGCCGGGTGGTGTAACAGCGATCTTCGCGTAGGCCCTGGTCATGGGGCGGCCATCGCGCAACTCTGCGAGTAGAGAGGCTCGTTGAGAGAGGTGACGCGATGGCCTTGTCCCAGCATGACTTACTCCGCCTGATGGAGTCACTGCGTACGGCGGACGGAATCGAGTTGATCAGGGTCCTGGCCCAGAGGTTCCTGCAGGAACTCATCGAGGCCGAGGCCACCGCCCACATCGGGGCCGAGCCAGGTGAGCACAGCGCGACCCGCACGACGATGCGCAACGGGCATCGGGAGAAAGTCCTGACCACGCAGGCCGGGGACCTGGACCTGGCGATTCCCAAGGTCCGCACCGGCAGCTTCTTCCCCTCGCTGCTGGAGCGCCGGCGCCGTATCGACCAGGCCCTCTACGCCGTCATCATGGAGGCGTACGTGCAGGGCGTCTCGACCCGCGGCGTGGACGACCTGGTCAAGGCCCTGGGCAGCGACACCGGGATCTCCAAGTCCGAGGTCTCCAGGATCTGCGGCGCCCTCGACTCCGAGCTGAGCGTGTTTCGCACCCGGCCGCTGGACCACACCCGCTTCCCCTACATCTACCTCGACGCCACCTACTGCAAGGCCCGGGTCAATCACCAGATCGTCTCGCAGGCCGTGGTCGTCGCCACCGGCATCACCGAGGACGGCGGCCGGGAAGTCCTCGGGCTGATGGTCGGTGACAGCGAGACCGAGGTGTTCTGGAGCGAGTTCCTGCGCTTGCTGCGCGAGCGGGGGCTGACCGGGGTCCGCCTGGTCATCGCCGACCACCACTCGGGCCTGGTCAAGGCCGTCCGCAAGGTCATGCTCGGGGCCGCCTACCAAAAGTGTCGCGTTCATTTCCTGCGCAACGTCTTCGCGGTGATCCCCAAGGACGCAGCGGAGACGGTGGCCGCGACCATCCGCACGATCTTCGCCCAGCCCACCGCCGAAGCCGTCCGTGCCCAGCTCGACACCGTCGCCGACCTCCTCGGACGGCAATTCCCCAAGGTCAGCGCGATGCTCCTGGAAGCCAAGACCGACCTCACCGCCTTCGCTGACTTCCCCGAGCGACATTGAAAGAAAATCCAGTCGACCAACCCCCTGGAGCGGGTCAACCGCGAGATCAAGCGCCGGATCGACGTCGTCCAGATCTTCCCCAACCCCGACGCCCTCGAACGCCTCACCACCGCCATCCTCGCCGAGATGCACGACGAATAGATCGCCTTCCCCCGCCGCTACCTCCCCGAAGGCAGCATGGACAAGATCTACCCCTCTGAAGATCAACCCGCCACGGTTACACCACTCCAGGGGACATGACCAGCCGGTGGGCATGACTTCGCAGGCCGCCGTCCATGTGCCCGGCCCGCTTGAGGGGTTATTGCGCGTGGCTCCCCTGGCCGGAGAGACGACCTGGTCGCTGATGTTCCGGATCGCCGCCCGTTACGGCCAGGAACCCGGCTCGCTGCGGGGGCACTGGCAGTGGAGGAACCATCAGCCCCGCCACCCTGGCGGTGCACCGCGTGCGGACGCGGAGGCACTCCTCGACCCAGCCGGCCAAGCCGTGCTGGCCCGGTTGTGCAAGGTGGACGGGAAGGTCATGGGGCAGGCTCTGCCGTTCTGGGGGCACGAGGACGACGAGCTCTCCCAGCAGGACACGGCAAGGGCCCCACAAGCTCTCTGGCGCGTTGCGGGCGCTGTTGTAGGGCCGATGGCGTTCGGCTGTCGGGCGTGCGCGGCACGGCGCACCGGGCAGGCGGTACGTGTGGTGCGTTACGCCGAGCGCTGGAACCGGGTGTGTGGGCAGCACGGCCGGTGGCTGCTGGACACGGACGCCGACCAGCACTTGGAGAACCTCGATCTGCGCGAGCTCCCGGAAGTCGCAGCGGCGCGGCAGCGATGGGCCGCGGTGGAGCGGCGTGCCCGCCGGTCGGGCGTGGAACCGGCCGGGGTGTTCGGCCTCGCCCAGGCGGTCGTGCCTACCGCCCCGTCACAGAAAGGCACATTTGGGATGCCTGCCGTGCCGCGCGATGCACAGTGCAACGGGCACCTGCGGGGCCTTCAAGGGGCGATACCCAGGTCGCGGAGCAGGGCTTGGGCATCTTCGACACGCTGGAGACTGGTCTGAAGTTCGGTCCGTGCGTGCCGCAAGGCCGCCCGCATGTCCATGAGTTCGCTCTCCGGGTCCTGGCCAGGGGGCTGTGCGCTGGAGGACAACAGGGTCTGCGCGGCGCTCAGCGCGTGATGGACAGCCGGAGGCACACCGGCCATATCATCGCTGTTCGTGGCGGACAGGTCCGTCAGCGAGCGGTTGACCCGGGCCGCGAGCAGCTGCGTCCAGACGTGGCGCAGCGCGTCTTCCTCGTCATCGGGGCGGACACCGGCGACCCGTAGGGCGCCGGTGAGGTAGGAGAGGTAGCCGTGACGGACCTCTTCGAGGTCGACCCGGTCCGTGTCGGCCGCCGCAGTCATCTCCACCAGGACCAGCAGCACGCCCAGTGCGATCGAACGCGGCATCGGCCCATCCGCCAGCGGCTCTATACCACAGGCCCGCAGACACTCCCTCAGCTGATCCACACTCAACAACGGCACCCGATCCACGTGTGATCCTCTTCCCTCCCGGAGACCCACCCCGGACATACCCAGCCGCACTCCGCCGACACACACCCCTGGACACGTGCGCCGGCCCGGAAGATCAACACACCATCCGCGCCACCCACAACCCCCTACCCACACCGTCGTTGACCAGCCGTCTCACATATCCCCCGAGGCGCCGAGGGCCCTGTCGCTCCATCCGCAACAGGGCCCTCGGCATACCCAACCCGCCCAGACCCGCCAGCCCACGCGATACGACTACAACAGCGGACAAGGGGCCACGCAGTCGGGCGGCCGCGGCAGCCGGGGCTGAGAAGGTGAGGACATGAACAGCGAGAACGACGACTCCCTGGAAACAGCGGCCCAGAACCTACGCGACGCCCAGGAAGCCCTCCACACAGCCCGCCGGAACCTGACCCAGGCCACCCTCACCGCCTACACCAACGGCGAACCCGTCACCCAGATCGCCGAACGCACCGGCCGCACCCCCATCGACATCTGGAACACCCTTGCCATCCACGGAATCACCCGCACCACCCACGCCAACGGCACCCCCGAACCCACCACCTAAACCACAAACACACCAAACCCACCAAACAGTCACACAGAGTGAGGCGAGTGGGGCTCGACCCCACGACCGGCGGACCAAAAGTCCGCAGCTCTAACCAACTGAGCTACCGCCCCATGCCCTCGACAACAACACACTGGCGATCACAGTGCACATCGCGCCCCGCCTATCCTGGCAAGCGCGCCGACACCGGCCACCGCGACCTCTGAACAGCCACAGGCGCCCTACCGACAGCAACCCGCTGGCTGGCGTAGTGGGGTGAGTGGGACTCGAACCCACGGCCGACGGATTATGAGTCCGCTGCTCTAACCAGCTGAGCTACCACCCCAACCCACCCGATTAGAACACCCGACCTATCCGCCTGTCTCGCCCCACCCGGGCGCACCACCCGTGGTCGGCAAGGAGCCCAAAAGCCGGACGGTCACCGTCGTCCCCGCCCTCCTGCGATCATGTGAACGCCGGGGGGCAGCCGCTGGAATGTGCCGTACCCCGGACGGGGCTCGCGCGGGGACATGGATCGCTTCACACGCCCCACACCCCGCGCGCCCCCGCACCACGCCAGGAAACCCTCGGGCCGCATCGCGGCGAGCCGACGCCAGCAACCCCTCCGTGGGCGCAACCATCGCACGCCCAGATCGTTCCCTACCCGGGAACAGCACCTTCCCCTGCTCTGGGCTGGCCACCACCCCCACGACCAGCCCAGAGCACCCCCACACCCGGCGCCACCTACCCTGCCCCCATGAACCAGGGCACACCACCTGTCAACGGCCAGGCCCGGCCGCCGCCGTCCCTGAAGTAAACCTCTTGGAGGCCCTGGGCAGCGCCCCCATCGACAGAAACGCCCTGCGAGCCAACACAGGCTCGCAGGGCGTCGGCGCACCTCAAGGGCACTCAGCGGTCGGCGAGATATGCCGCGTCCGCACCAGTCTGAGACCTCAGGACCGCGCCGGTCGCAGAGTCTCTGGCGGTATAGGTGGTGGTCCGGGTGCCGATGATCTCGAACACGTTGGTGGGCTTCACGAGGTTGCCCGGATTGCAGAGCGGGTTAGTGACCGTGAACACCGTCTGATAGGTAGCGGTCACAGCGCCCGGAGTCCCGTCCTGGCCCGGCTCGAGCCTCGTTACAAGAGTAACGAAGTTAGCAACGCCCTTCTTAGCCGGGTTTGGGCCGTTCGGCCCCTCCCAAGCCCACCCGCCCACCACCTGCGTCGCGGTGGAGTCGGTGGACACCACCGTCAGCGAAGTGTCCGAGTTGAACTTCACCGACTTCACCTTGGTGCCATCAGAGGTCACCGGCGCGCCCATCACGAAAGCAGCCGATCCGCCCACCCCCGGAGCGTCGACCAGATCACTGGGGCCGCCGAGGCACTGCCCAGGCTGCGCCGCCAGCGCGGAGGACGGGGCAAGGCCAAGCAGAGTGACGCTGCCGACTACCGCGGCCATAGCCACAGCACGCGCTTTCCCTCTGATCATCTTTCACCTTCCAGATGAGGACATGTCCCAACTGTCATCCCCTGAACAAATAGAACAAAAGCTCTAATTGAACCAAAAAGGCGCATACTGCCACCCGTACGAGGACGTCGGAACCCGAAACGTCGCAGCAGGACGCTCCCCCACCAGTAGAAACACCCGTGAGCACACAAGCCCGCAGGGTTCCCAGGCGGGGTACGCAAATCAGTCAGAATGTGATGCCGATGTAGTCGATGTCGGTGAACTCGACCAGGAGACCCTGGGCCCGGCCGCCGCCGTCCTTGAAGTAGACCTCTTGGAGGCCCTGGGCCGCGATCTGCTGTAGCTCCGCCTCGCTGCCTCCAGCGTCCTGGGCTGCGAGCAGCCGGCCCACGAACTGCGGTGGCAGGTGCTGGGTGATGCGGCGCATCCTGCCGTCGTCGGTGGTGCCGGGGGCCGCGGTGAAGCCGAACCGGGCGCGGGTCTCGATCACCGCGCCGGTCTGCTTCGCGGCGCGGTCGCGGGCGCGCTTGCGGACCAGGGGCTGCCACCGGCGCTTGACTTCGGTCTCCAGCCGGCTCGCGAGGTCGGCTTTGGGGCGCTTGATCTGGTCTTTCACGTACCGCTCGACCGTGCGCTGCGAGATGCCGAGCAGCGCGGCGACTGCCTTGGTGGTCTTCTCCTGCTTGACCAGGTAGCGCATCTGCGCGCCCGCGGCCTTGGGGATCGGGCGGGTGAACGCGTGCTGCGCAGCCTTGTCCAGGCCGTCTCCCACGATGCCCATCAGGGTCCTTCCTCACGGCCAAGGTTCCAAGGAAGCTTTCTTGCTTCCTCGGAACCTTGGATGCTTGCATCCCTAGTCCAGCTTGACAGGATGGGCCTCCAGCCATGCCTGGATGGCTTCAGCTACGGCATCTTTGAGCTTCACTTCGTGCACGGCCAGAGCGATCGTCAGCTGTCGGCGCAGCGGTGCGGGCAGCGTCGTGGTGATCGCGACCTGGGCCACCGGCGGTTCACGGCGAACCGTAGCGGCCGGGGGAGGGGTCGGGGCGAGCGGGAGCTGGCGGGAGTCGTCGACCGGGTTGTACTTGGGCATCAGGCTCTCCCCATCACTGCATCGATCCGGGGGCGTGCCCAGTCGTAGACGTCGCGGAAGGTGTCAGCGGCCTTACGACCGTCGGTGCCATCGCTGCGCAGCGGCTGCGCGTTCTCGGACTGGTTCTTGATGGCGACCAGCTCGGTCACGTGGACCGGGCACACGGCCAGGCCCCACATGTCGCTCATCTGCCCGAGCCGCTTTTGGTGGACGACCAGGTTGGAGCGCACTCGGTTGGGCACGACCCCGGCGACCGCCAGGTCGGGGTTGAGGGTGTGGCGGTCGCGGTCGATCCGCTCGTAGATCCGGCGGGCCGACTCCACCGCGTCGTACTCCGGCTCGCACGGCAGCAACAAGACGTCGGCCGCGGAGAACGCGATGTCGATCTGATGCGACAGCAGCTGCGGCGGACAGTCGATGACGACCAGGTCGAACGCGTCGCTCACTCCGTGCAGCGCACGCAGCAACCGCTTCTCCGACGCGGCGGTCCCCGCGGTCAGGGCCAGCAGCTCCAGCTCCAAGTGCCCCGGGGCGATCGTGATCCGCTCGCTGTAGACCGGATCGTCGTACCCACACGGAACCAGGATCCGCTCCACCTCACCCACCGCCGGCCGCTGGAGGACCGACGCCAGCGAGGCGTGCGCACGCTCTTCCGGCGCCTGCGGAACCCGCGCTCGCAGCCGTCTGGTCAGGTTGCCTTGCGAGTCCATGTCCACCACCAGGACGCGCTGCCCGGCCTCGGCCGCGGCTGTCACCAGACCCTGGGCCAGCCCGGTCTTCCCCACCCCACCCTTGTGGTTCGCCACCGCCACATGCGGCGGGCTCACACTCGAATCAGACACCCAGCACCTTCTCTCACCAAGCAGCACAAGAGCTGCAAGCTTCCAAGCAAGGAAGCAATACGTAAAACAATCATGGCTCAGCCACGGTCGTGTACAGACCGACACGAGCCAGGAGACGGCGTCTCGCACCGAGTGCTACGGCGTGCGATGCGGTGCTACGAGAACGGGCCCGGGGCGCGCTGCGCCCCGGCAAACGGGAGGGAGCCGGCTCGATGGCCGGACCCCTTGACCGCTACGCGAGGTAGCGGTCAAGGGGTGTGGCGCTGCGGGCGTTTCCCCTTGACGTGGTTGGCGGGGACTCCCTTGACCGCTACGCGCCGTGCCCGGCGGGCCGGCTCGCGTCAGCGGGCGCCGAGCAAGCCGGCGCAGGCGAGGACCAGGCCCACGGCCATCCCGGCCGCCGTGATCGGCGCGGTGAGGGCGGGGTGGCGGTGGATGACGTAGCCGACGCCGCCCGCCAGGAGCAGCGTCACGAGGACCAGGAGCAGCAGGACGGCCAGGGCGAGCGAGGACACGACGGTTCCCTTCGTCAGGGCATGCCGAGACTCGGCATGCGGTGAGGGTGGATCTTGGACAGGCCGGACTGCTTACGTCTCGGGCACCGGCCCGGGCAGCAGAGTGCGGCACGGCGGGGTTAGCCCCGCAAGCCCCCACCTGGGCGCGCTCTGCGCGCCGAGAACCACGGTCATCCTCCAGGCGAGCACCGGCGGCCACCAGGGACCCAGGCTTTCCAAACCGTTTGGAAACCTGGCCCTTTGCCCAGAACGGGACGCGGCCCCGATCCACGAGCGGGATCGGGGCCGGACGGTCCGGTCGTACTGCCCCAGAGCGCGCTGGGCAGCGTTCCTGACCCGCGCGCCCATGTCGGCGCGGACTAGATCAAAGCCTAGTGCGGGGGGCGGGGACGGCGGAGGAATCCGAACGGCCCGTTCAGCCGGGCCTGTTCCTCCAGTTCCGCCCGCTCCTGGGCGAGCACGAGGGCCTCCCGCGCGGCGCTGTCGGCGCGGGACTGGCAGATGCTGCACAACCCGCCCCGCACCACGGCCGCCTCGCTCCAGTCGTCGTTCATCCCGCCGGGGTAGACCTTGCGCCCGCACTCCGGGCACGGCCACGCCGCGGCTTCCCGACGCTGGCGCTGCCGCTCCGCCTCCCGCTTCTCCTGCTCGCGCGCGGCGTCCGCGATCAGCCGGCGCTGGTCCTCGCGGACGCGGTACGCCCGGTAGTCGTCCGGGGTATCCAGGGCGTCGGCGAGGGTCTGCCAGCCCTCCCGGCCGTAGCGCCACCAGACCTCGCCGTGGGGGCCGCGGCGCTCCAGGAGGTCGAGGACGGTGACGATGACCGGCACCGTGCCCGCGTACTCGCGGTAGCCGTCCCGGACGTGCGCGCCGCCGTAGCTGTCGAACGCCTTCTGCCACTGCCCCTTCCAGGCCGGCTCGGAGAGCGCGGCGACCTCCCGCATCCGGGTCTCCATCGCGGCCGGGTCCATCTGCCGGGTGAACACGAGGGCGAGCGGCGGGTGGGCCGGCTGCTCCGGGGCGCTCCAGAGCGTGCGCCACAGCACGACGTCGCGCCCGCCCTGGGACACGGTCCGGCGGAAGAAGCGCCGGTACTGGCCGATCTTCCGCGCGACGATCGGCGGCCCCTCCGTCCCGTTGTCCACCTCCACGAACAACAGCGGCACCGGGGCGCCCGGGGAGACGAACACCATGTCCGCACGGACGCTGCCGCGGCCGGGCGCCGCGAACGAACCCGTCACCGGCAGGCTCACCTCCGTGGACCAGGCCGCGATCGGCCCCAGCCCCGGCGGGCGCTCCGCCAGGGCCGGCGCCGGGCGCGGGATCGCGCCCTTGCGCAGGACAGGCGCGGTCGGCTCGGGCGGGGTCTGGAGGAACGCGCCGAGCGTGTCGGTCACCCGCAGCGCGTGCTTCGCGCCGGACGCCGCGGCGGCTTTCGCGGTGCCGCCCATCTCGCGCGCGACGCGGTCGAGGACGACGGCCGCCGCGTCCAGCCCGGCCGGGGTCAACGACCAGAGCTTCTCGCTCACCCGGTTCCCCGCCGTGTTCACCCCGACCGACCGCCCCGCCGAGATCACCAACCCCTCCGCCTCCAGATCCTTGCAACCACCCCGCACCGTCGCCGCATCCGCAGTCCCCGGACACATCAACAACCTGATCTGCCCCGCCGTCGCAATCTTCACCACCCCCAACGCCTCCAGCACCTGACTCCTCGTCTTGTCCGTCGACCCGTACTTCCGTGCCTTCGTCCCGCCCACAACCTCGCCCCTCCCGCCGCCCATCTCACCTTCTACCTCCCATGATCAGGGACATAAAGAGGTGCCGAGGCAGCGGTGAACATAGAAAACATGCTCTGACCTGCGAAAACATGCGAGAACATGCGAACAGTTACCGCAGGGGGAACACCAGGGAGAACAGCAGGGAGTACCGCAGGCTCTGTGACGGTGGGCAAGCCCGACTTACCCAGGAGCGCCCAGGCTTGCCCACCGGCCGCGCGGCTGACCTGGGCCGGGGAGGTCACCGGTGAACCCCGGGGGCGAACTCACCGGTCGTGTCACACCACCGGTGTGACACCAGACAAGGGGCGGGGGAACGCCTGCTCCTGACGGTGAACACCGTGTGACTCGCGGCGTATGTGACACCGGCTCACCGGCCGGTGTGACTGGTCCTGACGCTGACGCTGACGCCGTCGCTCCCGGCGCCACCACCCCCACATCGCAGATCAGGGTGGGGGCGGACGCGTCAGCGTCAGGACCTGGGCCCGCCCCGGGACCCCAGGAGGAACGGAACAGACATCCCGGAGCGGCGTGCATCCCACGCACTTCAACGAGCGCGCGGCGAACCGGTTCTGCACCAACCCGACCGGTACGGTCCGCCAGCAGCACGGACCCGTGATCCGGCGAGCGTCGACCAGCGCCTGCTGGGCACCAGACCCCGCCACCGGTGCCCGCACAAGGCCCGCACAGAGACCGCACAGAGCCCGCACGGTGGCGACTCCTGAGCGGGCGCGTGCGGACACTGAGCGGACCGTGTGCGGGCCTTGTGCGGGCACCGGTGGCGGGCACAAACCGGGGTATAGCGGGTGCCGGGCCAGTCGCGACGCCCGCCACAATGTGACGCTCCGTGAGTTCCTTCCCGACTTCCTTCCCGACGAAAAGAGCCGATCCACCGGCCCCAAGCGGCAGATCGCGCCACTTCACCGGGGAAGGAGGGAAGGAGGGAAGGAGGGAAGTTACTCAACGTCATTTCGCTTACTGGCGACTGCCGGTCGCCCTGCGCCCCGGGCCGCCTCGCGCGCGCGTTACGCGCGCGCGTTGGGCCCCAGGTTCACCGGGTCCGGGGCGGTGACGACCATGAACGGCGGGGAGAATGCTCGGGTGAGTACCGATCGCCGCCAACTCGGCGCCGGCCCGACCGGAGCGTCCCGCCCGCGAGACATCCCGCCCGCGCCGCGCGCCCGCCTCGCCGCCGACCCCGCCACGCTGACCGCGGCCAGCGCCGTGACCGCCGCGCGGCCGGGTCGGTCAGCCGGCCGCCGCACCCTCGGAACAGGGCCGGCCACCGAGCAGTGACCGGGGCCGGTGAAGTTCACCATGGGGAACTTCACCGAGTCAGCGCAGCGGCTCTACGACGGCCCCGTCGATCTGTTGAGTGGCCTCGGCAGCATGCACTGCGCAGGCGGTGGCGGTGGCGGAGTCGCCCGCCCGGTCGCTGATCCGGTGCGTGGCCAGCTCGGCGCACGTATGACCGAGCCGGTCATACGACCAGCGGCGACCGCACTCCGGGAAAACACACCATGATCGCCCGCCGGTCGAGGTCAGGGTCGGTCCGTGGTCGGGGCAGATCCCCCACAGGACCGCGCACAACGGCGCGACGTCCGGGATCTCGTGAGCCTGCACACCACCACCGTGGCACAGGCCACCCCGCGGTGAGCAACGGATCGAACTGGCCCCACCACACGGTCGAACCCGCCCGCCAGCACCCGCCCCGGGTCCCGGCGGACAACCGCTCCGCCTCACGTGCACACGTGCACGTGCACGTGTGCACGCCCTGGCCACCCCGAACCCGCCCGTCCGGGCGCCGAACCGGCCCGAACCCCGGGGTCCCGAAACGGCTTACCTGGCTTGTCATCGCAGCTCACGGCTTGCCAGCCGACCAACCGGACGCGGTAAGCGGGCAAGCCTCCCGACAGGCCGCGGGCAAGCTGTGGGCAAGCCCCGGTAGGTCGCGGGCAAGCCCCGACAGGCCGCCACCGACGCAGTGCGAGCGCCAATCGGGCCCAAACCCCGGGGCCCGAAACGATGCGGTTGATGCGTCACCGCAGCTCACGATGCGGCAGCGGATGATGTGACGCCACATCACCAAACCCGTCGCCGACGCATCGCGCAGCATCAAGAACCACGTCCCGGCACATCAGTGCCACATCCCGACGGACCGCCGACGGGTCACGACCACATCAACCCGAAGCCCCGTACGTCCCGCTGAGCGCCTATCAGGACCCGGCCCAACCACGGGGGCCGATCTTGCCCATACGGCGCCCAGAGGGGCGCCCAGAGGGGCGCCCAGAGGCTAAAACGGGGCTGCTGGCTGATCCTGTGATTGCTGGGCGTAGGCGGCAAGTTCGGGGTGCTCCCGGGCGAGCTGTTCACGCAACAGCCGAGTCTCCTCCGCCTGCTCGGCACGGCGCCGGTCCCGCTCGGCGCGTTCGGCGTGCGACTGCTCGCGCTCACCATGCTCCTCGTAGGCGTCTTCCAGCATCCGCTCCCAGCGGATCGTCTCCCGCAGCCGCTGCGCCTCGGTGTCGGCATCGGCCTGGGCCCGCAGCGACGCCGTGGCCAGCTCGATGGTCGCGGCCTCGGCCTGGTCGTGGCAGGCCCAGCACAGGCCATCGGCCGGCCTTGTCCCCTTCCCACTGGCACACTCCCGGCCCCCGGCATCAACGCCCGCACAGTGCCACCACACCGGCCCCGCCCCCGCATTACCGCGAGGCCCGGGCACCACGCCCTGACGTCGGTCGGCACGACGCGCGGCCCGCCGCTCCTCGCACTTCGGGCAGACATCCCGGGGCCCAATGTGGATCCGCGCCCCGTCCTCGCACATCGGGTCCGGGCAGTCCGTGGACGGGCGCACCAAGCCGACCGCGACCCCGACCGCAGAGCCGATGCCCTTGCCGCCCTCGGCCGCGTCCATGGCGTAGCCGTGCTCCCACCACCGGCGTCGCACCCGCTCTGCCACCTGCTCCGCCGTCCGCCCGCCGTCCAGCGCCGCCAGGACCGCCCGGGTGATCTCCTCCGGCCGGAACTTCGGCAACAACGCCGCCAGAGCCGCGGGCCAGGAAGCCTCCACCGTAGCCACCGCCGAGGCCTGCTCGGCCGACAACCGCAGCGCCCCAGCTTTGCCGTCCCTCCCCGGCCGCGAACCCCGCTGCGGCGCGCCAGCGCCGTCGGACGCGGCGAAGCCGCCATCGCGCCCGTACGCGCTGCTACCTGCACTAGCCCTACGGGCGTCACCAGCGGCTCGCGCCGCAGGCGCTTCGTCTTTCGGGTTTTTGGACTGAGTACAAGGACTGTATTGGGGAACTACAAGTTCCCCCGTGGACGACTTGTAGTTCCCCCGTCGGGCTCCGCGAGGGTCACGCCACGGGGGGTCTCAGAGTTCCCCCGTGGGTTCGTTCCCTCACCATCGCCAGCCTGCTTCGGGCGCGGTTTGCCCTTGTCGGCTCTTCCGGGCTTCACCGGAGCCGGCGCGATGTCCGGCCGGTCCTGGGGCGTCAGGGGGTCACGTCCGAGCCGGGACCGCTCGGCGTTCACGCGGTCGACGTTGCTGAACCAGCCGTAGGGGATCAAGAGGTCATAAACCACAGGACGCCGGTCGGCCCGGTAGTGCCGGACAAGCGCCTGGTCACCCTTCGCGATCAGGCCCCGGCGCAGCATGTTGCGCCAGCACCGCTTCACGGTCTCCTCGGAGACGTGGACGCGCGTGGCGATCGTTTCCTTCGCCAGCCAGCTGCCGCACCCGTCCGAGTCCGCCTTGTCGGCCATCGCGCCGAGCACCGCGTACTCGTTCACGTCCGAGACCGGAGCATCACCGCTCAGGACCCAGACCATCGCTTCCAGGCTCATCGCGCCACCCCCATGAGGTAGCCGTACGACTCCAGGTCAGCCAGCGCCGCCAGGAGCTCCGCCTGATTGTGGTCCTCCCCGGCCGCGAGCGACTGCGCATTGAACTGCGTGCCGTCAGGCATCAGGCAGATTCGGACGTAGGCGCCGAGCGCGGTGAGGGACAACCGCTCGTCCCCGGCCGGGGCCTGCTGTGCGGTGACGGCCAACGGCTGCGGGACACCCGTGCGCGTCCAGACCCTGTTCTGGATCACAGGACCATCCCCATCGTGGCCACGCGCCGGACCGCTCCGCGGGTGAACCTGCCGGTGCCGTGACGAGGGCCATGTGGTGCTTTGTGCGTCGTTCCACGTACTCTCACTAGTGCTACTTCCTTGCGTTGAAGTGCTCGCTCCGTCCTCGGGTTGCCGCCCGAGACGGAGAGGGAAAGCGGGCCCGCCTAGGGCCCGCTTTTCTGTTTACAGATTGAAGCGAAGAAATTAAGTCCCCATCTCTGAGGTTATCTATCGCTATTCGGCGCTGCTCGTATTTGCTTCCCTGATAAGGGAAGTTGCCCATCGGAGAATTGTGGACCCTCCGGCGATCTTCACGGCTACCTCGACGACACGGCCGTCGGTGAGGTAAACCGTCCGGACCACCTGCGTAATAATTACGTCGCCGGGCGCCGGGTGAGTCAGTACCAGGCAGCGGGTACCAACGCGCGGCTGCGGCTGTTCGCGCTGCTGGCCGCCCAGGGAGTGGCTGGGGCCGAGGCGGACGACCTGGTGGCCGCGGTGGAGGCGGGGGCGGTGGCAGGGGCGCGGTCCGGGGTGGTCGAGCTCGAAGGTATGGCTCCGGCCGCGCGGGGTGCGGTGTTCTCGGATGGCTGGGATGAGGGCGTGGCCGCGGTGAGCGAGGCCTTGGTCTCGATCGCGGATCAGGGCTGGGCGCAGCGTGGTGGCCGTTCTGCCGGTGCCGGTGAGCTGGTGGTGCGTCTCGCGGACGTGCGGCGGCGCGAGCGGGCTGATGTGGTGCGGCTGGAGCGGTTCGTCCGGGACGTCGTGCTACCGGATACCCGGCCGAACACCACGGCGCGGCGCCGGGCCCTGGAGGCTCTGGGCGACGCTGGCGGGCTGTGCACCGCACGGACGGTCGACGGTGATGGGGACGTCGTCGTCTGCACGCTCCAGGCCGGGCACTACGACCCGGACGACGAGCCGCCGTTCAAGGACGGGGAGCCCGGCGGCTGGCACGCGGCAGGCCCCGCGATCTGGAACGACCGCGGTGCGGCCTGCGCTCCGCACGCGGCTGTCTGAAAAGTCAAGGGACGGATGGGCATGTGGAGTACTGACGACGTGGCGCGCGATTCGGTGCGCCGGCAGGGGAACGCTCTGACCGCTGCGGTGGTTGCGGAGCGGGTCGCGGAGGCGGCGGTCAGGGAGCGGGAGACCTCCAAGCAGGCCCTGCTCGGCGACACCTTCTGCGAGTACGAGACGGAGCCGGAGCGGCTGGCCGACATCTGGGCCGCGAAGCACATGGAGTGGCAGCGCGTCAGAGACCTGATGACACAGAGCGGTTGGAGTCGCTACGAACCCGAGCTCGACCTCCAGAGCTCCCAGTGGGCGCAGGAGCGCGGTCAACAGCGTCAGGCCACGTTGTCCGCGCACGCCGCGCACCTCGCGCGGCGGCACGACGAACGGGATGGGCTGCGGACGGAGCTGTGGGTGTCCGCGCGCGCGGGCCGGCTGATCCGAGCAGCAGCCGACCGGGCCGGCCTCCAGCCCGCCGAGGTCCTCGCCCAGCTCGCCGAACGGGTCGTGGTGGGCAAGGACGGCACGCTGTCCGTCCCGCCGTTCTCACCATCCCGATGAATATCCACGGCCTTCTGGAAAACACTGACAAGAGAGATCGGGTAGGGAGGGGAATGTCTGTGATTCAGCTCAGGGAGCACCAGGTCGACCAGAAGTCGAGTTTCCGAAAGTGGGTTGGATTCCCTGCACGCAAGTCGGTCCCTGAGCGAGGGGCCCGGGCAACGATCGTGTCCGCGACGGGCTCCGGGAAGACCATCACCGCCGCGGCGTGCGCGCTGGAGTCCTTCCCCGACGGGCGGATCCTGGTCACCGTGCCGACCCTGGACCTGCTCGCGCAGACCGCGCAGGCCTGGCGCGAGGTCGGCCACAACGCGGCGATGGTCGCCGTGTGCTCGCTGGAGAACGACCCGGTGCTCGCCTCGCTGGGGGTGCGCACCACCACGAACCCGATCCAGCTGTGCCTGTGGGCCGGGACCGGGCCCGTCGTCGTCTTCGCCACGTACGCCTCCCTCGTCGACCGCGAAGACCTCCACCAAGAGAAGGTCCGCGGACCCCTCGAAGCCGCCCTCGCGGGCGGGGAACGGCTCTACGGCCAGAAAATGGCCCCGTTCGACCTCGCGATCGTGGACGAGGCCCACGGAACGGCGGGGGATCTTGGCCGCCCGTGGGCCGCGATCCACGACAACGAACGGATCCCCGCCGACTTCCGCCTGTACCTGACCGCGACGCCGCGGATCCTGGCCGCGGCCCGGCCGCAGAAGGACGCGGACGGGCAGGAGCTGGAGATCGCGAGCATGGCCGACGACCCGGACGGCACCTACGGGGCGTGGCTCGCCGAGCTCGGGCTGTCCGAGGCGATCGAGCGGGGGATCCTCGCCGGGTTCGAGATCGACGTCCTGGAGATCCGCGACCCCTCCCCCACCCTCGGCGAATCCGAGGACGCGTCGCGGGGCCGGCGCTTGGCACTGCTCCAGGCCGCGCTCCTGGAACACGCCGCCGCCCACAACCTCCGCACCGTCATGACCTTCCACCACAAGGTCGAGGAAGCCGCCGCCTTCGCCGAGAAGCTGCCCGAGACCGCCACCGAGCTCTACACCACCGACGCCTCCGACGCTGACCTGACGGCCGCGGCCAAGCTGCCGACGTCCTCGATCGCGGCGGAGTTCTACGAGCTGGAGACCGGCCGCCACGTCCCGCCGGACCGGGTGTGGTCGGCGTGGCTGTGCGGGGACCACCTCGTCACCGAGCGGCGCGAAGTCCTGCGCCAGTTCGCCAACGGCATCAACGCCGACAACCAGCGCGTGCACCGGGCGTTCCTCGCCTCCGTACGCGTCCTCGGCGAAGGCGTCGACATCACCGGCGAACGGGGCGTGGAGGCGATCTGCTTCGCCGACACCCGCGGCTCCCAAGTCGAGATCGTCCAGAACATCGGCCGCGCCCTCCGCCTCAACAAGGACGGCTCCACCAAGATCGCCCGGATCATCGTGCCCGTGTTCCTCGAGCCCGGCGAGAAGCCCACCGACATGGTGGCCTCCGCGAGCTTCCGACCTCTCGTTGCCGTACTCCAGGGCCTGCGCAGTCACGACGAGCGCCTCGTCGAGCAGCTCGCCTCCCGCGCCCTGACCAGCGGCCAGCGCCACGTCCACCTCCGACGCAACCAGGACGGGCGCATCGTCAGGGCTGGCGGCGCGGGTGACGGCGAGGACCAGGAGCAGGACGGCGTCGACGCGGCCGCGGAGTCGGCGCTGCTGCACTTCTCCAGCCCCCGCGACCCCGCCACCATCGCCGCGTTCCTCCGCACCCGCGTCTACCGACCCGAGTCGCTCGTGTGGCTGGAGGGCTACCAGGCACTGCTGCAGTGGCGGGCGGAGAACGGGGTCGCCAGCCTGTACGCCGTCCCGTACGACACCGAGACCGAGGTCGGAATCACCAAGGACTTCCCGCTCGGGCGGTGGGTGCACCAGCAGCGCAAGGCCCTGCGAGCCGGGGAACTGGAGAAGCGCCGCAAGACCCTGCTGGACGCGCCGGAAGCCGGGATGGTCTGGGAACCCGGCGAAGAAGCCTGGGAGACCAAGCTCGCCGTCCTGCGCTCCTACCGGCGCGCCACCGGGCACCTCGCGCCACGGCAAGACGCCATCTGGGGCGAAGGCGCCGGCGACGACGGGCAGCTCGCGATCGGGCAGTACATCGCCAACCTCCGCCGCACGGGCACCAAGAACGGCCTCGGAAAGAACCAAGACACCGCCACGACCCGGGCCGCACAACTCACCTCGATCGACAAGGACTGGAACTGCCCCTGGCCGCTGGACTGGCAGCGCCAGCAGCGCGTCTTGGCGGACCTGGTCGACGCCGACGGGCAGTTGCCTGACATCGCCCCGGGCGTGCTGATGGACAGCGACGACATCGGACGCTGGCTCCAGCAGCAGAAGCAACCGGCTATCTGGGCGCGGCTGCTGCCCGAGCAGCAGAAACGGCTGACCGCGATCGGTGTAGAACCCGACCAGGCGCCGCCACCGGCCCCGGCGAGCGCTCGGGAAACGAAGGGGGCGGGCAAAGCACAGCAGGCGTTCCAACGGGGCCTGACAGCCCTCACGCAATGGGTCGAACGAGAAGGCGCCCACCGGCCCGTCCCCCGCAACCACGGCGAGGAGATCACAGTCGACGGCGAAGCGGAGCCGGTGGTCGTGAAGCTCGGCGTGTGGATCTCCAACGCCAAAAGCCGGCGCGACAACCTCGACGCCGAACAACGCGCCGCGCTCCGGGCACTCGGAATGAGCTGGGCGTAGACCACACCGCGGTACGCCTCCGGCGCGCGGGGACACCGCGCGGCCCTCGCCGCTCCGGAACGGGGAGTGGCGGGGGCCGGTGGGCGGTCCGGTCGTACTGCCCCAGAGCGCTCTGGGCACCGGGCCTCACCCGCGCACCCATGTCGGCGCGGACTACCACCGACCCTAATCCGAACGCGGGGCACGCCGGGCCCGAACCCATCCGAATGATCCGTTCAGGTGGACGGCCTCTACCACCCGCTCCTGGGCGCGTGCGCGAGTAGCGCCGTGGGGATCGAACACCTCAGGAGGCGGGAGGTGTGGTGCGAAGCACCGGTTTCGTGACAGCGCCCGACAAGGCCAAACGCCACCCCGTGTCAGTACAGCAAGGCCAGGAACCACCTTCATGTCAGCAAGCGCAACGCTGATGCGGGCCCTGCGAGCAGGAGTCGGGGCGCCTCTACCGCAGTGGGGATGCCGGCGTCCGCCGTATGCCGGACATCACCCGCCGTCGCGGGGTGATGGCCAGGGTGGACCTGCTGGGCTTGGGATGCACTGTTGTCGAAGGGCTGGTGGGATGGTGCGGGCCATAGGTGAAGGGCAGGAGCGGCTCTTGCACACCCGTCCAGTGCCTGCGACGACGGCGGATCAGCTGCAGGCACTGCTGCGGTGGGAGCGGGGCTCCACACGGCGGGTCGCCGCCGTCCTGGGGGTGTCCCAGAGGACTGTCCAGCGATGGGTGACACGTAAACCGGACAGCCAGGGGCGTCCGAGCGCCCGCCACGAGCAGAAGATCGCCGAGCTCGTGCGGGCCCGCTGGCAGCCGCTGGTCCGTGCCCGCCGACGGGCTGCGGCCGAGGAAGGCGGTGTGGTCGTCCACACCCGCGCCCGGTTCGGGTTCAAGGCCGGTTCCGGGAGCTCCGACGATGCGCGCATGCGGCGCGTCACGGGGCGCCTGGACCCAGCGGTGACGCGGCAGATCTTTGCCGCCCTGGACGCGGGCGCCAGCGAGGAGCAGCACGAACTGGTCATCGGCCGGGCTCTGGGACACCTCTACTTCCGTGCCGCCGGCACGCGCGCCCACGGTCTCCATGTCGCCCTTCGGGACATCGACTTCATCGAGTTCGCCCTCCAGTAGGCCAAGGGCGAGGTCCAGATGCTCAGCAGGCCGTCCGGTGCCGGCCGCTACCCGCGTGCTTCCTGTGTCTCCCGCCAGTCCCACACCACCTTGGCGGGCCTGCCGGCACGGTGGGTGCCGGGCGGCTGGGGCGGTCGGAGCCTGGCGGTCTCGGCCAGCCGCAGCAGGGCAGGGCGCTCTGGCGGCTCGGCCAGCAGATTCGCGGCGCCGGTGAGGCGGGCGAAGGAGGTGGCCGCGCGCAGGAAGCCGGCGGCCCAGGCGGGGACGGGGTGGGTGGCGCAGCCGTCGGTGAAACGGGTCCGGTCGTGGAGGGCGAGGAGCGCTGGGGTGTCGTGGAAGTCGTCGCTGCGGGCGGTGATCAGCTGTTGGAAGGAGGCGCCGGTGAACAGGGTGGCGGCCAGGGCCGCGGCCAGTCGCGGGTGGGCGGTGGCGGTGTGGATGCGGCGGACGGCGTGGGCGGCTTCTGCTGTGGTGAGGGGCTCGGGGGCGGGCCGTTGTCTCCAGTCGATCAGGCCGGGCGTGCAGGGGCCGGTGCACGGGCTGGGGCTGTCGTAGGAGACGAGCCGGTCCAGGGACGACAGGGTGAGCCACCGACCCGGCTCCGCTCCGGCGGACCCGGCGTCAGGTGCGGGTTCGTCGCCGTAAAGGGCACGGGCCGCGGCCAGGGTGGTGGCGCGGGTACGGGGCAGGCCGGCGAGTGTCAATCCCCTCGGAGTGTGGAGATCTTCTAAGCGGCCAGCTCCAAGGCGGAGTTGGTCCGGTGGTCGTTCTCGTAGTCGATCGGGCTCTGGTAGCCGCACACGCTGTGTAGTCGGTGGGTGTGAGGTTCCCCCGAGATGCGGGAAGTGGTGGCAGGGGGTCAGATGGGTCTCGTGAGAGGAACCCGGACGATGTCCGCACCGAGGAAGTATCCGTT
>NZ_JBIWAJ010000040.1:0-25570 GCF_044759975.1 Streptomyces sp. NPDC098789
GCCGGTGTTCTCGATGACGGTGTGATCGGGTCGTTGACGCCGGAGCGGTTGGCTTTCGTCTTGCGGTCGAAGGCGGATGCCGCACGGCATTTGGACGAGTTGACGCGGGGTCTGGACCTGTCGTTGTTCGTGATGTTCTCGTCGTTGGCGGGGGCGGTGGGTGGTGCTGGGCAGGGTAACTACGCGGCGGCCAATGCGTTCTTGGACGCGTTGGTGGAACAGCGTCGTGGGCTCGGACTCCCCGGCACCTCCATCGCCTGGGGCGCATGGTCCGACGGCGGTCTGGCCACGGGCGTGGGCGAGGAGCGACTCCAGCACGGCGGCATCCTTCCGATGGCGCCGGATGACGCGGTGACCCTCCTGGGCGAGGCCCTGGAGCGGGACGAGAACTGCCTCATCGTGGCGGACGTCGACTGGAAGCGCTTCGCTCCCAGGCTCGCGACGGGCCGGCCGGCACCACTGATCACCGGGATTCCCGAAGCCCACAGCACCCTGCAGGCGATGGACGCCCAGGGCGCCGTCACCGATGCGGAACCGAGCGGGGCGCTCCGCGCCGAACTGGCCGCTCTCACCTCCGCCGAGCAGGACCGCAAGGTGCTCAACCTGGTCAGCGCACAGGTCGCGGACGTACTCAGCCACCCCAACTCCGATGCCATCACGGCCGATCGGGCCTTCAAGGACCTCGGCTTCGACTCCCTGGCCTCCGTCGAACTCCGCAAGCGCCTCAACCGGGTGACCGGACTGCGACTGGCGGCCACGATCGCCTTCGACCATCCCACCCCACGAACCCTTGCCGACCACCTGCGGAGCGAACTGAAGCTCGGCGGTGGGCCCAAGCGCTTCGACACCGTCCTCGGGGACCTCGACCGGCTCGCCTCCGAGCTGACCGAGCTCGTCCCGGAATCCGAAGAGTCCGCCCGCGGCGAGATCTCGCTCCGGCTGAAGGCACTGCTCCAACTGTGCAGCGGTGCAACGGACGAAACCGTCACCGATACCTCCGCGGCGGAGAAGTTCGCCTCGGCCTCGGACGACGACGTCTTCGACTTCATCAGCAATGAGCTCGGCATCTCCTGACCTCGATCGAGGTCACCCCTTTGAACTCTGTGAAGACTTTCTGAACCCCTGGAGTGGTACGGCGTGACGAACAGCAGCGAGGACAAGCTTCGGTATTTTCTGAAGCGAGTGACCGGTGAGCTCCACGAGGCACGACAGCGCCTCCAGGAAGTGCAGTCGGGAGAGCACGAGCCGATCGCGATCATCGGCATGGGCTGCCGGTACGCCGGAGGAGTGACCTCCCCCGAGGAGCTGTGGGACCTGCTGGCGTCCGGTGGCGACGCCTTCACCGAGTTCCCCACCGACCGGGGCTGGGACACCGAGGGCCTGTACGACCCGGAGCTGTCGCGGCCGGGCACCTCGTACGTCCGGGAGGGCGGATTCCTCCATGACGTCGGCGAGTTCGACCCCGCGTTCTTCGGGATCTCGCCCCGCGAGGCCATGGCGCTCGACCCGCAGCAGCGGCTCCTGCTGGAGACGTCCTGGGAGGCGATCGAGAGGGCGGGCATCGACCCGTCGTCGCTGAAGGGCAGCCGTACCGGCGTGTTCGCCGGCACCAACGGGCAGGACTACGCGGCCCTGCTGCGCCGGGCGCCCAAGCAGTCCGAGGGCTACCTGGCCACCGGTATCGCGGCCAGCGTGGTCTCGGGCCGGCTCTCGTACACCCTCGGCCTCCAGGGGCCCGCGGTCAGCGTGGACACGGCCTGCTCGTCGTCCCTGGTGACCCTGCACCTGGCGGCGCAGGCGCTGCGGAACGGTGAGTGCACGCTCGCCCTCGCGGGTGGCGTGACCGTGATGTCCACGCCGGAGATCTTCGTCGAGTTCAGCCGGCAGGGCGCACTGTCCCGCACCGGCCGGTGCCGGCCGTTCGCGGACGGCGCCGACGGGACGGCATGGGGCGAGGGGTCGGGCGTACTGCTGCTGGAGCGGCTGTCGGACGCGCGCCGCAACGGCCACCCGGTCCTCGCGGTGGTGCGTGGTTCGGCCGTCAACCAGGACGGTGCGAGCAACGGCCTGACGGCTCCGAACGGCCCCTCCCAGCAGCGCGTCATCCGCGCCGCACTGGCGAGCGCCGGACTGACCACCGCCGAGGTCGACGCGGTGGAGGCGCACGGCACGGGCACGTCGCTCGGCGACCCGATCGAGGCCGACGCGCTGCTCGCCACCTACGGACAGGGCAGGCCCGAGGACCGGCCGCTGTTGATCGGCTCCTTGAAGGCGAACATCGGCCACACCGCGGCCGCCGCAGGCGTGGCGGGCGTGATCAAGATGGTGCAGGCGATGCACCACGCCACACTGCCGAAGTCGCTGTACGTGGACGCGCCGTCGTCGGAGGTCGACTGGTCCGCGGGTGCGGTCGAGGTCCTCGCCGAGGCGCGGGAGTGGCCGGCGGTCGAGGGACGTCCGCGTCGTGCGGGCGTGTCGTCGTTCGGCGTGAGCGGTACGAACGCCCACGTCATCATCGAGCAGCCGGCGGAGCAGCCGGCCGAACAGTCGGCAGAGCGCCCGGTCCCGCAGAGCAGCCCTTCGGTGACGCCGTGGGTGGTCTCCGGGCGCGGGGTCGACGGATTACGTGCGCAGGCCGCGCGCCTGGTGTCCCGGGTCGAGGGTGACGCGGACCTGTCGCCGGTGGACGTGGGTTGGTCGCTGGCTTCGGGGCGGGCGGAGTTCGAGAACCGCGCCGTGGTGACGGGCGGTTCGGCCGATGAGCTGATGGCCGCGCTGAACGGTCTGGCCCGAGGGGAATCCGTGCCGGGTCTCGTCGAGGGCCCGGAGGGCGCTGGGGTGTTGGCCAGTGGTCCTGCCGTGTTGTTCTCGGGTCAGGGTTCGCAGCGGGTCGGTATGGGGCGGGAGTTGTACGAGCGCTTCCCGGTGTTCGCGGGTGCGTTCGACGAGGTGTGTGCCGTGTTGGACCGGGAGTTGTCCGGTCATGTGGTGGGTGGGGTGCGTGAGGTCGTCTTCGGTGAGGGCGGTGCTGAGGGCGCTTTGGACGAGACGGTGTTCACCCAGGCGGGTCTGTTCGCCGTGGAGTGGGCGTTGTTCCGGCTGATCGAATCGTGGGGTGTGCGGCCCGAGTTCGTGGGCGGTCACTCGATCGGTGAGTTGGTTGCCGCGTGTGTGGCGGGTGTGTGGTCGTTGGAGGACGCGGCGCGTCTGGTGGCTGCGCGTGGTCGTCTGATGCAGGCGCTGCCTTCGGGTGGCGCGATGGTGGCGGTGCAGGCGTCGGAGGCGGAGGTTGCGGAGCTGCTGGTCGATTGCGCGGATCGCGTGTCGATCGCGGCGGTGAACGGTCCGTCGGCTGTGGTGCTGTCCGGTGACGAGGACGCCGTGTTGGAAGTCGCGGCGGCGCTCAAGGCCCGGGGCAGCAAGACGAAGCGGCTGGTCGTCTCGCACGCGTTCCATTCGCCGCGGATGGACGCGATGTTGGAGGAGTTCCGTGAGGTCGCGGCGGGGCTGACGTACAACGCGCCGGTGGTTCCGGTGGTGTCGAACGTGACGGGTGCGGTGGCGTCGGCGGATGAGTTGTGTTCGCCGGAGTACTGGGTGCGGCACGTGCGCGGAGCGGTTCGTTTCGCGGACGGCGTGGAGGCTCTCGCGGCCCAAGGTGTCTCCGTGTTCGTGGAGTTGGGCCCCGATGGTGTGTTGAGCGCGATGGGTGCGCAGTGCGTGTCGGACGGCGTGTTCGTCCCCGTGCTGCGCTCGGGTCGCGGCGAGGAACGCTCGTTCATAGCCGGTGTGGCGCGTGCGTGGACGCACGGTGTTCCCGTCGATTGGACCCGGGCGTTCGAGGGGACGGGTGCGTCCCGGGTGGACCTGCCGACGTACGCCTTCCAACGCCAGCGCTACTGGCTCGAACCCTCCGGTGACCTCGCGGGCGCCGGCTCCGTGGCCGGCCTCGGACTCGGGTCGGCGGAGCACCCCCTGCTGGGCGCCGCCGTGGAGCTGGCCGGCGCCGACGGACTGTTGCTGACGGGACAGCTGTCGCTGCGGACCCACCCCTGGCTGGCGGACCACGCGGTCGCGGGCACGGTGCTGTTCCCGGGCACCGGCTTCGTGGAGCTGGCCGTACGGGCCGGTGACCAGGTCGGATGCGACACCGTCGAGGAGTTGACCCTCCAGACGCCGCTCGTCCTGGCCGAGGGCCGCGTCGTACAGCTCCAGATCATGGTGGGCGAGCCCGACGAAGCCGGGCGCCGCACGCTGACCGTCTACTCCCGTGACGAGGAGACGTCGGCGGCCGGAGAGTGGACCTGCCACGCCATGGGTGTGCTGGCGGCCGGCGGTGTGCAGCCGGCGGCCGACCTCGTGGAATGGCCGCCGGCAGGCGCCGAGGACGTGCCCGTCGACGACATGTACGAGCGGTTCGAGGCCGACGGCTACGGCTACGGCCCGGTGTTCCAGGGAGTGCGCGCGGCATGGCGGCGCGGCGACGAGGTCTTCGTCGAGGTGGCCCTCGACGCGGAGCACCAGGAAGCGGCCGGTCGCTTCGGCATGCACCCGGCCCTGCTGGACTCGGCGCTGCACGGAGTACAGCTGGGCAGCTTCTTCGCCGACGGACGCGCACGGCTGCCGTTCGAGTGGCGCGGTGTGTCGCTGCGGGCGGCGGGTGCGTCGATGCTGCGCGTCCGGCTGGCACCGGCGGGTACGGACACCGTCTCGGTGACGGTGGCCGACGGTACGGGGCAACCGGTGGCGACGGTGGAGTCGCTGGTCTGCATGCCCGTGGACCGCGAACAGCTGGCAGCGGCCGCGGGCAAGCTGCCCGAGCACGACACGCTGTTCCGCATCGACTGGACCACGGCGGCCACCGGGACCCCGGCGCCCCATGACGCCACCCGTGCCCCCGGCATCGTGCGGATCGGCACCTCCGTGGAGGTCCAGGGCGCAGCCGCGTACCCGGACCTGGCAGCCCTCGGTGAGGCGGTGACGGCCGGCGCCGAGCTGCCGGACGTCGTCGTGGTCGCGGTCCAGGATCCCGCGGACCCGCCGCGGGAGACGGACGGATCGGCGACGCCGTCGGCCGCGCACGCGGCGAGCCACCGCGCGCTGGCGCTGGTCCAGGCGTGGCTGGCGGACGAGCGGTTCACCGGTGCCCGGCTGGTGGTGCTGACGCGGGGCGCGGTGGCGGCCGGCTCCGACGGTGACGTGACGGACCTGACGGCGGCCCCCGTGTGGGGACTGCTGCGGTCGGCGCAGACCGAGAACCCCGGCGCGTTCGTGCTGATGGACACGGACGGCACACCCGAGTCCCGAGAGGCGCTGGCGACGGCACTCGCCTGGGCGGCGACCCACGACGAACCGCAGCTGGCGCTGCGGGCCGGCGAGGTGCGGGTCCCGCGCGTGGCACGCCTGGCGCACGGGGGCGGAATGCTGGTTCCGCCGGCGGGGGCGTCGGCGTGGAGCCTGGAGATCCCCCAGAAGGGATCCTTCGCCAACCTCGAACTGCTGGAGAGCCCGGCGGGCGAGCAGCCGCTCGAAGCCGGCCAGGTGCGGGTGCAGATCCGCGCGGCCGGCATGAACTTCCGGGACGTGGTGCTGGCCCTGGGCGTCGTTCCCGACCAGCAGGTCATGGGCAACGAGGGCGCCGGCGTCGTCACCGAAGTCGGTTCGGGCGTGACCGATCTGGTCCCCGGCGACCAGGTCATGGGCGTCTTCTCCGGCTCGTTCGGCCCCTTCGCCGTCACCGACCGGCGGATGCTGGCCCCGATGCCCAACGGCTGGTCGTACGTGCGGGCCGCCTCCGTGCCCGTCGTCTTCCTGACCGCCTACTACGGCCTGCGCGACCTCGCCGCAGTGCAGCCCGGGGAATCCGTCCTCGTGCACAACGCCGCGGGCGGCGTCGGCATGGCCGCCGTGCAGCTCGCCCGGCACTGGGGAGCCGAGGTCTTCGGCACGGCCAGCGAGGGCAAGTGGCACGCCCTGCGCGGCTCCGGGCTCGACGATGCGCACATCGCCTCCTCCCGCACGCTGGACTTCGAGGACGCGTTCCGCGACGCCACCGGCGCCCGGGGCATGGACGTGGTGCTCGACGCGCTCGCCGGCGAGTTCGTGGACGCGTCGCTGCGGCTGCTGCCGCGCGGCGGGCGGTTCCTGGAGATGGGCAAGACCGACAAGCGGGACCCCGCCGAGGTCGCCACGGCGCACCCGGGCGTCGCCTACCAGGCGTTCGACCTCAATGAGGCCGGCCTGGACCGCACCCAGGAGATCCTGCTGGAGCTCCTGGACCTCTTCGAGCAAGGGGTGATCACACCCCTGCCCGTCGCCACGTGGGACATCCGACGGGCCCCAGACGCCTTCCGCTACGTGAGCCAGGCCCGCCACATCGGCAAGGTCGTGCTGACCGTACCGGCCCCGCTGGCCGGCGCCGGGAACGGCACCGCCCTCGTGAGCGGAGCGACCGGAACGCTCGGCAGGCTCGTCGCCCGTCACCTCGTGGAGCGACACGACGTGCGGGAACTGCTGCTCGTCAGCCGCCGCGGACCCGAAGCCGACGGCGCGGCGGAACTGGTCGCGGAGCTCGCCGGGCTCGGCGCCCGGGCGCGCGTGGTGGCCTGCGACGTCGCCGACCGATCGGCGCTGCAGGGGCTCCTCGCCGGCATCCCGGCCGAACACCCGCTCACCACGGTCGTCCACACGGCCGGCGTGCTCGACGACGGAATGATCCACGCGCTCACCCCCGAGCGGATCGACGGAGTGCTGAACCCGAAGGTCGACGCCGCGTGGCACCTCCACGAACTGACGCGTGACCTGGACCTGTCGGCCTTCGTCCTCTACTCCTCCGTCTCCGGTGTCCTCGGCAATGCCGGTCAGGGCAGCTACGCGGCGGCGAACGTCTTCCTCGACGCCCTCGCGGCGGTCCGTCGCACCGAGGGCCTGCCTGCCACGTCGCTGGCATGGGGCCTGTGGGAGCAGAACAGCACGATGACGGGCGAGCTGGGCGAGGCGGACCGCACCCGCATCGCACGCTCCGGACTGACCGCGCTCTCGTCCGACGAGGGCCTGGCGCTCTTCGACGCGGCCGTCGCGACCGCCGAGCCGCTCCTGCTGCCGGTGGGGCTCGACCCCGCCGCACTGCGGACCTCCGGCACGCCCGTACCCGCGCTGCTGCGCGGCCTCGTCCGGGGCCCCGTACAGCGCGCCCGGGCCACGGCGTCCACCGGCACCTCGGCCGCGCCCACCGGGCTGGCCCGGCAGCTGGCCGGCCGTCCCGAAGCCGAACAGCTCGTGGAGCTCTCGGAGTTCGTACGCGGCCACGTCGCGGTGGTCCTCGGCCACGGATCAGCGGCAGCGGTGGAGGAGAGCCGCGCCTTCAAGGAGCTCGGCTTCGACTCCCTGACCTCGGTGGAACTGCGCAACCGGTTGAACGCGGCGACCGGGCTGAGGCTGCCCGCCACCCTCGTCTTCGACCACCCCACGCCGGCCGCGCTCGCGCGACACCTGCGCGAGGAACTGCTCGGCGCCCGGTCCGGGACCGACGCCACAGCGGTCCTGCCGTACGCGTCCGCCCCGCGGGCGGACGACCCGATCGCCATCGTCAGCATGAGCTGCCGCTTCCCGGGCGACGTCGCGTCCCCGGAGGCGCTCTGGGACCTGCTGGCCGCGGGCGGCGACGGCATCACCGACTTCCCGACCGACCGCGGCTGGGACCTGGACGCGCTGTACGACGCCGATCCCGATCGCCCCGGCAAGTCGTACGTCCGTAGCGGCGGCTTCCTGCACACCGCCGCCGACTTCGACGCGGGCTTCTTCGGGATCTCGCCGCGCGAGGCCCTGGCCATGGACCCGCAGCAGCGGCTGCTCCTGGAGACCTCGTGGGAGGCCTTCGAGCGGGCGGGCATCGACCCCGCCGCCGTGCGCGGATCCCGGGCGGGCGTGTTCACCGGAGCCGCGGCCCAGGGTTACGCCTTCGGCATGGAGCAGTCCGGCGAAGGCAGCGAGGGCTACTACCTGACCGGCAGCACCACCTCGGCGATCTCGGGTCGTGTCGCCTACACGCTGGGTCTTGAGGGCCCCGCGGTGACGGTGGACACGGCGTGTTCGTCGTCGCTGGTGGCGCTGCACCTGGCGGTGCAGTCGCTGCGCAACGGTGAGTGCACGCTCGCCCTCGCGGGCGGCGTGAACGTACTCGCCACCTCGATGGTCTTCGTGGAGTTCAGCCGCCAGCGCGGACTCGCACCGGACGGCCGCTGCAAGTCGTTCTCGGACGGGGCGGACGGTACGGGCTGGGCCGAGGGCGCCGGCGTGCTCCTGCTGGAGCGGCTGTCGGACGCCCGGCGCAACGGGCATCCGGTGCTGGCGGTGGTGCGTGGTTCCGCGGTGAACCAGGACGGTGCGAGCAACGGTCTGACGGCTCCGAACGGTCCTTCGCAGCAGCGCGTCATCCGCGCGGCCCTGGCCGATGCCCGGGTCTCCGCGGCGGACGTGGACGCGGTGGAGGCGCACGGCACCGGTACGACCCTGGGCGACCCGATCGAGGCGCAGGCGCTGATCGCGACCTACGGCCAGGACCGTCCGGCCGAACGTCCCCTGTACCTGGGATCGTTGAAGTCGAACATCGGTCACGCGCAGGCTGCGGCCGGCGTGGGTGGCGTGATCAAGATGGTGCAGGCAATGCGCCATGGGCTGCTGCCTGAGTCGTTGCACGTCGGCGAGCGGTCGTCGAAGGTGGATTGGTCGGCGGGTGCGGTCGAGCTGTTGACGGAGGCGCGCGAGTGGGTGCCCGGTGCTGTTGACCGGGTCCGTCGTGCGGGTGTGTCGTCGTTCGGTGTGAGCGGTACGAACGCGCACGTGATCCTTGAGCAGGCTCCTGAGGTCGAGGTCGAGGTCGCTGAGACGGCGACGGAGCCCGTGGCACCGGTGGCGGTGCCGTGGGTGGTGTCCGGCCGGAGTGTCGAGGCGCTGCGCGGTCAGGCCGGGCGCTTGTCGTCGCTCGTCGAGTCCGGTGGTGCGGGTCTGTCGCCTGTGGATGTGGGTTGGTCGTTGGCCGCGGGGCGGGCGGAGTTCGAGAACCGTGCCGTGGTGGTCGGTGGTGCGCTGGGTGAACTCGCTTCTGGTGTAGGCGCGTTGCGTGATGGTCTGCCAGCGTCGGGTCTGGTGGAGGGTGTGGTTTCGGGGTCCGGTGGCCGGGTGGTGTTCGTGTTCCCGGGTCAGGGTTCGCAGTGGGTGGGGATGGCGGTGGATCTGCTGGATTCTTCGCCGGTGTTCGCTGGGCGGATGGCCGAGTGTGGTCGGGCGTTGGCGGAGTTCGTGGACTGGGATCTGCTCGATGTGGTGCGCCAGGTCGAGGGTGCGCCGTCGCTTGAGCGGGTGGATGTGGTCCAGCCCGTTTCGTGGGCGGTGATGGTTTCCCTGGCGGAGTTGTGGCAGTCGTTCGGTGTGAAGCCGTCCGCTGTGGTGGGTCATTCGCAGGGTGAGATCGCCGCGGCTTGTGTCGCGGGCGGGCTGTCGTTGCAGGATGGTGCTCGTGTGGTGGCGCTGCGGTCGCAGGCCATTGCGGGCAGCCTGGCCGGGTTCGGCGGAATGATGTCCGTCGCGCTGCCGCTGGCGGAGGTCGAGTCCCGTCTGGTGGGTTGGGCGGGTCGGCTGGAGGTCGCGGCGCTGAACGGCCCCACCTCCACCGTCGTCGCGGGTGAGCCGGAGGCGTTGGACGAGCTTCTCGCCGCGTGCGAAGCGGAGGGTGTTCGGGCGCGCCGGGTTGCGGTGGATTACGCCTCGCACACCTCGCATGTGGAGCGGATCGAGGGCGAGCTCGCCGAAGTGTTGGCGCAAGTTGAGCCCATGGCCGCACGGGTGCCGTTCTTCTCCACGGTGAACGGTGACTGGCTGGACACGACGACTCTCGATGCCGGGTATTGGTATCGGAATCTGCGTCAGACGGTCCGTTTCCAGGGTGCGATCGAGGATCTGGTCGCGCAGGGGCACGGCACCTTCATCGAGGTCAGCGCGCATCCCGTGCTGACGATGAGTGTCCAGGACCAGGCCGAGTCCGCCATCGTGGCGGGCACGCTGCGCCGCAATGAGGGCGGTCTGGACAGGTTCTACGCGTCGCTTGCCGAGGTGTGGGTCCAGGGCGTGGACGTCGACTGGGCCGGTGTGTTCGAGGGGACGGGTGCGTCGCGGGTCGAGTTGCCGACGTACGCGTTCCAGCGGCGCCGCTACTGGCTCGACGCAGGTGGCGCCGGGGACGGCGGGCTGTCGGGCCTGGGTCTGGGCCTGGCGGTGGCGGGTCATCCGCTGCTCGACGCGGCGGTGGAGCTGCCGGATTCCGCGGGTGTGGTGTTCACGGGGCGGTTGTCGCTGCGCACGCACCCGTGGCTGGCGGACCACGCGGTCGCGGGCACGGTGCTGCTGCCGGGGACCGGCTTCGTGGAACTCGCGGTCCGCGTGGGTGACGAGGTCGGCTGCGACGTGGTCGAGGAGCTCACGCTCCAGGCCCCGCTGGTGCTGCCCGAGAAGGGCGGCGTCCAACTGCGCATGACCGTCGCCGAGTCGGACGAACAGGGTCGGCGTACGTTCAGCGTCTACTCGCGATCGGCCGATGCGTACACCGACACGGAGTGGACGTGCCATGCGACGGGTGCGCTGACGACCGGCGCCGCCCAGCCCGTGGCCGATCTGGCGGTCTGGCCGCCGGAGGGTGCCGTGGCGCTGGACACCGACGGCATGTACGAGGACTTCGAGGCCGACGGCTACGGCTACGGGCCGATGTTCCGACACGTACGGGCGGCCTGGCGCCGCGGCGACGAGGTGTTCGCCGAAGCGGTGCTGCCCGAGGACGCGCAGGAGGACGCCGCCCAGTTCGGGCTGCACCCGGCGCTGCTGGACGCGGCGTTGCACGGTCTGCGGCTGAGCGGGATCTTCTCCGACAGCCGGCCGAGGCTGCCCTTCGCGTGGCGCGGTGTGTCCCTGTACACGAGCGGCGCGGCGGCCCTGCGGGTGCGCCTCGCGCCCGCCGATGCCGACGATTCGGTGTCGGTGACGGTCGCCGACAGCACCGGGCAGCCCGTCGCGGCGGTCGAGTCCCTCGTCCTGCGGCCCATGGACCCCGACCAGATCGCGAACGCGGCCCGTAGTGGGGCGGACGAAGCGCTGTTCCGGGTCGACTGGGCGCAGGCACCGCAGGTGACCACGCACGAGGCTGCCGTGGCGGCCCGGCGCGGACCGTGGGCGGTGATCGGGGCTCCGGGTACGGAGACCGGACTCGGGGTTCCCGGGGCCGAGGTCCACGCCGATCTCGCGGCGCTGAGCGCGGCCGTCGAGAACGGTGCCGCGGTCCCCGACGTCGTGCTCGTCCCCTTCGTCTCACGAACGGGCGAGACCAGCGGGACCGGCGGCACCGGCGAGACCGCTCGGGCCGCCCACGAGGCCGTGCACCGCGCCCTGGCGCTGGCGCAGGCGTGGCTCGCGGACGAGCGGTTCGAGGAGGCCGGATCGCGCCTGGTGCTGGTGACGCGCGGTGCGGTGGCGGCCGGCCCCGAGGAGACGGTGACCGATCTGGGCGCGGCCCCGGTCTGGGGGCTGTTGCGCTCGGCGCAGACGGAGAACCCGGGTCGGTTCGTGCTCGTCGACACCGATGGAGCCACCGGGCTGCCGGATGGGCTGCTGTCCTCCGACGCGCCGCAGCTGGCCGTGCGCGACGGTGCCGTGCACGTGCCGAAGCTGCTGCGGGCGACCCCGCCCGCACCGCAGGAGGCGCGGGCATGGGACCCGGCCGGCACGGTGCTGCTGACCGGTGCCACCGGGACGCTCGGCGGTGTGGTGGCCCGGCACCTAGTGGTGGAGCACGGCGTGCGGCACCTGCTGCTGGTGAGTCGCAGCGGGGGAGACGCCCCCGGTGCGGCGGAGTCGGTGGCGGAGCTGGAGGCGCTGGGCGCGCGGGTGTCGGTGGCCGCGTGCGACGTGGCCGATCGGGACGCGCTGGCCGGGGCACTGGCGGGAGTCGCGGCCGAGCACCCGCTGACCGCGGTCGTGCACGCCGCGGGCGTGTTGGACGACGGGCTGATCACGGGCCTGGACGTCGAGAGCGTGGAGCGGGTCCTGCGTCCGAAGGTGGACGCGGCGTGGAACCTGCACGAGCTGACCCGTGACCTCGACCTGTCGGCGTTCGTGCTGTTCTCCTCGGCATCGGGCGTGCTGGGCAGCGCGGGCCAGGGCGGATACGCCGCGGCGAACGTGTTCCTGGACGCGCTGGCGACCGTACGGCGTGCCGAGGGCCTGCCGGCCAGCTCGCTGGCATGGGGGCTGTGGCAGCAGAGCAGCGGGATGACCGGTGAGATGGGCCGGGCGGATCTGGCGCGCGTGGCGCGTTCGGGCCTGGTGGCGCTGTCCTCGCAGGACGGTCTGGCGCTCTTCGACGCCGCTCTCGCGGCGGACGAGGCACTCCTGCTGCCGGTGCGCTTCGACCAGTCGGCGCTGCGCGAGCTGGGCGCCGAGGTGCCCGCCGTACTGCGCGGGCTGGTCCGCGGGCCGGTGCGCCGAGCGCGAGCGGCGGAGCAGGGCGGGGCCGCGAAGGAGCTGGTCCAGCGGCTGTCCGGGCTGCTCGAAGGCGACCGGAAGCGTGCGCTGTCGGAGTTCGTGCGCGGGCTCATCGCGACCGTTCTCGGGCACGGTTCGGCGGATGCGATCGAGGACGGGCGGGCCTTCAAGGAGCTCGGCTTCGACTCGTTGACGGCAGTGGAACTGCGCAACCGGCTCAATGCGGCGACCGGGCTGCGGCTCCCCGCCACGCTCGTCTTCGACCACCCTTCACCCGGTGCTCTCGTTACCCACCTGAACGACGAACTCTTCGGCGCGGGACACCTCTCGACCGCATCGGCGGGCGTGCTCGTGCCGTCCTCCGCGAGCGACCTCGACGACCCGATCGTGATCGTGGGAATGGGCTGCCGCTATCCCGGCGGTGTCGACTCTCCCGAGGCGCTGTGGGACCTGGTCGACGGTGGTGTGGACGCGATCTCGGAGTTCCCGACGGACCGGGCATGGGACTCGGACCTCTACGACCCGGACCCGGAGCGGCAGGGCAAGACGTACACCCGAGAGGGCGGCTTCCTGCACGCGGCAGCGGAGTTCGACCCGCAGTTCTTCGGAATGTCGCCGCGCGAGGCACTGGCCACCGACCCCCAGCAGCGACTGCTCCTGGAGATCGCGTGGGAGGCGATCGAGCGTGCGGGCGTCGACCCGAAGTCGCTGCGCGGCAGCCGGACCGGTGTCTTCGCCGGCGTGATGTACAACGACTACGGTTCGCGGCTGCGGACCGTGCCCGAAGGGTTCGAGGGCTTCCTCGGCAACGGCAGCGCGGGCAGCGTGGCTTCCGGCCGCCTCTCGTACACTTTCGGCCTGGAGGGCCCGGCCGTCACGGTCGACACCGCGTGCTCGTCGTCCCTGGTCTCCCTGCACCTGGCTGCCCAGGCGCTGCGCAACGGCGAGTGCACGCTCGCCCTGGCGGGCGGCGTCACGTTGATGTCCACGCCGATGACGTTCGTCGAGTTCAGCCGGCAGCGGGCGCTGTCCCCGGACGGCCGCTGCAAGTCCTTCTCGGACGGCGCGGACGGCACCGGATGGGCCGAGGGCGCGGGCATGTTGCTGCTGGAGCGGCTGTCGGACGCCCGGCGCAACGGGCATCCGGTGTTGGCGGTGGTGCGTGGTTCCGCGGTGAACCAGGACGGTGCGAGCAACGGTCTGACGGCTCCGAACGGTCCTTCGCAGCAGCGGGTGATCCGGGCGGCCCTCGCGAATGCGGGTGTGTCCGCGGCCGATGTGGACGTGGTGGAGGCGCACGGTACGGGTACGACGCTGGGCGACCCGATCGAGGCGCAGGCGCTGCTGGCCACCTACGGCCAGGACCGTCCCGCCGAACGGCCGCTGTGGCTGGGCTCGTTGAAGTCGAACATCGGTCACGCGCAGGCCGCCGCGGGTGTGGCCGGTGTGATCAAGATGGTGCAGGCGATGCACCACGGCGTACTGCCGGAAACGCTCTACGCGGACGAGCCGTCGTCGAAGGTGGACTGGTCGGCGGGCGCGGTCGAGCTGCTGAGCAAGCCGCGGCCGTGGGCGCAGGACGAAGGCCGTCCCCGTCGTGCGGGTGTGTCGTCGTTCGGCGTGAGCGGTACCAACGCGCACGTGATCCTCGAACAGCCCGCGGACCAGCCCGCGGACCAGCCCGCGGAGTCCCCCCGGACGCCCGCGGCGGGTCCGGCCGACCGGGCCGACCAGGCCGAATTGGCCGATCTGACCGAAGGGGCGGCGACTTCCGCCCGTCCGGTGACCGTGCCGTGGATCGTGTCGGGCCGGAGCGCGCAGGCCCTGCGGGGTCAGGCGGCGCGGCTGGGGTCGCTCGTGCGGGGCGACGCGGAGCCGTCGCCGGTGGACGTCGGATGGTCGCTCGCCACCAGCAGGTCGGTGTTCGAGCACCGCGCGGTCGTCGTCGGCAGCGGGGACGACCTGGGCACGGGCCTCGCGGCCCTCGCCCGCGGGGAGTCGGTTTCCGGCCTCGTGGAGGGCGCGACCTCCGGGTCCGGTGGCCGGGTGGTGTTCGTGTTCCCGGGTCAGGGTTCGCAGTGGGCGGGCATGGCGGTGGATCTGATGGATTCCGCTCCGGTCTTTGCCGAGCGGATGGCCGAGTGCGGCCGGGCCCTGGCCGAGTTCGTGGACTGGGACCTGGAGGCCGTTGTCCGTGCGGCGCCTGGCGCCCCGTCACTTGAGCGGGTGGACGTGGTCCAGCCGGTCTCGTGGGCGGTGATGGTTTCACTGGCCGCGCTGTGGCAGTCGTTCGCCGTGGAGCCGGCGGCCGTGGTGGGACACTCGCAGGGCGAGATCGCCGCCGCCTGCGTCGCGGGCGGGCTGTCCTTGCAGGACGGTGCTCGGGTGGTGGCATTGCGGTCGCAAGCCATTGCCGGGAGTTTGGCCGGGCACGGAGGGATGGCATCGGTGCAGTTGTCCGTTGAGCAAGCGACCGAGCGCATAGCCGGGTGGGACGGCCGACTCTCGATCGCCACCGTCAACGGCCCCACCTCGGTCGTGGTGGCCGGTGACCCGGCCGCACTGGACGAGTTGACGGATTCCTGCGCGGCGGACGAGATCAGGGTCCGACGGATCCCCGTCGACTACGCCTCGCACACCTTCCACGTGGAGCGGATCGAGGACGAACTCGCCCAGGTGCTGGCGGCCGTACGGCCGAAGGCCTCGCGGGTGCCGTTCTTCTCGACCGTGAAGGGGGAATGGCTGGACACCACCGGCCTCGACGCCGGGTACTGGTACCAGAACCTGCGGGAGACGGTCCGGTTCCGCAGCGCGATCGAGACGCTGGCCGAGCAGGGGCACGGCACCTTCGTCGAGGTGAGTTCCCACCCCGTCCTCACCGTCAGCGTGCAGGAGACGCTGGAGGTCTCCGGGCAGAGCCCGACGGCTCCTCCCGTGGTCTGCGGCACGCTCCGGCGCGACGACGGCGGCCTGGACAGGTTCCTGACGTCCCTGGCGGAGGTCTGGGTGCAGGGCGCCGAGGTCGACTGGGAGCAGGCGTTCGCCGGTTCCGGGGCGCGCCGGGTGGACCTGCCGACGTACGCCTTCCAGCGGCGCCGGTACTGGCTGGAGGCACCGGCCGCGGAGGCGGCCGGCGGTGCGGGCGCGACGGCGGACACGGCCACCGGCCGGCTGGACGCCCAGTTCTGGGAGGCGGTCGAGAACGGGGACCTGCGGTCGCTGTCCACGACCCTCGCGGTCGAGGACGAGGACCAGCGGTCCTCGCTCGGCAGCCTGCTCCCCGCGCTCTCCTCGTGGCGCCGGCAGGGACGTACCCGCTCGACGCTCGACGGCTGGCGCTACCGCGTCACCTGGAAGCAGGTGCCGGAGAACCCGGCGGCGGCCGCGACGTCCGCGACCGGCACGTGGCTGCTCGTCGTCCCTTCCGGGGACGCCGATTCGCCGTGGGCCGCAGCGGCCGCCCAGGCGCTGACCGACGGCGGCGCGTCCGTCGTCCCGCTCCTCTGGGACCCCACGGAAGGGGACCCGACGGAAGGGGACCGGGCGCGGCTGGCCGAGCGCGTACGGGAGACCCTGGCCGGGCACGGCGGGGCCGACGGGATCAGCGGTGTGCTCTCGCTGCTCGCGCTCGACGAGGACCCGCACCCGGCGCACCCGGCGGTTCCGTCGGGCCTGGCCGCCACCCTGCACCTCGTGCAGGCCCTCGGCGACACGGAGTCGGCGGCGCCCCTGTGGCTGGCGACGCGGAGCGCGGTGTCCACGGGGCGTGCGGACGGCGCCGCCGTCAGCGCGGCGCAGGCCCGGACCTGGGGGCTGGGCCGGGTCGTCGGTCTGGAACACCCGCAGCGTTGGGGTGGCTTGATCGACCTTCCCGAGAACCCCGACCCGCGTGTCCTGGCGCGACTTTCCGGCGTGCTGAGCGGCGCTGCGGGTCCTGAGGACCAGCTCGCACTCCGTACGGCGGGCCTCTTCGCCCGGCGGCTCGTGCACGCACCGCTCGGTGACGTGCGGGCCGCGCGTGCGTGGAAGCCGCGGGGCACGGTCCTCGTCACTGGTGGAACCGGTGCGCTGGGCGGGCAGGTCGCCCGCTGGCTGGCGCGGGGCGGAGCGGAGCACCTCGTCCTGACCAGCCGTCACGGTATGGCGGCCACGGGCGCCGAGGAGCTTTCGCGGGAGCTGACGGAGGCGGGCGCCCGGGTGACGATCGCCGCGTGCGACGTCGCGGACCGCGCCGCGCTGGCGGCGCTGTTGGAGCAACTGCGGGCCGACGGTTCCCCCGTCCGGTCGGTGGTGCACACCGCGGGCGTCGCGCCGAGCGCGACGCTCGACGCGACCGACCTCACGACGCTCTCCGACGCCGCCTCGGGCAAGGTGACCGGCGCCGACAACCTGGACGAGCTGCTGGAAGGCGAGGAGCTGGACGCCTTCGTCCTCTTCTCCTCGAACGCGGGTGTGTGGGGCGCCGGCGGGCAGGGCGCCTACGGCGCCGCCAACGCCCACCTCGACGCACTGGCCGAGCGGCGCCGCTCCCGCGGCCTGCCCGCGACGTCCGTCGCGTGGGGCGCGTGGCGCGGAGCGGGAATGCTGGTCGACAACGGGGCGGAGGAGCACATGGCCCGCCTCGGGGTGCTCGCGATGGACCCGGACCTGGCGATCGCGGCGCTGCAACAGGCCCTTGACCACGACGAGACCTGCGCCGTGGTGGCCGACGTGGACTGGTCGCGCTTCGCGCCCGGATTCACCGCGGCCCGGCCGCGGCCGCTGCTCGACGACCTGCCCGAGGCCCAGCGGGCGCTCCAGCAGTCCGACGCGGCCGGCTCGACCGGCGCGCGGGACGGATCCGACGGCGGGTCGGCGCCGTCGCCCGCCGACCGGTTCGCGACGATGAGCGGGCCCGAGCTCGAACGCACGCTGCTCGACCTGGTGCGCTCGGCCGCCGCCGCCGTACTGCGCTACGAGGGACCCGACGCGGTGGGCGAGGACCGGGCGTTCAAGGAGCTCGGATTCGACTCGCTGACCGCCGTCGAACTCCGCAACAGGCTGCAGAACGCCACCGGGCTGCGGCTTCCCACGGCGCTGGTCTTCGACCACCCGACGCCGCTGGGCCTCGCCGCCCACCTGCGGGCCCAGCTCGCGGGGACCGCGGCCGGCGCGCCCGGGTCGGCGATCGCCGAGCTCGACAAGCTGGAAGCGGCGCTCTTCTCCATCCCCTCGGAGGACGAGGACCTGCGGTCCACGCTCTCCTCCCGCCTGCACGTCCTCCTGTCGAGGCTCGACGGATCGACGGCGGGACTCCCCGACACAGCGCAAGGCCGGCCCGCGGAGAACCAGCTCGACGCGGTCACGGACAACGAACTATTCGACTTCATCAACCAGGAGTTCGGTAAGTCATGACGGAGAACGAGGACAAGCTCCGGGAGTACCTCAAGTGGGTCACCACCGACCTGCAGAAGACGAGGGCGCGACTGCAGGAGCAGGAGGGGCGCGAGCAGGAGCCCATCGCGATCGTCTCGGTGAGCTGCCGGTTCCCCGGAGGCGCGAACTCCCCCGAAGCGCTGTGGGAGTTGCTCGCCCAGGGCACCGACGCCGCCGGCGCCCTCCCGGGTGACCGGGGCTGGGACATCGAGGCGCTGTACGACCCCGACGGGTCGTCGGGCCGGACGGGCACGACGTACGTGAACGAAGGCAGCTTCGTCCGCGACGCGGCCGAGTTCGATGCGGGCTTCTTCGCGATCGCACCCCGCGAGGCGCTGGCGATGGACCCGCAGCAGCGGCTGTTCCTCGAAGCCTCGTGGGAGCTGATCGAACGCGCCGGGATCGACCCGACGTCGCTGAAGGGCAGCCAGACGGGCGTCTTCGTGGGCGGCACGCCCTCCCACTACGGCCCGGGCGCCGGAGCGGTGACCGAAGACGTCGCCGGCTACGTGGTCACCGGCGGTTCCGGCGCGGTGCTCTCGGGGCGCCTCTCCTACTTCCTCGGCCTCGAAGGCCCCGCGGTGACCGTGGACACGGCCTGCTCGTCCTCCCTGGTCGCCCTGCACGAGGCGGTGCACTCGCTGCGCCGCCGGGAGTGCTCCCTGGCCGTGGCCGGTGGCGTCTCCGTGATGTCCACGCCGGTCGCCTTCGTGGAGTTCGCCCGCCAGCGCGGCCTGGCGGCGGACGGGCGCTCCAAGGCCTTCGCCGACTCGGCCGACGGCATGGGCTGGGGCGAGGGCGCGGGAGTACTGCTGCTGGAGCGGCTCTCCGACGCGCGCCGCAACGGGCATCCGGTGCTCGCCGTGGTGCGCGGCTCGGCCGTCAACCAGGACGGCGCCAGCAACGGCCTCACGGCGCCGAACGGTCCCGCCCAACAGCGGGTGATCCGGGCGGCACTCGCCAACGCACGGGCCTCGGCCTCGGACGTGGACGTCGTGGAGGCGCACGGCACGGGCACCTCGCTGGGCGACCCGATCGAAGCCGACGCGCTGCTCGCCACCTACGGGCAGGTCCGCCCGGCCGACCGGCCCCTGTGGCTGGGCTCGATGAAGTCGAACATCGGCCACACTCAGGCCGCCGCCGGCGTGGCCGGCGTGATCAAGATGGTGCTGGCGATGCGGCACGGCGTACTGCCGCAGACGCTCCACGCGGCCGAGCGGTCGACGAAGGTGGACTGGTCGGCGGGCGCCGTCGAGCTGCTGACCGAGCAGCGCGCGTGGCCGCGGACCGAAGAACGCCCGCGGCTCGCCGGTGTCTCCTCCTTCGGTGTGAGCGGTACGAACGCGCACGTCATCCTGGAAGAGGCCCCGGCGTACGAGGCCCCGGCCGAGCCGGCCGGGGCGCCGGACCAGGACCGCGCGTCCGGTGCCGCGCCCGCGGCCCGGCCGGTCGCACTTCCCGCGCTCCCCTGGGTGGTGTCGGGCCGCGGCGCCGCCGCGCTGCGCGACCAGGCGGCGCGCCTGCTGGACCGGGTGCGCGACGGCGCCGAGCCGTCCCCCCTGGACGTCGGCTGGTCGCTGGCGTCCGGTCGGGCGGCCCTGGAGAACCGCGCCGTGGTCGTCGCGGCCTCGCGCGACGACCTCGTCGCGGGGCTGGGCGCGCTGGCCGAGGGCGGGACGACGGCCCCGGGCGTGGTGGCCGGTCCGGCCACCTCCGGCCCCGGCCGCCGGGTCGCGTTCGTCTTCCCCGGGCAGGGCTCGCAGTGGGTCGGAATGGCCCGCGAACTGTGGGAGTCCTCACCGGCCTTCGCCGCGCAGATGGACGAGTGCGAGCGGCTGCTGGGCGGGCTGGTCGACTGGTCGCTGCGCGAAGTGCTGGAGGATCAGGCCGCGTTGGCGCGCGTCGACGTCGTGCAGCCCGCACTCTTCTCGATGATGGTGTCGCTGGCGGCGATGTGGCGCGCGGCCGGTGTGCGGCCCTCCGCCGTCGTGGGCCACTCGCAGGGCGAGGTCGCCGCCGCGTACGTGGCCGGCGTGCTGTCCCTGGAGGACGCGCTCCGCGTCGTCGCCCTGCGCAGCCGCGCTCTGCTGGCCATCGCGGGACGCGGCGGGATGTTGTCGATCGTGGCGTCCGAGGAGTGGGTGCGCGAGCGGATCGAGCCCTTCGGCGACACGATCTCCATCGCCGCCGTGAACGGCCCGAAGGCCGTGGTGATCTCCGGCGACGCCGACGCGCTGACCCGCTTCGGGACCGTCCTGGCCAAGGCCGGCGTCATGCGCTGGATCGTCCCCGGCGTGGACTTCTCCGCACACTCGGCCCATGTCGAGGTGCTGGAGCAGGAGTTGGCCGAGCTGCTGCGCGGCGTCGAGCTGCGCGCCTCCGAGGTGCCCTACTACTCGGCCGTGACGGCCGGGGTCCTCGACACGGCGAAGCTGGACGCCGGGTACTGGTACCGCAACCTGCGCGAGCCGGTCCGTTTCGAGGAGAGCGTGCGCGCGCTGGCGGACGACGGGCACCACGTGTTCGTCGAGATCAGCCCGCACCCCGTCCTGACGATGGGCGTCCTGGAGACGCTGGAGAGCCGCGAGCAGGCCGCGTCCGCCGTCGTGACCAGCACGCTGCGCCGCGACGACGGCGGCCTGGACCGCTTCCTCACCTCCCTGGCCGAGGTGTGGGTCCAGGGCGTGGACGTGGACTGGGCGGCCCTGTTCGAGGGGACGGGCGCCGCGCGCGTCGAGCTGCCGACGTACGCCTTCCAGCGGCGCCGCTACTGGCTGGACGCCGGTGGCGTCGCGGAGGGCGGGCTGTCCGGTCTGGGCCTGGCGGTGGCGGGTCATCCGCTGCTCGGGGCGGCGGTCGAGCTGCCCGAGTCCGCGGGCGTGGTGTTCACGGGCCTGCTCTCGCTGCGCACGCACCCGTGGTTGGCGGACCACGCGGTCGCGGGCACGGTGCTGCTGCCGGGGACCGGCTTCGTCGAGCTGGCGGTCCGCGCGGGGGACGAGGTCGGCTGCGACCTGGTCGAGGAGCTCACGCTCCAGGCCCCGCTGGTGCTGCCCGAGAAGGGCGGCGTTCAGCTGCGCGTGAGCGTCGCCGGCGCGGACGACTCCGGCCGGCGCGAGGTGAGCGTCCATTCGAAGCCGCAGGACACCGAGTACGACGAGGCGTGGACCTGCCACGCCACCGGCGTGCTGGCTGTCGTCGCGGCCGGGGCGCCCGTGACCGGGGCGTCCGCCCAGGACCTCGCCGTCTGGCCGCCCACCGGGGCGACCCCGGTCGAGTGCGCCGACGTGTACGAGAAGTTCGCCGAGCTCGGTTACCACTACGGCCCCCTCTTCCAGGGGCTGCGGGCGGCCTGGCGGCGCGGCGACGAGACCTTCGCCGAGATCGCGGTGCCCGAGGAGTGGCAGGCCGAGGCGCAGCGCTTCGGCCTCCACCCGGCCCTGCTCGACGCCGCGCTGCACGCCGCGGGACTGACCGCGGTGACCGCGCACGCCGAAGGCGCCGCCCCCGCACCGCAGGCGCGGCTGCCCTTCGCCTGGCGCGGCGTATCGCTGCACGCGGTCGGGGCCACGGCCCTGCGGGTGGCCATGAAGCCCACGCCGGGCACGGACGCCGTGTCCCTGACCCTGACGGACGACACCGGCCGCCCGGTCGCCTCGGTGGAGTCGCTGGTCATGCGACCGGTGGACACCGGGCGGCTCGGGAAGGCGGGCGACCCGGGACGGCTCCACGACGCGCTCTTCCGCATCGAGTGGGAGAGCCGCCCGGTCCCGCACGAGCGGGCCGGCTCGGGCACCGTCCCGTGGGCCATCGTGGGCGGCGACGCGCTCGGCGCGGCCTCCGCGCTCGGCGACAGCCGTACGGACGTGAAGCCCTTCGAGGACCTCGACTCGCTCAGCGGTGCGTTCGCCGCAGGCGACGCGCTTCCGCCCGTCGTGCTCGTCGACTGCTCAACCGACACCGACACCGACACCGGCCGGACCGGCGACGACACGGCCGCGGCCGTCCGAGCCGAGCTGCGCAGGGCGCTCGCACTGACCCGGGCATGGCTGTCCGACGAGCGGTTCGCGGCGGCCGGATCGCGCCTGGTGCTGGTGACGCGCGGTGCGGTGGCGACCGGACCGGACGGAGAGCTGACGGACCTGGCGGCAGCCCCGGTGTGGGGCCTGCTGCGTTCGGCGCAGACCGAGAACCCGGGCCGCTTCGTCCTGGTGGACACCGACGGCGCGCAGGCCTCGTGGGACGCCCTGCCGGGCGCGCTCGCCTGGTCGGCCGCCCGGAACGAGCCGCAGCTCGCCCTGCGGGCGGGCGACGTGCGCGTCCCGCGGCTGGCCCGCGTGAGCGCGCCCGGCACGGGCACGGCGGACGACGCGCCCGCCTTCGGTACCGGCACCGTCCTCGTGACCGGCGCGACCGGGACCCTGGGCGCAGTGGTGTCCCGGCACCTGGTGGTCGAGCACGGTGTGCGGCACCTGCTGCTGGTGAGCCGCAGCGGGGCGGGCGCCCCGGGCGCCGCCGAACTGGTGGCGGAGCTGGAAGCGCTGGGCGCGCGGGTGTCGGTGGCCGCGTGCGACGCGGCCGACCGGGACGCCCTGGCCGGGGTACTGGCGGGAGTTCCGGCCGAGCACCCGCTGACCGCGGTCGTGCACGCCGCGGGCACCCTCGACGACGGCGTCGTCTCCTCCCTCACGCCGGAGCGCCTCGACACGGTGCTGCGCCCCAAGCTCGACGCGGCGATCCACCTGGACGAGCTGACCCGCGACCTGGACCTCTCGGCGTTCGTGCTCTTCTCCTCCGCCTCCGCCACCTTCGGCAGTCTCGGACAGGCCAACTACGCCGCCGCCAACGCCTTCCTCGACGCGCTGGCCCAGCGGCGGCGCGCGCAGGGCCGTCCGGCCCTGGCCCTCGGCTGGGGGTTCTGGGCCCGGACCACAGGTCTGACCGAGAGCCTCACCGAAACCGACATCCGCCGGCTGTCGCGCGGCGGCATGACCGCGCTGGCGACCGACCGGGCGTTGGAACTCCTGGACGCCGCCCAGCAGTCGGGCGAGATCGCGCTCCTGCCGATCCAGTTCGACCGCGCCGCGCTCAACCGCCCGACGAACCCGGACGCGGTGCCGCCGGTCATGCGCGGCCTGGTGCGCCTCCCCGCGCGGCGCACCGCCGTGGCGGGCACGGGGGCGGCGCCGACGTCGGCGCCGGAGGGGGAGGCCGAGCTGAAGCAGCGGCTGACCGCTCTCGACGAGCCCGGCCGCAGGCACACGCTCCTGTCGCTCGTGCGCAAGGACGCGGCGGCCATCCTCGGCCACCCCACCACGTCCACCGTCGAACCGGACCGCGGATTCATGGAGCTCGGCTTCGACTCGCTCATGGCCGTCGAATTCCGCAACCGCCTGAACGCGGCCACCGGGCTGCGACTGCCCGTCACCCTCATCTTCGACTACCCCACCCCCGCCGCGCTCGCGACGTACCTCCGTACGGAGATCGAGCTCGACGAGGACGGCAGCGGGGACGCGGGCCGGGCGGCGGCCTCCATCGCCGCGGAACTGGACCGGATGGAGGGCATGCTCGAAGCCCTCGCCGGGGACGAGATCAAGCGGCTGGACGTCATGGTGCGGATGAAGTCCTTCCTCGCCAGGCTCGGCGACGCCGCCGGCGCGAGGTCGGAGCACGACACCCACGCGGACAGCGACATCGAATCGGCCTCGGACGACGAATTGTTCAGCGCCCTCGAGAACGAGCTGGGGAAATCCTGAAACGAGGCGTGTAGGACCTGGCCGTTTTTCCTTTCGCGTCTTCTTTTCGCGACATGCACGGGGAGCTGAATTCGAATGTCCAATGAGGACAAACTCCGCACCTATCTCAAACTGGCGACCACGGACCTCCGGCAGGCCCGCCGCCGGCTTGAGGAGCTGGAGGCCAAGAACCACGACCCCATCGCGATCGTGGCGATGAGCTGCCGCTACCCCGGCGGCGTCACCTCGCCCGACGAGATGTGGGACCTGGTCGCGAACGGCTCCGACGCCGTCTCGGTCTTCCCCACCGACCGGGGATGGGACGTGGAGAACCTCTACGACCCGGATCCGGACCAGCAGGGGAAGAGCTACACCCGCGAGGGCGGATTCCTCTACGGAGCGGCGGAGTTCGACCCCGAGTTCTTCGGCATGTCGCCCCGCGAGGCACTGGCCACCGACCCCCAGCAGCGACTTCTCCTGGAGACCTCCTGGGAGGCGCTGGAGCGGGCGGGCATCGAACCGAAATCGCTGCGCGGCAGCCGCAGCGGCGTCTTCGCCGGCGTGATGTACAACGACTACGCCGCCCGGATGCAGTCGGCTCCCGAAGGCTTCGAGGGCCACATAGGCAACGGCAGCGCGGGCAGCGTCGCCTCCGGACGGATCTCCTACACGCTGGGCCTCGAAGGCCCCGCGGTGACCGTGGACACGGCGTGTTCGTCGTCGCTGGTGGCGCTGCACCTGGCGGTGCAGTCGCTGCGCACCGGCGAGTGCACGATGGCCCTGGCCGGCGGCGTGGCCATCATGTCGTCCCCCACCATCTTCGTGGAGTTCAGCCGACAGCGGGCCATGTCACCGGACGGCCGCTGCAAGTCCTTCTCGGACGCTGCGGACGGTGCGGGCTGGGCCGAGGGAGTCGGCATGCTGCTCCTGGAGCGGCTCTCGGACGCCCGGCGCAACGGGCACCCGGTGCTGGCCGTCGTACGCGGCTCCGCCGTCAACCAGGACGGCGCGAGCAGCGGGCTCACGGCGCCGAACGGCCCGTCGCAGCAGCGGGTGATCCGGGCCGCGCTGGCGAACGCGGAAGTGTCCGCGGCTGATGTGGACGTGGTGGAGGCGCACGGTACGGGTACGACGCTGGGCGACCCGATCGAGGCGCAGGCGCTGATCGCGACCTACGGGCAGGACCGACCGGCCGAACGGCCCCTGTACCTGGGGTCGTTGAAGTCGAACATCGGTCACACGCAGGCGGCGGCCGGTGTGGGCGGCGTGATCAAGATGGTGCAGGCGATGCGCAACGGCGTGCTGCCGCAGACCCTGCACGTGGGTGAGCCCTCGTCGAAGGTGGACTGGTCGGCGGGTGCGGTCGAGCTGTTGACGGAATCCCGCGCGTGGGTGCCCGGTGCCGATCGGGTCCGTCGTGCGGGTGTGTCCTCGTTCGGCGTCAGTGGTACGAACGCCCACGTCATCCTCGAACAGGCTCCGGAGGGCCAGGAGTCGGCCGAGGAGTCGGAGCCCGTGGCGCCGGTGGCGGTGCCGTGGGTGCTGTCGGGCCGGAGCGGCGAGGCCCTGCGGGGTCAGGCAGCGCGCCTGTCGTCGCTCGTCGAGTCCGGCGCTGCGGCCCTGTCGCCGGTGGACGTGGGCCTCTCGCTGGCCGCGGGCCGCGCCGCCTTCGACCACCGTGCGGTACTCGTCGCCGGTGACCGGAACGGCCTGACCGCGGCGACGGCTGCGGTGGCGCGTGGCGAGGACGCTCCGGCCGGAGTGGTCACCGGCACCGCTCACGGGATCCGTGACCGTGTGGTGTTCGTCTTCCCGGGTCAGGGTTCGCAGTGGGTGGGGATGGCGGTGGATCTGCTGGATTCTTCGCCGGTGTTCGCCGGGCGGATGGCCGA
>NZ_JBIWAJ010000041.1:0-21973 GCF_044759975.1 Streptomyces sp. NPDC098789
GTCGTCGAGCAGACCTTCGCCCTGCTCCACCAGTTCAAACGACTCGCCGTCCGCTGGGAACACCGCACCGAACTCCACGACGCCTTCGTCTCCCTTGCCTGCAGCCTCATCTGCTGGCGACGACTCAACAAGCCCGACTCATGATCCTGTTACGAGCTCTACGACAAGACGACTTCAAGGCCAGTAGTCGCATCTATCGCACATGCGGAAGCCGCCCGGAGTGGGCGCGAGCCGGCATGGTCAGATAGTTCCGAAACGCGGAATATTGAGTCGAAACTCTTTGATTGCCTATCTGGCGCCCCGCGGAACTGCGACGATGCCTCCCACTGGCAGGAAACCCCGCAGTTCAGGCTCAATGACACCGTGACCCGAAGTGGAGTCTGAAAATGTCCCTTCCCTAGCGATATTTTTCAGACCAGGCAGGAAAAGGGTGGGGCGTGGTGTCTTCTCGGTTGCGTGCCAGACCATCGCGGTAGTTGAAGTACGCGGTGACTTGATGCCTGGCCACAGGCATCATTTCGCGATCTCCGATAGCGCAGGCGTGGATGTGCCGACTACTAAACCCCTGCGCGACGGTGCGCTCCCAAGCGGCGAAGCCAGTTCGGCGCAGAGCCTGCACGATTGCGGTGGTCTGCTTATTGTCCCACGCTCCAAGGCTGATGTCGATAACGCCTCCGCCGTCATGGGTTCCGGCGCTGGCGGCCACTCCGCGGTTGTAGCTGCCCTGGGCCAGGGTAAAGTGCGTTTTGACCAGGGCTTCGGCATTCCGCAGCATCACAGCGGTGCGTGTGTTGACGGTCTTTCCTCCGTGAACGGTACGACTGTAATCATGGGCAGGCTCTTCCTCGCCATTGCGCGACCTACTCCCCGACAGATCGGGGATTTCCAATATCTGACCGGGTAAGAGAGGGTAGGGGTCCGATAAGTCGTTTAGGTGCGCGATCGATTTCCAATCGATCTTTAGGAGCCTGCCTATTTTAGTTAAGGTATCTCCTGGGCGGACAACATATGTTGACATCTTAATCATCTCCTTTTGAAAAATGCAAAACTAATTCATCCAGTAAGTGTGGTGGTATGTCAGGAATAGGAAATCTCCCCTGCGCCATGCGGCGTGGGCATTGGTCTCAGAATTGGAACACGCCAATTTTGTCCTCAGCGATCGGGTAACATGCGGCCCTGGTCCATACAGGTCAGCGATCCAGCGCACCTTCGGTGCGCGCCGGGGGGCGTGGTAAATCCCGTGGCGCGCGCCGAGGGTGCTTCTGTCCGCTCTGACGGGGTCTGTTGCCGGTCCGGGATGGTGGTGGGGTTCGTTCCGGCCGAAACCGATTGCCCTGTGATGCCTGTGAGCTCGCAGGTCAGCGTGGTGCTGGGGGCCGGCTGGGGGCCGTCCACGGGAACCGTGGAGTGTTGCTGTGAGCACGTGCGTCAGAATTCCTGATTCACCCTGGCCCTCCCGGAACGGCATACCGATCGGGAGGGAGCAGGAGCGTGGACGTACTGCACGAATGGTGCGCCGGCCTGGACATCAGCAAGAAGGACGCCAAGGTATGCGTCCGGACCCCCAGTACGAAACGGCTGGGATCGTTCACCACCGAGACCACGACCTGGAGTTCGACGACGAACGCGGTCCTGGCCCTGCTCGACCACCTGCTCGCCGCCGAAGTCACCCTGGTGGTGATCGAGGCGACCTCGGACTACCTCGTGGACCGCCCCCGCGTCGTGATCGCGTGGAAGCTGGACCGCTTCGCACGCTCCGTGTCGGAGTTCCTGAAGCTGGTCACGTGGTCCGAGGAACACGGCGTTGCCCTGGCAACGGCTGACGGGGCCCTCAACACGTCCACGCCCGGCGGTTGCCTTGTGGCTACCATCCTGGCTGCCCTCGCTCAGTGGGAGCGGGAGATGATCCAGGACCGTGTCACGGCGGCGCACGCGGAGCGGCGGGAACAGGGCCGCTGGATCGCCGGGCGCGCACCCTTCCCCTACGTGATGGAACGCCGGGACAGAAAGGCATACCTCACTGAGGACCCCAAGGCGTTCGCCTTGGGGCGCGCACAGATACTGACTTCGGCTTGGCAGGGTGACGTTGGTGTGTCGAGGGTGAGGCCGGTGCCGGCTATGAAGCCGTCGAGGGTGTGGGGCCGGTATTGAAGGCGTTTGAAGCGGTTGCGGACGAGTGCTTCGAGGCGGTCGAGGGCCATGACGGCGAGGTTGGCGAGGCTGCATTTGACGTGGGCCCATACCCACTCGACTGGGTTGAGGTCTGGTGAGTAGGCGGGCAGCAGGAACACCGTCAGCCACTCCCGTTCGGCGACGAGTTCCCGCATTCTGCGCGAGACGTGGGTGTTCAATCGGTCCCAGACCAGCACGATCGGTGCCCTGACCAGCTGATGGACTCCGTCGATCAACGCGATGAAGTCCCGTTCGCCCATGCTGCGACGTGCGCCTTTGCCCGCAGGGTGGCTCCGCCGGCGGTGACACAGTCGGGTCCTCGAACCCGGACGCATCGCGATCAGCCCGGCCACCGACAGCCGTCCCGAACGCCGGCCGCTGATGGTGACGACCGGAGTCACTCCGCGTCGGCCCCAGGTCCGTCCCCGGGGCGGCCTATGGGTGAACCCGGCTTCGTCCTCGAAGCAGACGTAACCCCCGCAGTCCGCCCTCGCCCTTTTACCTCCGCCCAGGTCGCCTCCTTCCACACGGTGACGGCCTGCTCGTCACGCTCGGCGACCCGCCGAGCGGGGACCTGAGGTGACCCCCGGAGTGTGGACACAGGGGTCATGCTGCGAGTTGGAGTTTACCTGTCGTGTGGTGCTGTTGTTCGAACTCCATCGGGGAGAGGTAGCCCAGCGCGCTGTGGCGTCGGCGGGCGTTGTAGTAGGTGAGCCACTGGAAGATCTCCAGCCTTGCCTGCAGCATCGTCGAGAACGGCCTCTGGTGCTTCGTCTCCCTCTTCAGCCCCTGCCAGAAACTCTCGGCGAGGGCGTTGTCGTAGCTCGAGCCGACCTTGCCCATGCTCCTGCGGATGCCGTACCGGTCGCAGACCTGCGCGAACGCGGACGACGTGTATTGCGAGCCCCTGTCCGCGTGGAAGATCACCCCGGATACGTCACCGCCACGGGCTGCGACCGCGGCCTGAAGCGCGTCGATGACGAGTTCGGCCCTCATACGCGAGGCTATCGAGTAACCGAGCACTCGGCGCGAGCGAATGTCGATGACGCAGGCGAGGTAGAGCCACACGGCGCCGACCTGTACGTATGTAATGTCGCCGCACCACTTCTCATCCAGAGCCCCAGCAGTGAAGTCCCGCTGGACCAGATCCGCCAGCGGCGGCGCAAGCCGGTCTGCGATCGTGGTCCGCTTCTTCTTGCGCAGGTGGCGGCCGACGATGTGGTGCTTACGCATCAGACACGCGACGCGTTTGCGGTTGACGGTGTGGCCGAAGCCGCGCAGTTCGGCATGGATGCGCAGCGCGCCGTAGTTCCCACGGTGTTCGGCGTGGATCTCGCGGATCTCGGCGACCAGGGCGTCATCAGCGGCCCGCCGCTCGGCCCGCGCCTCGGCGCCCACGATCCACCGGTAGTAGCCGGAGCGGGAGACCTCCAGCACCCGGCCTATCCGCTTGATGCCGAACTTCTCAGCGTGAGCGGAGACGAAGCCCCAAGCGGGGGTCTTCACTTCATCTCCCGGGCGAAATAGGCGGCTGCCCGGCGCAGGATCTTGACGGGCCTCGAGTTTTCCGGACAGTGATCTGACCATCTGTTTCATGCGGTTATGCGCAACTCCGAATATTCGGCGTGGGCTTCCCATAATGGCCGATGGCCGATAGCCGAGTGGAGGCCTTTGTGATTTTACCAGATTTCGATGTATCGGGTGATGTCCCGCTGGGCGTCCTCTCGGGTCAGATACGTCACGCGGGAAACCCGCTCGTTCTTCAGAGTGTCGAAGAACGATTCCGCCATAGCGTTATCCCAGAATACGCCGGTGCGTCCGGATGATCGGCGGAGTCCGAACCGATTCAGAGTTGCCGCGAACTCAGCGGACATGTAATTCGATCCGCGATCGGAGTGGAATATTACACCGTCGGTGAGCTTTCTGTTCCGTGCCGCGTTGTGGATGGCGCGCGATATGAGAGGGGTTTGGTAGTGGTCGTCCATCGCGTAACCGATGACTTCCTTGGCGCAGCAGCCAATGACCGTTGCGAGATAAAGCCACCCTTCTCCGGTTTTGACATAGGTTACGTCGCCGACAAGTTTTTCTCCGGGGGCGTCGGCGGTGAAGTTCAGGCCGACGAGGTCGGGGACGTCACCAGCCGCGGCCTGGGTGAGCGAGACCCGCTTCGGCTTGGGCTGGCAGGGCGTCAAGCCCAGTTCACGCATCAGCAGGCGGACCAGCTCCAGGCCAGGGGCATGACCCCATCGGGCGAGCTGGGCGTGGACGCGCCGGTATCCGTAGGTGTCGTCCGACATATTGAATGCCTTCTTGATGAGAAGTTTGAATTCCTCGCGCCGCCGGGCTGTCGCGGAATCTGGACGGTCTCGCCATTCGTAGTAGCCGGACTTTGACACCGCGAGCCGTTCACACATGAACTCAACAGAATATGCGTACTCCGTGGTGTCGAGCCGCATCACCTCGATGAACTCGCACTTTCTCGCTACCGGGGATCCCTCGCGAAGTACGCTGCGGCTTTTTTTAGAAAGGCGTTCTCCATCTCCAGATCACGGATACGCCGGTCCTGTTCCTTCAAACGCGCCCGCTCATCGAGCGTCAACGACGTGCCAGCCGCTGGTTCGTTCTGCTTCTGGTACTTCTTCACCCAGCCCCGGAGCGTCTCCGAATTCACTTCAATATCGCGAGCCGTCTCAGAGATGGTCTTGCTGGACCGGAGTGCGATCTGGACAGCTTCCTCGCGGAACTCCGGGGTGTACTTACTGGGCGGCGCCACTTCGTGCTCCTCGTTTCCTTGACAGGACAACCCTATTGGGTCCTTGTCCGGAAACTTCGGGGCACCTCACCTGACGTTCAGATCAGCCGCCACGTCCCGATACGTCCGCCTGCCAGCCGAGGCCCGCCACAACGCGATCGCGTCGGACTGGAACTCCGCACTGTACTCCGAGGGCCTTACCACGTGGATCTACACCCTCCAGGATCACCAAGATCCATTGCCAGGTGTGTCCACACCGCAGGGGTCACCTCAGACCTGCGGGCTGAAGCCGAGCCGGTGCACCAACCGAGTAGCACCCGAGACGCTGTAGGAGACGTGCAACTTCCTGCCGATCAGCGTGGCGACCCTTGATGCAGTCCACACCTGGTCCTCCACCCAGCCGTGCGCGGCCGGACCCTGCTCCAGATACCCGGCCAGCTTCACCAGACACCGCGGGGACAAGCGGCAACGTGATCCGCTCGGACCGCGAGATGCCAGTGCCTGCACACCCCCGTCCCGCCACACCTGGTGCCACTGATAAGCCGACTTCACGCTCACCCGCAGCCGCCGTGCGACTTCCGACGGCTTGCACTTCCTGCTCGAACAGCTCGGCCGCCTGCATCCGTACCGTCTCCCGACGCCGACGTCCCGCAGGAGTCAACCCACCCCCATCCGCATATTTCACACACCACGGATACAGCCACCCACCCCCACCCATCAGGGACTTCGCAAAGATTCACCCCAACGAGCTGAAGTCAGTAAGCTGCGAATCAGCGACGATGCTGCAGGATTCACACAGCTCACAGCCCTATTAACAGAGCACGGTGACAGCAAGGATCATCCAATCCCAGTCGCGATTGAGACGTCCCGAGGGCTGCTGGTCGCCTGTCTTCGTGCGACAGGACGCCCGGTGTTCGCGATCAATCCGCTCGCGGTGGCCCGCTACCGAGATCGATACTCGGTCGCGAGGAAAAAGTCAGACGCCATCGACGCTGCCGCGCTGGCGAACATCCTCCGTACCGACATGGCCGCCCACCGGCCTTTGCCGCAGGACTCCGAGCTGGCTCAGGCGATCGCGGTGCTGGCACGAGCCCAGCAGGACGCGGTCTGGGATCGGGTCCAGGCGCACAACAAGCTTCGCTCGCAGCTGCGCGAGTTCTATCCCGCGATCCTTGCTGCATTCGCTGAAAAACGCGAGGGCATCTGCTCGCCCGAGGCCCGAACCATCCTGGCTCCGACGCCGAAAGCGGCGGCCGGTCTGACGCGTCGGCGGCTGCAGTCGCTACTCAAGCAGGCTGGACGCCAGCGCGGTATCGAATCCGAGGCCAACCGGCTCCATGAGTTCCTCCGACGCGATTACCTCCACCACCCGATGCAGGTTGGGGAGGCCTTCGGCCAGCAGACCGTGGCCCTGGTGCGTCAGCTGGAGGCGGCCTGCGCGAACGTAGAGGAGCTCGGCGCTGCCACGAGGGGAGGCCTTCGAGAAGCATCCTGACGCCCCGCTCATCTCAAGCTTTCCGGGTCTCGGATCGCTAACTGGGGCGCGAGTTCTGGCCGAGATCGGCGACGACCGATCCCGTTTCGCGACTGCGGGATCGATGAAGGCCTATGCCGGCAGTGCACCAGTCACAAGCGACAAAGCTGTTCGGTGATGGCCCGCCGAGTCAAGAACCAGCGCTTGGCCGCCGCCGGCTACGTGTGGGCCTTCGCCTCCCTGACCGCTTCCACCGGTGCCAGAGCCCACTACGACCGCCGCAAAGAGGCAGGTGACCGCCACGTCGCCGCCCAGCGCAACCTTTTCAACCGCTTCCTCGGGATGCTCTTCTACTGCCTCCAGCACGGCGAGCCCTACGAGTAGCTGAAAGCCTTCCCCAACCAGCCCACAGTGGGCCTTGCAGCGGCAGCCGCTTGACGAGTTAAGCGCGTGGGATGTCTACTAGACAGACCCTAACCTTGCCCATGAAGTCCACACCCTTATTAGGGACTGTGACACAAAATTTCTGCTCACGCAACCAGCTTGTTCCACGTTGGCCACTCATTAACAGTTTGGCCCAGATGTCGTCCGCGATCACGCACGGGTCGGGGGTCAGGGCTGATTCATAGTCCGGTTGGTCATGTTCCGTTGCAGGTCAGGGGTAGTCCGAGGAGGTCGAGGGGGCGGGTGAAGGGTGTGTAGGAAACTTCTCGGAGTCCGGCGGCGATGTTGTGGTGGCCGGCGTCTCGGAGGGTGTTGATCGCGAGGTTGCGGAGGGTGGCCATGTTCTCGGGTCCGTGTCCGGTGCGGATCTTGGAGGCGTCCTCCGCGAACGTGGTGTCCCTGATGTGATGGATGGCTTCGATGCCCCATTGGGCTCTGGCGATATGGCCGATGAGCTGCGGTGATGCCTCGCGTCCGCAGGTCATGTCGGTGATGGCATGGACGGTCTGGCGGCTGACTTTGCCGGTCTTCAGGTCGGTGCGGTGCCGCAGGATTTTCACTGCCTGGACGACGTGGGGAAAGTCCAGGCTGAGATCGGTGACGGTCAGCGTGCGTATCGAGCGGGTCTCGCGTCGGCTGTGTCCGGCCTCTCGGTCGTAGCGACGGGCGGTCACCTCCTTCCAGGGCAGGGATCTGACCGCGGCGTGGAGTCTGGGCTGGTTGCCCTTGACCACCAGGAGGTAGTGCGCGTTCTTGGCCTCGACCAGCCATTTCGCGTGCTCGCGCTGGGTGTGGAGAGCGTCGGCGGTGACCACGGTGCCGGTCAGGTCGAAGGGGTTCAACAGCGAGGTGAACGCGGTTATTTCATTGGTTTTGTCTGGCACCCTCAGCTGGCTGACGGTGCGGCCCGCGGCCGTGATGGCGGACAGGAGGTGGGCGGCCGGAGCCACATCGGTGCGTGAACCGCGGGCGGCCTTGCCGTCCACCGCGACTGATTCAGCGCCGGCCAGGCTGTGTCCGAGGAGGTCGGCGAGGCCGCCGGGACCTACCCCGACCAGCACCCGGCGCACAGTCGACACAGAGGCCGCGCGACGGAGCCCGAGGGGGCCGCGTGGATGAAACCCCAGGCGGGAGAGGGTGTCCTGCGGTGCGTGGCGAGCCCCCTGCCCGATCGCGAGATAAGAGCGAGCGCCGGCCAGCACCGCGCACGCGGCGGTCAGTAACACCGAGACGAGGCTATGGCGCCGACCCCGCCGGGCGCGTGGATCCGGCAGAGCGGCCAGCCGCGCCGCCGTGCCGGGAAGCTCACGGTGTTCACGCGAGGGCGACTTGATCAAACAGACGGTGGCAGACTGGCGGCACATCGGAGCTCCGGTGATCGGGTGACTTGGTAGGTCTCCTTGATCATCGGAGCTTCGTTGCGTCCGGCGTGCCCGAGCTGAAGGTCCGCCACACGGCTGTGACCTGCCGATTCTCCCCACATCCAGGACTATGAATCAGCCCTGCCCCGGGCGGAAGGCGAAAGGGTCCCGATCGGTGGCCGGCATTCCGTTTTGCAGGTAGGTCAAAGTCACAGGGAGATCGGCAGGTCGGTCTAGTCCGGCATTTTGGATCTTGCTGCGATCGTATTGGCGCTGGTGGAAGGCGTAGGGGAGATAGCCGCGCATGACCTGGTAGACGAGGTACTCGGCAGGTGTCGGTACCAGGGGTTTGGTCTCCACGAACTCGAACCGAACGGGGTGGAGGCTTTCCAGCAGCTCCAGCATCGTCCGGTACGACACCTCCCAGGGATGGGTGATGTGGAAGGTTTCGGTGTGTCCCGGCGGGGTCACGGCCTTCGAGGCGAGAGCTGTCATCAGTTCGGCTGCACGTTCGACAGGAATGAGATTGAGGTGGGCGTGCGGCAGTCCCGGGATGCGCAACAGGGTCCGCTCCTCCCGTCCATGTCGGGTGCGAAACGACTCGGCCATGACACGTACGGGGTTCTTGGGGCCTTGGGCCAGACCAGGACGGTCGCTGACCAGAATGCTGGGACGAAAGATGACGGCCTTGCGTCCTCGCCGCCTGGCCCACTCATGGACCAGCGATTCGGCCTGGCTCTTGGATTCCTCGTAGGGGTTCTCGAAGCCAGCTGCCGGCGCAGGGGCCTCTTCTCTCACGATTCCCTCACGCTGGCGTCCCGCGACGAAAGCAGTACTGATGTGGTGGAAGACCGCGCTGGGGGCAGCAGTCGCCAGCCGCAGGATGTTAAGGGTACCTGCGACATTCACGAGGGTCGCGGCTTGGGGCACAGCGTTCAGCGAGGTGGCGGCAGCGCAGTGCCAGACCGCTTCGAGGCCGTCGGTGATCCGAAGGATGTCCTGTGGCGACAGCCCCAAGTCCTCATGTTCGATGTCCGCATCCACCGCTTCGACCCGGGCAGAGGCAAGGGCCAGGACATGTGAGGGCTGACGGTCGGCCACCAGGGCGCGGTGGATTCTGTCCAGGGTTTCCGAGGGCACACCGCGGGCCAGTACTCGGACCGTGTCGTGTTGCTGGAGCAGAGCGGGCAGAAGCCTGCTTCCCAGAAAGCCTGTGGCTCCTGTCATGGCAATACTCATGGGTGCTCGCTTTCTCATCGCCCGGAGCGAAGACGTCCGGTGGCGCAAGTGGGGGGGCTTGATGCGTGCCGTCACAGCCCGCGTCACACCCCGCAGGTGCAGCAAAAGGACCAGAGTGCGGGCTGTGGGCTACCTGCGATATGGGGCGATATGCGGTGTCCCGGGAACACTGGCAACCGGGCTTTCGGCGGCTGCTGGGGCTGAAGAGGAGCCGTCCCTGCGCTCTGTGCTCTACGGATTCGCCTTGGACCCGGTGTCCGAAGCGGCGAGGAGAATGGTCTGTTCGACCTCGCGGGCCCGGACTGCTTCCTCCGCGGCCCAGCGTCTTTGCCGGTCGAGGCGCCTGGCCTTGTCCTCGTCGTCGTGCAGGAGGGCATCCAGGTTCCCGTCCTCCAGGTTGGACACCCCCATGGCAGCAAAGGTGTCGCGCACCGTGGGACTCCACAAGCCGATGTCCCTGACACAGGGCACGATGCGCGTAAAAAGGAGCTGCCGGAAACTCTGCAGGTATTCGGAACGCTCCACGGCCTGCAGAGTCTCCTTGGCAGGCAGCCCGAAGCGTTCCCAGATCTCATCACCCCGCAGCCGGTCACGCATCAGCCAGCAGCCCTGGATGACGAATTCCTCGCGTTCCGCCCGCTCCGCCGACGTCAGCTGACTGTAGAGATCGCGTAGCGCGATCCTCCCGAAGGCCACATGCCGCGCCTCGTCCTCCATCACATAGGATAGGATCTGCTGAGGCAATGCCAAGGGGGTGCTGTCACGCAGCAGACCGAAAGCGGCCAGCCCCAGCCCCTCAATGAGAACCTGCATGCCCAGATACGGCATGTCCCATCGACTGTCACTCAAAGTGTCGTCCAGCAAAGCCCTGAGTTGCAGATTGATCGGGTAGTAGAGTCCCACCTTCTCCTTGAGGAAACGGGCGTATGCCTCCGCGTGCCGGGCCTCGTCCATGACCTGGGTGGCGGCGAAAAACTTGGAGTCCATGTCCGGTGCGGTCTCAACGATGCGCGCACTGCAGATCAGTGCCCCCTGCTCCCCATGCAGAAACTGGCTAAACTGCCAGGCCGTACTGTGACGGCTCAGCTCACGCCGCTCCCGCTTATTCATCTTGTCCCACATGGGAGTGCCGTACAGCGTCTGCATCTCTTCCGGCAGGCACAACAAGTCATCTCGGTCCAATTCCAGATCCCAGTCAATACGGTCTGCCGCATCCCATTGCTTGGCCTTGCCACGGCTGTAGAGCTTCAGGAGCTGCGCACGGCTGTCGTCGTACTCCCAACTGAAGCGGGACGGCCCGCAGGCTGGGACTTCCCAGCCCGACATTTCCGGGGGAATCGTGTAGAGCTCGAAGGTCGTCATTCGGGCCTTCCTTTCTTCACGGAACACAACGAGGGCATCTCCTGCGGGTCGGCAGTCGGACAGGCCGCCGCGTAGCGGAGTACCGTCTGGGAGTTCCCGTCTCTCGGACGGCCCGGGCCCTTGCTGCCCCGTCTGTCACAGGAAACGGGAATGGCCCGAAAGATCCGCCCTGGAGAGCAGGTCCGTCCGGTCCCATCTGCGTCCCTGCACCGCACCCGCCGGTGCAGAGAGCACCGTCCGGTCAAAAATGAGCAGGAACTGCAGAAGACCGACGCCACAGTCTGCCCCTGTCGACGTCTCCGGGGGCGTCTTGCCACGGCACGTAACCCCAGGAAACCTGCTGTGAATCCCTCATCTGGGCGCTGTCACGTTGTCGGTGGCGGGTGGGGTGATCTTCGGACTGCCCGTCTGGAGAGGGGCCGGGAGTGTCCAGTAGACGGCGGATCCGATGATCAAGGAGGCGCCTGATGAGTGAGACCATCGCCGAGCACGAGGCCGTGGAAGAGATGGCCGTCGAGTCGGCTGCGGAGGCGGTGTCGGACGAGCAGTTGATCGCGATGCTGGTCGACCGTGCCGGTACCGACGGGCTGCAGCTGACCGGGGAGGGCGGGCTGCTGCAGCAGCTGGCCAAGCGGGTGCTGGAGTCCGCCCTGGAAGGCGAGATCACCGATCACGTCGGCTATGACAAGCACGACGCGACGGGACGCAACAGCGGCAACAGCCGTAACGGGACCCGGTCGAAGACGGTGTTGACCGACGTCGGTCCGGTCGAGGTGAAGGTGCCCCGTGACACCGCCGGGACCTTCGAGCCGCAGATCGTGAAGAAGCGTCAGCGACGTCTGACGGGCATCGACGAGATGGTGCTCTCGCTGTCCGCGAAGGGCCTCACGCACGGGGAGATATCGGCCCACCTGGCCGAGGTCTACGGGGCGAGCGTGTCCAAGCAGACCATCACCACGATCACGGACAAGGTGATGGAGGGCATGGCCGAATGGCAGTCGCGTCCCCTCGACCGCGTCTATCCGGTGGTCTTCGTGGACGCCATCAACGTGAAGATCCGCGACGGCCAGGTCGCCAACCGCCCCATTTACCTCGCCATGGCCGTGACCGTCGAGGGCACCCGCGAGATCCTCGGGATCTGGGCGGGCGACGGCGGTGAGGGCGCCAAGCACTGGCTCCAGGTCTTCACCGAGCTCCGCAACCGCGGCGTCGAGGACGTCCTGACGCTCGTCTGCGACGGACTCAAGGGCTTGCCCGACGCGGTCGAGACGGTCTGGTCTCGAACTGTCGTTCAGACTTGAATCGTTCACTTGATCCGCAACAGCATCCGCTACGTCGCCCGCCAGGACTGGGACAAGGTCGCCAAGGACCTCCGCCCTGTCTACACGGCGCCGAGCAAGGCCGCCGCGACCGAACGCTTCCTGGAGTTCTCCGAGAAGTGGGGCACCAAGTATCCGGCCGTGATCAAGATGTGGTCCGATGCCTGGGCTGAAATGGTGCCCTTCCTCTCCTTCGACGTCGAGATCCGCAAGGTGATCTGCTCGACGAACGCGATCGAGAGCGTGAACGCCCGCATCCGCAAGGCCGTGCGAGCCCGCGGCCACTTCCCGTCGGAGAATGCCGCACTGAAGTGCGTCTACATGGCGCTGATGAGCCTCGACCCGACCGGCAAGGGCCGGCGCCGCTGGACGATGCGTTGGAAGGCACCCCTGAACGCCTTCTAGATCGCCTCCGAAGGCCGCATCACCCCCACCACCAGCCACTGAACCTCAACAACCAAGATCAGCCGTTGATTTGATAAACCCCAAATCGGCCCCGAACGCAATTCACATTATGGGCAATTCTGGATTTCAAGAACATTGCACTTTCCCGTTATCGACAGGCGGGGATTTAACCGAGAGACGAGAACACGGATCACTTCTCCCTGATGGGACATACGTAAGATTCCGGGCGGGTGCTGTGCCGTGGGGGCGGGCGTCGTCTCGGCGCGGTGCGCCGCCAAGGATGGCTCAGGGGGCGATGCCGAGGTCACGGAGCAGGTTCTGGGCGTCTTCGACGCGCCGGAGGCTCCTCTGGAGTTCGGCGCGTGCTTGTCGGAGAGCCGCCCGCGTGTCCACGAGTTCACCTTCTGGGCCTTGACCAGGGGGCTGCGCGCTGGCGGACAGAAGGACCTGCGCGGCGCTCAGGGCGTGGTACATAGCCGGGGGAACACCGCCGGGCACATCATGCAGGGTCGTGGCGGCCAGGTCCGTCAGCGAGCGGTTGATCCGGGCCATCAGTAGCTGCGTCCAGACCCGGCGCAGCATGTCCGTCTCGTCATCGGGACTGACGCCGGAGGCTCGTAGAGCTCGTAACAGGATCATGAGTCGGGCTTGTTGAGTCGTCGCCAGCAGATGAGGCTGCAGGCGAGGGAGACGAAGGCGTCGTGGAGTTCGGTGCGGTGTTCCCAGCGGACAGTGAGTCGTTTGAACTGGTGGAGCAGGGCGAAGGTCTGCTCGACGACGTAGCGGAGCTTGCCCATGCCCTTGATGTTCGGGGCTCCTTTGCGGGAGGTGACGGGCGGGATCCGGCGTTTGCGCAGCTCATCGCGGTTCGGGTTGGAGTCGTAGCCCTTGTCTCCGAGCAGGGCCTCGGGCCTGTGGGGGGGGCCGGCCGGGACGACCTGCCACCGGTGGGATGCCGTCGACCAGGTCGAGGGTCTGGGTGACGTCGTTGACGTTCGCCGCGGTTGTGATGACCTTGAGCGGAGTGCCGCGTCCGTCGCAGATCAGATGGTGTTTGCTACCCGTCTTCCGCCGGTCGACCGGCGACGGACCGGTGTCGGCGCCCCCTTTTTCGCGTGGATGTGGGAGCCATCCACGCACGCCCGGGACCAGTCAAGGCGGCCGGCCGCGTTCAGCTCGGCAAGAAGGAGGCGGTGCAGCTGGTCGAAGACCCCGGCCTGCTGCCAGCGCTCCAGCCTGCGACAGCAGGTCTGCCCCGAGCCGAACCCCAGCTCAGACGGCAGGAGTTGCCAGGCGATGTCATTGCACCGCACATACAGGATGCCTTGCAGACACAGCCGGTCAGCCACCGGCCGAGGCCCCGGTGACCTCAACGGCCAGGGCGGCAGCAGCGGCTCGATACGTGCCCACAAGTCGTCATCCACGATCCACGGCCGAGTACTCACACCACCACGAACAGCCGAATCCTCACACCAGTCACGGCTGACCAGAGCATCTCATCAAGATCCTGTTACGAGCTCGTAGGAACGGGCGTGCATCTTCGCCCGTAGCCAGGCTGCACGACACCTCACGCGCATAGCCTTCAGCCTCTGTGCCCACCAGGCGGCACAAGGAATAAGAATCAGGGCTAACACCAAGATCGGGAGCGCCTCAGGGGCCATCGTCCGTCCTTTCAAGAAGGGCCGGACTGTGCAAGGGCACGCTCAGTCCGGCCACCAGTTCGGTGGTCATGGACTGAGTTCGTGCCGGCACAACGACTCAGAAACTATTCGGTTGTGCGGGCGTTCCTTCGCTTCGGGTGGGCGTTACAGACCCCGCAGCTCGTGCCGCGGAAGGGCGTGTCACCTGTGCAAGGGCCGGCCAAGCACACCTAACTGCCTCAGAGAACTGTCTCTGCGACCGCCGCGCAAGTGGCCCCAGTCATGCAGGCCGTTGCATCTGCTTCTTTCGCTGGTTTGCTCTACCAGCGACGCCACGAGCATACGACAGGGGCAGCGCCAAGGCTGGCCTTTCGGCACATCTCCCCAGGGGAACTCGCCAGACGGCAGCTTCCCCCGATGGGTACATTTCTCGTACACGAGCCTAAAGAGCCAGCGCCGAGGCGCTGAGGTACAGGGGGTGCAGTGGTGTTGGAGGAAGCCGAGGAGATCGGCCGTCGCGTACGGCGGGCACGGCTGCGGCTTGGGATGCCGCAGGCCGACCTCGCTGCTGCCCTGGGGAAGACACAGGGCTGGGTGTCCAAGATGGAGCGCGGCCTGATCGAGCTGGACCGGGTCGGGCTACTGAACCTTGTCGCCGCCGAGCTGCACGTGCATCCCAATGACCTGATCGGCCGGCCGTACGCGAGTAGTCCCGCCGAGAATCAGTGGCAGGTCTCGGCGGCGTCCATCCTGCGCGAGCTGCGCCGCTACGACCTCGCGCCGATCTTCGACGGCGCTCCGCGCGCGTCCGCTGAGCTGTGGCGGGACATGACCCGGCTGCACCGTCTCCGCGACGCCGCAGCTAACACGGCGATCCTCGCGACGCTCCCCGACCTCCTGCGCGAGGCCCGCGCCCTGGCCGAAGCAGCGACCGGCCACGAGCGCGAGGAAGCGTTCGGGATCTACGCCGTGGCGTGCAAGTTCGCCCACACCGCCGCGCACGCCCTCGGGCACCCTGAGCTCGTCGCCATGGCAGCCGAGCGCGCCGCCTGGGCGGGACGCCTCTCAGCCGACCCCGTCATGCCCGCGCTCGCCGACTGGATGCGCGTCTGGGACATGTGGGCCACGGCCGATTGGGATGACTCGCTCACCCTGTCCGACAAGGCCATCGCCAGCGTGCAGCGCGAGTACGAGCTCGGTGATCCGCTCGCCCTGCGGATGTGGGGCACGCTCCACCTGCGCGCCGCCGTCGCCGCCGCCCGTGCCGGCCGACCGTCCGAGGCTGACGAGCGGATCAACCACGCTCGCGACGCTGCCCGCCGGATGGCAGGCAGCCACAACCCACCTATCTACGATCGGCACTCGGTCACCTTCTCCCCCGGCAACGTACAGATCCATGCGATCAGCGTCGCCCTGGAGACCGGCGAGCAGACCAAGGCCCTCGCCATAAACCGACGCACCGCGCCCGAGCTCGTTGCCGCGCTCCCCAACTCCCGTCAGGGCCATCACCACATGGACCTTGCCCGCGCGTGGCTGTGGGATGGCAACCGCGACCGCGCGCTCGCCGAACTGGAGACCGCAGAGCGGATCGCCCCCCAGCTCGTACGGAACCACCCGATCGCTCGGTCGACCCTCCGAGGCATCGTCTACGCCGAGCGGATCAGCACCCGCGAGAAGCTGCGCCGCATGTCAGACCGCTTCCACCTGGACGGATGAGGGCGGTATTCCTCCGATTCATATTGAGCCCCTGCCGCGCCCCTAACTTCTGGGGCATGACAGGACGACCAACACCCCATCTCCCTTCACAGGGTGGCGAGTTAGGGACGACCGGACCGTTCTACCCGCGACTCGGCGACCTCGCCCGCGATACCGCCAAGGACGGCCGGATCGGCGTCGTCGTGACGCTGCCCAGAGTGGGCGCCAGCACCTATCACTTGCGTCCGCCGGGCGGTGGCGACGAGTGGTCGGCGCCGGCCGACGGAACAACCCTGCGCCCCGTCCCGGCACAGGCCACGCACGTGACCCCGCTGCGACGCGACGCCGTGTACGACCAGCGGGCCCAGCAGGGCGCGCTGCCGGTCCTGGTCCACTACGACGACGGCGGTACGGCCGAGTCCCTGCTCGTCCTCACGCCGGACCAGGTCGAGTTGTACGCGATCCAGTTCGAGCGACTCATCTCCGAGCGCGAGCAGGGACAGGGGAACGCAGCATGACCGCGCGCCACGCTGTGCAGCGCGGGGCCACGTCCGGCGATCCGGTGGGCCGCGTCCTGAGCTGGATATGGGTGCTTGGCACCGCCGCAGGATTCGCTGCGCTCCCCACCCTGACCGCCGGTGAGCTTGGCCACCGCGACGCACCGTCGGCAATCGCCATCCCTGACGCCGGATTCCCGGCGCTCTGATCTCCCCGTCCGCTCGGATGACCCTACAGATCCCGGGCGGGCGGGGCGCGCCTCGGTCGGCACCGCCCCCCGTCGTGCCGGCCGAGGCGCTTCACAGCACGTCCAGTCACCACTGACCAAGGAGGCAAGGACCGTGACCGTACTCCAGGAGCGTCCCGCGACCGACGCGCGGAATCTGATCGGCGCCAAGCTGCGCGCGGCGCTCGTTTCCAACATGCAGGCCAAGTTCCCCGAGCTGACCGAGGACAAGGCCGACCGCGGCGTCGGCCAGATGATCGCCTTCCTCACGGCCGGCGCGTACAGCGACACCCCGCTCAGCCCGTCGCCGCTGGTCGACGACTTCTGGCACGCCTTCCTGCTGCACACGCAGGCGTACCAGGACTTCTGCTCGGGGACGATCGGCAAGTTCGTCCACCACCAGCCCGGGTTCCTCGACAAGGAGGAACACGGCGGGGGCAAGGCCCTGCGCGCCCGGACGGTCGACGCGATCGTCGCGGCCGGATTCCTGATCGACATGGAGTTCTGGCCCGAGCTGGACCTCGCCGACTGCTCGCAGTGCCACGCCAACTGCCACAACAGCCCCAAGTACGCCTGACGTACCGCCTGCGGCCGGTCCTCGGCCTGTGCCACTCTGTGGCCGAGCCGGGGACCGGCTTCCGTTCTGCACGAGGAGTACGCGGGTGGACCGCACCGCATGGCTTGAGCTCCCGCCCGAGGCCCGTAGCGCCGTCGAGGCCTACACCGGCCCCGTCGATCACGCCGAGACCGCAGAGACCGGCGTGATGGCCCGCCTCGCCTGCACCCTCCACACCGCCACCGGGCCCGTCTTCGTCAAAGGCACCCGCAGCGACGAGCCCGCAGCGTGGATGTCCGACTATGAAGCGCGCGTGACCCGCGTCGCACCGCTCGCCCCCAGCGTGCTCTGGCAGGTCGATGCCGGCGGCTGGCTGCTCACCGGGTACGAGCACCTCGTCGGCCCCCACCCAGATCTCAGCCCCGGCTCACCCGACCTCGGCCCCTTCCTCGACACACTCGCCACGATGTCCGAGGCCCCGTGGCCGGAGCAGGTGCGCAAGAAGCCGCTGCACATCCGCTGGGCCGGGTTCTTCCCTGACGACCGCTGCCCCGATCTCGAAGGCAGTGCCCTCGTCCACTCCGACGTGTCGCCGCTGAACATGCTGGCCACTCCCAGCGGAGTTCGAGTGCTTGATTGGGCCCTCGCCTGCCCCGGCCCACCATGGGCCGATGCGGCGTTCGCGATTCCACGACTCATCCATGCGGGCCACACCCCGGACCACGCCGAGGCACTTGCACAGGGGCTGCCCGCCTTCCGCGCCGCCGCTCCGGAAGCGGTCACCACTTTCGCACGCGCAGTGTGTTCAGTCTGGTCACGCCGAGCCCAGTCAGATCCCGCACCCCATCGCGGACCCCTTGTCAGCGCTAGCCAAGCGTGGTTGGCCTACCGAACACAGTTCGCCAGTAAGGATTCTGACCCTGCATCACGTTGTGGTAGAGTTTGACACCGCAAGACGTGGGAGTCGGATTCAAGTCCTACTGGTTCGCAACCAGAGGCTCCACAGAAGGCTGGAGATCCAGGTGGAAGTCCTGGCAGCTTCGCGCTGTAGCTCAACTACTAGAGCCCACCTTTTCCAAGGGGGGTCACCCATCGGGTGACCCCCCTTATTTAACACCCTCCGAGGTGCTAGTACCCCGCCCTCGACAGCCCGCTCAGCAATTCGGGTTCACTCAACCCCAAGGGGGCATAAAGATGCCGGGCATATCCTTGCAGCTTCCTCAAACGCTCATCTTTATTTGCCGGCACTCCGGGACCAAACTCCTGAAGATCTCGAATTACTACGTCAACCCATGTTGACATATTCACGCTGCCGAGCAGCATCTGATTCGCACTGCGCGCCATCAATTTCGACACCGCGAAGGCCATCACCACTTCACCAACACTCAGCTGAAGATGCGATCCATTGCTAAGTCGGCGCGGCGAGTGACCAACCTGCTTCACCCATCCAGCTTCCGCACCTGAATTCCAAGTCGCAACCGTAGCGACAAATCGGCCATCGACCTTTCCGGCTCTATGAATCAGGCAGTTCCGCATCTCTCGCAGCACGTGAAACTGAGAGAGGCTATCTCTCGGGAATGATCCAGGGCATGCCCGCTCCAGAAGTTCATGCATCTTACTGGCCGAGGTGCTATTTGCCTGGCTGGCACTCACTTTCCCATCGGCCACCAGTAGCTCAAGGCACCGCTTCATGTAATCCTCATGCAGAGCCAAGGTGTACGGGATTGCCATCCTAGCGACATGCTGACCCGAATCACCCAGGACCTCTCGCGCCTTGTCAATGGAAAGGTCAAATCGAGAGATTTGGTCAATGTCCGGGAAAATCATGGCCAGTGGAACGTTGGCGTGAACCATGGGGTTGAGGAGATGCGAAGCAAGACCAGCCCCCGCCAAAAGCCCCATGACGCTGTCGTTAATTCCTCGACGCATCTCGTCGTAATGGCGGTACGCAGGGAATCGGACCAGTGTCGACATTCACTCCTCCAGCCACCTAGCAGAACTGCTGATGGTACTGGCGGAGTTGAACATCCCGCTTGGTCATGCGCCCCTTCGGTCGAGGCTGCACCTGTATCTCCACTCGAAGGTCAGTGGGTAGCTGCTGCTTGATCAGCGAACCTGGCAGCAATGGCGCTGCGTAGGACGTCGCTGTCGTCGGCTGAGCCGTCGACCCGGCGCCGCAGACCTGCGACGGTTTCTCGCAGTCCGGGCTCGGCCTGGTCAAGGTCGAGACTGATGCGCAGGGCCGCACCCTGGTCTTGGGGCAGGCGGTCGGCGAGAGCCCGGTCGATGGTGCGCAGCACAGGGTCCGGGTCCGCTTCGGTCCAGTCGAGGCTGGCCAGGCCTTCGGGCTTGGATCTCCTGGCAGCGAGGTACGACGGGAGCTCTACGCGCAGAGCGCGCAGGGTGTCAACGTCTGCCGAGCCGATCACATCGGCAGAGCTACGGCCTGAGTCGAGCAGGGCGCGGGCGCGGTCCCACGCACGCCCCTGGCGGGTCTCGGCGAGGAGTTGCTCGGTTGCGTCGCGCAAGGTCGGCGTCGAGGTGCGTTCGGCGTACGTGCGGATCTGCTCGGCCGCCGTGTTGGTCGCGTGCTCGATGCCGTCCAGTTCGACGGCGGCCTGCTCGCGGGCAGCGCGCTCCAGTTCCATCCGGCGGCGGGCGTTCGCCTCGTCGGTAAGGTCTGGGTCACGGAATGTTCGGGCCTGGCCGATCGCGTCGTCGAGGCGGCGGCGTAGTCCGGTGAGGTCCGTCTCGCGGGCTCGACGTACCTTGGCGAGGGCGAGCTGTGCGTCGATGATGCTCGGGCCGGTGAGGCTGGTCATGGTGTGGGGTCCTTCGGCAGCGGGGGCTGGTCAGTAGAAGCGGACGAGCAGGGGCTGCCCCTGCTCGTCGCGCGGCAGGGGGCGGGCCGGGCGCAGGGTGTGCAGCTCGGCGTATCGGCGCATGGCCTCGACTTGGGCGCGGTGCTCGGCCGGCGCACCGTCCGGGGCTTCCTCGACGAGGATCTGCTGCCCGCTCTGCTACGCCTGCTCGCGGACGTGCCCGAACCAGCGGGCGTTGTCCGTGTAGAGAATGCCGTCAACCCACCACGGCGCGGTGTGGACGAAGCCCCGGTCTGCCATGACGGGGTGCGTACTGACGGGGCCCGACCGGGTTTCCGGGGCCGTGATCTTCTTCCAAGGGATCTTGCGTTCGTCAGGCGTGGTGTCCTCCCACTGGGAGCGGTCGACGTCGGCGGTGGTCATAGGGCGGTTCCTCCTTGGCGGTAGTGGTCGAGAGCTGCTCGGTCGACGAGCCAGAGACGCTCGCCGGCCCGCCGGGCGGGCAGGCGCCCGGCTTCGATCAGGGACCGAATCCAGCGCGGCGAACACTCCATGAGCGCCGCCGCCTCGGTCACGGTCACGGTCACCTCGACCGTGCCAAGGTCCGCCGAGGCGCTTCCGGTAGCGGCGGGGCATACGGGCTCCGCGGTCGCGTGATCGGCGCCGACTTGTAGTGCGACAAGGAGGCGCCGCGCTTCGGTGGAGAGCTCGCCCCCATCCGTACGCACCCGTGCGTCAAGGTGACCCGAGAGGATGAGGACGACCTCACTCGCCAGTGCGGGTGGCACGATCACCGATCCATCGGGCCGGAGCGTCGAACGGCCCGGTCGCGCCCGATCCGAGCCATCGAACCGACGGATTTGGTATCCGCTACGGGCATCATCGGCGCAGGTCGCGAGGGGGTTGGGAACGCGCTGGGAACGGTTGTGAGCGTTCATGCGGCGCCCTCCCGAACTGCCTCCTTGGCAAGCGCCACGACAGTTCGGCCGAGCATCGACGTCTCTGAGCCCTCGGCCACGCGAGCGAGCAGCCGTATCTCGCGGGTCAACGTCAGTTCAACATGGCGAAGAACGTCGAGCTGCCGACCTCTCAGCGCCCCAAGGTCATCCCGTGGGAGCCGGCCGAGCTCGGCGCCTTCCTCGACCACATCGGCACGCACCGCCTCGGCGCCCTCTTCGAGGTGATCGCCGGAACGGGCCTGCGCCGCGGCGAAGCGTGCGGGCTCCGGTGGGACGACGTCGACCTCGCCCGGCGGGTGATCGTCGTGCGGCAGCAGATCGTGCAGGTATCCGGGCTCAAGAAGCGGGACATGCCGCCCGCGGCGTGCCCGTATTGCGAAAGGGGACACATCGGTCTGATGTTCTCCCGCCCCAAGACGGCGAGCGGCGAGGATCGGATCATCGATCTCGACGAGCTGGCCGTCGGTGCGCTCCTGAGTCACAAGCTGCGGCAGGAGGAGGAGCGCCGCAAGTGGAAGTCGGCGTACCGGGACCACGGGCTCGTGTTCACCCATGACAACGGCGACGCCCTGCGCCCGGATCACGTCTCCAAGCTCTTCGGTGGGCTGATCGACGCCGCCCGGTTCGAGGACGACGCGCACCTGCCCGACGGGGAGCGCCGGCGACTGCGTCGAGTGCGGCTGCACGACCTGCGGCACGGGCAGGCTTCGCTGATGCTCGCCGCCGGGGTCGACATGGCGATCGTGTCGAAGCGCCTCGGGCACTCCACGGTGACGATCACCACGGACCTGTACTCGCACCTGCTCGGTGGAGTCGGGCGGGACGCGGCCGCGAAGGCAGCGGCGCTCGTGCCGCGCCGACGTCGCGATGTGGGCCGGCCGGGGGACTCTGGTTCCCAGGTCGTTCCCAGGCAAAGGCTTGAGCTCGGCTCGCCTGATGGCACGACAGACCCCGGAAACGACAAAGCCGCAGGTGAGATCGTTTCTTCACCTGCGGCTCGCAGTGGGGCGGGTGGGACTCGAACCCACGGCCGACGGATTATGAGTCCG
>NZ_JBIWAJ010000042.1:0-18559 GCF_044759975.1 Streptomyces sp. NPDC098789
GGTCAGGCCCCCACCCTCCGGATAACGCATACCTCCGACATACCGCAGGGATCATGAACCGTCACCACCCGACGACAAACCGCAAAACTCAGTAAGTGCTCTAGCAGTCCAACAGGACCTGCCCGCCGTACTGGTCCGGCGTCTGCTCCACCACGCGGGGCTCGGCGCTCGGTAGCGTTGCTGCGACGGGACCTGAGTGATGAGCTGATGGCGGAGATCATCGAGCTCGGCTCCATACGGACTCTCGCTGCGAACTCCTTCGCGCCCTCTCGGGTCAGGGCACGCTTCGCGGAACATCCGGAGCCGTCCGTCCGGTGTGCGGTCGCGGCGAGCGTCAGAGACGAACCTCGGGGGCTGCTCGCCCGTCTGGCGGCCGACCCGGACCCTTCCGTGCGGTCGTTCCTCGCGATGAACGAGCATCTGCCGGCGGAGTTGCTGCGGATCCTGGCCGCGGACTCGCAGGCCAGTGTGCGGTCGCCGCACATCCAGACCTGCCACCCGGTCTGCGTGACCTGCTGGCAGAGGACCAGGACGTCTTCGTCAGGAACGCGATAGCAGCCCGGTCGGACACCCCGCCGGCGCTGCGTGAACAGATCGTGGCCACGCTGGAGCCCGACAGCCCCCTTGCTGAGTGGATGCTGGAGTTCAGACGAAACGGCTCTGGCCGCAGTTGCGTGAATGATCTTCGAGACGCTGCCCGACGCGTCGAGTAGCCTCCTGCTGTGAAGGGGACCGAGCCGACTAATCCTGGAGTCGAGGCCGACCGCGGGCGCATCGCGCTGTGGCTGGACCCGGCCGATCTGGCCTGGCTGGCCAAGCATTGCGGCTGCGGGGTCGATGCAACCGAGGAGGAGAAGGACCGCTGCGGTCGAGTCCGCTTCCGGGCGAGTGCCGCGCTGCACAAGCACGGCCACTCTGGCTGACAGTCGGTCGACCGAAGGTCACTCACGAAACTGCGGCCAGACCCGACGAAACACCCACACCTGCCCCACAGCCCCACCGGCCCCGCCCCATCTCACACGGCAACAGGCAGAGTCCTTGCCCACTCAGGCCGGGCTGTAGCTGAGCCGCTGTTGTCAAGCTGCCTGAGGCAGCACGGCCGCGGACGCTGAGTGTGTGGTTCGGCCTTCGCGAGCCTCGGGTGCGCAAGCCTGCCGAACGGTTCTCACCCAAGTTCTGAGCAGGAAGTCAGCAATCGGTGACCTCCGGGCTGACCGGGGGCAGCGCCCAAGGTTCCAGCGTTCCGTCACAGAGCTCGGCCAGGAACTGCACCACTCCACCCTCGTAGTGCCACCAGCCCCCGTTCCGAGACGCGACGGTGACCCGCCACTGCTGCGGGCCGTACTCGATGGAGCTCCACAAGAAACGGTCGCCTTCGGCTGACTCACCCCAGGGCAGCAAGCCGCCGGGCGCCGGATAAGGGCGGCGCAGGTCGGCGGCATCATCAGAGTCCCACCAGTCCCGATCGTCCCGCATGGCCCGAAAGCGATAGATCTCCCTGCCCGGGTCGGGAAGGCTGACGAGGAGGAAGTCGTCGAGCTCGAAGGCGGGATACCGCTCGGCCAGGCACTTGAAGTCGGCAGGCAAGACGACGTCGAGGCCGTCCTCGATGACGCTCCAGTCGAGCTCCGCGGGCTCCGGCCTGCGGTGATCTACGAGCCCAGGCACAGCGCCCTCCAACGTGGAGATCGCCTCGTCCGGATCAAGAATCCTGCGGATCGGTGCCTGAGTGCCGATGAAATCGTCATCAATCATGGCGAGCGGAGTGCCAGATCGCTCCAGCAGCTCGAACCGAGCCTGGACCCGCGTTTTCAACAGCCCTTCGATCAAGCCGATCATCCCCTCTCAGGCATGCGACGGGTCGGGCAGGCGGCTGCGGCACACCAAGTCCGGCTGCGGCCATCCGCAGGGCCAGGGTGCGGCCGGTGTCTGGGTGTGCGGCGAGGCCGGCGCACACCGCGCCGGGCTGGTCGAGGTCGGTGCCGGTCCCGTGGCAGACGAGGTGCCCCTCGGTAGCCAGGCAGTCGTGGACCAGAGCGGCGCGCTGGCCCGGCAACCGGTTGCCGGCGTTGCGGGGGCGGAAGTCGCACGTCCTGCACCGCTCGGGCATCACCCGCACCTGCAGGGAGGTTTGGTCATCGAGGCGGCAGGCCCCTTCCGTCACGGGAGCGGTGGCGGTCGGCTGGGCTGGTTCGCGGGACGGCATCGCGAAATGTGCCGACTAGATCATTCGGCTACGGGGAGGCACTCGGCGAGCAGGTCGAGGACGTCGTGCCAGGCTCGCTGCGCGTGCTGTGGGTGGTAGCCGACGCCGGGGACCGTGGGGTGCTCGACCGGCGGGTGGTGGAAGGCGTGCAGGGCGCCGCCGTAGACCGTGAGGCGCCAGTCGACGCCTGCGGCCTGCATCTCGGCGGTGAACGCGTCCCGTTGCGCGGGAGGCATGATCGGGTCCTCCGACCCGACCCCGGCCCACACCGGGCAGCGGATGCGCATCGCCTCCCCCGGTCGGCCCGTGGTCGTTGCGTTGACTGTCGCGATCGCGCGCAGGGGGACGCCGGCGCGCCCGAGTTCCAGCGCGGCGGCTCCCCCGGTGCCGTAGCCGAGGGCGGCGATCCGGTCGGGGTCGGTCCGCGGTTCGGCGCGCAGCACGTCGAGCGCCGCGTGGCCGATGTTCCGCAACCGGTCGGGGTCGGCGAGCAGCGGCAGGCAACGGGCCAGCATCTCATCGGGGTCACCCAAATAGCGCCCGCCGTGCAGGTCGAAGGCCAATGCTACGTATCCCAGCTCGGCGAGAGCGTCGGCCCGGCGGCGCTCGACGTCGCTGAGCCCCATGCCCTCTGGCCCGAGCAGCACCGCGGGCCGGCGATCGACACCGGCCGGGACGGCGAGGTAACCGATCATCGTCAGACCGTCGGCCTGGTACTCGATCGTGCGCGTCGTGATCGTCATGGGACTGGACCGTAGTGATGGCCGAGCTCGGCCCGGCCGGTGTTCACCGCTGGCAGAACAGCGCGGAGATGCCGCTGAGATGCGGCGATGGCGCACAAGATCCGTCGCAGACCCCGTTCCCGACAACTCGGCTCGCCCCGCTGCTCGGGATCCCCCCGGCCACCGTCTGCCGGGGGCATCCACAAGCTCGGGACCGCGGCCTGCGAGGCCCCGGAGTGACACACGGGTGAGGGCCGGACCGCCCGGTGGAGGGTGGTCCGGCCTTCGCTCGCGGCGGGGGGTTAGCCGTTGACGACGTGGTCGTAGCGCAGGGCGACGTAGCCCGAGGCGGCGTGGCCGGCGATGCGGCCGTCGCTGCCGCCGTTCAGGTAGTCCTGACCACGCATCATGTCGTCGTTGGTGTTCGCCTCGTGGATGTACGAGAACTTGCCCGCGGCCTTGTCGACCCACTTCTCGAAGAGCACCACGTGCCCGTCCAGGGTGTTCAGCGCGTCACCGGGCTGGAGGTCGGACTTGGAGATGGTGGCGGCGGTGCCCGGCAGGCTCTGGGTCGTGTAGCTGGTACCGGCGTGCCAGACCATGGAGACGAAGCCGGAGCAGTCGGTGCGGTAGGTGTGGTCGCCGTCCGGGTCGGAGGCGTACGCGCCCTGGTTGTAGGCGATGTCACGGCTCAGCCAGTTCGCGGCGCGGCTCATGATCTCGCTGCGTGCGATCTGCCCGCCCTTGGTGGAGGGGGTGGGGGTGGAGGGCGCCGGCGGCTGGTAGGTGCAGTCGTTGGCGAAGGCGGAGAGCAGGCTCTGGGTCCAGCCGCTCGTGTCGACCGGGTCGGCGGGGTGGTAGGCGATGTCGTCGCCCTTGCCGTCGGTGGGGTCGGCGTCGTGGTACCAGTACATCCCGCCGTTCGTACGGCCGTAGTAGAGGCCGCCGCCGGGCGAGACGAGGTTGTCGACCGCCGACCAGCCGGAGCTCTTGAGCTCCGAGCTCTCCCAGTCTCCGACGCCGTTGATCTGGTAGGACAGCAGGCGGCCGTCGGCGGTGGTGGCGATGAGGACGTCGTCGCCGGCGGCGGCGAGCGTCTTCAGGACGAAGCCGGTGTCGATCACGGCGTGCTTGGCGATGTGGGCGGGCCCGGCCGGCTTGGCCTGGGAGACGTTGTAGCGGTGGAGCTCGCCGCCGACCGTGCCGTAGAGGTGACCGGCGCCGTCGTAGGTCAGCTTGTCGAAGGTCCAGCCGCTGTCCCAGATCTTCGTGACACCGGCCAGGGCCAGGGCGCTGTCGTTGGTCTGGATGTCGACGCGGTACAGCGCGCCGGCCGTCGAGGTCACCAGGACGGTATTGAAGTTGAGGGTGGCCATCGCCTTGGGCGTGAAGCCGAGGTTCGCGCCGACCAGGGTCTTGACGCGGTCACCGGTGTCGGGGGCTATCGCCGTGTAGGTGAGGCGGCCGTCGGGGAGGGTGCCGTAGACCGACACGTTGCCGCCGCAGATGGCGGCGGCCTGGGCGGGCGCCGAGGTGAGAGTGATCATGGCGAGGGTGGTGGCAGAGACGGCCAGGGTGGCGGCGAGGCGGCGCTTGAACGACGACGAGGACATGGGTGTCTCCAGGTTCTGGGCAGCCCTGACGTACGCGCGTCGGGCCGGAAGGTGCGGGGAAGGGAAACGGGCGAGCGGGCGCGGCTCGGGGCCGCTCAGTACCAGTTGTTGTTCAGGAAGTGGGTCCAGGCGCCGCAGGGCGTGCCGTACTGGCCGTCGATGTAGGACAGGCCCCACTTGATCTGGGTGACCGGGTTGGTGCGCCAGTCGTCGCCGAAGGCGTCCATCTTCGAACCGGGCAGGGCCTGGGGGATGCCGTACGCCGTGGAGTTCGGGTTGTCGGCCCAGTAGCGCCAGCCGCTCTCCCTGTCCCAGAGCTGCTCCAGGCAGTTCCACTGGGTGGTGCTGTTCCAGGCGCCGCCGTCGTGCCGGTTCATCAGGTCGCGGCCGGCCGCCTTCACGGCGGGTATGTCGTGGCCGTCGAGCGGGTCCGCGGTGGTGGTGCAGCTGAAGGTCCCCGGCTGGGCGGAGAGCAGTCGTTGCGTCCAGCCGCCGGTGTTGACGGGGGTGTCGTTGTGGTAGGCGATGTCGGTGCCGGAACCGTCCGCCGGATTGGCGTCCTTGTACCAGTACATGGCGCCCGTGGTTTCGATACGACCGTAGTAGAGGCCGCCGCCGGGCGAGACGACCTGGTCGAAGCCGGACCAGCCGGACGGCTTGAGGTCGTCCCGATTCCAGGTGCCATCAGCGTTGATCTTGTAGGAGTAGAGTGCGCCGGCCGACGTGGTGGCGAGCAGACGGTCGTCCCCGGCGGCCGTGAGGGTCTTCAGGACGAAGCCGCTGCCGATCTCCTTGCGCTGGCCGATGTGCGCCGAGCCGGTCGGCTTGGGCTGTGAGACCAGGTATTGGAGCAGGACCCCTCCGGCCGTGCCGTACAGGTGGCCGTGTCCGTCGTAGGTGAGCTTGTCGTGGGTCCAGCCGCTGTCGAAGATCTTGACGGGCGGGCGTTCCAGGACGAGGGACTCGTTGTTGGTGAGGACGTCGAGGCGGTAGAGCGCGCCCGTCGTCGAGGTCACCAGGACGGTGTTGAAGTCGAGGGTGGCCATCGCCCGGGGCTCGAACCCCAGGTCCGCTCCGACCCGCACCTTCTTCAGCGCGCCGGTGGCCGGGGTGATGGTGCTGAAGGTCAGGCGGCCGTCGGGAAGGACGCCGTAGATCGAGGCGGTCCCGCCGCACGTGGTCGATGCCTCGGCGGCCGGGGCCGCGGCGACGGCCGCGGCGGTGAGCAGGCAGGCTCCGAGGGCGGTCGATAGGGCGGCTCCCGCGCTCTTACGGGCGGCCTGACGGAGGGTGGCGGTCACTTTGTTCTCCTGGGGAACGTTCGCGGCGCGGCTCGCCGGGGCGGTAGCCGTGCGCCTGCAGCGGCGCGCGGGCGCCGTCGAGGATGGCGTGGGCCTGGGTGAGGGCCGCGGCTTCGGAGGCGGCCCTCAGGAAGAGGTAGACGTCCACGCCGTCGGCTGCGGCTTTGGTCCGCAGGTGTTCGAGTCCGTGGGCGGCCGGCGTGTGGGCCCAGATCAGATCGGAGACGAGCGCGAGCACGCCCTCCGGGTCCGGGTCGGCACGTGGCCCTGAGAGTGAGGCCCGCACGACGCGCATCGCGGTCAATCCCAGTTGATGCTGTCCTGGGCGGACGCGGGCGCTGTGTCCCAGTTGATGCTGTCCTCGATGGACGCGGGCGCTGTATCCCAGTTGATGCTGTCCTCAATGGATGCGGGCGCGGTGTCCCAGTTGATGCTGCCGTCGGCGGCGGCGCTGACGCTGTGGTCCTCGGCTGCGGCCGCCGAGGCGGTGGTGACCGCGCCGGCGCACAGGGCGGTGAGGACGGCGGCGACAGCGGCGAAGCGGGCGGTGCGGGACATGGTTTCCCCCAGGTCACAGGCGTGGAAGCGAGGCGTTCGGTGCGGTGTGCTGCGCGCTGGTCCGGATCGTCCTTGCGGCTCTGGCCTGAGTCGGGGAGTTTCGTCCCCGCCGTCCCGGTGAACACCATGCTGCTGCCCGCGGGACACGCGAAGAAGGGGTTCCGGCTGGCACCAACAGGCCCTGGCACCTTGGTGACAGACTTCGCCTACGATCGCGGGGGCGACGCTCGCCGGGGGCGGCCCAACTACAGCCGGGAGGCTGGGAGATGCTGCAAACGCTGGGGCTCGGAGCCGACGTGGAAGCCGTGTACCGGGGCATGCTGGCCGACCCTTCGGGAGGCATCGCCGAGCTCAGTGACCGCCTCGGTCTGACCGAGACCCGGGTCCGCGAGGGCCTGGACCGGCTCGTCGACCTCGACCTGCTCAGACCGTCCCGGGACTGCCCGGGCGGCCTGCGCGCGGTGCGACCCGAACTGGGCCTGGAGCTGCTCCTGCGCCGCCAGGAAGAGGAGCTGGCCAGGCAGCAGCAGGAGCTGGCCCGCAGCAAGGCGGCCGCGGCGCAGGTGGTCTCCGAGTTCGCCGGACTCAGCCCCAACACCGAGGTCGACGGCGCGGAACGGCTCGTGGGGATGGACGCCATCCAGGGCCGCCTGGAGCAGCTCGCCCACGGACTGACCCGGGAGTGCCTGGCGATCCTGCCGGGCGGCGCACTGTCGGAAGCGAGCCTGGAGGCCTCCCGGCCGCTGGACCGGCGGGCATTGGACCGCGGCATCGAGATGCGCTCGGTCTACCAGGACAGCGCCCGCAACGATCCGACGACGCTGGCCTACGCGCGGTGGCTGACCGAACAGGGCGGCCAGGTGCGGACGAGTCCGCTGCTGCCGCCGCGTCTGCTGATATTCGACCGCGCGGTGGCGGTCGTCCCGATCGACCCGGACCGCTCCCGGCTCGGCGCCCTGTGCACCAGAGCGCCCGGGATCGTGGCCTCCCTGACCACCCTCTTCGAGCAGACGTGGGATGCGGCGGTACCGCTCGGCGCGGACCGGCCCCGCCCCAGCGACACCCTTCCCACCGCGACCGAACTCGAACTGCTGAAGCTCCTGGCCTCGGGCATGACCGACGAGGCCGCCGCCAAGCGCCTCGGGGTGTCCCTGCGCACCGTCCGGCGCCAGATGTCCGCCCTGATGGAACGCCTCCACGCGACGAGCCGCTTCGAAGCCGGCCTCAAAGCGGCGCAGCAGGGCTGGCTCTGACGATCGGGGGTTGTCGGCCGCCATGCCACACGCCTCCGCCCCGCCCCGCCCCGCCCCGGGAGAGAGGGTCAGGGCGAATGTGTCGCTCGGCTCAGGGTGGGCATATGAGGTCCCCCTCGGCTGCCGAGCTGCCGGGCCGGCAGGTGCCGGGGGCCGTGGCGGATGCCGACGGCGTTCGATGTGCGTATGGCCGCGATGGTGCGGTTCGAACGGGGCGGGGTTCAGCCGTTCCAGGGCGCGATGGGCATGACCGCGGCCTCCTCGACGGTGGCGGCCACCGCGAAGGCCCGGTCCGCGCCGGTGACCTCCAGCAGCCGGGCCAGCCGAGGTGGCACGGTGCCCGCCAGGACCACGGGCCGCTCCAGGACGGGGCGCAGCATGATGCCCAGCGCCGCCGAGTCGACGAACGTCACCGCTGCGGTGTCGAGTACGTAGCGGGTGATGCCGGGTGCGTCGGGTGCCATCGCGGTGCGCAGGCCGGTCACGGTGTCCATGTCGAACTCGCCCGTCATCACGATGATGCGCACGTCCCCGTCGGTGCGCACGCCGACGTGGCCCCGCGTCTCGGCGTCGTACCCCTCCGCGTCCGTGTTCGTGGCCGTGTCGCCGCTCATGTTCGTCCTCCTCACCTGTCAGTGCGTGCGCGGTAGTTTGACCACGGTGACGAAGAAGTCGTCGATCTGCTGGATCGCGCGGATGAACTGGTCGAGGTCCACCGGCTTCGTCACATAGGCGTTGGCGTGCAGCTTGTAGCTGCGCAGGATGTCCTCCTCCGCCGCCGACGTGGTGAGGACGACCACCGGGATGTGGCTCAGCTCAGGGTCCGTCTTGATCTGTTCGAGCACCTGACGGCCGTCGTACTTGGGCAGGTTCAGGTCGAGCAGGATCAGGTCGGGGCGCGGGGCCCCGGTGTGCGCGCCGCGGCGGTAGAGGAAGTCGAGTGCCTCCAGGCCGTCGCGCACGACGTGCAGGACGTTGCCGATCTTGTTGTCCTCGAAGGCCTCTCGGGTCATCAGTTCGTCGCCGGCGTCGTCCTCGACGAGGAGGACTTCGGCGGGGGTGGCCTGGGGGCGATCGGATGGGATGCTCATGCGTCGGTTCCTTCGGAAGGGGTGGCGCCGGCGGTGGGTCCGGCTTCGCCGGCTGGGTCCGGGCCGTCGTCGGAGTCCGGGCCGTCGGCGACGGGGAGGGTCATGACGATCCGGGTGCCCACCTCGTGGTCGGTGTCGATGCGGATGCGCCCGCCCGCGTTCTCCACGATCTTCTTGCAGAGCGAGAGGCCTATCCCGGTGCCGCCGTACGCGTCCCGGCCGTGCAGGCGCTGGAAGATCACGAACACCTTGTCGGCGAACTCGGTCGGGATGCCGATGCCGTTGTCCGTGACCGCGAAGGCGGCGAAGCCGGGCTCGGTGGCGGGGTCGTCGACCACCGCCACCTCGATCCGGGGGTCCCGATCGGGCGAGCGGAACTTGACGGCGTTGCCCAGCAGGTTCTGCCACAGCATGGTCAGCAGGGTCGGGTCGCCCAGCACCCGCGGGAGCCGCTCCGGCCGGGCGACCTCGGCGCCGCTCTCCTCGACGGCGGCGGCGAGGTTGCGCAGGGCGCGGTCCAGGGTGGCGTCGAGCTCGACCGTCTCGCACCCGTCCTGGACCCGACCCACCCGGGAGTAGGTGAGCAGGTCGTTGATCAGGACCTGCATGCGCTTCGCGCCGTCGACGGCGAAGCCGATGTACTGGGTGCCGCGCTCGTCGAGCTGGTCCCCGTACCGCTTCTCCAGCAGCTGGCAGAAGGAGGCCACCTTGCGCAGGGGTTCCTGGAGGTCGTGCGAGGCGACGTACGCGAATTGCTCGAGCTCGGCGTTGGAGCGGCGCAGCTCCACCGCCTGGGCGTCCAGTTCCGCGGCCGTGCGGTCCAGCCGCTCGGCGTTGCGGCGCGAGAGGTGCAGCTCTGCCACCGTGCGCCGGCGCATCGCTTCCACCGACAGGGCCAGGGCCTGCAGGTCGGAGGGGCCTCGCAGCGGGATCTCCTCGTCGAAGGCGCCGTCCGCGACCCGTTGGGAGGCCGTCCTGATCCGGGTGAGCGGGCGCAGGACGCCGAGCTGGAGCAGGACCGCGAGTCCGGCTCCCGCCAGGAGGAGGCCGATGACGATCGCCAGCAGGATGTGGTCGCGCTGCCGGCGCGCCTCGCCGAAGGTGCTGCGGGCCTCGGCCTGGACGGTGTCGAGCCGGGCCTGCTGCGCGGTGATCCGGCGGCGGACCTCGTCGAAGCGGTCCTTGCCGCTCTGCGCCGAAGGGGGCGCGGTGCCCTCGCGCACGGCACGGACGGCGGGGTCCGCGAACTCCTGTCGCCAGGTGCGTGCGGCCACTTCCACCGCGGTCAGGTCAGCGCGCGCCTCGGCGTCGTCGTCGACGACGGCCCTCAGCCGGTCGGAGGCGGCGCGCTCCTCCGCAAGGCCGCGATCGTACGGTTCCAGCAGTGCGGGCTCGTCCACGAGCAGGTAGCCGCGGACTCCGGTCTCCTGGTCCAGCAGGGCGGTCTCCAGGCGCAGCGCGTCGCGCTGGGCGGGCAGGATCCCGTCGACGAGCCGGTTCCCGGCGGCGGTGGTGTGCGACAGCAGGACGGCCCCCACCGCGCTCGTCGCCACGACCACGAGGGCCAGGCCGAGGAGCACCGTGTTCAGCCAGGTCTGCAGGCTCGGGCCGCGGCGGCCCCGCGCGGACCGTCCTTCGGGGGTGGCTTCGGTTCCTGCGGGGGGAGTCACGTGGGGGTGTTCCATTCGAGGTGGAGTACGGCGACGTCGTCGGCCAGACCGCCCCAGTCCGCGGCGAGGTCCTGCGCTGTCTGGATCAGTAAGTCGACGAAGGGTTCGGCGGGCAGGTCGGCCTGCTTGCGGGCGATTTCCAGCAGGCCCTCCTCGTCGAGGCGGGCGGGGCCGGGGCCGATCCGGCCCTCGATCAGGCCGTCTGTGAAGAGCATCACGGCGCCGCCGGGCACCAGGGGAACCTCCGTGACGGGCCAGTCGGGACCCCATCCGGGCATGATGCCGAGGGCGGGTCCGCCGGGGACGAGCCGCAGGTCCACCCCGCCCGGTGAGCGGACCAGGAAACCGGGGTGGCCGGCGCGCTGGACGGAGACCGAGGCGGCTCCGGCCGGCCGGGTCAGGGCGGTGAGGGTGGTGAAGATCTCCGCGCCGGAGCGCTCCGCGAGCAGGATCTGCTCCAGCAGCCGGAGCAGTTCGGCGCCGCGTGCGCCGGCCATGACGAAGGCCCGCCAGGCCACGCGCAGGCACACGCCGAGGGCGGCCTCGCTCGGGCCGTGTCCGGAAACGTCGCCGACGACGGCGTGGGTGGCTCCGTCGGGGGTCTGGACGACGTCGTAGAAGTCCCCGCCGAGCAGCGTCTGGGACCGTCCCGGCTGGTAGCGGGCACAGACGCGTACGGTGTCGGCCGCGCCGTCCAGCAGCAGGGGCGTGGGCAGCAGCCCCCGTTCGAGGCGGGCGTTCTCCTCGGCGCGCAGGATGCCCGCCTGAAGGGCGACGGCGGCGAGCTCGGTGTGCTTGCGCTGGATCGCGTACCGGATCGCCCGGATGAAGACGTCGGCTTCCAGACGTCCCTTGACGAGGTAGTCCTGCGCGCCGGCGGCGACGGCTGCCAGGCCGGCCCGTTCCTCGGAGAGCCCGGTCAGGACGACCACCGCAGCCTCCGCACAGGAGCCCAGGACCCTCGTGAGGCCGTCGAGGCCTTGGGCGTCGGGCAGGTGCAGGTCGAGCAGAACGCACTGAGGGCTTTCCTCCCCCAGCAGGCTCAGCGCGTCCGCGAGGGAGCGGGCCCGTCCGAGGCGGACGTCGATGCCGCTGTCCTCGACGAGCTCCTCGACGAGGACGGCGTCGCCTTCGTCGTCCTCGATGAGCAGGATGTACGGCGGCACGCCGTTCCAGAGGGCCAGCGACTCGTCCGTCTCCGTGACGGCGATCTCTTGGGGCGGCATCGCGCTCTGCTGCTGTGCCGGAACGGCCGTGCGCCGTTGCGGTCCCACTCCGATGGTGCTCCCCATGGTGTCGCGCCAGTCCTTCCCACCGCTGACGCGGACACCTGGACGCCCGAATGCGCCGGTGCCACCTTAGTTCGATCATTTGCCTCTAGGCAATATTTCATGGGATCAATTACCAGCCTTCCCGACCGGGGGCGCTCCTTGGGCACGGCGCTCCGGCGGGGCCCTACGGTTCCAGCCGCCCCGCGTCGGGCCGACCGTGCCAGTCCAGGCAGACCACCATGGCGTCGTCGACGATTTCCACGCCGCCCCGATGCCCGGCGAGCTCCTCCAGAAGGGCACGCGGCACCTGGGAGGGCGGCAACAGCCGGGTGTTCATGACGGCCCGGGCCAGGGCGTGCAGGCCGTAGCGCTCACCGCCCGGCGAGAGGACGTCGTAGACGCCGTCGCTCAGGAAGAACAGCCGGTCGCCGGGCAGGACGTGGAAGCGCTGGCAGGAGTAGACGGTGTCCTCGAACATGCCGAGCGGCAGCTGCGCCTCCAGCACCACCTCCTCCACGACGCCGGCGCGCAGTCGCCAGACGCGCGGCGAGCCGGCGTCGATGACCTCGACCTCACCGGTGTCCAGGCAGAACCGGAGCAGCAGCATCGCCAGGTGCACGCGACCGTGGTACTGGCCGAACAGGGCCTGGTCGGCCAGGGCCGCCTGGTCGATGAGGCCGAGGCCGGACCGCCGGGCGTTGCGCAGGGCGCTGACGGCGAGGTTCGTCAACAGGGCGGCATCGATGCCCTCGCCCATGCCGTTGTTGACGGTCAGCGTCAGGTGGTCGGCGCCGGACGACCAGTCGAAGCTGTCCCCGAAGACGGCGTAGGCGGGATCGAGCTGGGCTCCGAGGTCGTACTCGGGGCGGGAGCAGGAGCGCCCGGGCAGCAGCTGCCACTGCATCTCGGCGGCCAGGGTGAGCCGTCGGGCCCGTCTGGCCTGGAGGAACACGTCCGTGTCCCGGTCGGCCACGAGGATCTCGTGACCCAGCGCTTCGGCCACCTCCTGCAGCGGCCCGAGCCGTGAGCGGTCGTAGGCACCGGCGGCGTACGCCACGCTCAGGACTCCGAGGCGGTCCCCGCGCACGCTCACCGGCAGGTGGACGACGGCGCCGCCTCCACCGGGCCCGGTGGGGTCCTGCGGACTCGACGGGGCGACGTACGGTTCCTGGGAGCCGAAGGCCCGGCCCGCCGGGCCCTGGTGCGCGGGCACCGACTCGACGGTGAAGGGCTGCCGGGTGAAGAGCTGGAGCCGGGCCGAGGCGTAGTCCGCCAGCAGCAGCTCGACGCCGTGCGCACCGTGCTGCCGGAGCAGCAACTCACGTACCGCGTCGAACAGCTCGTGGGGGGCGGCCCCCCGCAACGCGTGCCCCGCTTCGCCGTCCATCGCATCGCCTCCGACCACCGGACCACTACCTACCTCTCGCGCGAATGCTAGAAATGGAGGACCACGAAGCGGCCCGCAGACGCGGGGAAGCACCGATGTCCGTTAGGGAGTGTCACATGAGCCAGCGGCAGATCCGCTCCGCCCGGCCCGCCGTGGCCACCGCGGCAGCCGCGGTGGCGGAGACGAGCGAGCTGATCGAGCTGCTGGCGGTCGTATGGGAGGGCAGCCGCGACACGGCCAGCGCACCGCCCGTCTCTTCCGCACAGGCCCGGGTGCTGTTCCTGATCGACGGGCACGGGGAGATGAACCTGCGAGAACTCGGACGGCTGCTGGAGGCCGCCCCTCCGTCGGTGACCCGGCTCTGCGACCGCCTCCAGGCCGTCGGGTTCGTCGAGCGCCACCCGGGGGCGGACGACCGCCGCGAGGTACTGCTGGCCCTGACGTCCGCCGGGCGGTCCTACCTCGGGGACCTGCGCGCCCGCAGGCAGGAGGCACTGGCCGCGGCCGTGGCGGCGATGCCGCCGGCCTCGCGCGCCGCGCTGGCGGTCGGCCTCGCCGACTTCTGCGCGGCCGTGGCAGCCCCGCTCCGGCTGGCGCCCGAACGGACGGCGCCACCGCGCACGGCCTGACCCCGGCGGCCCGAAGGTCCCGCTCCGTCCCGCTCCGTCTCGCTCCGTCCCGCTCCGTCTCGTGGCGGTCCGCGGGCTGTACGCCTCCCGGCCTGTGGCCCGTGACCTGTGGCCTGTGGCCTGTGCGAAGCCGGCGACGTGCCCTCGTCGCGCCCGCCACGGCACGGTCCTCAAGGGGCGTGAGCTGGCTCGTGTGGCGGCTCAGGGCTGCTCCTGCTTGGCTTGGGACGTCCACGCCCCGAGCCACGCAGGAGCGATCATGAGCAGCCGGAATCAGCCGAGCGAGCGAGCACGCAAGATGCGCGACGAGGCCGAGACGCTGGAGCAGGCGGCGCAGCACGCCACCGATCCCGCGGAGCGACAGCGGCTGACCGACAAGGCCCTGCGCATCCGGGAGAAGAGCGAGCGGGAGAACGGCAGGGGCAGCGGGACCATGGACCCCATGTAGACGCCTCGGACTCGGACGAGACGTGGTGCACCGCTCGACCACCCGGACCCGGCCCAGCACGGCCAACGGCTCCGTCCCCGGAACGGTCAACCGCTCCACCGACGCCCCGAACTCGCCCTCGGCCAGAACCGCGAGTTCCTCCGCGTCCACGTCCGCGTCCACGTCCGCGTGCTTCGGCCAGCCGGACAACTCGTCGTCTCAGGAGTCCGCGCGGTCTACGGGTTGGGGTCCGTGCCAGTCCAGGCACAGTACGGTCGCGTCGTCTCGGGGCGGTTTGCCGTCATGGGCATCGCTGACAGCGCCGACGAGGGTACGTACGACCTCACGCGGGTGCTCGGCCGCGGTTTTCCGCAGGAGGGCGGGGAGGTCGACTGTTTCGGCCTGGCGTTCCTGCATACCGTCGGTGTGCAGAAGGAGGCGGTCCCCGGGTCGAAGGTCGAGGTCCTGGACCTGGTAGGCGCCCTGGATGCGGACGCCGAAGGGCAGGTTCACGGCCAGGCGTAGTTCGGTGACGGCCCCGTCGCGCAGCCGAAGCGGCCAGGGGTGGCCGGCGTTGACGAGTTGCGCACCGCTTCCGTCGAGGGCGATGCGTAGGAGTTGGCCGGTGGCGAAGGTGCGGTTGCCGTGATCGAGGAGGGCCTGGTGGGTTTGGCGGGCCTGTTCCTGGAGGCCGGTTCCGGCTCGGCGGGCGCCGCGGGAGGCGTTGACCAGGAGCGTTGCCATGAGGGAGGCGTTCACGTCGTGGCCCATGGCGTCGGTGATCGACAGGTGCAGGGTGTGTGCGTCGAGGCTGTAGTCGTAGGTGTCGCCCGCGATGTCGGAGGCGGGGACGAGTGCACCGGCGAGGCTGAACTGGGGGGCTTCGCAGGCGGCGGCGGAGGGCAGGAGCTGGCGCTGGATCTCGGCGGCAAGGCTGACGGTGGTGGTGCGGTTGCCCCAGTGGTAGAGATCGGTGAAACGCCGGTCGGTGACGATGATGTACGCCAGCGCGTGAGCGGCCTCCTCCACCTGTGCCAGCACGTCGTCGGTGACCTCGGTGAGGAATAGCTCCAGAACGCCGATCGTGTCACCGCGGTTCGTCACGGGGGCAAGGACCCGTCGTCCCTGTCCGTTCGCGGCCTCCAAAACCGGCTTCTGGCTTCGCAGAACCTCGTCGTACACACCGCTGTCGGCGAGGGGGATCCGCTCGGCGCGATCGGCCGGGATGGCCCCGTCCGTGTCGTGGACCCGCAACATGCGCCGGCCGACGATGTCGACGAACAGGAACGACACGTACCGGGCGGCGAACCGGTCCCGCAGATTGCGGGCCACTACGTCAAGAGAGTCCACCGGAGCGGCGACCTCAGCCTCCGCCAGTACACCAGCAAGCCCGATCCGATCACGTGCCACATCATCCTCCAAAGGTTGCGGGCGCTCCTACCCGCAAAGGACGCAAGCACAACCGGGACAACCCACAGGCGGCCCGACAAGACGTGTCGCCCCAGTTCGGGACACTTTCTCGCGAACCGAGAGCGCAAGTCGATCCGTACGCGGGCTCGGGCTTCAGCGCGCCGCGCCCCCATACGGGTTTGGCCCCGGAGAGCGGAATTTCCTCTTGACCCCTTCAAGCACCGCGAGTTCGTTGTCCTGCCGGGGTGCGGCGTGCGCCGCGCGCCACGGTCGGCTGGTCGATTGGCAGCGGCACTACGCCTCACGAGGCGGTGTCAGACTCCTGTTGGATGATCCCCTCATGCTGATCGCAACCACTGAACGCGGCCACGTGGTGAAGCGCGCCACCAAGCCCGCCATCGGGACGATGCCGGCCCGACTGCAACGGGGCGATGCCCACATGGTCGTGGAGCGGGTGGACGAGGAACGGCCGGGTAGCTGGTACATCCAGGTCCTGCTGCGCGAGAACAACACCTACCAGCCCGAACACCGGGACGGCATGCCCGAGCAGCACTTCCGGACCTTGACCGTTTCCCAGGAGAAGGTCCTCTCGGCACTGCTCGGCCGGGCTGCCGCGAAGCCGGGCTGGAAGGACGGATTCATGTGGAACAACATCGGCGAGCAGTTCACCACCGGCGACCATGCGGCTTCGGATCCCGCCGGCGGTGCGAAGCAGCCGACGACCCCCCAAGCACGCTGACCGGCGCGGTCAGGTTCGATGACACGAACCATGCCGTCGTCAGATTTCAGTGGCAATCGGTCAAAGATCGCTGGCGCAGGACAGCCGCTCTCGCTGACCGGCCTTGGCAGCAACCTCGGTGCAGTTGGCGGCATCCACGAGGAGGCGAACACGTACAGGCCATCCGTGGATGCGGGGTCATGCGGCGTGTTCGGTGCAGAGGCAGCCGACGCCCCGCTCGATCCATTCCTGGCCGACCCACTCGGGATGACGCTCGATCAGCAGGGCCCGGACCTCGGCGACGATCGCATCCTCGCCCATCGCGGAGTCGCGCCGCCGCCACGTCTCGTCGCGCAGCTCGCGCAGGTAGTCGCGGACGTCGGCGAGCACCCGCGGGCCGCCGAGGTCGCCGTGCCCGGGCACCACCACCCGGGGGCCGGTGGCGGCGAGCCGGTCCAGCACCGCCAGCCAGCGCACTCCCGAGACGTCCGTGTCGTACGGCGGGAACCACGGGAAGATGGCGAACTGCCCGGTCTCGGCCAGGTCCCCGGTGAACAGCACGCCGGCGTCCGGCACCTCGACCACCTGGTCGCCCGTGGTGTGGCCTCGGCCGGTGGGCCGCAGCCGTACGGTTCGGCCGCCGAGGTCCAGGTCGTACCCGTCGTCGTAGACCACATCGGGGGTGGGCACCCGGACGTCGTCGAGACGGCGGGCGATCGACCCGCCGAAGCCCCGGAACATCTCCAGGTATCCCGGCCCCTTCGTCTTCAGGTCATCGTCCTGGGCGCGGTTGACCAGGTAGGTGGCGTGGCCGGCGAACGCCTGGGCGCCGAAGGCGTGCTCGGGGTGGAAGTGCGTGGTGGTCAGGTACAGCCGACGGCCCTTGGCCACCTCGGAGGCGAAGGCGAGGACCTGCTCGGCGTTGGCGGTGCCGATCCCCGTCTCGACGACCAGGACGGCCTGCGTGCCGCCGATGACGCCGATGTTAGGCACCAGCTGGACCCGGTGGTTCGGGATCACCACCAGGTCGGGGGCGATCTCCTGGGCACCGGCAACCTGCACGGCGGGGTCGGGCATCAGTTCGTTGTTCATGCTCCGATTCGACCGCCCGGGCCTCCCCGCCGTCCAAGACCCGTTCCGCGAGCTCAATACCGTACGGGTATCGCCACCGGTCATGGGGGTACGCACGCTGCGCTCCTTCATGGCCGTCGCCGAGGAACTCCACTTCGGCCGGGCCGCCGCCGGCGTCACGCTCACCACGGCCGGAGCGGCGCTGCTGGACGAGGCCCGCACCTGCTCGACCACGCCGACCAGGTACGCGTGCAGGTGGGCGCGGCGGCCGGCCGAGAGGCGAGTCTCACAACTCGCCTATGCCGTAGGGCACTTCTCGTTTCCCGGCCGAACCGAGTCCCTATCCCCCAAGGTCGCTAGGACATGACATCGAGTGGCCGCAGGAAGCGGCGCTCATACCGCTTGATGCAGCGGGTGTTGCGTGCCAGTTCGAAGGCATCCTGACACTCCGGGTCGGTCATGCTGTCCGTGCGGTACTGCTCGTACGCGGCGAGGCTGGGAAATGAGAAGAGGGCGTAGGCGATGTCGCTGTCGCCCTCGCTCGGCAGGAAGTAGCCGTGGTGCGTCCCGCCCAACCGGTTGACGAGCCCGACCCAGCGGCGACCGTACTCCTCGAAATCCTCAAGCTTGTCGACGTCGATCTCGTACTTCAGATGAATGGTGATCACGCCCCACATCATGCTGTACCCCGGTTCGGGCTCGAAGGCGCCCTCCACACTTTGGTGCTCACCCGGCAGACGCACATGGTGCGCGGCCCGCACCGACACCACCAGCAACGTGGACGACACCGCCACCGGCACCTCGGTCTTGTCATGGGCCAGCGGCCACCCGACCACCGCCGCCCGGCCGAACCGCGGCATCATCTCCGGGCCACTCCCCCAACGGCACCCAATCCCGCCCCGGCACCACCGGGTCCAGGACCGCAAGTGGGGACCGACCCGACCCCCCGGGCATGGGCCGCATCCGGGCCAAGCGGCACGTGCCGATCGAGAACGACCGCTTGGTCCCGCCGCCGAGCCAGGGGCGCCACCCGGTTGCCGAGGTCCGAGTCCCGGGCACGTTCGACCCCTCGGGCGCGGCCGCCGGCGCCTGGGATCGACCGGCTATCGCCCCAGGTCGGATCCAACCGTCGGATCCAAGGGCCTGCGGATTATTAACTCGCCGTCTTGATCTCCGGCGGGAGGGTGATGCCGACCGCGCTCGCGTGGTCGTAGAGATGTTGCAGTGTGGTG
>NZ_JBIWAJ010000043.1:0-17933 GCF_044759975.1 Streptomyces sp. NPDC098789
TCCGGGCTTCGTTCTTCGTTTCCGACTCTATCAGACTCTTTCGTGTCCGATTCCCGGTCGAAGCGGGTTTCGCTTTCCAGTTCTTCGCTTTCGCGCTTCCCTTTCCGGCGATTCCAACTCTACCAGATTCTTTTCCCGCTCCGTTTACCGGAGTTGAATTCGAATTCGGTGACCGTTGGGGGTCTTGCCTTTCGGCGTGTCCACTACGTTAGCGGTTTTCCCTGGTGGCTCATAATCGAGCCGCCGGTTTGAATTCGGGCATGCCGAATTCATCCCCGTCAGGGTGATCGTAGTAGTGGGTTGGCCGCCTCCGGAGGGCTGCAGAAGCAGTGCTCCGTTTCAAGCGGCTCGGGCTACGTTAGGCGTCGGCCAGGAGTGAGTCAAGTTGAGCGGCGGCGTGGCGCATGGGCTCGGTACGGGCTCACCGTGGGGTCCCGGGTGATCCAGAACCGGTACGGATGCTCCGCGCCCGCGCCGCCCACTCCGGTGCGGGGGCCCGTACTGACCAGGTCGGAATCCGCGGGGGTGCCCGCGAGGACGGACAGCGGGGCGGCGGCGCCCGCGCAGAGGTCGACGCCGTCCAGGGAGCGGTCGACGGCCAGGGCGGTCGCGAGCCGGGCCGGGCCTTTGGCCAGTTCCTTGTCGGCTTTGGCCGAGAGTCGACGTTTGCGGGCCAGCTCGGTGCCCACGGTGACCTCTCCGGCCCGGAGCAGCACACCGCTCGCGCGGTCCGCCGGCCCGCACACCAGGTTGAGGCTGAACCACATGCCGTAGATGAAGTAGACGTACGCGTGTCCGGGCGGACCGAACATCGAGGCGTTGCGCGCGGTGCGGCCGCGGTAGGCGTGGGAGCCCGGGTCGTCCTCCCCCTCGTACGCCTCCACCTCTGTGATGCGCAGTTCCATCGGCCCCTCGGGGGCTCGGCGGAGCAGGGTGCGGCCCAGGAGGTCCGGGGCCACGGTGAGGGCCGGGCGGTCGAAGAATGCCCGGGTCAGGGGCGTACGGTCGGGGCGCGCGCTCATCCGGTCGAGCGTAGTGGAACGCCTGCCGCGGCAACCGGGCCTTAGGGTTTCGCGTTTGTAGGGGTACGTCCGTGCAGTGCACGTCTTCAAGGGGAGTCAGGAACATGGGGTTCAGGAAGCTGCTCGCAAGCCTGGGTGCCGGTGGTGCTTCGGTGGACACGATCATCACCGAGCCGAACGTGGTGCCCGGTGGGATCGTCCAGGGCGAGGTCCGCATCCAGGGCGGGTCCGTGGAGCAGCAGATCGAGGGGCTGAACATCGGCCTCCAGGCACGGGTCGAGGTGGAGAGCGGCGACCAGGAGCTGAAGCAGGACATCGTCTTCACCAAGCAGCGGCTCGGGGGTGCCTTCCAGGTGCAGGCGGGCGCGCTGCACGTGGTGCCGTTCAGCCTGGAGGTCCCGTGGGAGACCCCGGTGACCCACTTCGGGGGCCAGCACCTGCACGGGATGAACATCGGGGTGAGCACCGAGCTGGAGATCGCGCGGGCGGTCGACGCGGGTGACCTGGACCCGATCAACGTGCACCCGCTGCCGGCGCAGCAGGCGCTGCTGGACGCCTTCGGGCAGCTCGGCTTCCGTTTCCGCAGCGCGGACATGGAGCGCGGGCACATCCGCGGGACCCGGCAGACGCTGCCGTTCTACCAGGAGATCGAGTTCCTGCCGCCGTCGCAGTACCGGGGGCTGAACCAGGTCGAGCTGACCTTCGTCGCCGACGGCCACGAGATGGACGTCGTGCTGGAGATGGACAAGAAGCCGGGTCTGTTCTCCGAGGGCAGTGACACCTACCGCTGCTTCCAGGTCGGGCTGCAGTCCTACCAGGGGACGGACTGGGCGGGTTACCTCAACCAGTGGATCGCCTCCGTCGGTTCGCAGCGCAACTGGTTCTAGGCTCCTTTCCGTACGACGACGTACGGGTTCCGTCAACGGAGGTTGAGCAGTGTCCGACCAGAGCAGAGCGCCCCTTCCGCACGCCTTCCACCCCGAGGTGCACGCCTTCACCGTCGAGAGCTCCGATCTCGCGCCGGGAGCGGACCTGGGCGACGCGCAGGTGCTGGCGGGCGGGAACCTCTCGCCGCGGCTGCGGTGGGAGGGGTTCCCGGAGGGGACGAAGAGCTTCGCGGTGACCTGCTTCGACCCGGACGCTCCGACGGGCAGCGGTTTCTGGCACTGGGTGCTCTTCGATCTGCCCGCGTCGGTCACCGAGCTGCCGGTCGGGGCGGGCAGCGGTTCCTTCCCGGGGCTGCCGGCCGGGGCCGTGCACGTGCGCAACGACTACGGCACCCGTGATTTCGGCGGGGCGGCGCCGCCGGCCGGGGAGCGGCACCGGTACGTGTTCACCGTCTACGCGGTGGACACCGAGAAGCTGGGTCCGGACGCGGACGTCTCGCCCGCCGTGGTCGGGTTCAACCTGCGCTTCCACACGCTGGGGCGCGCCCAGCTGGTCGGTGAGTTCGAGGCCCCGGCGGGCTGAGTTCTCCGAGCGTTTGCCCGGTCCTGGTCTAAAGACGGCCAGGACCGGGCATTTTTATTGCGTTGTCCCCGGTGGCGGGCGCGGCCAGAGTGGTCCCGGGCCCCGTTGCCAGGGTGGTCGCGGGCCTGCACACGGGAGGTGGGCGAGATGCGGGACACGCTGGTGCTGAATGCGAGCTTCGAGCCGCTGTCGACGGTGACGCTGAACCGGGCGGTGGTCCTGGTCCTTCAGGACAAGGCCGTCGTCGAACAGTCGCATCCCGAACTCCGTGTGCGTGGAGCCACGATGGACCTCCCGATGCCCCGGGTGATCCGGCTGTGCAGGTACGTCAGGGTGCCCTTCCGAAGACATGCTCCCTGGTCACGGCGGGGTGTGCTGGCGCGTGACCAGCACCGGTGCGCTTACTGCGGGAAGCGTGCGACCACCGTGGACCACGTGGTGCCGAGGGCTCAGGGTGGTGGCGACACCTGGTTGAACACGGTGGCTTCCTGCGCCATGGACAACCACCGCAAAGCGGCCCGGACTCCGGAGGAGGCGGGGATGCCGTTGCTCCGCAGGCCCTTCGTGCCCTCTCCGGCGGACGCGATGCTGCTGGCCATGGGGGCGGGCATCCGGGAGGAGCTGCCCGAGTGGCTGGAGCGGATCGCGTAGCCGGATGACGTCCGCTGCCCGCTGGGCGTACGCAGGATCTACGTCTCGATGCGTAGATTTCCTACGCCGCTCAGCGGAGCAGTAGCTGGACGATGGCCACGAGCCCGACCACGACGATGAGGGCCCGCAGGGCGGTCGGCGGGAGCTTGCGGCCGACCTTGGCGCCGATCTGTCCGCCGAGCGTGGAGCCGACCGCGATGAGCAGGACGGCCGTCCAGTCGAATTCGGCGACGAAGAGGAAGAACACCGCCGCGATGCCGTTGACCAACGCCGCGACGATGTTCTTGACGGCATTGACCCGCTGCATGTCCTCGCGGAGCAGCGAGCCCATCAGGCCGAGGTAGAGCACGCCCTGGGCGGCCCCGAAGTAGCCGCCGTAGGCGCTGGAGAGCAGCATTCCGGTCAACAGGACCGGACCGCCGTCGGGGTGCGTTCCCTCGCCACCGGCGGCTTCCTGGCGTCGGCGCACGGACGCGGCGATCCGCGGCTGGAGGACGACCAGCACGAGGGCCAGTCCGATCAGGACGGGCACGATCGTGTCGAAGGAGTCGGACGGCAGGTTCAGCAGCAGGACGGCCCCCGCGAGCCCGCCGACGAGGGACACGGCGCCGAGGCGCAGGATCCGAGCGCCCTGTCCCTTGAGCTCCTTGCGGTAGCCGATGGCTCCGCTGATCGAACCGGGCACCAGGCCGAGCGTGTTGGAGACGTTGGCGGTGACCGGTGGCAGGCCGGTGGCCAGGAGCACCGGGAAGGTGATCAGGGTGCCCGAACCGACGATGGTGTTGATCGTGCCGGCGCCGATGCCGGCCGCGAAGACCGCGAGTGCTTCCCAGATGGACAACGCCATCCCCCTTGCATGAGTGGGTCGCCTCCCCGCCGTGAAGGTCGAGGGGCCGGACCGATCATGCACGAGGGAGGGTGAGTCCCAGACACCCCCCTAGTCGATCGGGGGCTGTTCGCGGCGGTCCTGGGCGGGCGGCTGCTCGTCCTTGCGGTGCAGGCCGTTGGAACCGCCGCCCATGGGGCCGAAGTTGCCGATGGCTCCGCTGAGCCCCTTGAGGGCGTCGCCGAGCTCGCTGGGGACGATCCAGAGCTTGTTGGCGTCGCCCTCGGCGATCTTCGGGAGCATCTGGAGGTACTGGTAGGCCAGGAGCTTCTGGTCCGGGTCACCGGCGTGGATGGACTCGAAGACCGTACGGATCGCCTGGGCCTCGCCCTCGGCGCGGAGTGCGGCGGCCTTGGCGTCACCTTCGGCGCGCAGGATCGAGGACTGCTTCTCGCCCTCGGCGCGCAGGATCTCGGACTGGCGGACACCTTCGGCCTGGAGGATCGCGGCGCGCTTGTCGCGGTCGGCGCGCATCTGCTTCTCCATCGAGTCCTGGATGGAGGTCGGCGGCTCGATCGCCTTCAGCTCGACGCGGTTGACGCGGATGCCCCACTTGCCGGTGGCCTCGTCGAGCACGCCGCGCAGGGCCGCGTTGATCTCCTCGCGGGAGGTGAGGGTCCGCTCCAGGTCCATGCCGCCGATGATGTTGCGCAGGGTGGTGACGGTGAGCTGCTCGATGGCCTGGATGTAGCTGGCCACCTCGTACGTCGCGGCGCGGGCGTCGGTCACCTGGTAGTAGATGACCGTGTCGATGTTGACGACCAGGTTGTCCTGGGTGATCACCGGCTGCGGCGGGAAGGGGACGACCTGTTCGCGGAGGTCGATCCTGTTGCGGATCGAGTCGATGAACGGGACGACGATGTTCAGGCCCGCGTTGAGGGTGCGGGTGTAGCGCCCGAACCGTTCGACGATGGCCGCGCTGGCTTGCGGGATCACCTGGATGGTCTTGACCAGTGCGATGAAGACGAGGATCACCAGAATGATCAGGACGATGATGATCGGTTGCATGCGGTTCCCCGTGCCCTTCCGGCTGTCTGTGCTGCCCCGTTGAGCGGAGTCTCGCAGACCGGGGGCCCACGAGTCGGGTGCTTGGTCACATGACGTCACATGACGACGGCGGTCGCCCCGTCGATCTCCACGACGTCGACCTGCTGGCCGGGTTCGAAACTGCTGTCCGCGTCCAGGGTGCGGGCGGACCAGATCTCCCCGGCGAGCTTGATCCGGCCGCCGCTGCCGTCGACCCGTTCCGTGACGACGGCGCTCCGGCCCCTCAACGCATCGATGCCGCTGCGGTGTTGGGGTCGTTGGTCGCGGTGCCTGTTGGCGATCGGGCGGACCACGGCGATCAGCGCCACCGAGACGATGACGAAGACCAGGAGCTGTACGGCCACTCCCCCGCCGAGTGCGGCCGTGATCGCCGCGGCGATCGCGCCGACCGCGAACATGCCGAACTCCGGCATCGCGGTGACGACCAGGGGGATCCCCAGCCCGACCGCGCCGACGAGCCACCACACCCATGCGTCGATGTTGGTCACATGGTCATGGTAGGTCCGGGGGGCGCGGTCCGGACAGGGTGCGCGGGGGCGGACTCAGCGGAGCGGCAGGCCCTGGGCGGTCCAGCGGTCGTTCTCGTTGCGCTCGACGAGCAGCGGCAGACCGAAGCAGAGGGAGAGGTTGCGGGAGGTCAGTTCGAGGTCGATGGGGCCGGCGGCGACGACCTTGCCCTGACGGATCATGAGGACGTGCGTGAAGCCGGGGGCGATCTCCTCGACGTGGTGCGTGACCATGATCATGGAGGGGGCCAGCGGGTCGCGCGCGAGGCGGCCGAGGCGGCGTACGAGGTCCTCGCGGCCACCGAGGTCCAGGCCGGCGGCGGGCTCGTCGAGGAGCAGCAGCTCGGGGTCGGTCATCAGGGCGCGGGCGATCAGGGTGCGCTTGCGCTCGCCCTCGGAGAGGGTGCCGAACTTCCGGTCGAGGTAGTCCGTCATCCCGAGGCGGTCGAGGAAGGCGCGGGCGCGCTGCTCGTCGATGTCCTCGTACTCCTCCTGCCAGGTCGCGGTCATGCCGTAGGCGGCGGTGAGCACGGTCTCCAGGACGGTCTGGCGCTTGGGGAGCTTGTCGGCCATCGCGATGCCGGCGATGCCGATCCGCGGGCGCAGGTCGAAGACGTTGACCTTGCCGAGGGTGCTGCCGAGGATGGTGGCGCTGCCGCTGCTCGGGAAGAGGTAGCTGGAGGCGACATTGAGCAGGGTCGTCTTCCCGGCGCCGTTGGGGCCGAGGATCGCCCAGCGCTCCCCCTCCTTGACCGACCAGGAGACCTGGTCCACCAGAGCGCGGCCCTCGCGGACCACGGATACGTCCACCAGTTCCAGAACGTCGCTCATGAGCGTGTTGTCTCCCCTTGCAGTGTCGGTTCTCTTGTGCGCCTGTAGGCGCAGCCCCAGGGGAAAACCTACGCCACTCGGAGCGGGCCGCGGTCGCCAGCCCGAGCGGGGCGGGTTCCGGGGGCGGGTTACTAAGGTGGGGGGATGCTTGTGGAACCACGTTCAGGGCGGCTGGCCGCCTGGGGGAACTCGTTGTTGGCCGGCCTCGTCTCGCCCGACGACGCCGTCTTGTCGATCGTCGGGGCGGATGCCGTGCACCGGGTGGCGGGGCTGCCGGGCGAGGGCGGGCCGGTCGGGCTGACGCTCGCGCTGGGGCGGCTGCGGGCCATGGGGGTCACCGGCCTGCGCGTGGCGCTGCCCGCGCCGGGGCATCCGCTGGGCCTGAGCGGCCCGCCGGAGTTCAACGCGCGGGCGCTGGAGGCCGAGGAGGCCGTGGTCGCCGTCGGGGCGGCGCTGGGGCTCGTACCGGAGGTGACGGAGGCCGGGCCCGCGGGCGACGTGCACGTCGAGGTGGTGTGGCACTGCCTGCCGGTACGGGAGGCCCCGCCCGCGGACGTGCCCTCGCTGGGCGAGGCGGAGCGGGAGCTGGCGGAGGCGCTGCGGGAGGCGACGGTCGTACTGACCCGGCTGGACGTGGCGGCCTCGGGGCCGGTGGCCGAGGCCGCGATGTCGGCATACCGGGCGCGGGCGGAAGCGGGCCGGGAGGTGCTGGCCCCGGGCTATCCGCCGCGGGCGGTGCGGGTGCTGTCGCTGGCCCAGCGGATCGCCCTGCTGGTGTCCCTGGCGTACGAGCGGGGGCACGGCGGGGCGGTGGCCGCCTCCGAGATGGCCGCGCGCGCGGAGGCCCTGCGGCCGGTGGAGCGGGTGGCCCGGCGGGCCCAGGTGGCGGCGTACAACGCGTACGTGGAGGAGCGGGAGCGCGGGTAACCCCCGCGGTCCGGACGTGCCGGGGCCCCCGCTTCCCGGGGAGAGAGGGGGAAGGGGGGCCGCGGTACGCGGGGGCGTTAGTTGTTGACGCCGGTGTTGCCGAAGGCGCCGTTCAGCAGGCCGATCACGTTGACCGTGTTGCCGACCGCGTTCACGGGGACGTGGACGGGGACCTGGAGCAGGTTCCCGGAGGCCACGCCGGGCGAGTTCAGGGCCTCGCCCTCCGCGGACGCACCGCCGTGCGCCGAGGAGACACCGGCGCCGACGGCGACGAGGCCACCCGCGATCATGGTGACGGCTGCGGCCTTCTTGATGTTCTTCACGTTCTCGTCCTCCAGTACGTCTGCCGCGGCGAGCCGCCGCGGCACGCCCTGGAGAACGGCCCCGTGAGCGATCGGGATGCGCCATGTGGGCTACATACACCCGACCGTATGAATCTCAGTCCGGGAACGGGACGGTCGGATCCGGCCGGTCAGTCGGCGATCCCGTGCCTGACCGCCCACAGCGCCGCCTGCGTGCGGTCGGCGAGGTCCAGCTTCATCAGGATGTTCGAGACGTGCGTCTTGACCGTCTTCTCGGAGAGGACGAGGGCCCGCGCGATCTCCCGGTTCGAGCGGCCGTCCGCGATGTGGCCGAGCACCTCGCGCTCCCGGTCGGTCAGGGAGCCGCCGCGGCCCGGGGTCGGGCCCTGCTCCTGCGAGAGCAGCGCCTCGGCGACCTCCGGCTGGAGCAGCACGTGCCCCGCGTGGACGGAGCGGATCGCTCCGGCCAGCGCGTCGGGGTCGATGTCCTTGTAGACGTATCCGGCGGCGCCCGCGCGCAGGGCGGGGACCACGGTGCGCTGCTCGGTGAAGCTGGTGACGATCAGGACCCGGGCGGGGTTCGCCAGCTCGCGCAGCCGGCGCAGGGCGTCGAGGCCGTCGGTGCCGGGCATCTTGATGTCCATGAGGATCACGTCGGGCCGCAGCTCCTCGGCCCGGGCGGCTCCCTCCGCGCCGTCGGCGGCCTCCCCGACCACCTCGATGTCGTCCTGTACCTCCAGGAACGTGCGCAGGCCGCGCCGGACCACCTGGTGGTCGTCGACGAGCAGCACCTTGATAGGGGCCGTACGAGCCGTACGGGCCGGCGTGTCAGCCACCGGGGACCTCCATTTCGATCGTGGTGCCCGCACCGGGCGCCGATTGGACGGTGAGGCGGCCGCCGGCGCCGCTCGCCCGGTCCCGCATGGAGACCAGGCCGAGGTGGCGGCCGGCCTTGCGGACGGCCTGGGGGTCGAAGCCGGTACCGGAGTCGATGACCTTCAGCAGCGCGCCGCCGCCGGGGGTGCGGGTCAGGGTGACGGCGACCCGGTCGGCGCCGGAGTGGCGCAGGGCGTTGTGGAGGGCCTCTTGGGAGACCCGTAGGAGCGCCTCCTCCTGGGAGGCGGGCAGGGCGCGCACGCCGTCGCAGAGGAAGGTGACGTGGGCGCCGTGGGCGCGGTCCAGGACCTTGACCTGGTTGCGCAGGGTCGCGACGAGGCCGTCCTCGTCGAGGGCGGTGGGGCGCAGCTCCACGACGGCGGCCCGCAGCTCGTCGGCGGCCTCCGCGGCGAGGGCGGCGACCTGGTGCAGCTCCTCCTTGGCCCGGGCGGGGTCGCGGTCCACCAGGGCGGTGGCGGCCTGGGCGGTCAGGCGCAGCGAGAAGAGCTTCTGGCTGACGGCGTCGTGCAGCTCGTGGGCGAGCCGGGAGCGTTCCTCGGCGATGGTCAGCTCGCGGCTGCGTTCGTAGAGGCGGGCGTTGGTCAGGGCGATGGCCGCGTGCTGGGCGAGGATGCCGAGGAGGGACTCGTCCTCTTCCGTGAAGCCGCCCCCGGCTCCTTCTTCCCCTTCTTCCGCGGGGCGCCCGTGGGGGCCGCCGTCGGGGCGACCGCCGCGCTTGTTGGCGAGGAAGAGGGCGCCGAGGGTCTCCTCTCCGTCGCGGATCGGCAGGCCGAGGAAGTCGGACATGTCGGGGTGGGCGGCGGGCCAGCCGCCGAAGCGCGGGTCCCGGCGCACGTCGGCCAGCCGCTCGGGGGTGTCCTGGTGGAGCATCGCCGCGAGGATGCCGTGCTGGCGGGGCAGCGGGCCGATGCGGCGCCACTGCTCCTCGCTGATGCCGTCCACGACGAACTGGGCGAAGCCGCCGTGGTCGTCCGGGACGCCGAGCGCGGCGTACTCGGCGTCGAGGAGTTCGCGGGCCGAGACGACGATCGTCTTGAGTACGTCGCGGACCTCCAGGTGCCGGCTCATGGCGAGCAGTGCGGTGCTCACCGCGGCCAGCCCGGTGCGGGTTCCGTCGGGTCCGTTGCGCATGGGGTCACCGTACTCGCGGCCGTGACCTGCGGAATCGGGCCCGAGAAGTAGGGCCGGTCGCCCCGGGGCGTAGGTCCGCGGGCGGGTGCCGGTCCGACCGGGGGGCGGGGCGCCGTACGTCCTCAGGAGGGCGCCGGCAGGGGGCTGGTCTGCCTTTCGCAGGAGGCAGCGGGTCCCCGGTGTCCGACTCAAGGAGGAGAAGGCTCACGCTATGCATTGCTGACGCAACGCATGGTGAGACTGATACCTGCCCGATGTGAGCCCGCGCATAGGACGCAGATCACTTACGAAGCTGCCTAGTGGACGGATAAAGGTCCTGTCAGGGCTGGTGGGAGCGGCCCTGAGGTCGGACGGAGGGTCGTACCGGGGGGCCCTGATCCACTATCGCGCTTCGTATGTCACACCTTTGCCACAGCATTTTGCCGCCGCTAAGAATGGCTCTCGTCGCACAGCGCCGCGGATCAACACCGCCGTGGCGCTTTCCTGCGGCCCCCGCTATTCGAAGAGGTTGCTCACGCATGTCCGAGACCAGCACCCCCGGCCACAGTCGTCTGACCAAGGGCCACAAGCTGTCCATCGCCGGTGTCGCCACCCTCGGCGCCGCGGCCCTCGCGTTCTCCCTCGTTCCGGCCGGAACGAGCGAGGCCACCGAGACGGTCGTCGCCGCCCCCGTGGCGTGGACGCAGGCCGTGGACGGCGCGCAGGCGAAGACCCTGCAGCAGCACCTCACCGCGCAGCAGGTCGTCGCGGACAAGCAGGCCAAGGACGCGGCGAAGGCCAAGGCCGACGCCGACGCGAAGAAGGAGCGCGCGGACAAGGAAGCCGCGAGCCGCTCCGCAGCGCGCAAGCCCATGTACGCGAACAACCTTGACGGATGGATCAAGGAGTCGCTCGCGATCATGAAGGCGAACAAGATTCCGGGCTCGTACAACGGGCTCTACAAGAACATCATGCGCGAGTCCAGCGGCAACCCGCGCGCGATCAACAACTGGGACATCAACGCCAAGAACGGCATCCCCTCGATGGGTCTGCTCCAGGTCATCCGCCCGACCTTCCTGGCGTACCACGTGGCCGGGACCCCGCTCGACCAGTACCACCCGGTCGCCAACATCGTCGCCGCGGCCAACTACGCCGCCGACCGTTACGGCTCGATCGACAACGTCAACAGCGCCTACTGAGCCCTGCTCGGCCATTGACGTCACCCCAAGCCCCATGCGCCACAGGGCGGCCCCCGGAGTTCCGGGTGCCGCCCTGTGGCGTTCGTGCGTGCGGGTCCGTTCGCGCGCGGGAGGTTACTTGCGCATGACCTCGGGCTCGTGGCGGCGCAGCAGGCGCGCCACCGCGAAGCCGCAGGCGATGCCGATGAGCAGCAGGATGGTGATGTTCAGGCCCCACTGGCCGATCGAGTGCTCCCACAGCGGGTCGGTGTTGGTGGGGTTGTCGCGGTCCCACGGCGGCATGAGCTTGCCGAGGTTCAGCGTGGTGCCCGCGGCGGCGATGGCCCAGCGGGAGGGCATCAGCCAGGCGACCTGCTCCAGGCCCACGGAGTCGTAGACCTTGAAGAGGATGCCGGTGAACACGACCTGGACGATCGCGAACATGACCAGCAGCGGCATGGTCTTCTCGGCGGTCTTCACCAGCGAGGAGATCACCAGGCCGAACATCATCGAGGTGAAGCCCAGCGCCGTGACGGACAGGCACAGCTCGACGGCCGGCGGCATGAGCAGGCCCTCGGTGGGCAGGTCGCGCGGGATGAAGCCGATCGCGCAGATGACGACGCCCTGGATGGCCGTGATGACGCCGAGGACGATCACCTTCGACATCAGGTACGCCGACCGGGACAGGCCGGTGGCGCGCTCGCGCTCGTAGATCACCCGTTCCTTGATCAGCTCACGGACCGAGTTCGCGGCGCCCGAGAAGCACATGCCGACGCAGAGGATCAGCATGATCGTGCCCGCGTCGCCGTTGAAGTTCGACGGCGGGGTCGGGGGCGCCAGGCCGAAGGTGGCCGGGATGACCGTGGAGACCACGCCCAGGACCGCGGGCAGGATCAGCATCAGGCCGATGAAGCCCTTGTCCGAGGCGATGACCGAGGTGTAGCGGCGGATCAGCGTCCACAGCTGCGAGCCGTAGCCCTGCGGCTTGGGCGGGCGCATCTGCTGCGCGGGCGGCATCGCGACCGACTGCGGGGCGACGGCGTCGATGTCGGCGGCGTAGAGCTGGAAGTGCTGCGAGCCCTTCCAGCGGCCGGCCCAGTCGTAGTCGCGGTAGTTCTCGAAGGCGGAGAACACGTCGGCCCAGGTGGTGTAGCCGAAGAAGTTCAGCGCCTCGTCCGGCGGGCCGAAGTACGCGACCGAACCGCCCGGTGCCATGACCAGCAGCTTGTCGCAGATGGCCAGCTCGGCGACCGAGTGGGTGACGACGAGGACGGTGCGGCCGTCGTCGGCGAGGCCGCGCAGCAGCTGCATGACGTCGCGGTCCATGCCCGGGTCGAGGCCGGAGGTGGGCTCGTCCAAGAAGATCAGGGACGGCTTGGTCAGCAGCTCCAGGGCCACGGACACGCGCTTGCGCTGACCACCGGACAGCGAAGTGATCTTCTTGTCCTTGTGGATGTCGAGCTTGAGCTCGCGCAGCACCTCGTTGATGCGGGCGGCGCGCTCGGACTCGGCGGTGTCGCCGGGGAAGCGGAGCTTGGCCGCGTACTTGAGGGCCGTGCTGACCTTCAGCTCCTTGTGCAGGATGTCGTCCTGCGGGACCAGGCCGATGCGCTGGCGGAGCTCCGCGAACTGCTTGTACAGGTTGCGGTTGTCGTAGAGCACGTCGCCCTGGTCGGCGGGCCGGTAGCCGGTGAGCGCCTTGAGCAGGGTGGACTTGCCGGAGCCGGAGGGGCCGATGACACCGATCAGCGACTTCTCCGGGACGCCGAAGGTGACGTCCTTGAGGATCTGCTTGCCGCCTTCGACCGTGACCGTGAGGTGGCGGGCCGAGAAGGAGACGTCACCGGTGTCGACGAACTCTTCGAGGCGGTCGCCGACGATCCGGAAGGTGGAGTGGCCGACGCCGACGATGTCGTTGGGACCGAGCAGCGCCGTGCCGGACTTCGCCAGCGGCTGGCCGTTGACGTAGGTGCCGTTGTGGCTGCCGAGGTCGTGGATCTCGAAGCGGCCGCCCGGCATCGAGCGGAACTCCGCGTGCAGCCGGGAGACCTGGAGGTCGGAGACGACCAGCTCGTTCTCCAGCGCGCGGCCGATGCGCATGACGTGACCCAGTTCCAGGTGGTGGAACGTGGTCGGGCTGCGGTCGCTGTAGCCCTGGCCGCCGGGCTGCTGCTGCGGGGCGCCCTGCTGCTGCGGGACGTGCGGCTGCTGCGGCGGCTGGTACTGCGGGGCCGCCTGCTGCTGCGGCTGCTGGTACTGCGGAGCCGCCTGCTGCTGCGGGGCGGCCTGCTGCCACGCCTGCTGCGGGGCCGGCGCCTGGTGGGCGGCGGCCGACTGCGGGGCGGCCGCCACCGCGGCGACGGTCAGATTCAGCCGCGGCCCGTCCTGCGCGTTGCCGAGGTGCACCGGCGTTCCGGGCACCAGCTCGGTCTGCTGGACCCGGGCACCGTGCACGTAGGTGCCGTTGGTGCTGCCGTGGTCCTCGATCCCCCAACCCCGCCCGTTCCAGCTGATGGTGGCATGGCGCCACGACACCCTGGCGTCATCGATCGCCACGTCACCCTGGGGGTCGCGCCCCAGGGAGTACGACCTGGACGGATCGAGCGTCCAGGTCCTGCCATTCAATTCCAGTACGTGTTCCGGCACTCCAGCCCCACTTTTTGTCCCCCGAGGATCCCCCTGACGTCAGGGAGTCTAGGGATGGCGAACATCCGGGGGAACTATTTCAGGCCCGGGGCCACAAGGGGAATCCGGGCTGCGCCGAATCCGTCTACACGGCCGTCGCGCAGCCCTACGGAGGCCCGTTGACGGGGTCGGAAATCCGCCCGAGAGTGGTAAGAGCCCACATAGGGGACGGGAATCGGGGGTCCGCCCATGCACCGGATGCGCTGGGGCGAGGCGGTCCTGTCCGCCGTGGCCGCCGTCGGTTGGTCCCTGATCGTGATGGCCGGGGTCGCCGCGCTCGGGTTGCACCTGCTCGGCGCGGACGCGGCGGGCGGCTCGCTCGGGGCGATGACGGCCGCCGTGGTGGTGCTGGCGATGGGCGGTACGGTCACCCCGACCGGGGACGTGTCGGTCTTCGGCGTGGCCGGGGCGGGGGCGCGGACCGGTCTGGACGTCATGCCGTTGGGGGTGGCGCTGGCCGGGGCGCTGGTGCTCGGCTTCTTCTTCCTGCGCTCGCTGCGGGTGGGCGCGGGCCCCGCCGAACTCGGCGCGCGGGCCGCCCTGGTGGCGGCCCTCCTGGTCGCGACGGCGGGTGCGCTCGGTTGGTTCGGCCACGATGTCGTCACCCTGGACGGGGCGTTGCTGCCGCGGACACCGGCCAAGGTGGTGATCCCGGGGATCGGGGACGTCGGCGGGCTGCTGCCCGACCGGGTCGGGGACCTGATCGGGGCCCGGGCCCGGGTGGGCTTCGCGGTGGAGACCGGGCCGACCCTGCTGGGCGCGGCGGTGTGGGTGTGCGGGGTGCTCGCGGTGGCGCTGCTGGCTTCGCGGCGCGGGCCGGCGGCCCTCGCCCGGCTGCGGCCCGCGGTGTCGGCGGTGCTGGCGATGGTGCTGGTGGCGGTGGTGGCCGGGCTGGGCGCCGCGGTGTGGGCGGCGGCCGGGGACGCGCATCCGGGGCGGGTGCTGGGGGCGGCGCTGCTGGGGGCGCCGAACGGGGCCTGGGTCGGGGTGCTGCTGGGGCTCTTCGTGCCCTTCGACGGGCGGGTCACCGGGGACGCGGCGCGGCTGCTGCCGGATCCGGTGGACCGGTTGTTCGGGGTCCCGGGGGCGGGTTCGGGGACGGGGTCCCGGGCGGTGACGGTGGGGCGGCTGGCGGAGTACGACCAGCGGGTGTGGCTGCTGGTGGTGGGCGTGGCGCTGCTGCTGCTGTACGCGGGGACGCTGGCGGCCGTACGGACTCCCGGGCGCGGGGTGGTGGGGTGCGCGGTGCGGCTGGGGGCGGTGGCCGGGGTGGCGCTGGGGGTGCTGGTGTGGCTGACGGGGTTGTCGGCGAACGCTTCGTTGGCGGTGCTGGGGGTGGACGCGGTGGGGGCCGGGGTGGAGCTGCGGGGGGACGTGCCGCTCGCCGTGGTGCTGGGTGGGGTGTGGGGGGTTGTGGCGGGCGGGGTGGGGGCGGTGCTGGTCGGGGCCGCGGGGGTGGGGTCCGTGCCGGGGCCGCCGGGGGCCGGTGCCGTGCCGGGGGCCGGTTGCGGCAGTGGGGCCGGTGCGGGCAGTGGGGCCGGTGCCGGCCGTGGGGCCTCCGGCGGCGCCTCAATCGCCGGCGGGGCTGAATCTGGCCGGGTCGGTCGGGATGCTGGAGTCGGCAGCGGGGCTGGGTTCGGGCCGGCCGAGGCGTACGACGGCTACCGCGGCTACGGGCCCTACCGGCCGCCCGCGGCCGGTGGTCCGGTGCCGGACCGACCCAACCCGTACCGGGACCCCCCGGACCGGGGGCCGGGCCAAGGACCCGGCCAGGGAGCGGGTCAAGGAACGGGGCACGCTGCGGACGAGACGATCGCTGCGCCGCCCGTGCGGGGGCGGCCGGTGCGGCGGCCGTTCACGCCTCCGCCGCCGCCGGGGCCGCCGCCGAGTCCGTCGCGCTGAGCGGCACGGCGTCCGCTGGGCGGGACGGGGGATCACCTACGGGACCGGGGAAGATACGGTGAGGTCACCATGAGCGCTTCGCAGACCTCCGACGTCCCCACCCTCCTCGTCAAGATCTTCGGCAAGGACCGTCCCGGGATCACCGCCGGGCTGTTCGACACCCTCGCCGCCTACTCCGTCGACGTCGTCGACATCGAGCAGGTCGTCACCCGTGGCCGCATCGTCCTGTGCGCCCTCGTCACCCGGCCCGAGGTGGGCGGTGAGGGCGAGCTGCGCGCCACCGTGCACAGCTGGGCCGAGTCGCTCAAGCTGCAGGCCGAGATCATCTCCGGTACGGGCGACAACCGGCCGCGCGGCAGCGGTCGTTCCCACGTCACCGTGCTCGGCAATCCGCTGACCTCCGAGTCCACGGCGGCCATCGCCGCCCGGATCACGGCGACCGGCGGCAACATCGACCGCATCTTCCGCCTCGCCAAGTACCCCGTCACCGCCGTCGAATTCGCCGTGTCCGGCACCGAGACGGAGCCCCTGCGCACCTCGCTGGCCCTGGCCGCCAAGCACATCGGGGTGGACGTGGCCGTCGTATCGGCCGGTCTGCACCGCCGGGCGCAGCGGCTGGTCGTCATGGACGTGGACTCGACCCTCATCCAGGACGAGGTGATCGAGCTCTTCGCCGCGCACGCGGGCTGCGAGGACAAGGTCGCCGCCGTCACCGAGCAGGCGATGCGCGGTGAGCTGGACTTCGAGCAGTCGCTGCACGCCCGCGTGGCGCTGCTGGCGGGCCTGGACGTCTCGGTCGTGGACAAGGTCCGCGCGGAGGTCCGGCTCACCCCGGGCGCCCGGACCCTGATCCGCACGCTGAAGCGGCTGGGCTACCAGGTGGGCGTGGTCTCCGGCGGGTTCACCCAGGTGACCGACGACCTGCGCGAGCGGCTCGGCCTGGACTTCGCCGCGGCCAACACGCTGGAGGTCGAGGACGGCAAGCTGACCGGCCGGGTGACGGGCGAGATCGTGGACCGCGCGGGCAAGGCGCGGCTGCTGCGGCGCTTCGCCGCGGAGGCCGGGGTGCCGCTGGCCCAGACCGTGGCCATCGGCGACGGCGCGAACGACCTGGACATGCTGAACGCGGCCGGGCTGGGCGTGGCCTTCTGTGCCAAGCCGGTGGTCCGCGAGGCCGCGCACACCGCCGTGAACGTGCCCTTCCTCGACGCCGTGCTGTACCTGCTCGGGATCACCCGGGAAGAGGTCGAGGCCGCCGACCTGGCGTAGCCGCGTCCGTACGCGCGCTCCGCTCCCCTACGACGGCGACGGGCCCCGGCAGTGTGCCGGGGCCCGTCGCCGTCGTAGGGGGCCGGGTCAGTGGTCCTTGGGGGTCCAGAAGTCCAGCAGCGTGCCGACGCCCAGCTCCAGGGACTTCCAGGGGCCGGTGAAGGAGACCACGGCCAGGGCGGAGGTCGGGAAGCCGCTGCGGGCCATCCGGGTGCGGGTGTCGCCTTCGGAGCGGCCGGTGAGGCCGTCGGCGAGGGCGTGCATGCCGGGGTTGTGCCCGATGACGAGGAGGTCGGCCACCTCGTCGGGGGTCTCGTTGAGCAGGGCGATGAGCTCGCCGAGGGAGGCCTCGTACAGCCGGTCCTCGTAGAGGGTCTTCGGCCGGTGTGGCAGTGCGTGGACGGCGAGCTTCCAGGTCTCGCGGGTCCGGGCCGCGGTGGAGCAGAGGGCCAGGTCGAAGGCGATGCCGGTCTCGGCCAGCTTCAGGCCGACGGCGGGTGCGTCGACGCGGCCGCGCTCGGCCAGCGGACGGTCGTGGTCGGTACCGTCCGACCACTCGGCCTTGGCGTGCCGGAGGAGGACGATCCTGCGGGGTGATTCGGCGCTCATGGCTCCCAGCTTCGCATGAAATGAGCCACGGGGCGCAGGGTGTTGGGCGCTTCACTCCTGCGGGGTGGGCGCCCTGGCCGGGCGGGCCGGGAGCGGGCCGTGGCGGGCCGGGAGCGGGCCGTCAGCCGACGACGCGCAGGATCTGCTGGGTGACCTGGGCGAGCGGTGACGTGTGGACCGGCGCGGCCTGGGCCTCGCCGGATCCGGCGAGCAGCAGGAGCAGCCCGAAGGCGAGCGCGGGCAGGGCCAACACCCACCAGTGCAGCCGTGCGTCCGCGACCCCGCCGGTGCGGGGTCGGACGGGACGGACGGGACGGGTGTGCAGGGGGGCCGACATGACCGCCTCCGGGGTGCTGGGGTGTTCGGCCGGGAGTGGCTCGCTGCCTTCGAATCTATGGATCCGACGGTGCGCTGCCCATCCGGGGCACACCCCACTTCACCCTGACCCTGACCCCCTAGGGGGTGGTGGGGATAACCCCACCACCCTCCGGGGTCAGGGGGTGTCTGACGGATGTCCGCCGCGACGCCGCGGACATCCGTCAGACACCCCCTAGGGCGTGTTTCGAAAGTCCCGCCTGGCTCGCGACGCCTGGTACCGCACCTCGCGGCGTTGTCGGAACGCCCGATTACGTCCAGTAGGC
>NZ_JBIWAJ010000044.1:0-17859 GCF_044759975.1 Streptomyces sp. NPDC098789
CGGCCAGGCACTCCCACGCCCCACACCAGCCAACCAACCTGCACACACCCAGGTCACAAGACCAGCCCAGGCACTACATCAATGGCCCGTCATAGGAAGGGACAGAGTGTCCACATCCCAGAAGTCACCGCACTCCATAGGCTACACATATGTCATCGTCACCTTTCTATCTTCGGGGTACGGGCCTTGCGACCGCAGCGGACCAGCTGGACCGGGCTCTTAACGAAATCGCCACCTCCACGGGCATCAAGCGCCTACGCGCGTGGGCACTCCATGAATTGCGAATCCGGCACGGCGAAACAGTCGTCGATGTAGGATCCGGCAACGGGTCTTACACCCGACGGCTGGCTTCCTGCGCTGGGCCAACCGGCCGTACCATTGGCGTGGAACTCAACGACGGGCTACGGCGGATCGCTGTCCAACGGGCAAATGAAACCGGCAGCAAGGCCGAGTTCACCAAAGGCGACGCTCTAGCCCTGCCCTTCCGCCCGGCGAGCGTCGATGTAGTGTGGTGTGAACGCGTCCTGCAACACTTAGACGAACCCGACCACGCCGTCAAAGAGATCAGTCGTGTGCTATCTCCTGGCGGCCGGGCCGTGCTGATAGACACCGACTGGGCAACCTTGGTCATTTCTCCCGGAGACCCTGACACCGTCACAGCACTGGCCCGGAGCGCCGCCAAATACATGGCCAATCCCTACTCGGGTCGCAAACTCCCAGGCCAACTCACAAGAGCGGGACTCGAGGTGGTCGATATGAGTTCACAAGCAACCATGCGAACCCATCGCGATGTCCGCTGGGACAGCCTGCGCAAGCATGCCGAACGTGCCGTCGAACTAGGCCTGGCCACGACTACGGAAATCGACGAACTGATAAACGAACTCGTCAGAGCAACTACGGAAGGCACCCTACATTGCTCAGTGACCATGTTCGCAGCTATCGCTCGACGCCCCTAGCCTCGCCGTAAACCCGTCCCGCCTCGCGGCAGCGACCGGCCAGATCCCAACCCGGACGGCTGCACTTCCGCTATGGCCCTCCGCCGACGGCACGACCCTGGATCTGGGGCAAACCCGCACCGCCCACCCGACGCCGACGACGCCGCTACATCTACCGCCTTTAAGGAACGCAGCACTAGGCGTGTCTTCAAAGGGTTCTGATGGGGGATCATGTGTCGCATGGTGCGTCGTCATGAGCTGTCGGATCTGGAGTGGGAAGCGTTGTCCGTGCTGTTGCCGCGGTCGTCGTCGGGGCGGCCGCGGCTGGATGACCGGCGGGTGCTGAACGGGATCGTGTGGAAGCTCCGGACGGGTACGGCATGGCGTGATGTGCCGTCACGGTACGGACCTTGGCAGACTCTGTACACGCGTTTCCGCAGGTGGGCGGTGGACGGGGCGTTCACGCGGATGCTGGCCGCGGTCCAGGCGGAGAAAGATTCGGCCGGTGATATCGACTGGCTGGTGTCGGTCGACTCCACGGTCGCGCGGGCCCATCAGCATGCCGCCGGTGCCCGCAAAAAGGGGCAGGGCAGAGGGACGAAGTATGTGATCACGCCCTCGGACGATCCAGAGGCGGACTGACCACGAAGATCCACCTGGCCTGTGACGGCCGCGGTCGGCCGCTCGGCTTCGTCCTCACCGGCGGCAACGCCGCCGACTGCACCCACTTCGAGCAGGTTATGGACGCCATCAAGGTCCGCCGGTCCGGGCCCGGCCGGCCTCGGACCCGCCCCGACCACGTCTTGGGCGACAAGGGCTACAACTCCCGCAAGATACGCGCCTACCTGCGTAAACGCGGCATCGGCCACACCATACCCGAACGCCGCGACCAGCGCGCCAACCGAATCCGCCAAGGCCGTGCCGGAGGCAGACCCTGCGCCTTCGACAAGCTGCTCTACAGGAAGCGCAACGTCGTCGAACGCTGCTTCAACCGTCTGAAACAGTTCCGCGCGATCGCTACTCGCTATGACAAAACCCGCGAGTCCTACCAGGCGGCCGTCACTATCGCGTCCCTGTTCCTCTGGCTAAAGCCTCTTTGAAGACACTGCCTAGTGCTTGTTTTAGAAGTCGTTGTTGTGCTGGGTGGGTCGTCCGGGGAAGTCGCGGGCGGCCATCCAGATGGTGAGGTCGCGGGCGATCCCGTCGGTGCTGGTCTCGCTGACGACGTCGTGTTCGCGGCGGGTGTTGTCGCTGCGGACGACCTCGTAGCCACCTTCGTCCAGGACGGCGACGGAGGCGAACCAGGCCGGGTCGTCCTCGTCGGGCTGGATGACGACGAAGGTGTTGTCCGAGTCGTTGAGGTCGTCGATCAGCATGAACAGGGCGTCCTCGGACGGGTCGTCGATGTGGTCGCCATTCTCGCTCTCGGCCCGGTAGTACGCAGCCCCCATCGGCCCTGTCTCCCCTCAACCCGCTGACCTGATCGCGGCCAGAATGACATGCGGGACCGACACGTCCGGCAGGTCACAGCCATTCGTTGATCGCGGCGATGATGACGGTGGCCTCGAAGCGGACCGCGAGCTTGTCGAACCGGGTGGCCACCGCCCGGTTCCGCTTCAGCCGGTTGATGCCGCACTCGACCGCGTGCCGGGCCTTGTAGTCCTCACGGTCGAAGGCCGGAGGCCGCCCGCCCGACGTCCCCCGGCCCTTACGGTGACCGGCCTGATCGGACGGTTCCGGAATGGTGCAACGGATGCCGCGCCGCCGGAGATAGGCACGGTTCGCGCGCGATGAGTAGGCCTTGTCGGCTCGCACCCGCAACGGGCGGCCCCGGGGCCGCCCAGGCGGAGACGAGGGACCCGGATAGTCTCCAGCACCGCCGTGAACTGCGGATCCTCTCCCCGCTGACCGGCTGTGACCAGCAGTGATAGCGGCCGCTGGCCTTGCTCACAGGCTAGGTGAATCTTCGTGGTCCAACCCCCGCGGGACCGGCCCAGACTGTGATCATCAGGTTCGGACCGGTGGCCGCCCGGCGGCTCCTTCTGGGCTTGACCGTCCCTACGGGCGCCGGCCGCGTGTTGATGGGCCCGGCAGATCGTGGAGTCGACGTTCACGTCCCAGGTGATCAGCCCGACGGCATCCGCCCGGGCCTGTAACCCGGTCAGCACCGACGACCAGACGCCATTACGCTGCCAGCACCGGAACAGCCCATAGACCGTCTGCCACGGACCGTACTCCGTGGGCAGATCACGCCACGGGGCGCCGGTCCGCACCCGCCAGCGGATCCCGTCGATCAACCGCCGCCGGCACGCCGCGGGCCTGCCCAGCCCCGCGACCGGCAACAACGGCCCCAGCACCGCCCACCGGTCATCTGAAAGATCCCCTCGCCCCACACCGAGATCATCACGGCGTGAGGCGAGACACGGACCCCAGTTCTAAAACACGGCCTAGAGGCGGCCTGCGGCGCCAGGAACCTCGTCGACCAGGACGGTAGCAACGGCTCGGTCAGTGCCCACAAGTCGTCTTCACGGACATGTTTAAAAGTGCCACGAAGGTTAACTGGATCAAGAATCCACCTCACCCGAGTAGGTCGTGGAGGAATTGCCCAAGGTCGTGAACGCCCAGAGCTGACGCCACACCTTCCCTGCAATCCCCACATAGAGCTCGTAACAGGATCATGAGTCGGGCTTGTTGAGTCGTCGCCAGCAGATGAGGCTGCAGGCGAGGGAGACGAAGGCGTCGTGGAGTTCGGTGCGGTGTTCCCAGCGGACGGCGAGTCGTTTGAACTGGTGGAGCAGGGCGAAGGTCTGCTCGACGACGTAGCGGAGCTTGCCCATGCCCTTGATGTTCGGGGCTCCCCTGCGGGAGATGACCGGCAGGATCCGGCGTTTGCGCAGCTCATCGCGGTTCGGGTTCGAGTCGTAGCCCTTGTCGCCGAGCAGGGCGTCGGGGCGTCTGCGGGGGCGGCCGGGTCTGCCGGCGACGGGTGGGATGCCGTCGACCAGGTCGAGGGTCTGGGTGACGTCGTTGACGTTCGCCGCGGTCGTGATGACCTTGAGCGGAGTGCCGCGTCCGTCGCAGATCAGATGGTGTTTGTTGCCCGTCTTCCGCCGGTCGACCGGCGACGGACCGGTGTCGGCGCCCCCTTTTTCGCGCGGATGTGGGAGCCATCCACGCACGCCCGGGACCAGTCAAGGCGTCCGGCCGCGTTCAGTTCGGCGAGGAGGATCCGGTGCAGCTGGTCGAAGACCCCGGCCTGCTGCCAGCGCTCCAGTCTGCGCCAGCAGGTCTGCCCCGAGCCGAACCCCAGCTCAGGCGGCAGGAGTTGCCAGGCGATGTCATTGCACCGCACGTACAGGATGCCTTGCAGACACAGCCGGTCAGCCACCGGTCGAGGCCCCGGTGACCTCGCCGGCCAGGGCGGCAGCAGCGGCTCGATACGTGCCCACAAGTCGTCATCCACGATCCACAGCCGAGTACTCACACCACCACGAACAGCCGAATCCTCACACCAGTCACGGCTGACCAGAGCATCTCATCAAGATCCTGTTACGAGCTCATAGCACAGAAAGGTCGAGTTTGAAATCTTTACATTTTGCCAAGATTGATGACCGAGACACAGCAGCACCGATATCACAACCCGTTCACGTCTGGAGTGATATCGGCGCTGCCGGATTGTCGCCAGAGAGTATGAGGAGCCTGGGGGCTGACGCGAATCCGCTCGGCCACCTTACAGGAATACCAGAGTCAGCAGTTGACGTCGAGGCGTACCCTTTCACCAACCTTGACGCGCACGGCGGTAATTTTTTCAACTACCCCGACCAACGATGACATCCCGCTTCCCTATTCGGAATGCAAGCCACTGGACAATCTGGCCTGCACCCCTAACCGGGCCCACCAATTACTTCCAGTATTGTTATGGAATAAATCCACACTGCTCAGGATACCGCAAATTCTGCAGGTTTCGTCTCATTTCCAGCGTAGTCCGACCCTATTGCGCAGTAAGTAAATGAGCCTTCGTTCTTATTCATGACGGCAGGAAATCCGATATATCCCTGATATCCGCTACGGTCAGAGCAGTCAACTGTCCCTTTGGGGCCGTACTTATAATCCATGGAGACTATTTCCCACAGGGCAAGGCCAGGACTGACCGAAAATGCGGGCCCTTGATCCGACTCGAATTCCATTACATCGATTACTGGACTGGCTACAGGTGGAGTGTTGTCAACCTTCGCATATGCGTATGCCGGGTTTGACAGTGACGCACTCCACGAGGTGTCCGAAAGATCTGGGCCACTTCCCCCGATAGAGCAGACAACATGCAATCCGTCCTCCTTGGGGAGGGGCCCATTGAAACGAATATTGGAACCTTCAAGTTTCGTCGGACGCGAGTAACCATGCGGGTTGCTGCAGTTCACCACTCCGAGCTTACCTTCTTTGAAAGAAGCCCAGGTGTAGTGCGACATTCCCGCACCGGCTGTAACATTCCAGCGATTAGGCCCCGATTCATTCATGCTTTTAATCGTTGACGCACGGAAGGACAGGTCGAGATGCTCACCGCGGTCGAGATTGCACCCAGGGCGGCTAAAATCCACTCCCGTGGGTCTGAGGCATGCCGCCAAGGTGCCAACAGGGGTTGCGTAGGAAGTGCCGTCACTTGGCACCCACAGGCCATTTGGCCTGCCCTCACAGGGACGGTTCAACCCACACCCAAGGAAGCCGGGTGTGGCGATCGTGTTCAGTACTGCGGTAACCGGCCCTCCGGCCTTTCCGACCGGACTCCCAGAAGATCCCCCATGTACACCCGCGCAATCAGCGGCTACAGCATCCCGCCACAGCCAGGCACCCTCGGTCAACGCTATATCATCCCGTTGAATAACGCATTCTGAAACACGCATGTACTGCTCATCTGCCGGTATACCATCAGACGGAGCATGGCCGACCTCAACGCTCTCCGCTACCTTGGGATATTCCCCGGAGATTCCCCTGGGAGCTATCCCTCGCTTCGCGAGATCAGCATAGGTGGATTCCAATCGAAGGACAGCGATATCCGCATCCTTCATCGTCGCATAGACGATCGATTCCACACGATTCTTTGAATGTAGATCTTTATTGTCTTTGAAGTAAGAAGGTGTGAACGACCAGCCAGTGGGAGCTACTTTGTCTACGACAACTTCATTCGTCCCCATGCTTGAATTTACACAATGCCCGGCGGTCAGTATCAACGCTTTATCGCGAGCATTTACGTCGGTTGATGGGGCTATCACAGTTGCTGTGCACGCAGAGGCTGCGCTGAGCCTTCCGCTGGCACGCAAGCGCTTTCCTGCCTCAGATTCGCTTTCTACAAGTGGCGCTTCTACGGAAGCAGAATCCGCCGACTTGGCATCCTCTGACGCAGCGCTACTTGTAACGGACAAGAGAGAAGCTACAGCGGAAATCAGAGCGATCGACCCTGCCGCCCGATATCGAAGAACTTGCCGCGTCATTGCCGAAATTAAACCTTACCTAGAAGAGAAAAGTGAGATGAGCCGGAGGTAGTCCGGCAGGGTATTTGTTGCTTCTGGGAAGCTGCTTAAATCCAAACCGTCGCTGTAGCCACGACTTCGGCAGATTCCGGATTAGAGGGATCGCCGTACCGGATCTCCGTGCGCGGGTGAGCACGAAGGAAACTGGGATCGGCAATGACGACCCTTTCCGCGTCCGGTACACTATCTACGATAATATCGGTGTCAAGTATGTGGCCGTGGTCCCCCGACGCCGGCGCGTAGACGAAGAACACGCCGCCCGTGCGTGACCGAGAAATCTCGTCATCATCTAGTACAAGTGCCCAGAACTTTACAGGTTGGCCGGCGGGCCACATGGTGAGCTGCTCGACATGCAGACCTTGAAGTTCGATGCCAACATATTCCCCTCCCTGAGTGTCTGTGATCGTTTGACGGGGTTCCAGCGGAGTCTCGGCATTCGCCACGGGTACGGAAACAGTGATGATTGCGATCACTGCGGGACAGAGCATGGCAAGTCGGAATGCCGCACGCATTTGAGCTCTTTCAGTAGACTTAACAGTTGGCGTTAGATTGAGCCAGGATATTGCAGACATTCACTCTACACTGGCCGATGCAGAATGCATCGAATTTTCCAGACAATAATCTGAACCAGCTCGGCCATTCTGGCACACCTCCAGAGGAGTGACGAAGAACTACTCGGAGAAAGCGGAGGCGCCAAAGCAGAAGATCACACACGCGCGTCGGCAAAATAGAACCGTTCGCCCCAAGATCAACAGGACTAAAGTCCTTGCCGTGCGCGCTTGGGGACGGTATGCATGCCACCGAAGGTGCAGGCGCCAGCACAGAGCAGACCTGCAGGTCATGACCACCCCGCCGAGACACTGAGCGTTTTCGGCGGTGAGTCTTCAGGGATGAGGATGGCTCTACCGTTTGACGTGAGTGCGTTCGGGCTGAGGTGAGCTTGCAGAGGATGCGGTGATGGACCTCTCGACGGGCCACCGCGGGCGGGAGTGTGCCTGATTGACGGAGTTCCGCCAGCGTTTGAGGCCGGTTCCGGTCGGGTCCAGGGACATCACCGCGAGGTAGACGCACTTCATGGCCGCGTTCTCGGAGGGGAAGTGGCCGCGGGCCCTCACGGCCCGGCGGATCCTGGCGTTGACGGACTCGATCACGTTCGTGGTACAGACGATCCGCCGGATCTCAGCGTCGAACTGAAGGAACGGGACGAACTCGGCCCAGGCGTTCTCCCACAACCGGACGATCGCCGGATACTTCTGGCCCCATTCCTTGCAGAACTCGAGGAACCGGCGGGTGGCCGCGTCCTCGGTCGGAGCCGTGTAGACCGGCTTCAGCACTTTGACGATCTTGCCCCAGTCCTGACGGCCCGCGTAGCGGAACGACGCCCTCAGCAAGTGAACGACGCAGGTCTGGACGACAGTCTTGGACCAAACCCCGCCGACCGCGTCGGGCAGGCCCTTCAGCCCGTCACCAGCATCAAGACGTCCTCCACGCCACGGTTTTTCAACTCGGTCAGGACCCTCAACCAATGAGCATGTTCAACTCGACCACCGATCGGGTGACCGTTTGTGACATCGACCCAGGTCAGCACACGCTGTAGCACTCAGTTGAAGCCCAAGTTGAACATGCTCAATGCTTGGCACCCTCGCCGCCTTCGCCACCGGCCCACAGCCCGAGGATGTCGCGGTGGCCCTCGGCAGTGACCGCGAGGGCCGCATAGATAGGGCGGTTGGCGACCTGGCCGTCGCGGATCTTCACGGTGATGCAGTCGATGAACACGACCGGCTAGACGCGGTCCAGCGGGCGGGCCTGCGATTCGGCCATGCCTTCCATCACCGAATCGGTGATCGTGAAGATGGTCTGCTTGGAAACCTCAGCGCCGTAGACCTCAGCCAGATACGCCGAGACCTCGCCGTGGGTAAGACCTTTCGCGGACAGCGACAGGACCATCTCGTCCACGCCGGTCAGCCGGCGCTGGCACTGGCGCTTCTTGACGATCTGCGGCTCGAACGCTCCCTCGCGGTCCCGCGGCACCTGGATCTCCACCGGACCGACGGCGGTGACAACGCTCTTCGAGCGTTTCCCGTACCTCGAGTTGCCGTCGTTCTTACCCGCGGGATCATCCCGGCCATAGCCAAGATGATCCGTCATCTCTCCCTCGAGAGCGGACTCCAGCAGCCGCTTCGTCAGCTGCTGGAGCAGCCCGCCCTCGCCCGGGGTCTGTACGGTCAACGGTGGATCTTCGAACTGGAAGTGACACCTGATGACAGACGTGATCGTCTCGGCTGAGGCCGTCGAGGAAGTGATGCCCGCTGGGGCGCCGGGTGGGCTGGATGACCAGTTAATCGGTCAGCTGGTGGACCGGGCGAAGGCCGACGGGGTCAAGCTGACTGGCCAGGGTGGTCTGTTGCAGCAGTTGACGAAGAGGCTCCTCGAGTCCGCTCTCAAGGGTGAGATCACCGATCACCTCGGGCATGAGAAGCGTGAGAAGGCCGGCTCGGGCAACACCCGTAACGGGACCCGGTCGAAGGCGGTGGTGACCGAGGTCGGCCCGGTCGAGATCGACGTGCCGCGGGACCCGGAGGGCTCGTTCGAGCCGCAGATCGTCAAGAAGCGACAGCGCCGGCTGACCGGCGTCGACGAGATGGTGCTCTCGCTTTCGGCCCGCGGTCTGACCCATGGTCAGATCTCCGCCCACCTCGCGGAGGTCTACGGTGCCGAGGTCTCCAAAACGACCATCTCGACGATTACCGACAAGGTGGTCGAGGCATGAATGAATGGCAGAGCCGCCCCCTGGACTCGGTCTATCCGGTTTTGTTCATCGGCTGTGTCCACGTGAAGCTGCGGGATGGGGAGGTCGCGAACAGGCCAGTCTATGTGGTCTTGGCGGTCACGGTCGAGGGCACTCGCGAGATCCTGGGCCTGTGGGCCGGAGACGGCGGTGAGGGCGCCAAGTACTGGCTCCAGGTCCTCACGGAGATCAGGAATCGCGGCACGGAAGACGTCTGCATGGTCGTCTGCGACGGATTGAAGGGGCTGCCCGACGCGATCGGAGCTGTCTGGCCGCAGGCGATCACGCAGACGTGTGTCGTTCACCTTCTGCGGGCGTCGTTCCGTTACGCGGCCCGGCAGGATTGGGACAAGATCTCGAAGGCCCTCAAGCCCGTCTACACCGCGCCGACCGAGGACGCCGCGACGGAACGGTTCCTGGAGTTCCAGGAGGAATTGGGCCGGAAGTACCCGGCGATCGTGCGGTTGTGGGAGAACGCGTGGGCCGACTTCGTGCCGTTCCTCCAGTTCGACACCGAGATACGGCGGATCGTCTGCACGACGAACGCGATCGAGTCCGTGAACGCACGGATCCGCAAAGCCGTCCGGGCCCGAGGCCACTTCCCGAACGAGCAGGCCGCCATCAAGTGCGTCTACATGGCGATCATGAGCCTCGACCCCACCAGCCAGGGACGCAAGCGCTGGACCCAACGCTGGAAGGCAGCCCTGAACGCCTTCGACATCACCTTCGACGGCCGACTCTCAGCCGCCCGCCACTGAACCCCTAACAACTCCAGAACCACCGTTCACTGGACAGACCCCTCACTGGCAGCCTGCGGCCCAGCAGTAACAGTTGTCACATATCGACTGGATGCTGCTTGCCGGGGGTAGTACACAGGCAGCCGGATGTGCTGGACATGTGGGCTGGATGTGTCATATGCCATGGCTTCCCCGGGGCAGGTTTGGATGCAAACCTGCGCGCGCGGCGGAGGAGGCTGGAGGTCCTTCTCAAATAAGCCAACGGAGGATGCACGATGAGCCGGACATCGGAGCCTGCGGAAACGTCTCCCAGGGAAGCGTCAGAGGATGGGCGTCTGCTCGGCACCCGAGGCGACTGGTGGTTCACCGGAGGTGCGCCACAGGGGCCGCTCGCCTCGCTGGCCCCAGCCGATCTGTCCTGTGTCACCCGTGAAGGGGTGATGCGCTACTTCAACAACATCTGGGTGCTCCAGGAGGCGCTGTTCGCCGGGCTGCAGGGGTCCGAGGCGTTCTACCGGGCTCCGGACCATGGGCTGCGGCATCCTTTGGTGTTCTACTACGGGCACCCGGCAGCCTTCTACGCCAACAAGCTCCGCCTTGCAGGGCTGCTGGACGGGGCGGTCGACACCAAGTTCGAGGAACTGTTCGAGGTCGGTGTGGATGAGATGTCCTGGGACGAGGTGAATCGGCCGCGGGCGGACTGGCCCGCCGTCCTCGACGTTCACGCCTACCGTTCCCGGGTTTACCGCCGAGTGTCCGAGGTCATCCGGAGAACCGATTTTGCGGGCGAATCGGGGCAGCCGGTCACTGCCGACGACCCGGAGTGGGCCGTCTTCATGGGTATCGAGCACGATCGGATCCATCTGGAGACCAGTTCAGTTCTCGTGCGGGAACTGCCCCTGCGGTTCGTTTCGGCACACCCGTCGTGGCCGGCGGTCGCCCCCTACCGCTCCTCGGCCGCAGATCCCGCCCAAGCCCCTTGTATCGAACTCCGCAGCGTCGCGGAGGGCACGGTCGTTCTGGGCAGGCCGCGTGATACACGTTTCTATGGATGGGACAATGAGTTCGGCCACCGAAGTGTCGTTGTGCCCGCCTTCCAAGCGTCTTCACAGGTCGTCACCAATGGGCAGTTCCTCGAGTTCGTCCAAGACGGCGGCTACCGACAGCCCCGATGGTGGAGCGGGGAGGGGTGGAAGTGGCGTACGTTCCGTGAGGCACGATGGCCCCGGTTCTGGGTTTCCTCCCAAAATTCCCGGCACCTTGGCGAGTGGAGGCTTCGGACCCTCTTCTCGCACGAGGCGATGAAGTGGGACTGGCCGGTGTGTGTCAACTACCATGAGGCGAAGGCATTTTGCGCCTGGCGCTCCGACCTGGACGGGGTGTGCTACCGGCTTCCCACCGAGGCCGAATACCGCAGGATGAGGGATGCGGCAGGCCCAGCGCCAGCGGCCCTCGGCGGCGGGCATGCGATGCGGGAGCAAGGCCTCAACATCAGCCTTGCCTACGGGTCGGAGGGCCCAGTGGACGCGGAGCCTGCCGGACCGGCTGGGTTCCAAGGCCTTTCGGGCAACGTATGGCAGTGGTGTGAGGACACCTTCCAGCCCCTGCCGGGGTTTCGCCCCCACGCCCTGTACGACGACTTCAGCACGCCGTGCTTCGACGGAGCCCACCAGATGATTATGGGTGGATCGTTTGTGAGCACGGGGACCATGGCAGCCGACTCGGCCCGATTCCACTTCAGGCCCCACTTCCTGCAGCACACCGGGATCCGCCTGGTTGTCAGCCAGGGCACCTCTCGGCCGGCATCCGGCCAGATGGCCGACTCATCCAAGGTGCAGCCGTCCCTGCCGGCGGCCGCTTCGCCGCGCTACCTCTCCGAGGCTGCGCTCGCCCAGTACCTGATGCTCCACTACGACACCGACAAGGACTGCTGGCCTGCACCGATCGCCCCGGCCGTCGGGTTCGTCCAGCGCATCAGCGCCCTGCTGGCAGGCATCGCCGTACGTGAGCATGTGCCGTTGGACCGGGTCCTGGATGCGGGATGCGCGGTCGGGGGCATGGCCATGGAGCTGAGCAGGCATGCGCAGGAGGTCGTGGGTGTGGACACCAGCGCGCTGTTCATCGATGCGGCCCGTCTCATCGCCGGTGAGGGGCAGATCAGCTACCGGCGTCCCCTGCAGGGCATGCGGGGAGCGCCGGCGACAGCCGTGCGGCCGCGGACGGCCCGTGCCGACTGTGTCCGCTTCGAGGTGGCAGACGCCGCCTCATTCCAGCCTTCGCTGGGCACCTTCGATGCGGTTGTGGCCTCCAACGTGCTGTGCCGGGTCTGTGATCCCGTACAGCTGCTGGCCACGTTGCAGGAGTACACCCGCCCCTCAGGACTTCTGCTCCTGGCAACCCCGTGGTCGTGGGACGAGCAGTTCACCGAGCCCCGCCACTGGATCGGCGGCACACCGGACAGCGATTCATCCTCCGCGCTGGAGCAGCTGTTGCAGCCCGCCTTCACACTGGTCCACGAAGGCAGCGAGACGGCGGTCCTGTGGGTGCACGAGCGGCGCTTTGAGTGCATCACACCCCACATCACGGTGTGGCGCCGCCGGCCATAGAGGACAGGCGCCGCCCACCCAGGCCGCCGGACAAGATTACAAATCAGACCAGGAGACACACAATCTGCTGAATATTGATCGTGAGATCAGAATCCGTGTCGGATGGACCGGGCAGGATAATCCCACTCGCCATTTCGATACCCTTCGGCCCGCCCGCGACCGGCACGAGCGGAATATTGGCCCCCACACCGAGAATTCCACCCAGAGTCCTGGGGAGAATTCCGGCCGGAATGGTGACCTCAAGGATTTCTGGCACCGACGGGTCTGGATTCGTGTAGAGCTTCCTCATGTTCCGGGGAAGCGACCTTGCCGGGCCGAAATTCGTGTAGAAGGGTGAGTACATGACGAACGTCGCGGGCGATGTCGTCCTGGCGGATCCCCGGTTCCAGAAGCGGACCGGCATATCCGTCGCCCTTCCCAGGGGCAGTGCGACGTTCGAATAGGTGAAGTGCAGGTTGACCCTGGCGGCAGGTGGGGTGGGAGGGGATGACTGCCGGACCACGCCGAACTGCTGGGTGTTCCTGACGATGTCGGTGTCGACATCGGGCGAGCCGACAGCCGGTGTGGCCGTGGCGCGTCCGGATGCAGGGATGATGGGGCCGGCCGGGTCCATGACGAACGGGACGTCCACGGCCACTGCCCCGCCGGCGGCCAGGCCCGGGGGAATCTTGATCTCCAGGATCGAGGGGACGTGCGGTCGCGGGTCGTAGTAGAGGAAGCTCCAGTTCGGGTTCGGGACATTTGTGTCGGCGAACCCGAAGTTGACGTAGTAGGGGGTGATGACCTTCAGGCTGACGATCCCCTGAGTGGCATTCTGGCCGAAATTTCGGACAGTGACCTTACATGACCCGGTGTTGTTGGGGTTGAATGTAAGGGTCTCGGTTGTGACGCCTAGGTTCACCAGATTCACCGCGCGAGCAGCAGATGGGGCACCCGTCTTTTCTCCAGGCTGCACTCCGTCTGCAGAAACGGATTCCTTCGCCCCTGCAGCTCGTGCGCCCGCAGCTGCCAAACCCATCGCCGCAATTCCGATACCGGCCATCTGCGTCACACGGCGCCTGGTCACCCCGTCCGCTTCTGCATTCATCACAGCCATTCCCCTTCTGTCGGGTCTCCGTGTTCGGGCACGCTAGCTTCGGCGAAGCACTGCAGGGAAGAAGGCTCGGAAGCACATCACCCGTACAGAGGAAGGAACGATTCCTCGGCAAGGCTTTCGGTACTACGCCGCCGAGCTGCTCGGGACAGGCGGACCGTGTCAAATGCCCCGGCCTGTGTGCCAAGAACACGGGATGGCGGCCCCTGTTGCTCCCGCCGCAGGCGGCCGGTCCGGAGCACACCGAGGGAACCTCCATCCCGGATGCCGGGTTGAGACCTGCCCAGCAGAGTCCTGCCTCGGTGCGACTGCGCCGCCGACAGCGTGGGCCGCGGCCAGATGCAGGAGCCGCATTCCGACCGGCATCCGCCGCCGGTCGCTTGGCGGGACTTCAAAGCGCTGCAGGTCAGGACTCCCGATCCGACGCGGACGCGTGCTGGTCTACTCCTCTGCTCCGCCTTGTTGGCAGCAGGCTTCGTCCCAGCACTGCTGCTCATACTGCGTGCCGCGCCTTGCTCACCTCGATGGGCACAACACGTCCGCCTGCCAGTCGGGCCGCTCCTGGCAGCGGGAAACACCGGCCCTCCGGGCGCAGACGGGCGGGAGGGCAACGAGCCCTTTTCACCGGTGAGAAGACGAGCTCGTTGTGGGAACCGAGCCGGAAGGCCCCTAGTGGCCTGAGTCGGAGGTTTGTCGTTAGTTCGGTATGAATCGTTCGGGTCCGAAGATTCCGCCGTTGTCGGTGAGTGATGCCCAGCGGGGTGTGCTGGAGGGGTGGTTACGTCGTCGTTCGACGGCGCAGGCGTTGGCTCAGCGGTCGCGGATCGTGCTGGAGTGCGCGGATGGGCATTCGGTGATGGAGGTGTCGCGCCGGCTTGGGATCGCGCCGGACACGGTCCGCACCTGGCGGCGGCGCTTCCTCGAGCACGGCCTGGACGGGCTCGGCGACGAACCACGTCCCGGCGTGCCGCGGAAGATCACCGACGCGGATGTCGAGCGGGTGATCGTCAAGACCCTCGAGGAGACACCGAAGAACGCGACGCACTGGTCGACGAGGTCGATGGCCGCGGCGACCGGGATGTCACAGTCGACGGTGTCCAGGATCTGGCGGGCGTTCGCTCTGGCCCCGCACCGGTCGCAGACCTTCAAGCTGTCGACGGACCCGCTGTTCATCGACAAAGTCCGCGACGTCGTCGGCCTCTACCTTGATCCGCCGGAGAAGGCTCTGGTCCTCTGCGTGGACGAGAAGTCGCAGATCCAGGCCCTGGACCGGTCCCAGCCGGTCCTGCCGATGATGCCCGGTGTTCCCGAACGCCGCAGCCACGACTACATCCGCGCCGGCACCACCACCCTCTTCGCCGCCCTCGAAGTCGCCACCGGGAAGGTCATCGGATCGCTCCACCGTCGCCACCGGGCCGCCGAGTTCAAGAAGTTCCTCACCAAGGTCGACAAAGAGGTCCCCGAGGGTCTCCAGGTCCATCTGATCCTCGACAACTACGCGACGCACAAAACACCGGACATCAAGAAGTGGCTGCTGGCCCACCCGCGGTTCCACCTGCACTTCACGCCCACGAGCGCGTCCTGGCTGAACCTGGTGGAACGATGGTTCGCCGAGCTCACACAGAAGAAACTCAAGCGCGGAGTCCACCGCTCCGTCCAGGCCCTCGAACGCAACATCCGGGCCTGGGTGGCCGACTGGAACGACCAGCCCAGGCCCTTCATCTGGACGAAGACCGCCGACGAAATCCTCGACAAAGTCGCCGCCTACTGCCACCGAATCTCTGACTCACGTCACTAGCGGTGCCTACCTGCTCAAGTTCTCCTGGCCGAAGATCGTCCGGCATCAGTTGGTCAAGGGCAGGGCATCCCCGGACGACGCGGCGCTGGAAACCTACTGGGCCGAGCGGCGCTACAAAGGGCCGCCCTCGCCGGTCGACGGCATGACCGTGCGCCTGCTCCAGGCGCAGCAAGGTCGCTGTCTGATCTGTGGAGGGCTCCTACTGCACGCCGATCACCCGCCGCGAAGCCCGCAGGAATGGGAAGGGTGGCGGGCCGTCCTCAGGAAGGCGATCTCCAAGCAGTGCGTCACCTTCCCAGGCCGGGACTTGCCGGGCGATCAACGAATCCGTCTCCTCCACACCCACTGTCAACGGCGGAATGGAGCCGTCGACCGACAAACCCCGCGCCTTCTCCTGACCGCGACCCTTCGGGGCTTGCTTGAGCCGTGTGCGGCGAAAGCCGCACACACGGTTCTGAGGGGGCGGGGGCACACCAATGTGCCCCCGCTACCCGACCCATCATCGGGAAAAACAGCGACTCGGCGATCGCCACCCTGGTCGAACGCTCCACCCGCTACGTCATGCACCTGCCCGGCCACGGCGCCGCCGAAGCCGTCCTGGACGCCCTGACAGTCACGGTCGCCGCTCTGACCACCCACCCTGGCCCACGCCCTCACATGGGACCAGGGCAGCGAGATGGGCCGACACCACGAGTCTACCCTCGCCCGGCCAGCGTCTGGCAGCGCGGCTCGAACGAGAACGCGAACAGCCTGCTCCGCCAGTAGTTCCCCAAGACCACAGACCTCTCCGTCCACACCCCCGCACACCTCACCGCCGTCGCCGACCAACTCAACCGCCGCCCATGCAAAACGCTCGGCTGGGAAACCCCAGCCGAGCGCCTGCATAAACTACCTGTCGCCTGATCAAACCACCACGTGTTGCGACGACCCCTAGAAACCGCCATGTGAGACAGAGACGTTTCTTTTGCAGTCTCGCGTGACGATCCGTAGGCGCTTCAGAGCCAAGCTCATAGGCCGATGAAGGTGATGGTTCCTGTCGCGCCGAGCGTAGTAAGCGGTGCGGAGGGCAAGCACAAGCCCTCGACAGATGTCGGAACAGGTGTGATCACAGCGTCGGTGCCAGCGACTTGGCCGCCTGATGCTGTCCCTGTGATAACGAGCGGGCCGATGACGCCGGCCGAGACGGTCCACGCAACAGTGGAGGTTTCGCCGTTGTCCCACTGGAACTTGAGTTCGCCGTGGGCGTTGCCGAAAAGGCCGACGGCATTGATGCAGCCCAGTTGGCTGCCGATGGAGTTGGCAAACGTGACCTGTCCGCCATGATATCCGACGGTGTCGGTCAGCGAGATACAGGACAGGTGCAAGGGAGCGGTGTTGCCGAGCGTGGTACTACCGGTGATCGCGACGTTCTGCGGGAAGATGGTCAGGCCGGGGGTGAAGCGAATCTGCCCATCATACTGACAGGTGAGGTCGCGTGCGCCGGAAGCGGACGCAGGTCCGGAGGGGAGGAAGGCGGCGGATAACGCCAGTAGGCCGACGGCGAATACCGTCCGGAGTGAATGTCTCATGACATGCCTGCTTTCTGTGTCCCCACCAGCAGGAAGGGCTGGCGATCGGGATCTTTTACCGCAAGTATGCTCTCGATTACCCACTTTGGGAACATATTTCGATATCCTATTTCGCCACTTTCGGCGTCGCGGCTTGTGCGAATCCCGAGGGCTTTGGATCGACCGTCGCCACTTCTTCAAACTCGATGGGCAGGGCTGATTCATTGTCGTGTTGATCATGCTGCGGTGCAGATCAGGTGAGTCCGAGTAGGTCGAGCGGGTGGGTGAACGGCGTGTAGGAGACCTCTCGGAGTTTGGCGGCGATATTGTGGCGGCCACCATCCCGCAGGATGTCGATCGAGAGGTTGCGCAGGGTGGCCATGTTCGCGGGTACATGTCCGGTACGGATCTTGGAGGCGTCTTTGCGGAGGATCCTCCACCAGGCTTCCTGGAGGTTGAGCCAGCACGCACCGACGGGTATGAAGATGTGTTTGATCCTGGGGTGGTCCTCGAGCCAGGCCCGGGTCGAGAGACTGTTGTGCGAGGACAGGTTGTCGGTGATCACGTAGATGTCCCCGGCCGGGTTGGACGTCTCGAGTTTCTGTAAGAACTGCTGGTAGAAGACGCTGTTGCGGGAGGTGGCGGTCATCGTGACCTGCTGTCCGTCCCTCACGCGCAGGCCGCCGTATACCCAGGTCTTCTCCGGCCCGCGGCCGTAGTCGAGCTCGGCTTTGACCTTGATCCTTCAGGCGTGATCGCTGCTGGTTGAGGTGATCGGTTCATCCCGTTTGTCCCGGCTGGTGTCGGGTGGGATCTTCGCGTGTCGCTGC
>NZ_JBIWAJ010000045.1:0-17510 GCF_044759975.1 Streptomyces sp. NPDC098789
ACGGATACTTCCTCGGTGCGGACATCGTCCGGGTTCCTCTCACGAGACCCATCTGACCCCCTGCCACCACTTCCCGCATCTCGGGGGAACCTCAGGACCGCGAGATCGTGGAGCTGTTCCTGGCCTGCCGCAACGCGCGGGACCGGTTCATCGTGCTGCTGCTCGGCCGGGCCGGACTGCGTCCCGGAGGCGCAGCTGGCCTGCGTCGCGAGGACATGCACTTCATGCCGGACTCGACACCGCTCGGCTGCCCGAAACAGGGCTCTCATCTGCACACGCTGCGGCGGGACAACGCCAACGGCGCCTGGGCGAAGCGGCAGCCGACGGCCGCGCCGGGCCGGTGGAAGCCCGTTGACCACCTGGTGGTGCTCGCCTACGACCAGTACGTGATGGAGCGGATGGCGTTGCCGCACGGCCCGGACAGCGACTTCGTGCTGGTGAACTTGTTCGCCGAGCCGCTCGGCGCGCCGATGACCGCGGACAGCATCACCGAGTTGTTCGGGCGGCTGTCCAGGCGGGCCGGGTTGAGCAGGAACGTCACGCCGCGCATGCTGCGCCGCGCAGCGGGCAGCAACCTTGCGGACGCCGGCGGCGGCCAGGACGAGATCGCCGCGCTGCTGGACCATTCCCGGCTGTCCAGCTCGGAGCCGTATCTGACGCCGGCGCCGGACCGGCTGCGGGACGCGGTGAACGCAGTTCCCTCGCCGCGCGAGCTCACGGACGGTGCCCGGTGACCCCTGTCCTTACGCCGGTGGTCGACGGACCGGCCCCTGAGCCCGACGCCTCCGACACCGAGCTCACGACGTTCCTGTGGTCGATGATCAGCGAGGACTTCCTGACCGAGGCCGGCTGGAACGCCGAACGCCGCGTCATGACGCCCGAGGGCCACCCCACTATGGGCGGCAGACACTGCCCCGTGCCCAACTGTCAGTCACCGGTGCGCGGCATGAAGCTGTGCAGCACGTGCTACTCACGCCACCGCAAGTCCGGGATACCGGCGAAGGAGTTCGTCAAGATCCCCCGCATCTCGCGGCACCTGCACATGGGGACCGGGACCTGCCGCGTCTCCAGCTGCGAGCGCCCGTGGAACAACTCGGGGAAGGAGCCGGTATGCCGCGCCCACCGATGGCAGATGATCAAGCACGGAGGCACCCTTGAGGAGTTCCTCGCCGACCCGGACATCAAGGGCCTGCCCGGCCTGGGCGACTGCTCGGTACTCGCATGCAACCGCCAGGCCATCAGCGAGTTCGGCACGCGCTTGTGCCATCCACACGGCAAGGCGCTGCCCGCCCTGCGCCGGAAGGCCGGATTCGATGAGGGGATGTGGCTGCGGACGGCGCCGTCGGGGAGCTACGGCATCGAGATCAGCTTTCGGGGCCTGCCCGAACTGGTCGTTGCCCAGCTGCTGTTCGGGCTCCAGCACCGCTGCCACCGCGGCGCCCGCACCGAGGCCGGCAACTTCCGCGCCCTGATCGACAAGACGATCCGGCCCTCGCTCGCCCCGCGCCTCGAAGACGTCCCTGATCCGGCCGCGAACAGTGACGCCCTTCGCCTGCTGAACCGGACCCGCGTCTACGCGGTCCGGGCGGTGAAGACACCCGAGGGCGAGTACGCCAAGGACGAGTGGGACCTGGTGGCCTTCGGGCACCGCGGCTACCTCGTCTTCACCGAGATCCACCAGCCCTGGCTGAGGGAGAGCGGCAAACGCTGGGCCCGCGATTACCTCTCCAAGGTCCGCTCCAAGAGCGCGGCCTCGCACGCGCAGCAGCACCTTCACGGCCTGGTCAAGCTCTCGGACACCCTGCGCGCCCGGCCCGACCGCGGCCTGGACAAAGCCGCGCTGGCCCGCGCCGACATCGAGAACTTCCTGAACAGGATGTCGTTCCTGGAGACAAACGAGGAGATGAGCACGCTCACGCGCATCGCCTACATCAGCAAGGCCCGCAACGTGCTCAAGGCGGGCCGGGCCATGGGCCTGACCCGTCCCGGGGAGCCGCTGGCGGGTCTGCCGGACGACTTCGTCATCCACCGTCTCGACGTTCCCAAGCCACCGGAACCATCGGAGGAGGGCCAGGACCTCCCCGCCGAGGTGCTGCGCCAGCTCGGCACCCATCTGGACGCCTTCGAGGCGATGACCTGCTACGAGATGCGCCTCAGCGTCGAGCTGCTGATGGACACGGGCCGCCGGCCCGAAGAGATCTGCCGCCTGGAGCTGAACTGCCTCACCCGGGACGGGCAGGGCAAGCCGGTGCTGCTCTACACCAACTGGAAGGAACAACGGATCGGGCGCCAGCTGCCCATCCACGAGCCGACCGCGAAGCTGATCATCGCCCAGCAGAAACGCGTACGCGCCCGCTTCCCCGACCGGACCCCGTCGAAGCTGGTCCTGCTGCCCACCCAGAACCTGAACCTGCGCGGGGAGCGGTCGATCGACTCCAACCACCTCAGCGCCATGCACCGCGAGTGGGTCGAGTCCCTGCCCGACTTCGTCCTCGACGACGGCACCGTCTTCGACAAGGAGAAGATCTTCCCCTACGCCTACCGGCACTCCTTCGCCCAGCGCCACGCTGACGCCGGTGTCGCCATCGACGTCCTGGCCGAGCTCATGGACCACGACAGCTACGAGACCACCAGGTCGTACTACCGGGTCAAGGAAGTACGCCTGCGCGAGGCGGTCGAACGCGTCAGGAAGATGCAGTTCGACCGCCAGGGCAAGCGCATCTGGGGCACGGTCACCACCGTCCTCGACGCCGAACGCACACGCCGGGCCATCGGCGCGGTCGTCGTCCCCTTCGGCGCCTGCTCCGAGCCCACCAACGTCGCCGCCGGCGGCGGAGCCTGCCCACTGCGCTTCCGCTGCGTGGGCTGTGACCACTTCTCCACCGACGTCTCCTATCTCCCCGACCTGCGGACCTACCTCGATGATCTGCTGAGGCAGCGGGAGAAGCTGAAGTCGATGGCCGAGGCCGACGACTGGGCCCGCGCCGAGGCCACCCCCTCCGATGAGGAGATCACCCGCATCCGCGCCCTGATCCAGCGCGTCACCGACGACGTCGAGACGCTCACCGAGGCAGAACGCACCGAGATCCAGAAGGCCGCCGCGACCGTTCGCCAGATGCGGCAGAACTTCCTCGGCATGCCCCGCATCCGCCAGCCCCTGCCCGACCTCCGAGTGGAGCGACCCGCATGACCGCCCCCCAGCCCACCGTCCAGGCCATGCTCGAAGGCCGGCGTGCTGACACCGGACGCCGCCGCCAACGCGTCCTGGTGGCTCTCGCCGAAGCCGCGAAGAACGGCACGGACACCAGCGTCGCCGCGATAGCCCGCCGCGCGGGCGTCGACCGCACCTTCCTCTACCGCCACCGCGACCTCCTCGCCCAGATCCACGCTCAGGCCGCCGAACCTGCCGCAACGCTCGGTGGCCACGGTCCGGCCGTCAGCCGTGCCTCGCTCAAGGCCGACCTCGCGGCCGCCGACGCCCGCACGGCCCGTATCGCCGCCCAGGTCCGTCGGCTCGAGCAGCGCCTCAGCGAAGTGCTGGGCGACCAGGTCTGGCGCGAGTCCGGCATCGGGGGACCTGACGACTCCGAGCAGCTCAAGGCCCGGATCACCACGCTCGAACAGCAACTGATCGACCTGGAGCTGAAGCTCCAGGAGCGCGACGACGACCTGGCCGCCGCCCGCGGCGCCAACCGCGAACTGATGGCCCAGCTGAATCGGCACGCCGACTGACCTGTCGCCCGGCGCCCGGCCGCTACACGGCAGGGCGTCGGGTGAGAGCTGGTTCGCCGAGAGGCGCCATCCTTGACCGTTCGTAACCAGGCATAATCACAGAGCTATTGAATTGCTTAGTGCATCGAGATGGAGTGCGCGTGGAAGACAACGTCGTCAAGCATCAGTGGAAGATCGAGCTGGGTGGACGCCGGGTGGAGACGCTGAAGAGTGTCACCGGCATGGCGATCGACCAGGAGTACGTCGAACTGGTGCAGAACTCGCCGGACGGGAAGCCGGTTCCCGACCTGGTCCTGGGGGCGCCGTCGTCCTTCGGCAACCTGACGCTTACGCGCGCCATGGACAAGAGCGACACGTTCACCCAGTGGATCATGGACTCCCGGAATCCGACCAAGATCGAAGACAGTGCCGAAGACATCGTGCTGGTGTACGTGAACCCGCAGAACGGCGCCGAGAAGAAGTTCCAGCTCACCGGTGCGCGTCCTACTTCCTGGTCCGCGCAGGATCTGACTGCCGGCCAGGCCGACGAGACACTCGAACTCAAATTCGTGAGCTGCGATCCGATCTGAGTCCAGCGAACCACGTCGATAGTCCGGCCGATCACGCGACGCGTGATCGGCCGGACCGTTCCCAGATATTTCGCTGTGGAACACCAGGCGGTGGTGCGGGACGCGCCTGGACTCATGCACCACACCTGTTGCACCCGCTACAGTGATCGAGATCGCTCCTGAGCTGCGAAAACCCCAGTCGCACACTCGGGAAGCCCCGGAGAATCGTCGGCGACTTCGACTGCTCGGGCGAGGACATCGAGCGGGACTGGGTGGAACGCACGGGGTGCTGGAGCTCGGTGACCCGGGTGCTGCTCACCTACGAGCAGGTCCGCGCGTACGGGCTTCCGGCGACCGAGGGCAAGAGCGGCGACCCGAGGTGGCCGGCCTTCGCCCGCCGCTACGGCTTCGACATCGAACGCCCGGTGCAGTGGGAGGTGGAGGCGCTGGAGCCGGACGAACTCCAGCGACTGGTCCTCGCCGCCGTAGATCCGTACATCGACCGAGACGTCCTCGCTCGGCAGGTCACCCGGGAAGAGGAGCAGCGCCGTGCCCTGGCCGATTTCCTGGGCAGCTGGGGACCTACTGCCTGAGCGGTGACTGCAACACGCCTCTGCAACGCAGGGTGCAACAGCGACTATGCTGCACCCCGTGACCTGCAAAGTTACCTTCGAGGTGGGGCCTTTCCGGTAGGAGTGTTGCACTCGGTGGGGCGTGCTCCACGGAGCGGGTGTGTAGCTGACTGTGTTGCCGCTGCAGCCGGCGGAGATGTCGAAGAGGCGGTCCTGCTCGGCCTGGTCGACGGCGAGCTGCCAGCGGAGCTTGGTGGCCGTCCACTCCGAGGGGTACCGGCACAGGGCAACCGAGGCTGGCGGCAGCCACTCGAACGGTTCCTGGTCCGCCTTTTGCCGGTTCGAGCGGGCGGTGACGGCGACCAGGGAGCATGCCTGCTGCTGGTCGTTCGCGTACGCCTCCCGCCGTGAAGCCGTCCCAGGCGGCTGCTCCAGCTGGCGGGGAGCGTCATTCGAACCAAGCGGTATTCCTGCCTACGGCTCAAGGAACATCGGCAGGGAGACCCGGTGTAGTCCACGCAGGTGCCCGCTGGTGACCTGCGGCGCGGCGACGCCATTCCCGCGCCCCCAGATGCACGGCGGCATGCCCTGGGCGTACGCCGGGGCGGGGAAGGAGCCTTGCCGCTGCGGGGTGTGCTTCGCGAGCCGGGAGTGGTGCCCTGCCTGCGCCCCTCGCACGGACCGGATAGTGGTGCATACAGCAATCCAAGCCCGTCGGCATCCGACGCCGCTCGGGGCCGCAATGCCCAGGCCAGTCCGTCCTCTTGTGATCAGGCCCCGCAGCGCTCTCCTGCATGTTCAGGCGCGCCGGCGGGCCTAAGGGCTGTCCCGTAAATAATCGCTCAGTGGCTTCGGGCATGAGGACTGCTGTCCGGCGGGTGGTCTATCCGGCGAGGGCGATGTTGTGCATCCGTGCGATGCCGAGCATGGCGTGGTGGACTCCGTCTCCCTTCAGGCGGCAGTCACGGAGAATCTTCCAGTTCTTCATGCGGGCGAAGACGTGCTCGACACGGGCGCGGACCTGCTTGTGGGACTTGTTGTGGACCTGCTTCCAGTCTGGCAACTCCTCACCCCTGCGTCGCCGGTGAGGCATCACGAGCCCGGTGCCCGGATAGCCGCCGTCGGCGATCGTCATCGTCGTGCCGACGGCGGCCTTCGCGCCGGACTCCTCCCAGGCCTTGCAGTCGTTGCGGTTGCCGGGCAGGGGCCGGCCGACCACAACGACGAGGCGGGTGTCGGCGTCGATGACGACCTGGTGGTTGGTCGAGTACCGATAGTTCTTCGACTGCTCGCCGACAGCGTGATCGCGAGTGGGAACCAGGGTGCCGTCCACGATCAGCACGGTGTCCTTCGCGAACCGCTTGCGGGGCTGGAGTGCGAGCAGGGGGCCGAGATGACCGATGATCCGGTCCGCCGCCGACTTGGACACCCCGAACAGCGGGGCTAGCTGGCGCATCGTCAGGTTGGTCCGCCAGTAGGCCGTGACCAGCAGGGTTCGGTCCTCCAGCGGTAGACTCCACGGTCGGCCCCTGCGGACTGCGTCCGCACCCTCGCGCCGCAGAACCGTCACCAGCTTCCCGAACAGACGCGGGCTCAGCCCGGTGAACGGGACTATCCAGGACGGCTCCGACGCCGTGATCACACCAGCCACCACATGATCGTTTCACTTGATGAGAAGCAACCACCGTCCCGTACCCTCTTGGCCTGAGTCGGTCCAGAATGTCGCCATGGCGGACCAAGAACACAACGAGACAGCGGTACGCACATTCCTGTCGTGCGCCACCGAGATGACGCGACTGATGGGTCTCGGGGATGCGGCCGACGTGCCGGAAGCACGCCGCGCACGGCACCTCGCCCACGCATTGCGCAAGCCACTGCTCGAACGCGCCCACCTGCCCGAAGAGTTCTTCGTCCCGCTGATGGCCGCAGCCGTCTACGATCCGGACCCCAGCTTCTGCCGCTGGTTCGTCGAACCAGCGGTCTACGCCTTCGGCCGTCGCCGGGTCATGACCGCACTGCTCGACTACCTTCGGACCGGTACGGACGCCGAGCAGGCAGGCGCCGAGCGGGCCTGGTACTGCGCCCATATGCCGCTCCGCGCCGACCGTTCTGCGGCCTATGCGCCAGACGGAAGCCGAGATCCTGCCCTGGATGAGTCCCGCGAGGTGAGGGACGAGTGGCGGGAAACCCTGCGGCAATCGACCAAGTGACCGGATCGTTGCTCTTCCTGACCAGTTACGGGACAGGCCTTAGGACGGCAATCGTTCGGCGCGATTCTGGATGAAGCCCCTGCTAGCGGTCGCTGGACTTGCAACAGGAGGAATGTTCTGTGGGCCTCTTATCTACTGATGCTGTTCACGGTGTGGTGATTCCGCGTCTGCGTGAGGCGCTGGGCAGTCTTCCCACTGCTGTGGGGCACCTGGTTTTCCTGCATTTCAACGCCTCCGGGACGCCGTTGACAAGAGGTAACCCAGCGCACTGTGGCGCCGGCGGGCGTTGTAGTAGGTGAGCCACTGGAAGATCTCCAGCCTCGCCTGTGGCATCGTCGAGAACAGCCTCTGGTGCATCATCTCCCTTTTCAGCCCCTGCCAGAAACTCTCGGCGAGGGCGTTGTCGTAGCTCGAGCCGACCTTGCCCATGCTCCTGCGGATGCCGTACCGGTCGCAGACCTGCGCGAACGCGGACGACGTGTATTGGGCGGCCGCGATCGCTGTGGATCACGCAGCCGGGCTCGAGTCCGCCCCGGCCGTGGGCCATGTCGAGGGCGTCGACGACGAGCTCGGCGCGGTGGTGGTCGGCCATGGCATAGCCGACGACCTCGCGGGTGGCCAGGTCCAGCCAGCAGGCGAGGTAGAGCCAGCCCTCGGCGGTGGGCAGGTAGGTGATGTCGCCGACCAGCTGGGTGCCGGGCCGGTCGGCGTGGAAGTCGCGGCCGATCAGGTCCGGGGCCGGCTTCGCCTTCGCATCAGGCCGGGTCAGCGAACGCCGCCTGCGCCGGGTGACGCCGCGGATGTCGCGTTCACGCATCACGCGGGCGACGCGGGCGCTGGTCAGCTCACCGGACTGGCTCTCGCCCCGGTCCGCCTTCGCCCGGCGGTACCAGCCGCGCAGGGACTCGGAGCTGACACCGAGTTCCCGGGCGACAGCGGTGACCGTCTTGCCCGAAGAATCGACGAGCGCGATCGCGTCCCGTTTGAACTCCTCGGTGTACCGCTTCGTGTACTTGCTTCCCACCTGGTGCTACTTCCTCTGGAACCTCAAGATCCCAGTCTCCAGGTGTCCACGATCAAGGGGAAGCTTCACTGAAACGCGAAACCCTCCAAGGAGACCCCGACTACGGCGATGCCGATACCTGTCGCCGGACCGTCTTCTCCTGGCTGACCCGCTACAACACCCGCCGCAGGCACTCCGCCAACGGCCACCTCAGCCCGGACGCATACGAACGCCGACACCACGCCGCTAGACTCACCCGCCGCGTGATCAATAACCGCGTGCCCACCTTCTTGGGGGAAGGCCCCCGGTCACTTCACCCAGAGGACCATGCATCGCTTGAGGACATCACGCTCCATCTCCAGCTCACGTATCCGCTTGTTCTTCTCCGACATCTCCCGCCGCAACCGCTCCAGCTCGGCACGCTCGGCCTCACGCATCCGGCCGCCCAGCACGGGCTCGGCCGGCCGGTCGGACGACGCCGACCCGTTGCGCCGCCACCGCGACACCCAGCTGTGCAGCGTGCCGGAGTGCACACCGAGTTCCTCGGCGACCTCCGGGATCGGCCTGCCCGTCTCGATCACGATGCGTACAGCACCCTCACGAAACGTCCCACTCCTCCGCCACCGCGTCATCCTCATGGCTCTACTCCGACGCCAATACCCGTGACGGAGCGTCACCGGTGCAGGGTCCCACATCCCGGTTTCACGGAAATCTTGCCAGGGCCACGTTCACTTGTACGCCGACAGCCACCTGGCGCACGGTCGAAGGTGATGCGGCACGGCGGACCCCGAGGGGGCTGCGCGGATGAAACCCCAGGCGGGCCAGGGTGTTCTGGGGTGCGTGGCGGGTCCACTGCCCGATCGCGGCGTAGGAGCGGGCGCCCGCCAGGACCGCGCACGCGGCGGTCAAAAGCACCGAGACGAGGCTGTGAAGCCGACCCCGCCGGGCGCGTGGATCCGGCAGAGCAGCCAGCCGCGCCGCCGCACCGGGAAGCTCACGCAGTTCACACGCCGGCGACTTGAACAGACAGATGATGTCAGACTGACGGCACATCGAAGCTCCAATGATCAGGCGACTTGGAGAGGTCACCTTGATCATCAGAGCTCCGGTGCATGCGCCAATGCTGCGCTGAAGGTTCGTCACATCCCTGTGACCAGCAGGTTCTCCAGGCCATCAGGACTATGAATCAGCCCTGGCCTCGAACCCATGAGCCTGGGCTCCTCGCAGCAAAGCGGCCCGGATTCTCTCGACCTGGGCGTCGTCCAGCTTGGCCGGGGGCCGCACGCCGCCGCAGAGCCGAAGTGTCACCTTTCTCCCACGCCCGCCGCCATCGTCGCACACTCTCGGCATACACCCCCACCGCCCGCGCGATCTCCGCACTCGAGACACCTTCCTCGAACAACTCGACCGCACGAACACGACACGCCTCCGCCAACTGAGGCCGCGACAAAGGAGGAAGGGATGAGCCGACAGCCGAAGAAGAAGGTTGATAAGCCACCCCCAAAGCCTCCCACCCACACGGCCACCACACCCACCGAAGATCAGTAGTCAGTGTCCCACTGAAACGAACGTAGGGCTGCCCCAGCGGTCATGACTGTAAAGCAGGCGAGCGCAGTGAGCGATCCAGTGAGACCAGCGAGATTTCGGGTGTCAGTGAGTACGTTCATCAGTGCCGTGTTCAAGTGGTGAATCGGCGTTTGATCAGCGATTCGGCGGAGCCATGCCGGGGCCTGGTCTAGGTCGAAAAAGGTGCCGGAAATCAGGGCCATAGGCATGACGAGAAAATTTGCCAGGGCGGAAGCTGCTTCTTCGCTCTGACATACGGCGCCGACGAGGAGTCCCATGCCCGAGAAGGCGATCGCGCCCATGAGAATGATGGGCAGGCCGAGCCACCAGCGGGCGCTGATTCGTACGCCGAAGGTTGGCATAAGGACAACGGCGAGAAAGGAGGCAGTCTGAGCCAGGGTGACAAACAGGTTGGTGGTAAGCCGAGCCAGGAGTACAGAAGCCACGGTCACAGGGGCGAGGCGGATGCGGCGCAGGAGATGACGCTTACGCCAGGAGACGACAGTCATGCTCATTCCAAAGACGCCCGTGCCAGCGATGGCCCACGTCAGCATTGGGATCATGCGCGAAATACTGCTGGAACCATCATGGTGGCGAGGGCCATCATGCAGCAGACCGAAAGTCACGATGAACATCAGGGGAAATAGGAAGGTGAAAAGCAGGGTGATCCGGTCTCGGACGAATCCCTTGAGCATGGCGGCGGAGAGAGCGCCGAAGGCGGTCACGGTGCTGTTCTCTTTTTACTTGTCAAGGCGAGGTAGGCTCCTTCGAGGGTGGGGCTGTGAACACGAACCGAGTGGAGGTCGGTGTGCTCTGCTAGCTCTGCGAGGAGCAAGTTTGGTTTCCGAGTGGTGATGGTCAGGGCTGTCCCGTTGATGCGGACGGCATCGGCTGCCGTGAGGAATTCAGCCTGATTGAGTGGAAGATCCGAGACATTGAGAGAAACCCGGGTGGGTCCGCCATGGCTCCGGATTAGCTCGTGGGGATCGGCGATATCCAGGATCCTTCCCTGGTCCATGACCGCCACCCGATCGCATAGAAGCTCGGCTTCGTCGAGGTGGTGGGTGGTGTAGACGATGGTGGTGCCCCGTGCTTGGACATTTCCAAGAAGGTTCCAGAGCATACGGCGTGCTTCTGGGTCGAGGGCGGCGGTAGGTTCGTCGAGAAATAGCAGATCAGGGGCGTGAATAAGGGCACAGGCGATGGCTAGTCGCTGGCGCTGGCCGCCCGAGAGCCTAGACTCTCGGATTCCTGCCTGCCCGGCGAGACCGACGAGTTCCAGCGTCTGGTCCGCGCGCGCTCGGGGAACACGGTGCAAGGCCGCGAAAGTCTCTAGCTGCTCGCGAGCCGTCAGGTGGTCAAAGAAGGCCGAAGACTGGAGCTGTACACCAATCTGGCGAAGGAGGGCCGGATTGCGCGGCCAGGTGTCTCTTCCGAGGACTTGGATTGCGCCACCGGAGGGACGGTGCATGCCCTGGAGGATTTCCAGAGTGGTGGTCTTGCCAGCGCCATTGGGGCCGAGAATTCCGAAGAACTCCCCCCTGTTAACAGTAAACGAGATCCCGTGAAGTACTTCTCTATCGCCAAAACGGTGACACAAGTCTGTTACAACTACTACTTTGTCCCCTGTGTAGTTCGATGCTAACGTGGTGAGTTTGGTGCCTGAAAGTTCGAGGGCGATTACTGGTGCTGAAGTGATCATGGCGCAACGCTGGTAGGCGAGCGAGACAACTGGAGCGCATCCATAGACAATGGCTGCCAACCCAGTGGTCACAGCAGCCAGAGGAGCTTGCTCCATGGCGGCCCAGATTGCGAGACCGCCAGCGGTGAGGGCGAGACCTGACTCCGTGCGTGAGGCTTTCAACGCCTCTGCTACGTTGCAACGACTTGATGTCTTTGGGGTACGCAGAAATACCGCACGCCGGTGGACAAGGGCACTCAGGCACGCCTGGCTCATCGTCCATGACTGCGCCCAATGGACCGCCAGGCCTCCGAGGATCGCACAAATGGCATGACGCTTGCTACCGCGGACAGCGAGCGTCATACGAATCGTCGCTGCCCAGACGTACAGACAAAGACTGAAGAGAAGGACCGATCCCACGGGCGGCGGCATGGCAGGAGGGTACGCCAGGGCCAGGGCGGTGAGGGCAAAACCGGCAAGCGGGATCAGCTCGCTTAGGTACTGCAAGGCTAGGCCGACATACGAAAGTCGCTGGACCATGGAGAGAGAGCGATTTTCCTTACTTGGATACAGGAAAGCGCGGCGGTGTACTCGCAGAACGTGGATCATGCCGAAAGCCCAGCGAAATCTCTGCTGGCGCAACGCCGCGAAATCGAACGGCATGAGGCCGGTGCCCATGACCATTGGGTCGATGAGGCCACGCCAGCCACGGGCCAACAGCCGAAGTGAGAGCTCGGCATCCTCAGTAACGGACTCTTCATTCCACAGACCGGCTTCTTCGACCGCACGGCGGCGCAGAACGGCCATAGTGCCCACACAGATCAGCCCGTTGGCCTGAGCTCGGGCTGGGACGATCGCCGCATAGTATTGCTCATACATGTGGAAGACACCCTCATGGAGGCTGGATTCTTGCCACTGCCGATAGTGCTGCGGGACCTGCACGAAGGCAACATCGGGCGAGGCAAGGTGCTTTGCGGCAAGCCTGAGGAAGCCAGGCTCAACGAGATAGTCGGCATCGACTACGGCGATGTGCTCGACCCAATTCGGCAGCTGCCGGATGCCCTCGTTGAGCGCACCAGCCTTATGCCCCGGCCAATTTTCCAGGTGGATGAAGTCAATGGCGCCCTCGTGCCCTTCACAGAAGTCTTTCACAGGCTTCCAAGTACGGGGAGAAGGTGTATTGTTGTCGATCACCTGGATCATCCAACGGCCGGGATAGTCCTGTAGCAGGAGCTGCCGGAGAGTGGAGATCAAGAGCTCTGGCGGTTCGTTGTGTGCCGGGACCTGGACACAAATCCCAGGCCAGACCGCCAGGTCGCGGGCCTTCCCCGCACGGGGTTCGACAGTACGTCGCCCGATCGCCATCAGTAGATCGAATACCGAGCCGACTGCCAAGACAACGATCAGCGCCAAACCTGAGATCGTCGCCCATCCGAAGCCGGTCGCCCCGTCGGCGAGCTGCTCGATCAGCACCCAGAGAAGCAACGCACCGGCCTCTGTAGTGCTGGCGAGGCACAACCGCGCCCAGCTATGCAGCATGCCTCTGAGGGGAATCACCGTGCTACTGAGCACGATGACGGCTGCCAGCCATGCGAGGGGTTCGGCGCAATGAGAGAGTAGCCACAACAACCAGGCCCCAGCGGGGAAGATACACAGCACGACAGCAACCCGGTGGCGCCAAAGCCACCGGTCGTCTTCAACGAGCATCAGCCGGCCAACCCCACAGGTTCAGGCCGACGAATGTGTCCGATCCGTGTTCTTGCCACAGCCTTTCACACTCGTCAACATACCAAGTCTCGTGGGCGGGATTGATCAGATCACGGCGGTAGCCGCCCCACCAATCAGACGGGACTCTGGAGAGGGCCATGCCAGTCTCGTCCAGCGCGCGCGAGTACTTGGCATCCAGTTCGGCGACCGTCTGCCGGTCCGGCCAACGCAACCGCTCGAAGAGCTTGTAGGACCTATGCTTCCACAACAGCCTTTCTCGGGCGGCCCATTGCAGGTGCATCATGCCCCCTGACAACGAGCTCAGCGACGAGGTCGGAACGAATCCGTCCCCGGCGTTTCGGGGAGCCCGGCAATGATGCTGGTAGCCGTCCGCCTCCTCAGGCGCCCAGTAGATTCCATCGCAGTCAGCGACCGCGATCGTCACGAACTGACGGCACCATTCGGAGCCATCGTCGCGGTAGTGGTCGAGGTCCTGCCAGACCGGCACCAAAGGAACGTCAAGGATCTGCCCGGGAGTGAGTGCAGCGATCCACTTGCGGACATGGGGCAAGAAATTAGCGGTCAGCACCTCGTCCGCGTCCACGAGTGCGAGATGCGTCGCGCCAGCTTCCCTTGCAAGTTCCAGAAGGAGTTGCCGCTGCGCCATCTCGTCCCAGCGCGATGAGTCAGGCCAGGACCTGATCACTACTCGCCCGGCAGGCTCCCCAGCGCCGATCTCCTCCAGGATCATCCTTGTGCGATCGCTGGAAGCGTGGTCGATAATAACGACTGCATCACACCACTCAAGTGCTGCTCGGAGCGAACATCGCAACACCCACTCCTCGTTACGTACGAGCATACAACCAACGATCTTCACAGCGACTCCCGTCGTGCTTCAATATCTCTGTTATGTATTCGTGTGTCCGCCACGCAGCCTCAGTGCTCCGCTTTTAAGCTCCCGGCCAGCAGTCCAGATCATAGAACGCATCGAATGCCATCCCCGGCCGCGGAGGGGAATGGTCAGAGACCCGAATTATTGGACACAGGCTGCCAACACACTCCCCGATCGTGAGATTAAACAGTTTAGCGCTTCGGTGGGAAAATTCGACGCTTCATGTCAGGCAGCTGACCTTTTCGGCCAGCCCTCCGGTCGAGACTCGAGAGCTGAATGAAGGTCAACTTGGAAAAGTAAACACCACTCGAAGAGGCGAAAACGCAAAAGAGGTAACTCACTTAAGAGCTTCACTCAGTGAACACGTCCGGCGGCACAGCGACGCACTTCAGGTTCATCAGGCGAGTTCCTGCAAGCGTCGTCGCCGACTGCGGGCGAATAGAGCCCGCCTCCTGCAATATCAAAAAAATGAGAATATGGAAACATCTTTCGAATTCCGTCGCAGGCGGGTGCTACGGCAGAAGGTAGGCTGCGGGTAGCCCGATTCTGAGCAGGCGCGCCGACTGGGTTCGTCCCGCACCGACCCGGACCACCCCACGCTATGGGGCGGGTCTGTCCAGTAGACGGCTCCTACAGTCCCGCATCGAGGCGGGGACCCTGCGGGCTGAGGCGTATCTCCTCAGCACCGTGGCCTCGGGTGCCCCAGATAGCGGCTGGCCTAGTGGGAGCACCCGCCCGAGAAGCCACCGTCAACACCCGCCCGTACTCACCCGCGAGATCCCTATGTGTGAGGAGAGGTTTAACTGCTCGGCCACCTTTTAGGACTGGGGAGATACCAACGTCTAGAGATACGCGTGCCACCGTACGGTGTGTTCCCAAGCCGGAACAACTGCCCAGTGCCAGACTTGTGTGCCATGAATCGTACTGATCGCGGCGGAAGACACCTCACCCCCAGGGCCAGGAACGCTATTCTCGCCGACTTGGGTCGGCTGCTGGCCGCACGCGGAGGATGGGAGCCGAGTAGCCTTACAGGCTTGGGGTGGTGGATGCCTCTGTTGGGGTACGCAGGACAGTGTTCTGAGTGGACCCGTATGGCCCCGGGAAGAGGAACATGGCGGGCGGGTGTCCTTCCGATGACGGTGAAAGCCGGTAAGTCAAGGATCAAGGTGTGCTATCCGCAGGCTCTGGCCGTAAGAGAGTTCTGCCTCCGCCATGAGCCCGCCCAGCTGTCTCTTCCGCTCAGCATCGCTGGTCTCGACAGCCTCTCCTCATGGCTGCCAGTGCTGGAAGCTCACACGTTTACCTCCGGCGCCATGCTGGAATGTCCTGGCGGCCAGAACGGGTGCTTGGCATGGTGAGCCGCTGGCTGAACCGGGAACGACTAGCAGCCCTTATGTGGGCGACGGGCTGGACCTTGGCGACCCGACTGCCGGAATCCGCCGTCTCATGGCTAGGGCACTCAGCCGCGGACCTGGTTCATCGACGCAATGGCCCGGGTGTGCGCCGGCTTAAAGCGAACCTGGCCCAAGTCACCACAGTCGGTCCGGAACTGCTTGAGCCCGTGACACGCGCGGCAGTACGCTCCTATGCGCGCTACTGGACAGAGGCCTTGCGGCTGTCTGGGTGGAGTAGAAAACGTATCCGTGACAGCTTCGCTCCTGAGGGCTTGCACCATCTCACCGACGCGCTGGCCGCTGGTCGTGGGGTGGTTTTGGTGCTGCCCCACACCGCAAACTGGGATCTTGCAGGCGCGTGGGTCGCCACACACCTGCGGGTACCGTTCACCACGGTGGCCGAGCGACTGAAACCAGATTTCCTCTTCAATCGCTTCATCGCCCACCGCACCAGTCTCGGTATGGAGGTACTTCCGCACGACTGTCCCTCGACTTTTCCGACCCTTTTGAGGCGGCTGCGCCAGGCGGGTCTGGTGATCCTGCTCGCTGACCGAGACCTATCCTCTTCTGGAGTAGAGGTGGAATTCTTCGGCTCTCCCGCGCGCATGCCGACTGGGCCTGCCGTCCTGGCCCAGCGGACGGGGGCACTCCTGTTACCTGTCATGCTCTGGTACGACGATGGCCCGGTGATGCGGGGGCGTGTCTTTCCGCCGCTGGAGACATCCGGCCACTCGCCGGGCCAAGCCGTGCGCAAAGTAACCCAGGCAATGGCTGATCACTTCGCCGCAGGTATTGCACAGCATCCGCAGGACTGGCACATGCTCCAACGCCTCTGGACACATTGATGTGACCTCGCAACAAGCCTCACCCCAGGGGCTCAGCCGGCTCGCCAGGTCGCAGTGGACCATCGAGAACCGGCTCCACTACGTCCGAGACACCACCTACGGCGAGGACGCCTCGAGGATCCGAACCGGCCACGGGCCCGAGAACATGGCCACCCTGCGCAACCTGGCGATCAATACGCTCCGGCAGCACGGTCACCGCAACATCGCTGCCGGCCTCCGCCACGTCTCCTGCAACCCCTTCAACCGGCCACTGGACCTCCTCAACATCCCCTGACCAGGCCGTCTACGTGACCACCGCGACTTTGAAAAGTCCCTGCCTGCGTCCCACCTGGACATCCCTCCCTGGACCATCAAGATCCATTGTCAGGGTGTCCACTCCACAGGGTCAGCCTCACATCTCAAGTCGCCGAACAAGGTGACAGCGCCCGCAGGGCCAGTACAACTGCACGACCCAGAGCGAGTGTCACTCGAATGCCCAGTCGAGCCTATTCAGTGAGACGGGCACGGGAATGTTTATGATAACCCATCAAATGAGACTGCCTGATTGAAGATCATCCAATCTGGTGGCCCCCCCACCCAAGAGTCTGTGCCGCGATCCAGAGGCCAGCGACGAAACGAATGGAGCAAGTGTGGCTTCTCGAAAATTCCTGGGTGCTGCCGCTTTCATGTTGGCGGCCGCCCTGCCTGCAGTAGCCGTTGCACCTGCGCATGCCCAGGCCCCCAGTACCTGTGGCGGACAGCTCAGCGACTACATCAGCAATGGCTTGATGGCGGCTTCATTCGCCGGTACCGTTAACAGGAACGGCGTGGAGAAGCCTATGACTCTCACGCAGGCGCTGCTCCACGGATCTGCGGTTCGAGCTGAGATCAATAATGGCCCTTCCGACTACAAGTCCGTAACCTCGAACCTTGGGGTTGAAGGTGACAGCGGCGGCCGAGGAACAGTCTACTTCTGGACAGGCTGGGGTCTCGCCAAGAGCACGAACGTAAAGTGCACACTCGGCACCCGCGTTACCAGCATTATCGGCATCCTGGAAGACAAGGGCGCCACATTCCAGCTCAGCCGGATCTAAACTTGATCCTCGGTAACGGCCCGTCGGTTTCTTCCGGCGGGCCGTTACTGCTGGGGGCTCTATATCACATCCGGTGGTGACGGAAAGTGATTGGGGAACGCTGTGACGGGCTGATATTGAGACGGAACTGTTGAGTTGCCTGGCTCGTTGATGGGGTGTGGCTCAGGGCCGTTTCAAAGTCATGGTGATCGTGTGAGTCCGTAGGCCAGAGCCGCTTGGTCGGGCCCGTCACGCACGCAACGAAGCTCCGGTTGAACGGGGTGACCTTCCCAAGTCGCCCTGAACCA
>NZ_JBIWAJ010000046.1:0-16066 GCF_044759975.1 Streptomyces sp. NPDC098789
ACCGAACTCCACGACGCCTTCGTCTCCCTCGCCTGCAGCCTCATCTGCTGGCGACGACTCAACAAGCCCGACTCATGATCCTGTTACGAGCTCTTGGCAGCGCCGGTCCGCGACGACGGGAATGCCGAGGCTGACGCAGGCGGCGATCATCCGGTGCCGGCGGGCGGCCGTCGGGCCGTGGGCCCGGCCGAGCAGGAAGGCTATCCGGCGGCAAGCTGTCTGAGAGCTCCGTTCCTGCGCAAATACACCCCAGCGACCAGAGCGCGCTGAGACAGCGCCAGCCTGCACCTTCGTTCACCCCCACGGATAACGACCAGCATCGTGACCCACTCCACCAGGGTGTACGGGACACCGGGTATGGCAGGACAAGAAACCAACCAGGCCCCCGAGTCGGAGAGTTTCGGACGTCAGACATCTCGCTCAACAACCCGAGGGCCCTGCCTGCTACGCCACCCTGGCATCACCCGACCAGCGGACAGCCTGAACAGGCTCACTCGATAAAGCACCGTCTTCATGAAGCGAACGTGCAGGTCGCTGTCCCGATTTCCCATGGGTCGCCCGTGTGTTTCCGGGCCACCACGTGACCCGGCATCCACTGCATCGTCCAGATCTGCTTGCCCTGCACCTTGGTACGGACTGGTCCTGCCATGTGCCGGGCCGGTCCGCGCCCCGGCACTATCACCATCGGCTCCAGCCAAAATGCTGCCCGTCATTCAACGGGGACCATACCCTGGATGCCCCCGGCGAGCGCGCTTTGCTGATCGTAAACCCGTGTACCGGGGTGTGGTACTGGCGAGGCCCCGCCACCAGTGTGATAAGTGAGGCCATCACCATGGTGGCGGGAATTCGTTATTTTACCCCCTATAGCAATTGACCAGTATCGTTCAACCATCGGGGTAGGATGAAAAGGATTCAGTTATGAGTCCTTCTTCTGCGTGAGCTGCAGATAGCCGCTGTGGGCTTCAGTGGTGACGGTGAGAGCTTCGTCGCTGGGCTGGATTTCCGAAATTTGATGGTGTGTCCAGGAAACTTTTTCCTTTTCGTACCCAGCTTGAGTCCATACCCATGTCCCGGTGTCCTTTCCGATGGTAGGAATCGGCATGTGGCGTGCGCTACCAGTGGGTGAAGGTGTCATAAGAACTGAGCTAAGAGGCAAGGCGGGACGGATGTTCTGCAGTACGCCGTCGAGTGTGTGAGCGGGTAATGATAGTGCCGCTACTGGAAGTAGATCGGTGACAGCATGCACCTTGTGATGGGGGCATAGCAGGAGGGTCGCATGTACGTCCTTTTCTGTAGAGGATGACGCATCGACGACCTTCATCGGGAGGTCTTTAGGGCTGGCTTTGCGCGTATAGTTTCCAGGGTCTTTTTCGGATGAGGTCTTGTGATAGGTGTAGAAGGTATTGAAATTGGTATTGGCGTTTTCTCCGTCTAGGTAGTAGCCAAGGAGGCCATCGGTATATAGGCGGGGGTCGCCGACTACTATGGGCCAGGGGGAGGCTGTGGGAGCAGGGCGAGGTTTTGTCCCGCTGAGCATTTCATCGGTGGGTGGCAGGAGAGGCGGACCGTCGAGTTCAAGGCGCAGACGTGCCGTGGCTAGAGCGACAGGCCGGCCGATCAGTATCGCCCGGCGGTCGGCGTCTGTGCCCCGGGGCGGCGGCGGGCTGACGGCGGGGAGGCTCATTTCGAGAGAACTGAGTAGAGCGTAGAGGCCGCCCTTGCCCTGTCCCTGACCGAGAAGCGGTTTGAGGAAGCTGTAGAGAATAGGGTGGTCGGTCTGGAATTTCCCCCCAGTGCTCATGGGGTCGGTATAGAGGGTATTGCCTGGGAGCGGGCGTGCTGTGGCGACACTGTCAGGGCCGAGGCAGTGCAGGTCGAAGAGGGGCTGGCCTTGCGCGTCATAGCACAGCAGGGCGTTGCGATTGCCGAAGCGGGTCGCCATGAACCAGCCGTGGACGGGGTTTCCGGTAGAGGGGTCGGGGAGGTCGCATAGGGGGGTGCGGGGCCGGCTCGGGCTGGGGGCGGTCAGGTAGTCGAAGCGTAGGCGGGCACTTTGCATGAGGCGGGGGGGCAGGTCGATGAGACCAGTGGAGTCGATGACTTCCGACGGGGCAGTGTTAGGAGAATCTGCGCTGGCTGCGACTGCGGTGTAGCTGCGCGTGTCGACGTTGTTCGTAGTGTCGTGGGCGACGGCCATGGAGTGGGCAACTTGGAGCACACGGATGTCGGCTTCAAGGATGCGGCCAAAGGCGTCGTGTACGCGGACCGTGCTGAGACGGAGTTGCGCTGAGCGGACTTCGGGGAAGTTCGCGTCGCCCATCGCCTCTTTGTCTTCGGGGTTGATCGGGGCGAGAGGTACGTGAGGGGAGCGGGTGGCTAATACTTTGGGGTCGGGAGTGGCGAATTTTTCGGGATCTGACGGCGGGCCGTAGTTAAGGTCGTCCGGCTTTCCCGGCAAGGCTAGAGCGCTTCGGGTGGGAAGGTGTACGTCTTGTTTGCGTCCGCTGAGTGCTTCGTTGACTCCGGAAAGTGTGGTGGTCAGTAGGTCCCATTTATTGTTGGCGATTTGCTCGTCCATCTGGAGGTAGGCGGCTCTTGCTTTGGTGCTCTGAGCGCCTTCAGCTGCCTGGCGCAGACGGTAACGAGTGTGGCTTTCGACTACGGGCTGGACGGTGGACAGTCCGGTTTTTATTGTACGGACTGCATTGACTGCTATTTCTCTGTCGCCTGTAAGGTTTTGATGGAAGAACTGAGATACCTGCTCTTTTCCTGCTGTGTCTTTGACTGGGGCGGTATCTTTTGTGGTGAAGGTATAAAGGCGACTGGGATCTTCGTGCGACTCTCCCACGTGGTGGGGGTAGAGGTCGGCAGTCCATTCGACGTACAGGGGCTTCCATGGCTGTCGCCACCAGCGAACGTATGGATCGTTGGAAGCGATTTCGCTGAATACTTTGCTGCGGCCAGTGCCGCGGGCGTTTTTGTTGTTGACCTGTGGATCGCAGACGCCAGACTGAACTGCTTCCAGGAGCTTTTCAAACTGGGCGACGATGCCGTCGATGCTGTCGGCTGCTGGTTTCGAGAGGAGGTCTTTTATCTTTGAGCTGACAGTTAGAGAAACTGTACTTCCTGAGTTTTCTGCTAGTGAGACAGTGAGTTTTCCGTCCAGGTACCCATCTTTTTCGTGGATCCGTTGCGGGTCCTGGACGTTGCGGAGGACAACGACTGGGTTGGCTACCTCTCGGAAAGGGGGCAGAGGGCCAGCCCGGAGGGTGCGTCCGGTGCCCGCGTAGGCTGCCTGTGTCTTCTTGGAGAGGTCCGTCACTGCACAGAGGGCGCTGTTCTGCTCTTCGGCTGCGGTCTTGAGGAGTTCGCTGAGTTTCTTGACTGCTTTGACCTGGTCTTCTGTGGGTTTTTGTGTTATTTCCTGCTGTTCTATCAGGAATCCTTGAGTGGTCCACCACAGGCCCTTGAGGCGAGCTGCCAGGTCGCTCACGTTACGGTTGGCGGTGTCCAGGCGTGCCTGGGCATCGTTTAACTGGTCAAGGGCATCTGTCTGGGCATCGAGGATCGGTGGTACCGGCCCCTTGTGACCTTGATCAGCAAGGAGATACCAGCGCCTGCTGCCCGGAAGCGAAGCGAATGCAGCATCCAGTTGGGCAAATTGCAGGGCATAATCTGCCAGAGTCTCGGCAGTATGGTCGGGCAGACCAGGTTTGCTGGGAGTCTCCATCATTCCATACTGGAATGCCTCAAAGGCTCGGCTTTCTGCAGGGGAGAGGAAGTCTGTTCGAGCGATGACGGCGGCGCAGGCTTCCACGGAGGAATGCCCCACGGCAACGCCGACATTCTGCGGCTGAGGGCAGCCGTCGAGGCTAAACTCGTCGCTGTTCTCGAAAGAGGGACGGTAAGTAGCGGGGTCGCTGTTGGTGTTCCACGGGATGCCTAGGACAGTGCCAACGTAGACAGTGCCCGTGGTACTGAGCTCTTCATTGCTAAGGGAGGACGGCAATGACCAGCCAAGGGACTCCACTGCTTCGCGTATATCGGGATTTGATGAGGTAAGGAGTCCGTCTTCGGAACCGGAATGCCAGCCGACTACCAGGTAGCTGACAGTTATTTCGCCTTTCCCGCTCGAGGTTTTCTCCTGGGCTTTTTCCAAGTCGGCATTCAGGTCCCAGAAGGAGAGAATATTCTGATTGTACGGCTGGTAGGATGAGAAGTTTGGCATTCCGGTGCTGTTGACAGTCAGGAATGCCTTGTGGCCTTCCGGCTCGGGCGGAACGCTGAACTCTCCCGTACCGTCACCAAGGGGGTAAACAGCACCGTAAGCCTGTCCTGACGGGTACCCTCCGTATGCTTCTTGGTCCACAACCGGAAGGAGCGCTGCGGTATAGTCCTCGTCATTCCGTCCGCCTGCATCCTCGGTGTTGGGCACGTCGCTGCGCAGGAGCCAGAACTGCAGCTCTTTTGTGTCCGCTGCCGGCTGATGGCGACCCGGGGCTGGTGGAGCCGCCAGTGCGCGGTCGGTGGGGATGCTGTGCCGGGCCACGAGCCAGCGGTTGGGGATGAGGGGGAACTCCCCGTGGTCTGGGTGTGCGAGGTGGGGCTGGGCTAGCCCAGCATCCGCTGGCGGCCCTGCTTTCGGTTCGCCGGTGCGTTCTTTACCGGTCCGCAAGGCTGCAGGTAGCTCCCACTGGACAAAGATCCCCTTGGCCTGTTCCGTAGAGTCTATTTTGTTTCCCATTTCGACCCTGCCGCGGCCGGATATTTCGTCGAAATTTGGGGTGCGCCGGTCGACTTTACCCTTGCTTACAAGCGCATCGTTGGACATCATTGCATCGACTGCGAGAGGAACGATGATGGGCTGGTTAGTAGGTGGCATTTTCATCAACCTTCGCCGGAGCGGTAATGGTCAGGACGGCTGGGGGGTGCAGCATCTGAAGGGCAAAGCTGCCAGAATTCACCTGTTTCTTCTGTACGGCGGATATGGCTGCCACAAGTTTCTTAATATCGACGACTTCACGCTGATGCATGTCGGACACGGAATCATTTTTCAGACAGCCCGGGCCACCGATATCGAATACCTGGATTTTTTCCTCAGTGACTTTGCCGTCATTCCCTCGCAGAGCCTTTGTGCCCGGTTCGGCATTGTCGAGGCCGAACTCGAGAGTATGGGCCGGTTCGCGGACAATAATTTTATCCGGGAGACGTGTCAGCATCAACAGCGACGTGTCCGGACCAAGGTTGCGCTGAGTTATAAGTTCAGAGTCTCCGCCAACTACGGTAAAAATGCCGGAAATATTTTCTGGCCATTTCCGAATTATCTGGGAACGTATCAGAACGCCGCATGCAGAATCTTCGACTCGGCCATCCTTGTTCTTATTGGGGCGGAAAGCGACCTTTTTGATGTGAGGAGCTACTGCCTGGTCCACAGCTGTGTGGCCGGCTACTGCGAGCATCCCGTCGGCGAAGGCGCTCAGCCACCGGTGGTCAAGAGAGAAGAAGCGCACGGAGTCCGGGGGCAGTACAACGTGAGCCAGAGGCATCAGATGCCAGGAGGGCAGAAGGGCAAGAAGTGCGGGAGGGTTCCACAGCCAGTCAACGGTCTCGCCGTCTCCGGCGAAGCTCAGTGACGGCGAGATGTCCGTGAACGTGTTCCTGAGCACGGCATGCAGTCCGTCGACAACAGGATCCTGTTCGAGAAGGCTCACTGCGTGGTCGAGTATCGGTCCCGGCTCCGCGGCAGAGGTATCGGTAATGTGCAGGGCCAGGCGATCAGCCTTCGGCTTCTCACCGAACACACTGGTGAGGCTATCGCCGAGGCCCTGACCATCCGGCCGTCCCGTTCCGGCCATGAGCTGGTCAAACTTGTGGCGCCACGTGCCTGCCTGCGCAGCGTCGGCTGCGGCCTCTGCCAGCAGGGCCGTTTGCAGTTCAGGCGGGTGTGCCAGATTGCCATGGGTCGCGGCGGCGACCGTCATCAAATATAGCGAGCCCGCAGACGAAAGGAAGAAGAGCTGGTCGAACAGGTCCTTGCGCGAGAGCACGAGTTGACTGCCCATCGTCCAGGCAGAAGCAAGAGAAATGTCGAACATTCCCTCGGAACTGTGATATATGAGGGCTTCGTCGGCGGAGCGGAACGGCACGTGCTCCTGAGGCGGGGTAGGTGCCGGCCAGGGGCCCAGCGGTCCCCTGTACCAGGAGACGGTGCGTTCACCCGTCACCAGGGTGTGCGCCATGGGCACGTACCCCGCCTTCAGGCGCTCCCCCACGGCCTGGTCGGCGGCAGGCGCTGCCGTTTCCGTCGGCTGGACCGCAACAGCGGTGGCTGGTGCGGTATAGCGCAGCCGGTTGCTGCTGCGGGCGGTGTCGGTCTTCATGTGAGTGAAGGCGTCGACGTACGAGGGGTCTTCACCAGAAATAGAGTTGAAGGACCACGACCAAAGAGACAACAGCCGGATCTTGGTCTGTTTGCCGCTGTACTCTCCGAGGTGGCCCTCATGTCCGATGAGGGAGACGACATGTGCCGTGTAGTGACACGGCTGTTTTACTGCGTCCTTCTCCTTGCCCTTCAGCATGCGGGGGAAGCGGCTGGAGATGAGAGTGCTGCAGGCACGCCAGGGAGTTTCCTCCGTATTGGCGAACGTCGTGCTGGTCCCGGTCTGACGGCGTACATGGGCAAGATAGGGAAGCTCGGACTGCGGATCCTGAGGCATCAAAACCTTGAACCTGGCCATGTCAAGGTCGATGGTTGTACACGGAGCATCGGCCAGGAGGATATCCGTGACCTTCGGCAGGAGCGTCGTCTCAGGAGCTTCCCTCAACTGCTTGGAAGCCATGCCGGTCTTCACATCCTCCGCCCCGACCTCGCCGTCTGCAAGCAGAAGCACCACCATCGCTGGAATATTCTGCCATTTTTCATCTATACCTGCCGGCCGCTCCCAGGGAAGATAGGGATTAGCCAGAGAAACATATGGCAGAAGATGTTCACAAGGGGCGGACGAGTTGGCAGCCGGGAAGCAGGCCACCACGTCCTCGGCGGTGAGGCTGTAGCGTGGAGTGCCCACAGTAAATTTCTGGGAAGGATTAACGAATTCCCATTTCTCGTTTTCACCGTCTCCATATTTGACGGTCTGCCGTGCCTCCAGGGTGTACTCCCCTAAAGGAAGCTTGGGAACCCATGCATTGTAGAGGTCTAGCCCGTGTTCAGGGGCTGAGTTTTGCAGCGTCATGTTGCGCTCACACTCCTGTAACTTGGGGCTGGGCGTCCATAAAAGCAGACAGGTTTTTGGAGAAGTGGCCGAGGTCATCGACCTGTTCAGAGGTGATCTCAAAACCGCTCATACGCAGGGATGCCAGCTGTGACAGAATGCTCTTCCGAGTCTCAACAGTCCGCTCCAGACTTTCTTTGAGGGCGGCTGCCGAAATCGAATCAAGACGATCACCACTCGCGCCCTTGCTCATATAGTCCTTCGTCTTATCCACCTTGGGGATAGTGAGCTCAAGTCGCGCGTTCTCCCATGCCTCTCCCTTGATCTGCTCGTGGGCAACTTCGTCAGGAAGAGGCGCCGACAGCTTAACCCCGGTGGCATAGCCATCCACCAAGCCCGTTGAATCAGGGTCAGCCTTCGTAGAATGGTCCCGCCACAGTGCCGCAGGCACAGCGTTACGAGCAAGCTCGGCCCGGAAGGGCGGGAACTCCGATTCAGCGTCAGCTTCCTCTCCTGGCCACAACACCGGGACTGAAAGAAGTCCCTTGCCAGTGTGCGCTTTCACAGTGATGTCCAGCTGGGACGTTACCGACTTCTTCTGGATCGGACGGATACAAAGATATTTCGGTATCCCGTCATATCCGGCAGATGCATCCTGGTTGTTGACAGAGACCTTGGTCATCGGAACCGCACTGCCCACCGAGAACTCGAAGTCATGAGTCCCGAAAGCCCACACTGAGGGAGCCTGTCCTTCGGCACCTGCCAAGGCCTTAGAAGGCGGAGTAGGCGGCGGGAGCAACCCATTCGTCGGCCCGACAGTGAGAACCTTCTCATTATTTACCTGATCTATCGTACTGCCCTTCCCACCGGGCAGGAGGTCCCTGCGGAACTCGTCAGGAGTGACTTCCTTCTTCATGCTGTCTTTACGGCTCGCGCCGAAGTCGACATCGATACCGATGCCACATATCTTGATTCTGGCATGACCGCCGAACTTCGGACCGTAGAGTGCGCCAACTGCACTCAACTCAGCTTTGAAGCCAAAGGCCTGAGCACGTAGGAAGGCACCCCATTCCACATCGAAGTAAAGAGGGTTCCACTCGATGAGGGCATCAAGTGAAATACCGGCATCAATCTTGGCAGGCCCCCATTCTCCATGAATGTTGGAACTGGTTCCGGTCATGAATCCGTGAGGTGTCAGAGCGGCATAACAGCCGCCCCATATGTGAATGTTGCTGGTCAGCTCCCAGTTCAGCCCCAGACGGGCCGGTACAGGGTAGTGCTTCGGCACGGTCACTCTGGGGTGATATCCACCCAGGGTCACCACGAATTCGCCTGGGTGCTGACTCTTACCGAACCAAATACGCACAGAGGCCCCGCCCGTCAGATGACAGTCAGGATCGATCAGGAATGACCTCTCAGTAAATGCCGCATCGAACTCCAGGGTGTCCTTACTACTTCGGTACTCGCCCCTGATATTTAGCTCGAGCAGACCGATTTTCGGAATCTTAGCATCATTGAGGGAACTCGGGGGTAGCTGAGTCGATGCCTGACCGTACAAGCCGATGACTACGTCATCACCAAACTGGCCGATGACAGCAGCACCAATATCGAGCACTTCATAGATTCTTGCCTGCAGGCCGGCAGCCAGCCATATCTCATTCGATGCCACATCAACCCAGGGCGGATTCTCGAGAATCATTTTATCCAGCTGCTTGAGCGGATCGTCATCAGAATCGGCATCCGGAGTGAGGCATTTCACGAATGGGAACTTGTCTACCTCATCGATCTTAGGGGTACGCACCATGGTGTTGTAGCCGAAACCAGCTGCAATCTTCTCCAGCCGGAACTGAGGATTCCCTACAGATTTTTTCGACAGGTCTAGAACACCGAAGATAAATAGCGAGGGGCTGCCAGATTTTTTCTGAGCATAGAATCCAAGCGCAGAAACGCTGATAGCCGGGGTTTTCAGAACGGCCATACCACCCACCGCGGGTTCGTAGCCTTTCTTACTCAAGCGTACAAGCTCGGCGCCGATAGTGAACGGCTCGCTCTTATAAGACATGCTCAAACCGTCAAGGTGGAACTTTGGATGCTGAGGATCATTCAAAGGAATTTCTGCACCGAGGCCCTTTGTCTCAAATCTAAAGCCACCAGCAGCTAGCCCGACATCTGCCAGAATCAGCGCACTTCCTTCGCCATACCCAGCACCGAGACGGCCGATATGAATCGGGCCCAGAGAGCGATCAAAATTAACCCACCCCATGACAGTTGTATTCACCATGCCCGGCGCGGACTGTGAATTCCCATCCAATAAAAGATGGGTCTTTTCGCTGTTATTGAATGGCTTGTATATCTGATATTTTTCACCGGCTGCCGAGCCGTTCACCAGAAGAAAAGGCCCTTGCTTCATGCTTTCTGGAAGAAGATCATAACCGGTAACTTTAGACAGTTTTTCAACCTTCGACTTATCGGCATTATTGGATATATACCCGATACCCATGTCGGCCAGCCTGGTTTTTGCGCCTGCGGGAATCAGGGGATCCAGCAAAGGAACCCGAAACTCCAGGCCCTTCGGCTCCAGCCTGAACAGGGCAAACCTGACACTATCTTCCGTGTTTTCATCTTCCTCTGGAGTAGTCATCTTGTTCCCGCTTTCCGTATCGCCTGATTTGCAGATCTGGAGGTAATGGGTTCTGTTGGCATGAAAAGCTTCCGCACCCGTCGATGAATATACCGATGCAAGTCGGATCATATTGCCCACATGGCCCCGCTTTTAAATTCGGGAATTATTCGCCACTGTATTTCCTCTCTTGCCGTTGACGGATAATTATCAGGTTGGGTGGGGTGACACCCCCGGCTCTTCACAGCGCTGATCCGGTCGGCACTGCCCATTAATCAAGTAGTGAGCCTTTTTCAACCTCACGTTGAGGCGTGGTGAAGGACGACGACCGCCTTCACCACGTCCGTGATCCGGTTCGTGCTGCAGCGGAGCTTCCGGAGGAGGCGTCACCCCTTGAGGGTGGCCATGGCGCGTTCGCCGAGGCAGCGGATCTTGGCGTGGGTGGTGTTGTGACGACGCTTCCATCGCTTGAGGCGACGGCCGCGAAAGGGCACCCGGACAGGCCCGCCGGCTCCCTGGTACGCCTTGTCCGCCCAGCATTTGAGGTCCGCCTCAGCGAGGGCTTCGATGATCCCATGGTGGCGTGCGGCGGTCAGGTCGTGAGTCGAGCCGGGCAGAGCCGGCGAGGCCCAGAGCAGGCGTCCGAACGGGTCGGTGAGAACCTGGACGTTCATGCCGTGGCGTTTGGGTTTCCCGGAGTAGTACGGGGTGTCGGCGGCGATCCGGTCGATCGGCAGCAGGGTGCCGTCCAGAATCACGAACGCCTTCATCTGGATCGTCTTCATCGCCTCGGCCAGGGATGGGGCGAGGGCGGCCAGTACGTCGACGGCCTCGCGTATGTAGCGCAAGGCGGTCGCGATCCCGATACCGAACCCAGCGGCAAGCTGGGCGTAGGTGTCACCACACCGCAGGTGGGCGAGAGCGAGCAGGGCTTGGCACCCTGGTGCCAGTCGTCGCCACCGCGTGCCGATCTCCTGCCCGGGAGGTGAGATGTCCGGCCAGATATCGCAGGGTGCGACTGGACAGGTCGATCGACGACGGGTAGACAAGCACGCGAGACTCCTGGCAGCACGGTGGATCTTGGTCGTGACACCGTCTACCAGGAGCTTCGTCGTTGCGCAGGGGCGTCCAACTCGTGGCCATTACCGCCAGGTTGGAAAAGGCTCCTTCCACGCTCGACATCCCCCACGAGCTCGTCGAGCATGTCTCGTGGCTGCTCCACGCCCGTCTGCGGGGAGCTGAACTCTCCCTGGCGGCGGCTGGGTTGTTTCAAGCAGGCCCTCATGGCCCTGGCCCATCTGCGCAAGAACGAGACGTTCCCGCAGCTCGCAGCCGGTTTCGGTGTCTCCACGACAACGGCCTGGCGGTACGTGGAGAAGACCCTGGAGGTGCTCGCCGCATGGACGCCAGGACTGCACGAAGCCCTGGCGGGTCTGGGTGAGGGTGACTTCGTCATCGTTGACGGCAGCCTGGTCCCGACCGACCGCATCAGGGCGGACGAGCCCTATTACTCGGTGAAGCACCGCCATCATGGGATGAACGTGCAGGTCATCGCCCGCCCGGACGGAACACCCCTGTGGTTCTCCCGGACCCTGCCGGGCCGGACCCACGACCTGACCGCGGCCCGCGCCCACAGCATCGTCCAGGCCTGCCTCACCCGCCAGATCCTCGTTCTGGCGGACCGCGCCTACCAGGGGCCGGCGCGACCGTCCGCACTCCCTACTACCACCACAGCATCCAGCCGGCCCACTACCAACAGTTCAAACCGCGACCACGCCCGCCTCCGCGCACCCGGCGAACGCGCCTTCGCCCTACGCAAATCCTGGAAGATCCTCCGCCGAGCACGATGCTCCACCAACCGCATCGGCACCATCACCAAGGCCATCCACACCCTCCTGACCTGCACCTATCCAGGATGAAAAGGGTTCAGTGAACCCTTTTCAGCTTGACGACTGATCGGGTGATGTGAGGGTGGTGGAACGGGCAGAGCCCCACCGGTGTTGAGCGGGTTGTTTGGGCTCAGCTCGTCACCGGTGGGGCTCTGTGGTTCCTTATCGTGCCGTACTCGATGTCCCCTCGCGGCCTCAACCGCCCGCTGGAGCACTAATCTTCGCTCCGTCGACCCATCCATCCTTCGTCGCCCTCATCCAGCCCATTCGGACCTCCTCACCGTTCTCCCAGTCGATCTTTTTCTTATCATAACGCCACACCATAGTGTCATCGGGATTTATAATGAAGGCATAAGGCGTTCCGAGTTCTATAGGACTTGTTCCAGTAGGTGCGAATTTATGCCCTTCAGAGATCCCGTGACGCTCTTCTGTGAATTCCGCATTCATAATTCCATATCCGCCATATGATCCAGATACTTTTGCTGGTTTGAGGCTGACGTCCTTTCTACGCTTGCTGGCGTCGTTGTCGTTATTCCTCGCAAAGTCCCAACCCACCAAGAAGGGGATTCTAACGTCAGCTCCATAGGTTTCGGTGATGACATATTCTTTGCTTGATCCGGCATCTGAAATTACAGCAAACGCATGAGGTTTAAATCTAATCTTCTCTTTTAGGTGTGAGGATATCCACGCCTCGAAACCGGTAACGAGGAGGAAGTTCCACGCGTTTCCAACCTTCGACCTGGACCTGTCTTTAATATAGAGAAAACCGGGAGGGAGTAGAGCATGGTCGGGGAATTTCTTTCTCCAGTTGACGTCCCCACCTTCATTAAGAGCCGCACCCTGAATGGACTCTTCCGCGGTGAAATTCCTTGGTGAATCGTCTTTCGTCGTGTTCGCCAAAACGACTGTGGTGATAGGTTCTTTCATTTGCACCCTCTCGGGCTTGCTTTTGCTTTTCACCTTCTCGATCCAGTCTTCGCCTTTCCTAGCCCAGGAGACCTTGAGAGTTCTATCGTCCTCAAGCCCGCAAAAGATCAGATATCGATCAGCCCTTAAGCTGATACTATACTTGCCCCCGGGGAGTTCGAAGTCTTGTATGCCATCTGCTTTCAAAAACGCTTCATGTGCAGCATACTCGGCGTACCATGCTTTCATGCTGCCCATCATGCCGCGGTATGCAACCTCGCCGTGACTGTAAACCTCTTTGGAATAGTCATGGGTATACGCTTCCAGGAAGGGGATGATGTGGTATCTAGGAAAGGTGAAGCCTTCTTGGCTTGGGAAAGCTAGTGGGCTGGTTCCACCACTCCAGGTGACCGTTGCATGAGGAAAAGTCGTGAAGCAGTCTTTAAGCGGGGGCGCCTTGGTGTCCAAGGGCGTGAGGGTCAATTTGGTTTTCTCTGGGGCAAAGAAGGTGAAGGGAGCACCATTTGAGGCGAAGGGAGTTTTAACGGATTTGGTTCCGGGAGTCGCAATTTCAAGGGTGGCGGCTGGGCTGTGCGGTGCCTTAGCGTTCGCAGTCGGGGGAAATATCCCGGAAAGGCGGGTGTACGGCTCTAGGGTGACGGTGATATACCCATAGGATGGAGTGACAATTTCGAGGGGCTTGCTGAGGTAGTAGCCTCTAGTGGCGGTGGGTTCGAGTGGGTATGCGAGCGTGGTCGCGGTGAGGTTTTCGTATTCGACGGTGGGATCGGCAACCTGCAGGGTGACTTCCTTGGCCGCCGGTTCGGTGGTTCCGGGTTTCTTGACGGTCAGCTTGAATTTTGTGTCTTTGATGATAGTGAGCGGCGGTTTCGGCGAGTTGGCGGGCGGATAGCAACGCTGGTCGCTGGCTATTTCGACTGTCTGGCCTTCCCAGGCCAGGGTGAAGGGGCTCTGGACGCCGCGTGCAGTCCAGGTTAAGTGGATGGGTGATTCAGCAAGAAACTGTCCCTTATTTCCCAGGGGCTGCAAATCGCCGAGATAAAATCCCTTTTCCTGTTTGGTGACTTTGAGTTCTTCCGTAGTGGACGCTCCGTTCACAGGCTGGAACTCCACCTTGATGACGGCAGTGCCCTTTTTGTCGTTTAGCTCTACGTCAGTGAGGACAAGGCTCAGGCGGTTTGTTTTCTCTTTTTCCTGCTGGGCGGGTTCGATGGTAATAACGTAGCGAGAATCTACCTTTTTCGGGTCTTCGATTTTCCAGCGAGGGGTTTTGTTGTCGGGGAAGGTGTCGGTTCCCAAAGACGTTTTGAAGCGGCCAGCATTTTTCTCTGCGGTCAGGTCGGTTTCGGTGTCGCCGTAGGGTAAAGATACCTTGATCCACTTCATCGGTACACTGCGGGGGAACAGGTCCATCACGATCCGTATAAAGTCTCCGGCGGCCACCTGGTCCATCGGCGGGACGGTGTTCAGAAGCGCTCCGTATTTCGGCTCCTCTGAAGGTTGATTTTTTCCAGCGGATGTCGAGGCACTGGTAGGTTCCATTTTGTTTCTCCAGAAATCGAGAGAATAGTAGTGTATGCCGGGGGGTGCCCCTATCTCCTTCGTCAAGCGATCGTGATGACGACGGGCATGACGGATGAGTATCAGGGCTTGGGTCGTGAGAGCCGCGAGGGGTGGACGCAGCTGCACTTCGCGGCGGATGAGCAGGATCCGCGGTGGTGGGTGCTCTCCTGGCAGCGGGTGTGGAGGCGGATGCGCCTGATGGGCAGGGCAATACGCCTTTGTGGCAGGCCGTGTTCACGTATCGAGGCGATGGTGCGGTGTTGTCCCTGCTGGTCGAGGCCGGTGCTGATCCGGACAGGGACAACTTTCATGGTGTAAGCCCGCGGCGTCTTGCCGGCTGGCATATTGGTTCAGATGTCGCGACCGGGCAGGGCGGGTGAGATCCAGACCAGGGTTCCGACCGGCGCGGTGATGACCTGCAGGTTGACCCCGTGCCGCCTGCGCTTTCCCGAGTAGTCCGCTAGTCCATCGCCGGTCCGGTCGCACTCGGCGAAGGTCCCGTCCAGCAGGACATACCGGGTGTCGGCCGATCTCAGAGCTGTGGTCAGTCCCGGCGCCAGAGCGGACAGGTGTTCCACGACGGCGTGCACGTGGGCGTGCGAGGTCCCGAGGCTGATGCCGAATCCCGCGGCGAGCTGCCGCACGGTGTCGTTCTTACGCAGGTACACCAGTGCGACCAAAGCGCGCCGGGACGGCGACAGCTTGCATCCTCTGTCACCCTCACGGGTGACGATCAGCATCGTGACCCACTCCACCAGGGCATGCGGGACACCGAGTACGGCAGGACAAAAAAACCAACGAGGCCCCCGAGCTGAAGAGCAGCGGACGTCAGACATCCCGCTCAACAACCCGAGGGCCTCGCCCGTTACGCCACCCCGCCATCACCCAATCAGTAGCCAACCTGAACAAGCTCAGCGAACCCTTTTCATCCTGGCACTGAAGGGGTGAAAGGGCAGGTGAGGCGGGGTGTAGGTGACGTGGCAGGGCCCCTGGTCGTTGGCGTGGTGACTTCACTCAACACACCGGCGTCCGAGGGGCCCTGTTGGTTCCGTATCCTTCCACGCTCGACGTCCCCCACGAGCTCGTCGAGCATGTCTCGTGGCTGCTCCAGCCCGTCGGCAGGAGTTGAACTCTCCCTGGCGACGCCTGGGTTGTTTCAAACAGGCCCTCATGCCCCTGGCCCATCTACGCAAGAACGAGACGATTCCAGAGCTCGCAGCCGGTTTCGGTGTCTCCACGACAACGGCTTGGCGGTACGTCGAGGAGACCCTGGATGTGCTCGCCGCATGGGCACCCGGCCTCCACGAAGCCCTGGTGGGTCTGGGTGAAGGGGACTTCGTCATCGTTGACGGGACCTTGATCCCCACCGACCGTATCGCCGCCTACGAGCCGTAACTACTCGATGAAGCACCGCCGCCACGGGATGAACGTGCAGGTCATCGCACGTCCGTACGGAACACCCTGTGGTTCTCGAGGGCGCTGCCGGGCCGGACCCACGACCTGACCGCGGCCCGCGCCCACGGCATCATCCACGCCTGCCTCAACCGACAGATCCTCATCCTGGCCGACCGCGCCTACCAAGGCGCCGGCGCCACCGCCCGCACCCCCTACAACACCACAGCATCCAGCCGGCCCACTACCAGCAGTTCAACCACGACCACACCCGCCTGCCGGCACCGGGCGAACGCGCCTTCACCCAACTGAAGGCCCGGCGCATCCTCCGCCGAGACCGCTGGTCCGCCAACCGCATCAGCCTGATCGTCAACCCTGGGTATTCAGCGGAATTGGGTGATCTGACGTTCCGGTAGCAGAAAGGTGCCGCTGGCCTGCAAGGATGCGAGTGTCTGGGTCGTATC
>NZ_JBIWAJ010000047.1:0-12823 GCF_044759975.1 Streptomyces sp. NPDC098789
GTCTGACGGATGTCCGTGGCGTCGCGGCGCCCGGCACGCACTCTCGCCGCACCGACCGAAAGCCCGAGTACGTCCAGTACGCGGGCTCCCGGTCGCCGCGCCGAGAGCACGCACCGGACACCGCTCCTTCCCCACGGACATCCGTCAGACACCCCCTAGCCGATGACCTGCTCCACCAGTCCCATGTGGACCGGGCCGGTCGTCGGCTCGGCGGCCAGGAGGGCCGGGAGCAGCGGCGGCCACAGGGGTTCGCCGAGGGTGGCGAGGGCCTGCGGGGAGAGCCACTGCCAGCGGGCGGCCGGGTACTCCGGGACGGGGTCGCGCCGCGGGCCGGTGGTGACGTAGATGTGCTCGTGCTGGCGGACCGGGACGCCCTGGTAGGTGAAGTCGTGCTCCCACGTGCACAGCAGCCGCTGCGGGGCGAGGTCCGTCCAGCCCGTCTCCTCGCGCAGCTCGCGCCGCACGCACTCCTCGGGGCTCTCGCCGGGATCGATCCCGCCGCCGGGCGGCAGCCAGTGGATCCCGACCTCCACGTTGTTCTCGCGGAAGAGGAAGACGGATCCGTCGGGGGAGAGGACGACAATTCGCGCTGCCTGCCGTGGAGTTCTCATCAGATCAATGTACGACGGGACCCCGTCCGGGCCGTAGGGGTGTGCACGTACCCCCACGGCCCGACCTGCGGTCCGATCCAAGGCCCGACCTGCGGCCCTGCCCCGCCCCCGGCGCGCTACGCAGCCTGCAGCGCCAGCGTCGGGGACAGTCGGGCCGCCCGCACCGCCGGGTAGAGGCCCGCGACCGTACCGATCACCAGCGTCGCGCCGAAGCCGCCCGTGACCGCCCACAGCGGGACCACCCAGGGCAGGTCGCCGGCCCGGGCGTAGACCAGGGTGGCGATGGCGCCGAGCGCGATGCCCGCCAGGCCGCCGAGCCCCGACAGCAGCAGGGACTCCGTCACGAACTGCACCCGGATCTGGCCCTTGGTCGCGCCCAGGGAGCGCCGCAGCCCGATCTCGTGCCGTCGCTCCAGCACCGAGATGATCATCGTGTTGGCCACGCCGACCCCGCCCACCAGCAGGGCGATGCCGCCCAGGCCGAGCAGGAGGGTGCTGAAGGCGCCCTCGGTGGCCGCCTTCGCCTGGAGCGCCGCCGATGGGTCCGTCACGGCGACCGAGCCGGACGAGGCGGGGTTGGCGGTCTTGCCCATGAGGCCGCGGACGGCCTGCACCCGGTCGTCCGTCGAGCGCTCGTAGATGGAGGTGGGGTGGCCGTCGAAGCCGAGCAGGTCCTGCGCGGCCTGCCAGCCGATCAGCGCCGAGCGCTCGATCTCCGGCGCCAACGGGATCGGGTCCAGGACGCCGATGACGGTGAAGTACTGGCCGCCGATGAAGACCTGGCCGCCCGGCCGCGTGATGCCGAGGCGCTCGGCCGTGACGTGCCCGAGGACGACGGAGGGGTAGCGGCCCGTCGCGTCGTTGAGCCAGGTGCCGCTGCGCATCTGCGCGCGCAGCGTCTTGAGGAGGTCGTCCTTGGCGGCCTTGAGCGCGATGCCGCTTGTTTCGTCCTGGGGGATGTTCTCGCTGCGGCGCACCGACTCCTTCACGTCGCCCGTCGTACCGACCGACTCGACCCCGTCGATCCGGGCGATCATGCCCGGGGCCTCCTTCGGGAGCCGGGTGTCCTGCCCGTCGAACATCGACGGCGCCGGGGTGGCGACCAACATGTTCGTCCCGAGCTTGTCGAGCTCCTGGAGCAGCTTGGCCTGGCTGGACGAGGAGATGCCGACCACCGCGATCATCGTCGCGATGCCGATCGCGATGCCGAGCGCCGACAGGAAGACGCGCATGGGGCGCGAGCGCAGCCCCGCCGATCCGACGTGCAGGACGTCCCGGGGCCCGAGGCGCGGGGGCGACAGCTTGCGGGCGCGGGACTTCGTACGGGCCCCCATCACGCCACCCCCGCGGCGCCGGTGCGGGTGGCGCCCGGGTTCCACACGTCCGCCACGATCTCGCCGTCGCGGATGCGGACCTGCCGGGGCAGGCTCGCCGCGATCTCGTTGTCGTGGGTGATCACGGCGATGGTGGCCCCGTCCTGGTTGAGCTCGTGCAGCAGTTCCATCACCGATTCGCCGGACGCGGTGTCGAGGGCGCCCGTCGGTTCGTCGGCGAGCAGGAGGTCCGGCTCGCCCGCGACCGCGCGGGCGATCGCCACGCGTTGCTTCTGGCCGCCGGACAGCTCGTGCGGCCGGTGGTCCATGCGGTCGCCGAGGCCGACGCGTTCCAGGGCGCGCTCCGCCCGGCGCCCGCGCTCGGCCCGGGAGAGGCCGGAGTACAGCAGTCCCTCGGCGACGTTGGCCCGGGCGCTGATGCCCGGCACCAGGTGGAAGGACTGGAAGACGAAGCCGACGTGGCGCGAGCGCAGCGCCGACAGCGACCGGTCGGAGAGGGTGGCGATGTCGTACCCGGCGATGGCGACGCGTCCGGCGGTCGGCCGGTCCAGCGTCCCCACGATGTGCAGCAGGGTGGACTTCCCCGAGCCCGACGGCCCGACGATGGCGAGGAGCTCGCCGCTCAGGACGGTGAGGTCGACCCCGCGCAGGGCCGCGACCCCGCCGGGGTACTCCTTGGTGACGCCGGTCAGCTCGACGACCGGGTGGGCGTACCGGGCGTCCGGGAGGGCGTCCGGTTCGGAATCCGGTCGGGCGTCCGGTCGGGCGTCCGGTTGGGCGTACCGATCCCCGTCGGGGACCGCGAGGGCGATCGGGAGCGTGTGCTCGGTGGGGTGCGCGGGGCTGCCCGGATGAGCGGGGCTGCCCGGGTGCGTGGGGTCGTTCGGGTTCGAGGGGTCGGTCATGACGCGGGGACTCCCACGAGCATGCCCTCCTTGAGGGCGTCCCCCTTCACCTCGACCCGGCCCTTGCCGAACATGCCCAGCTCGACCTTGACCTCGCGGACCTTGCCGTTCTCGACGACCTGGACGCCGAAGCCGCCCTCGGCCAGGGCGAGGAGCGAGTTGACCGGTACCGAGAGGACGCCCTTGCGGACCTCGCCGGTCAGGTTCACCGAGACCGGTGCCTGGTCGGCGCCCTTGGCACCGGCGGCGTTGTCGAGGGTGACCTCGACCTGCACCTTCGGCTTCTTGTCCCCGCCCCCGCCCCCGCCGCCGCCCGAGGGCGGATCGTCGGGGTTGGCGGTGCTGCCCACCGACTCGATCTTGCCGTCGGCGGTGCCGCCGCCCGGCAGGCTCACGCTCACCGTGTCGCCCGCCTTGACCGCGCCCGCCTTGGCCACGTCGAGCTGGAAGCGGACCATGCGCTCGGTGCCGGTCAGGGTCATGACGGGCTTGCCGGACCCCGCCTCGTCGCCGACCGCCATGTCGTTCTTCTGGACGCGCTGCGGACCGGACGCGAAGGCGATGTCCTCCTTGCCGATCTCGCCCGTCTCCTTCAGGCCGTGGGACTTCTGCCAGCGCTTGACGCCGGTGGCGGTGCCGTCGGTGAAGGTGCCGTCCGAGGCGTCCAGGCCGACGCCGAAGCCGAGGGCCTGGAGGTTGCGCTTGAGCTGCTTGACGTCGTCGCCCTTGTCCCCGCTCTTCATGGTCCGGTAGACGGGGGTGGTGCCGTACATGAGGCGCACCGCCTTGCCGTTGACCTCGTAGAGCTTGCCGTCCCGCTCGATCGAGGAGCCGGCGGGCGCGACCCAGGTCAGGGTCGCGGAGCCGCCGGAGCCGCCCCCGCCCGTACCGCTGTTCCCGCCGCCCGAGCCGCCCGAGCCGCCTGCACCGCCCGAGCCTCCTGCACCGCCCGAGCCGCCCGGAGCACCCGAGCCGCCCGACCCGCCCGCTCCCGCAGCGCTGAGCTTGCGCTCCTTCGCGTACCCGAGCGTGCCGTCCACCTTGAGCCCGGAGCTCAGGTCACCGCGCGTGACCGGCGCCGTCGCGCCCGGCAGCCCGTCCGTGCGCTGCTGCTTGGAGTCCTTGCCGTCCGTCCCTGCCTGCGCGACGACGGCGTACCCGCCGCCCGACACCGCCAGGACGACGGCGACCGAGCCCAGGACCCACTTGCCGCGCCGGCTCACTTCTCGCCGCTGCACTTGTTCATCTGGGCCATGAAGGCGTCCTTGTCCGCGCCGTCGGGAATCGTCGTGCCGGTCATCGCGCCGCCGTTGAACTCCGGGTCCTTCATGTCGAAGCCGTGGTCCCGCATGCACTTGGCCGTCTTGAGCGCCTTGTCCTTGGTCGCCTGCGGGATCTCGCCGGAGCCCGGGGCCTGCAAACCGCACTTCTCGAAGGCCTTCTTCATGGCCTCGGGGTCGCCCCCGCCCGCGCCCAGGGTCATGCCCCGCGGGTCCTCGCCGGGCTTCGGGTCGGGGGCGTCTATGCCGTTGTCGCGCAGGCACTTGCGGGTCTTGAGCGCCTTGTCGGCGTCCGCACCGCTGTCGCCGCCGCCCGAGGCGGAGTTCGACGACTCCTTCTTGTCGTCCTTCTTCCCGTCCGAGCCGCCGACGCCGCCCGCGCACGCGGTGACGAAGAGGGCCATCCCGGTCAGGAGCGCGGCCGTGGTCATGGTCGTGGATTGCTTCATGAGCCGAAGCGTGCGCGAGGGGGGGGTTTCGCTTCTTTAAGGGCCCGCGCTTACAACGACGAAATGTCGCTCTCGGGTAAAGAGGACACCATGCGAGTTCTGGTGGTGGAGGACGAGGAGTTCCTCCGGGAGATGATCGCCGAGGGGCTGCGCCGCGACGCGCTGGCCGTGGACGAGGCGAGCGACGGCCTGGAGGCCCTGCGGCGGCTGCGCCTGGGCGAGTACGACGTCCTGGTCCTGGACCGGGACCTGCCCGGGCTGCACGGCGACGAGGTGTGCCGCCAGGTGGTGCGCGAGCGCCTCCACACCCGGGTCCTGATGCTCACCGCCTCCGGCACGGTGCGCGACCGGGTGGAGGGCCTGGGCCTGGGCGCCGACGACTACCTGACCAAGCCCTTCGCCTACGACGAGCTGCTCGCCCGGGTCCTCGCCCTGGGCCGGCGCGCCCGCCCCGCGCTGCCGCCGGTCCTGGAGGCCGCCGGGATCGCCCTGGACACGGCGCGGCGCAGCGCGGTCCGCGACGGGCACCGGCTCGCCCTGTCGCGCAAGGAGTTCGCGGTGCTGGAGACCCTGCTGCGGGCGGAGGGGGCGGTGATCAGCAACGAGGACCTGATCGAGCAGGTGTGGGAGGCGGACACCAGCTACAGCACGAACGCGGTGCGGGTCACGCTCAGCAAGCTGCGGGCCAAGCTGGGCGAGCCCGCGCTGATCGAGACGGTGCCGGGCGCGGGCTACCGGATCGCGCGATGAGCCGCTCCCGCTGGGACCGGCTGCTGCCCCGCGGCGAGCGGGCCCGGCTGACCACGCTGTACGGCTCGCTGCTGGTGCTCGCGGGCGGCGGTCTCGTGGCGCTGCTGAACCTGCTCGTGCGCCAGGGCCTCTTCCGCCGCATCAACCAGGCCGTCACCACCTACGTCCCGGCGCTCAACCAGACCCAGGTCCGGGACGGGTACCGGTACCCGGAGCCCGCGCAGCGGATGCCCGCCGACCAGGTGCAGCCGACCACGGAACAGGGCGCCGCTACGTACCGGGCCACCCTCGACCTCAGCAGCGCCGCCGAGAAGGCCGCGCTGCACGAACTGCTGACCGTGTCGTTGATCGCGCTCGCGGTGTTCGCCGCGCTGTCGATCGGCCTCGCCTGGTGGATGTCGGGGCGGGTGCTGCGCCCCGTCGGGGTGATCACCGAGACGGCCCGGCGGCTGTCCGGGGAGAACCTGCACGAGCGGATCGGTCTGGACGCCCCGCCGGGCGAGCTGAAGCGGCTCGCGGACACCTTCGACGGGATGCTCGACCGGATGCAGGACCTGGTCGGCGCGCAGCGGCGGTTCGCGGCGAACGCCGCCCACGAACTGCGCACCCCGCTCGCCGTGCAGCGGGCGGCGGCGGAGATCGGGCTGGCCGGGGATCCGGATCCGCAGAAGGTGGCCAGGATCCGGGACAAGCTGATCGGGGTCGCGGATTCCAGCGAGCACCTCATCGAGTCGCTGCTGCTGCTCGCGGTGTCCGAGGAGGGCCTGGACGGCACGGAGACGGTGGACCTCGCGGCCCTGGCGGCGGCGGAACTCTCCGCGGTGGAGCCGTCGGCCGCCGAGTGGTCGGCCGCCGAGTGGTCGGACGACGCCGGGGCGGACGGTACGCGGGCGGGGACGACGGGCGCGTCCGGGCTGGTGGTCCAGCGGGCGCTGGCGCCGCTGCTCGTGACGGGGGACCGGCCGCTGCTCGGCCACCTGGTCCGCAATCTGCTGGCCAACGCGGTCCGGCACAACCGCCCCGGCGGCCGGATCACCCTGAGCACCTCCGCGGGCGGGGTACTGACGGTCTCGAACACCGGCCCGGTGATCCCGCCCGAGGAGGTGGCCCGGCTGCTGGAGCCGTTCCGGCGGCGCGCGGAGCGCCGGCACACCGCGGGGGAGGGCGCCGGGCTGGGGCTCTCGATCGTCGCCTCGATCGCGCGGGCGCACGGCGCGGAGCTGGCGGCCGAGGCCAACCCGGCCCCGGACGGGGGTCTGACGATCCGCGTCCGCTTCCCCGCCGGATCCCGACCGAGGCCGCGGCGGTCCTCCGCGACCGGACCGACGTAGGGTGTGTCGGCATGAGTGCTGAGATCACCGTCTACTGGCGGCCGGGGTGCGTGTTCTGCATGAAGCTGTGGTTCAAGATGCGGCTGACCGGGACCCGTTACCGCCCTGTCAACATATGGCGCGACCCGGAGGCGGCGGCCTTCGTCCGGAGCGTCGCGGACGGCAACGAGACGGTTCCCACGGTCCGCGTCCGCAGTGCCACCGGCACGGAGCGGACCATGGTGAACCCCCGGCTCAGCGAGGTCCGCCGGGCCCTGACGGGCTGACACCGCAGCTGATCGCTGGTTGACCGGTGAAGGGAATCCGGGGCCGGCTGTGTACGGTCGAACGCATGAGCAAGCACGCCCGACCCCGCAGCAGCCCCCGCACCGGCCCCCGTACCCGCACCCGTTCCCGCTCCTCCCGGAACCTGGTCGTGGCCGCCGCCGTCGGGCTGTTGACCTGCTCGGCGGGGTGGGCGTACGCCGTGCACGACCGGGGCGACCGGGAACGCCGCACGGAGGCGGCGCTGGACGCGCACGCGCGGGCCGGCGGGGCCGGTACGGGCACCGGGGCGCGGGCCGCCCGGGGCGCGGAGCGGGAGGACCTGAGCGGCCTCCCGGGGGTCAGCGACGCGACCCGGGCCAGGATTCCGGCGGACGCGCGCCAGTTGGTCCTGGTGACCGGCAAGGCCAAGGACTCCTCGGAGGGCACCGCCGCGCTCTACACCCGCGCGCAGGCGGGCGAGCGCTGGTCGCCGGTGGGCAGCTGGCCCGCCCGCAACGGTGCGAAGGGGTGGTCCACGGAGCGCACGTACGGCGACCTGACCTCCCCGCAGGGTGTGTTCTCGCTCACCGACGCGGGCGGGCTGCTCGCCCCTCCGCCCGGCACCCGGCTCCCCTACGACAAGGACAGCTCCTTCGTCCCGTCGGGGCGCGGCGTCGACGGCGAGTCGCTCGCCGGGTCCTTCGACTACGTGGTCGCGGTCGACTTCAACCGACAGCGGGGCGTCTCCCCGCTCGACCCGACCAAGCCGGAGGGCGAGGCCAAGGGCGGGAACATCTGGCTCCACGTGGACCACGACGGTCCGTCACAGGGCTGCGTCGGCATTCCCAAGGAGGCCATGCGGAAGGTCCTGGAGACCCTGGACCCGGCGGCGAAGCCGGTCATCGTGATGGGACCGGCGGGGTTCTGACCACGGCCCGCTGCTGCGCCGCCGCCGCCCCGGCTCCCCGGTCGCGGACCAGCAGCGCGATGTAGGCGAGGTCGAACACGCTGCACAGCACGCCCAGCCCGAGGATGAAGGGCGCGTCCTCCATCGCTCCGAAGAGCACGGTCGGGGCGAGGGTGCCGAGCCACTTGGCGACGGCGATGACCAGGCTCTGCCCGTGCGCCCCGCCGCGCCCCGCGAACAGCGCGATGAAGAGCCCGGACATCAACAGGTTCTGCAGGAACGCCGAGTAGCGGGAGGCGTCGTGCGCCCCGAAGTGCGCGAGGAAGAGCCACTGCACGGCGAAGGCGCCGGCGAAGAGCAGCACTCCCCAGGCGGCGAAGAGCGGTCGGGTGACGAAGGCGGGCAGTTCGGCCCGGCCGTACCGGAAGAACGTGTAGACGATCACCACGTCGGCGAGGGCCCAGACGATGTTGACGACCCCCTGGGTGGAGATCCCGCCGCGGACGTCGTTGACGGCGTACGTCGCCTCCCACGCGAAGTTCAGGGCGAGCGCGGCCACGGGCATCGCGTACGTCCGCTGGCGCAGCCCGAGCCGGATGGCCTCGACGTAGACGATGGTCCAGGCGATCCCGCTGACCAGGGTCAGGAACAACTCCACGCACGTCTCCCGCACTCGTACCCGTGTTCTGCGCTCCTACCGGGCCCAGGCGCCGCACCCTATCCAACGGGGCGCGATCGGCCCAGGCCGCGGGGAGGCCCGGCGTCAGAACTGCTGCTGTTCGACGCCGGGAGGCAGGAGGCAGGGGGTCGTTGATCGTGTCGTCGGACATGCAGCCTCCCAGGAGCAGTACGAGTGCCAGCGCGACCGAGGCGTTCTTGCGTCGGTTCATGAGCGGGGCCCTTCAGGCGTCTTGCCTGCGATGATGCGGCCCTGATTGTTCAGGCTCTGGCTGCCTTCGTCCCAGTAGCCGCTGTGCCCGGCCGTGTCCACGTACATCCGTTGCGCTCCGAACCCGGGCTCCTTCGGGTCCTCGCCCAGGGTGAGGCCGGAGAAGTCGTTGGAGACGAGGTCGTCCTTGGCGGCGCCCACCCACAGGTGCGAAGGAGCCACGTGCAGCTGGTCCGCGCGCTCCACCGTGAGGCCGGGGCTGCCCACCACCAGGACGTCGTCCGCGCCGAGTCCCGCGCCACCGGCGTCGGCGGCGCCCGCCATGGTCGAGCCGTAGCTGTGCCCGATGACGGTGAGGTGGGTGGGATCGCCCTGGTGGGCCGAGCGCAGGCCCTGGGTGAAGTCGCGCAGGTCCTGCGCACCTGCCTCCGCCCTGCCGCGGGTGGCCACGCTGAGGTCCGGCTCGGGAGCGTCGTAGTCCATCCAGCTGATCACGGACACGTCCGCCCCCGCCCCGGGAGTCCGGCGCCCGGCGGCATCCTGGAGCTTGTCGATGCGGCTGATCTGCCCGGTGAACTTGTCCAGTTGGGTGCCCGTGCCCGGAACCAGCACCGCCGTGTGCCGGGCCGTGTCCGGGTTGCCCATGGCGACGATGGCGCGGCATGGGCATGCGAGCGGGGAGGGTCGCCCTCATGCGCGTCGGCCCGCTCCGAACGGCACGCTGTGAACGGCCTGCTCCGCACACCCCGACTCGAACGTCCCTCTCCTGCCTCTTGCCTGACGGTGCGTCAGCTACGACCATGAGCCCCGGTGCTCCGTGACGGAACGTCAGGCGGAGCTGACGGGACGACGAAGGTGAGGCGGGGACGGCATGGCGCGTGTGTTTCCGGAAGGTCGGCTGGTCTACGGGATGCAGCTCCCGATCCAGTCGCAGAGCACCATCTACGCCGAGCCCTGGGAGGCGTCGGCCGGGGCCGCCGACCTCGCCGAGGTCGCGCGGGCCGCGGACCGGGCCGGGTTCGGGTACCTCGCCTCGTGCGACCACGTGGCGATACCTCGGCGGATGGCCGGGCCCATGAGCACCGTCTGGTACGACCCGGTCGCCACCCTGTCCTTCCTGGCCGCGATCACCGAGCACGTACGGCTGCTCAGCCACGTGGCCATCGTCAGCCTGCGGCACCCGCTGATCAGCGCGAAGCAGTACGCGACCCTCGACCACCTCAGCGGCGGCCGGCTGGTCCTCGGCGTCGGCGCCGGGCACGTGCAGGAGGAGTTCGAGGCCCTCGGCGTGGACTTCGCCCGGCGCGGCCCGCTGCTCGACGAGACCCTCGACGCGCTGCGGGCGGCCCTCGGGCCCGAGGAGTACCCGGAGTTCGAGGGGGAGACCTTCGCCTTCAAGGACCTGGGTCAGCTGCCGCGTCCGGCCCAGGAGCGGATCCCGGTGTGGGTCGGCGGTTCCTCGCCCGCCGCCGTGCGCCGGGCGGCCGTACGGGGTGACGGCTGGCTCCCGCAGGGCGATCCGCGGGACAAGCTCCCGGCGCAGGTGGCCCGCATCCGCGAGCTGCGCGCGGCCGCCGGGGTCACCGCGCCCATCGAGATGGGCGCGATCACCGAGCCGCTGTACGTCGGCGAGCCCGGCTGGGACACCGGCCGGCGCACCCTCACCGGCAAGGCGGAGGTCCTGGCCGAGTCCCTGCGCGCGTACAAGGCGCTCGGCATGGACCAGATCCAGGTGCGCTTCCGCAGCCGCGACCGGGCCGAACTGGTCGACCAGATCAGCGCTTTCGGGGCCGAGGTCGGCCCCCTCCTCAACGACTGAACGGTCACACGGTTAGGGGTATCGGCATGGGCAAGTTGGACGGGCGCGTCGTCATCATCACGGGTGCGGCGCGCGGCCAGGGCGAGCAGGAGGCCCGGATCTTCGCCGCCGAGGGCGCGAAGGTGCTGCTGGGCGACGTACTGGACGAGCAGGGCGCCGCCGTGGCCAAGGAGATCGGCGAGGAGCGGGCCCGGTACGTACGGATGGACGTGAGCCGGGAGGAGGACTGGGCGGCCGCCGTGGCCGCCGCGAAGGAGGCCTTCGGCGAGATCAACGGCCTGGTCAACAACGCGGGCATCCTGCGCTTCAACGAGCTGGTGAGCACCCCGCTGGAGGAGTTCCAGCAGATCATCCAGGTCAACCAGGTCGGGGCCTTCCTCGGCATCAAGGCGGTCGCCCCCGAGATCGAGGCGGCGGGCGGCGGCACCATCGTCAACACCTCGTCCTACACCGGCCTGACGGGCATGGCCTACGTGGGCGGCTACGCCGCCACCAAGGCGGCCATCCTCGGCCTGACCCGGGTGGCCGCGCTGGAGCTGGCCGCCAAGAACATCCGGGTCAACGCGATGTGCCCGGGCGCCGTGGACACGCCCATGGCCAACCCGGGGCTGCTCGACCCGGCGGGGATCACGGACGAGGCGCGGGACGCGATGGCGGACCTCTACAAGCGGGTCGTGCCGATGGGGCGGGTGGGCCGCCCGGACGAGATCGCGCGCCTGGCCCTGTTCCTGACCAGCGAGGACTCCTCGTACATCACCGGCCAGCCGTTCGTGATCGACGGCGGCTGGATGGCCGGCGTCAGCATCCTCTGACCGGCATCTGATGGAGCGTCAGGTATTGACGGCTCCGGTGCTCGGTGGAACAGTCAAGCTCATCAAATCTGACGCAACGTCAGAAACCTAAGGACGGTGAACCCCTTGGAATTCGGGCTCTTTGTGCAGGGATACGTGGCTGAGGCGCGTTCCAAGGTCGACCCCGAGGCAGAGCACAAGGCGCTGATCGAGGAGACCGAGTACGTCATCCAGGCGGACAAGTCCGGCTTCAAGTACGCCTGGGCCTCCGAGCACCATTTCCTGGAGGAGTACTCGCACCTCTCGGCGAACGAGGTCTTCCTCGGGTACCTCGCCCACGCCACCGAGCGCATCCACCTCGGCTCCGGCATCTTCAACCCGCTCGCCCCGGTGAACCACCCGGTCAAGGTGGCCGAGAAGGTCGCCATGCTCGACCACCTCTCCAAGGGCCGCTTCGAGTTCGGCACCGGCCGCGGCGCGGGCAGTCACGAGATCCTCGGCTTCCTCCCGGGCATCGAGGACATGAACGGCACCAAGGAGATCTGGGAGGAGACCATCGCGGAGTTCCCCAAGATGTTCCTCCAGGAGGAGTACGAGGGCTTCCAGGGCAAGCACTGGTCGCTGCCGCCGCGGAAGATCTTCCCCAAGCCGTACGGCAAGGCGCACCCGGCCATGTGGTACGCCGCCGGCTCCCCGGCCTCGTACGCCATGGCGGCCAAGAAGGGCCTCGGCGTGCTCGGCTTCAGCGTCCAGAAGGTCTCCGACATGGCCTGGGTCCTGGAGCAGTACAAGACGGCCATCCAGGAGGCGAAGGCCATCGGCGCCTTCGTCAACGACAACGTCATGGTCACCTCGACCGCGATCTGCGCCGAGACCCACGACAAGGCCGTCGAGATAGCGGTCAACGCCCATATGAACCGCTTCCAGTCGCTGGTCTTCCGCTACCACGACACCTTCCCGCGGCCCGAGGCGATCCCGCAGTGGCCCGAGATCCTCCCCGAGTACAACGCGGAGATCATCGAGCTGCTGATCGCCGAGGAGCTGCTGATCTGCGGCGACCCGTCCGAGGTGCTCCAGCAGTGCAAGCGGTGGGAGCAGGCCGGCGCCGACCAGCTGTCCTTCGGCCTGCCGACCGGCGTCTCGTACGAGGACACCATGAACACCGTCAAGCTCATCGGGGAGCACGTGATCCCGAAGATCGACACGGACCCGGTGCACCGGACGACGCGCTTCCGCGAAGCCGTCTGAGTCCCGTCGGGGCCGCATCGGGCCCCGGCTCGGGCGGGCCACTCCAGCCCCGCCCGGGGGTACCTCCCAGCGGAGCCCATTCCAGCCTCGCTGATTGACCCCGGGTCCGCCGGAGCCCATCCAGCCTCGCCCGGGGGCCCCTCCCAGCGGTAGCTGGGGGAGTTTGAGGCGCGGGCCTGGGCGGAGCCAAACCCAGCCTCGCCGGGGGGTGTGGGGGGGGGGGGGGGGGGGGGGGGGGGGGGGCGGCCCCGCCGGGGGGCCCC
>NZ_JBIWAJ010000048.1:0-9554 GCF_044759975.1 Streptomyces sp. NPDC098789
GCCGAACAGGCAGCGACCGAACGAGCGAACCTGAAACCCCATCAACCCGCTCTGACCAGCTGACCAGCACCTCCCACACACCGGGGGAACCTCAATCCAGGACGCCGGGAAGCGCCGCCTCGCCGCCGGGCACTCACGCCGGCCCCGCTCCCCGCAGAGACGGATCGGCAACGCGGCCGCCCGCCGCGATGCCCGCGCCCTGTCCCGGATGCGGCACTCGAACGCCTGGCTGTGGTGACGGCATCCGGGCATCGTCCGCCGAGTCGACCGCACCTGGTGCGCCGCACCTTGTCTCCGACCAGCTCGGGCCACCCCTTGTCCAGGTTCGGCAGACCCCTTGACCGGGTTCGGCTCCACCCCTTGACCACGTGAGCGCCCGGCACGTTTCTCCTTGACACAGCAGGTTGCGACCGCCGATCAGGGCCTGGCCAAGGGGGTGTGTGATAGGGCCCCGCCAACGTGGAAGCGCACCTGGTGCGGTGCGGTGCGCCCTTCGGGTGGAGTCCACCCAGTGGACTCCACTCCGGTGCGCTGGACGACGGTGGGCTCCACCGTGGGGCGCACCGCGGTGGTGCGCCGCAGCACCCGGCACGGCTCCCGGTGGTGCGGCGGCGCGCATCGCGTTGGCGCGGTGCGGTGGTGCGGTGCGGTGGTGCGGTGGAACCCACGGCGATGGTGCGGGTGGTGCGCCGGGAACGCGCGCCGGACCGCACCACCGTCCTGGTGCGGCTACGCGGTGGTGCGGTGCGCTGGGTGCTCCTTCATCGCCTGCCGTATCCCTGCGGCTTCCAGCTGGCGCAGGACGTCGGCGACGTCGCCGTGGTTGTCGGTGAGGATCGTCTCGGTGAAGCGGACGATGGTCTGGGCGATGCCCGGCGAGAAGGCGAGGCAGGCGCCGTCGGCGTGGCTCACGGTGTCGAGCAGCACCTGTCCGAGTGCCGCGGCGAGGAAGGCGTGCGTGCACGGCTCCCCGTCGTGGTCGTCCACGGCGGTGACGGGGATAACGATGTGGGCGAGGACCTCCAGGAGCAACTGGCGCAGCTCCGCGCCGTCGCAGAGATCGGCGACCCTCCCGGCGGTGTCGACGTCGCCGGCCTGCCACGCCCGTATGTAGGCGAAGGCGCCGGTGACGTCGTCCAGCTCCATCGGGGCGAGCGGCGTGGTGAAGGTGTTCTCGGGCATGACAGCTCCTCAGGTGCGGGCCGCCCCGCTGATCGCGGCGGCGGGCAAGCCAGTGCGCGGGGTGGCTTGCCCAGGCTCCCCTTGGGCTTGCCCGCCGTGCGTCGCGGTCAGCCGCGGCGGCGGGCGGCGGAAGAGGCCATGGCTGGGGCGGGCTGTCGTCGATGGGTGGCGGCGCGGCGACCTGGGGGCTGGCGGCCTGTGCGCGGGCGAGGTGCGGCCCGCGGGCGCGGCTGGAAAGCTGGCGGGCCGTCCTGACATGGCTGGACTGGCAGCGGACACTCGCCGAACGCGCCATCAGCGCCTTGGAGGCCGAGCTGGCCGCGGAAGCCGCCCGACGTCCCCCGCCCCCGCCCCCGCAGTGGAAGCTGGAGTCCCTACGCACGGGGTCGGGGCCGCAGAGGCTGTTCGTCCACATCGGGGACTGCGCCATGGGCCGTGGGAAGCCGATCAGCCGTGAGGAAGCCCGGCGCACCCTCACCGAAGGCATCGATCCCTGGCCGTACTGCAGCCCGGAGAACCTGCTCGGCATGACCAGCTGACCGACCTCTCAAGACCGGCTAGAGGGTGGGTACGGTGGTTGTACGGGGTGCGGCTCTGGCCAGCAGGGCCGCGACGGGGGCCGCACCCCGACAGCATCACCTCCAGCACACAGGGCCCCGCGCATAGGGCGCTGACGTCCTCTTCGTCCGCCCGGACTTCACCGGCCCGGGCCCTCTGAGCCAGCGCGCGTCATCGGTCCGCGCGGCCGCGTGGACCGTGTGGATCTTCCAAGGACTTGGGAGTGGCCCATGAAGCTGGGGCGGGGCGCGGGGGGATGAGGTCGGGGACCGGGAGGAGCGGCGGCTGGAGGAGGGGGCGTTCGTCGCCGGTCAGTGGGCACGCGGTGAACCCGGCGGCCTGGAAGTCGTTGGCCGGCGTGAAGGTGATCAGGGTGGCGACGGGCAGGGCGGCGGCTCGCTCGATGACCCGCAGGAACTCGTCCGCCCACTCGACGAGGCGGCCGTCCCGCCCGGAGCGCTGCGCGCCGGGCGCGAGAGGGAGGACCAGGCCGTTGGTGACGCCGGTGACCTGGAGGTGAAGGCTGTCGTCGGCGGGGGTGACGGCGGTGATCTTGTCGGCGCGGATCCGGGTGAGGCCGACGCGCACCCAGAGCCGCGAACGCCCGGCGCTCACCATGTCCGGGCCGGTCGGTCAGCGGCCATCCGACGGCCAGCGGGAGAATCCATACAGGTCACGATCCCAGGGACAGGCTCGCGAGGAAGGCGGTTCGGGAGAACCTCGGGCAGGGGTACATGTACCGGTATGGCTCGTGAACGGATCCGGTGGCCCGTCGTCGTGGACCGCGCGCGGGAGATTGTGGACGGGTACGGACCGCTGAAGGTGACCTTGAGACAGGTCATGTACCGCTTGGCCGCCGAGGGCGTGCTGCCGCACACGCCGCCCAGGCCCGCCGCGAGGGCCGCTTCCCCGACCTGATCGAAACCGTCCGCGAAGTGCACGTCCCGCCGGCCTGGCCGAGCGCGGACGCCTTCGTGCGGGAGATGCCCGACTGGTTCCGCCTGGACCGGACTGAGGGCCAGGGGCAGGCTCTGTACGTCGCGGCGGAGAAGGACACCCTTCGGCAGCAGCTGACTGGCTGGCTCGACTTCGCGGGCATCCCCGTCCCCATCGTCCGCGGCTTCAGCTCCCAGTCCTACGCTGACGTCGTCCGCGACCGCGTCGCCCACGAACACCGCGAAGCCCACCTTGCGGTGGTCTTTCTCTTGGGCTTCGAAGAGTGTGGTGTGACGCTGCACTAGGTGTGTGAGCTGGGGTTTTCTCTAGCATCTCTGGGGCTGTCGTGATCGTTGCGACACGTTGCACATAGAGATGGAGGAGACCCGTGAGGGCCTTTCCTGTTCAACTTCCGTCCGGCGTCCAGTATCGGACCGTGCTGGACGACGACCTGGCCGTAGTCCCGGAGGCCGACGCGTTCCTTCGGCACGTGCGATTCGGCAAGGACCAAGCCGAGCTGACGACCCGTACGTACGCCGGGCACATCGCGCTGTACCTGCGCTGGTGCATACGGACCGGCCGCGACTGGCGGGTGGCGGCCGAGGAATTTGGGCTGTTCGTCGTCTGGCTCAAGTTCGGTACGAAGCAGGTCACGGGCATCGACCGCCCGCCGGGGACCGGGCTGGTGTACCCGGGGCCGGGGGCGGAGCGGGCACGGGAGCCAGCCCGGATCCAGAACGTCCTCACCGGGGTGCGTCAGTTCCTGCTGTACGGCATCACGACGAAGGCGGTGCCCGCGCACGTGATGGCCCAGCTGTATGAGGTGGCGGAGAACTGGGACCTGCCGGAGCAGGCCCGTGGGGAGGTGGTGACCGGCTACCGGATGCGCCCGCGGCACCGGGTGCAGGTCCCGCGGAAGAAGGGCGAGCGGGCCACCGACCGGGAGATCGTTGCCCTGTTCCTCGCCTGCCACAACGCCCGGGACCGGTTCATCGTGTTGCTGCTGGGCCGGGCGGGGCTACGCCCGGGAGGCGCGGCCGGCCTGCGGCGCGAGGACATGCACTTCATGCCCGACTCGACGGCGCTGGGCTGCACAAAGCAGGGCTCCCACCTGCACACGCTGCGGCGGGACAACCCGAACGGGGCCTGGGCGAAGAGGCAGCCGACCGCGGCACCGGGCCGGTGGAAGCCCGTCGACCACCTGGTGGTGCTCGCCTACGACCAGTACGTGCTGGAGCGGATGGCGCTGCCGCACGGACCGGAGAGCGACTTCGTGCTGGTGAACCTGTTCGCCGAGCCACTGGGCGCCCCGATGACCACGTACAGCCTCGGCGAGCTGCTCGGACGGCTGTCGAAGCGCGCCGGGCTGAGCAGGAGGATCACGCCGCGGATGCTGCGGCGCGCGGCCGGCAGCAACGTCGCGGACGCGGGCGGCGGCTAGGACGAGATCGCCGCACTGCTAGACCACGCACGGCTCTCCAGCGCGGAACCGTACCTGACACCGGCCCCGGACCGGCTGCGGGACGCGGTGGACGCGGTGCCCTCGCCGCGCGAACTCACCGGCGGTGCCCGATGACGTTCCTGCTCACGCCGATCGTCACCGCTCCGGCCCCGGCGCCGCATGCCTCCGATGCCGAGCTGACGGCCTTTCTGTGGTCACTGATCAATGAGGACTTCCTGACCGAGGCCGGCTGGAACGCCGAGCGCCGTGTACTGGAACCGCCGATCGGACATCCCACCCTGGGCGGGCGGCGGTGCCCGGTGCCCGGGTGCATATCCCCGGTAAAGGGCCTCAAGCTCTGCGCCACCTGCAACACCCGCCACCGCGCCTCCGCACTGCCCTACGAGGACTTCGTCCGGGTTCCGCGGACCGCACCGTACATGCACCTGCCAGTGGGCGACTGCCGCGTCACCGACTGCGAGCGGCCGTGGACCGACTCGGGCACGCGACCGGTATGCCGGTCGCACTGGTGGCAGCTGCAAAAGCACGGCGGCACGCTTGAGGAGTTCCTCACCGATCCCGCCATCAAGGGACTGCCCGGCCTGGGGGACTGCGCGGTCCGCGCCTGCAACCGACGGGCGATCAGCGCCGGCGAGACCCGGCTATGCCATGCGCACGAGAAGCGGCTCTGGACGCTGCGCAAGGATCCTGGATTCGATGAGGAGATGTGGCTGCGGACCGCGCCGTCCAGCGGGTTCGCCGCCGAGGTCAGCTTCCGGGGCCTGCCCGACCTCGTCGTCGCCCAGCTGCTGTTCGGACTCCAGCACCGCTGCCACAGAGGTGCCCGCACAGAGATTGGCAACTTCCGGGCCCTGATCGACCGGACCATCCGTCCCTCGGGCGCCACACGGCTGGAGGACGTCCCGGACCCGGCCGCGAACAGCGAGGCGCTCATCTTGCTGAACCGTACCCGCATCTACGCGATCCGGGCCGTGAAGAGCCCCGAGGGTGAGTACACCAAGGACGAGTGGGACCTGGTGGCGTTCGGGCACCGGGGCTCGCTCGTCTTCACCGCGATCCACCAGCCCTGGCTGCGGGAGAGCGCCAGGCGCTGGGCGCGCGACTACCTCTCCAAGGTCCGCTCCAAGAGCGCTTCCTCGCACGCGCAACAACATCTCCACGGCCTGGCCAAGCTCTCGGACACCCTGCGAGCACGGCCCGACCGCGGCATGGACAAGGCCGCGCTCGCTCGCGCCGACATCGAGAACTTCCTGAACAGGATGTCGTTCCTCGAAGCCAACGGACAGATGACCACCCGCACACGCATCGCTTACGTCAGCAAGGCCCGCAACGTGCTCCGCGAGGGACGGGCCATGGGACTTACCCGCCCGAACGGGCCGCTGGCCGGGCTGCCGGACGACTTCGTCATCACCCGCCACGACGTCCCCAAGACGCCGGAGCCCTCGGAGGAAGGCCAGGACCTCCCCGCCGAGGTGATGCGCCAGCTCTGCGCCCACCTGGACTCCTTCGAAGCGATGACCTGCTACGAGCTACGGCTGAGCGTCGAACTCCTCATGGACACCGGCCGCCGCCCGGAGGAGATCTGTCGCCTGGATCTGGGGTGCCTGACCCGGGACAGCCAGGGCAAGCCGGTCCTGCTCTACAACAACTGGAAGGAACAGCGCATTGGGCGTCAGCTCCCCATCCACGAGCCGACCGCCAAGCTGATCATCGCCCAGCAGGAACGCGTACGGGAACGCTTCCCCGACCGGCCGCAGTCGCAGCTGGTCCTGCTGCCCTCGCAGAACCTCAACCTGCGCGGGGACCGGTCGATCGACGCCAACCACCTGTCCGGCATGCACCGCGAGTGGGTCGAGACCCTGCCCGACTTCGTCCTCGACGACGGCACCGTCTTCGACAAGGAGAAGATCTTCCCCTACGCCTACCGGCACTCCTTCGCCCAGCGTCACGCGGACTCGGGCGTCCCCATCGACGTCCTGGCCGAACTCATGGACCACGACAGCTTCGAAACCACGAGAGGCTACTACCGGGTCAAGGAAGTGCGCCTGCGCGAGGCCGTCGAGCGCGTCACACAGATGCAGTTCGACCGCCACGGCTCCCGTATCTGGGGCGCGGTCACCAGCGTCCTGGACGCCGAACGCACCCGCCGGGCCGTCGGCGCGGTCGTCGTCCCCTTCGGCACCTGCTCCGAGCCCTCCAACGTCGCCGCCGGCGGCGGAGCCTGCCCCCTGCGGTTCCGGTGCGTGGGCTGCGACCACTTCTCCACCGACGTCTCCTACCTCCCCGACCTGCGCACCTACCTCGACGACCTGCTGCGCCAGCGGGAGAAGCTGCGATCGATGGCCGAGGCCGAGGACTGGGCCCGCGCCGAGGCCATGCCGTCCGACACCGAGATCACCCGCCTCCGCCGCCTGATCCAACGCGTCACCGAAGACATCGACACCCTCACCGACGCCGAACGCGCGGAGATCCAGCAGGCCGCCCAGGCCGTCCGCCAAATGCGGCAGACCTTCCTCGGCATGCCCCGCATCCGCCAGCCCCTGCCCGACCTCCGACCGGAGCGACCCGCATGACCGCACCCGACCCCACCGTCCAGGCGATGATCGAAGGCCGCCGGGCCGACACCAGCCGGCGCCGCCAGCGCGTACTGGCCGCCCTGGCCCAGGCCGCCAAAGACGGCTCCGAGACCAGCGTCACCGCGATCGCCCGCCGCGCCGGCGTCGACCGCACCTTCCTCTACCGCCACCGCGACCTGCTCGGTCATGTCCACGCCCAGGCCGCCGAACCGCCCACCGTCTCCGGCGGCCGCGGTCCGGCCGTCAGCCGGGCATCCCTCCAGGCAGACCTGCTCGCCGCCGATGCCCGCACCGCCCGGCTCGCGTCCCAGGTCCGCCGCCTCGAAGCACGTCTCAGCCAGGCTCTGGGTGAGGAGGTATGGCGGGAGTCCGGCATCGGCGGAGGCGACTACACAGAGCAACTCAAGGTACGGATCACCACCCTTGAGCAGCAGGTCGTCGACCTGGAACTCAAACTCCAGGACCAGGGGGACGACCTCACCGCTGCTCGCGCGGCCAACCGCGAACTGATGGCCCAGATGAACCGCCACAGCGAAAGACCGCTTCCCACGTAGCTTCTGAACGCGCGTCCCCCGGCATCACCGGCGCCGGGGGACGCTTAATCTCCGGCCGCGCGCTGTCAGAGGGTTCCTACTTAGCCGCGCGTTCCACGGCGATCAGATGATCAACGACGTTCAGGAGCCCTTCGGGGCCCTGAGCCGTTCCAAGATCCGCACGGTACTTCCCGTTCACGACCATCGAGGGAACGCCCGTGACCTCGTACTTCTTCGCCAGCTCCTTGGCTTTGTTGACCTGGCCCTTGATGGCGAAGGAGTTGAACGTGGCCAGGTACTTGTCCTTGTCGATGCCCTGGGTGCCGAGGAAGTCGGCCTGGTCCTGGGGGTCGGTGAGCCGCTTGCGCTGGTTCTGCACCGCGTCGAAGAGGGCGGCATGAACCGTGTGCTCGGCCCCCATGGCTTCCAGGGCGAGGAACATCTGCCCGTGGGCGTCCCAGGGCCCTCCGAACATCGCGGGGACCCTCTTGAAGTTCACGTCCGCCGGGAGCTTCTCCGCCCACGGGTTCACCGTCGGCTCGAAGTGGTAGGTGTGCGGGTCGCCGTACCAGAACAGCTGCACAGCTTCGATCTTGCCCGGGACACTCACGGGGACCGGGTTGGAGATCTCGATGTACTCCGTGCCTGCGACCGGCTCAGTCATGACCGACTCCATCCATCACGCTATGTGAACGCGCATCCCACTGACGCGCCTAGCGATCATGGCGTCATCGCCCCCGGTCGTACGTGACCCTCACCGAAAATGACCGGATCGGGTGGCGAGCAAGGCCCTGTGGCGTGAAGAGCACGCCGCCCGTCTCACTCCCCGAGCGGGCCGGTCCCAAGACCCGTGCACCACACCTGTTGCATCGGCTACAGTGCTCGCGACCGCTCCTGAGCTGGGGAAACTCCACCCGAACACTCGCGAAGCCCCAGAGAAACGCCGGCGACTTCGACTGCTCGGGCGAGGACATCGAGCGGGACTGGGTGGCGCGCACGGGGTGCTGGAACTCGGTGACCCGGGTGCTGCTCACCTACGAGCAGGTCCGCGCGTACGGCCTCCCGGCGACCGAGGGCAAGAGCGGCGACCCACGGTGGCCGGCCTTCGCCCGCCGGTACGGCTTCGACCCGGCCCGCCCCGTCCAGTGGGAGGTCGAAGCCCTGGAACCGGCTGAGTTGCAGCGCCTGGTCATTCCGGGGACGATCGCGGCCAGGCGGGCGCCTTCGGCCAGGAGCTGGGCGAGGTAGACGAGATGGCGTTGCCAGTCGACGGTCCACCCGTGTGTCCCCGGGTTCCAGTCGGCGTCGATCGCGTCGAGCGCCTCGATCCGCCGCTGCGCGCGGACGGGGTCCTTGCCGAGTCCGCCGGGCCGGCGCACGTTCGTCAGCCACTGCCCGACTGCCCGGTGGGGCGGTCTGGATGGCCGCGAGGCGTTCGCCCCGGAGTCGTTCCTCCTATCGGTCGGGTCCGTAGAGCGGCTTCGGGGTGACTACGGGGTCGACGAGCTCGGTGACGACGACCTGGTACGGGTGGTTTTCGTCCCATTGGCAAGGGCAGGATCCGGGTGGTACATCCGTGGACAAAGAAGGGCACAGCGATGGCGACCGGCACGGTGAAGTGGTTCAACCAGGAGAAGGGGTTCGGGTTCATCACCCCCGACGACGGGGGCGCGGACCTCTTCGCCCACTACTCGGCGATCAACGCCAACGGGTTCCGGACCTTGGAGGAGAACTCGAAGGTGAGCTTCGAGGTCACACAGGGTCCCAAGGGGCCGCAGGCCTCGAACATCAGCATCGACTGAGACCGTCCTGCCCGCCGAGCAACGGCAGGGATCCCCGCTCCGCTGCCAGCCGCCCGCGGAGCGGGCTGGTCCTGGAGGCGGAGCCGGAAAGAGTCCCGGAACAGGGATGTAAAGCAGACCTGCCCAACAGGTCGAGGACCCAGACCCTGTGAAACGGGGTCACCTTCCCACGCGCAGCGGACTCTGGGCAGTCAGGAGCGGAGCGCCGGACCCCGGCCTGAAGGCCGGCCACAACTCGAAGCGGTCCGGTTCCGTGCGTGGTCGAGGAGTGCTGAGTTGCTGTCAGGTAGGGCTCGTTTGAGGGGACTGTTTGAAGTTTTTAGCCCAGCGTGGTCTCGTTTTGTCTCTTTGGGTGTCTTTTGTGTCGAAGTCATCGTTTGTTGGGGCATGAAGACGACTCAGCGTTTGTTTGAGGTTCCCCCGAGATGCGGGAAGTGGTGGCAGGGGGTCAGATGGGTCTCGTGAGAGGAACCCGGACGATGTCCGCACCGAGGAAGTATCCGTT
>NZ_JBIWAJ010000049.1:0-9197 GCF_044759975.1 Streptomyces sp. NPDC098789
CGCCCCCCCCCCCTCCCCCCCGGGGGTGTGCGGCGCGGGGCCGGGGGGCCCCGGGGGCGGCCCGCCAGGGCCGTTGTCCCCTGCGGGGCTCCTGGGGCTCCGCCCCAGACCCCGCGCCTCAAACGCCGGCGAGGCTGAAGTGGGCCAGGGGCTCCGCCCGGGCCCGTGCCTCAAACTCCCCCAGCTACCGCTGGGAGGGGCCCCCGGGCGAGGCTGGATTGGGCCAGGCCCGACTGGAAGGGGACCGGGGGCGCTGCCCCGACCCGCGCCTCAAACGCCGGCGAGGCCGGATTGGCTCCGCCGGGCCCGTGCCTCAAACTCCCCCAGCTACCGCTGGGAGGTACCCCCGGGCGGGGCCGGCTTCGGCGGCCAGGGTCGCAGACCAAGGAAGGGACGTCATGCTCGACCACCTGATCAAGGGCGCCACCGTCGTGGACGGGACCGGCGCCCCCGCCCACGTCGCCGACGTCGGGATACGCGACGGTCGGATCGCCGTCGTCGCGGAGCCCGGCCGCGTCACCGAGGAGGCCCGGACCAGCGAGGACGCGCACGGCCTCGTCCTGACCCCCGGGTTCATCGACCCGCACACGCACTACGACGCCCAGCTCTTCTGGGACCCGTACGCGACCCCCTCCATGAACCACGGCGTCACCACCGTCGCCGGCGGCAACTGCGGCTTCACCCTGGCCCCCCTGCACCCGGACCGCCCCGAGGACGCCGACTACACGCGTCGGATGATGAGCAAGGTCGAGGGCATGGCCCTCAAAGCCCTGGAGGAGGGCGTCGACTGGAGCTGGTCCAGCTTCGGCGAGTACCTCGCCGCCCTCGACGGCCGGATCGCCGTCAACGCCGGCTTCATGGTCGGCCACTGCGCGCTGCGCCGCCACGTCATGGGCGAGGACGCGGTGGGTGGACAGCCCACGCCCGAGCAGATGCAGCAGATGCTGGACCTGTTCCACGACGCGATGGACGCGGGCGCCTGGGGCCTGTCGACCACCCAGTCCGCCACCCACTCCGACGGCGCGGGCGCCCCCGTCGCCTCCCGGCACGCGCGGCCCGAGGAACTCCTCGCCCTCTCCCGGGCGGTGGCCGAACACGAGGGCACCCAGCTCGAAGCGATCGTCGCGGGCTGCCTGGACCAGTTCGCGGACGACGAGATAGACCTCTTCGTCGAGATGAGCGCCGCCGCCGGGCGGCCGCTGAACTGGAACGTGCTGACCATCGACGCCTCCGTCCCCGAGCGGGTGCCGCGCCAGCTCCTCCCGAGCGAGCGGGCCCGTAAGGCCGGCGGCCGGATCGTCGCGCTCACCATGCCGATCCTGACCCCGATGAACATGTCGCTCGGCACCTTCTGCGCGCTGAACCTGATCCCCGGCTGGGGCGAGGTCCTCGGCCTGCCCGTGCCCGAGCGCATCGCGAAGCTGCGCGACGCGGACGTACGGGCCGAGATGCTGCGCCGCGCCGACAGCAAGGAGGCCGGGGTCTTCCGGCGCCTCGCGGACTTCGGGCGCTACGTCATCGGGGACACCTACACCGAGGAGAACGCCGGGCTCTCGGGCCGCGTGGTCAACGACATCGCGGCGGAGCGCGGCCAGGACCCCTTCCACTGCCTGGTGGAGATCTGCGCGGTCGACGGGCTGCGCACCGTGCTGTGGCCGATGCCGACCGACAACGACCCGGCGAGCTGGGCGCTGCGCCAGGAGACCTGGCAGCACGAGGACGTGATGCTGGGCGGCTCGGACGCGGGCGCGCACCTGGACCGGATGTGCGGGGCGCCGTACACGACCCGCTTCCTCGGGGACTGCCTGCGCGGGCGCAAGCTGGTGCCGCTGGAGCAGGCGGTACGGATGCTGACGGACGACCCGGCCCAGTTGTTCGGGCTGCGCGAGCGGGGCCGGATCGCCGAGGGCTGGCACGCGGACCTGGTCCTCTTCGACCCGGAGCGGATCGAGGCGGGGCCCGCCACGCTGGTGCACGACCTGCCGGGGGACAGCCCGCGGCTGGACTCGCGGGCGATCGGCATCGTGTCCGTCCGGGTCAACGGGGTGGAGACGATCCGCGACGACGAAGTGACGGGGGCCGTGCCGGGGATCGTGCTCCGGTCGGGCCGGGACACGAGGACGGTGAGCACGCGTTGAGCGAGGCACGTGGGGCGCAGGGGGCGGACGGGGCGCGCGCGGCGCGGGATCCGCAACAGCTGCTGATCAACGGCGAGTGGGTGGCGCCCGCGGGCGGCCACTACGAGGTGATCAACCCGGCGGACGAGTCGGTGGTCGGCCTGGCCCCCGAGGCCTCGCGGCAGCAGGTCCACGAGGCCGCCGCCGCGGCCCGCGACGCCTTCGCGAGCTGGTCGCGCACGAAGCCGGAGGAGCGGGCCGCGATCCTGGACCGGGCCGCGGACATCATGCAGCGGGAGTACGAGCCGTGGGCGCGCCTGGCCCAGGCGGAGACCGGAGCCCCCACCGGCATCGCCCGCGGGATGCAGGTCGGGGTCGGGGTGGCCCGCTTCCGGCGGTACGCGCGGGGCGCCATGGAACCGGTCGAGCGGGGTCTGCCGCCGCAGGTCACCGAGGCCGGCCCGATGGGCGCGGCCAGCGTCCTGGGCGCGCTGGAGATCCGCCAGCCGGTCGGGGTGGTCACCTGCATCACCTCCTACAACAACCCGTGGGCCAACCCGGCGGGCAAGGTGGCCCCCGCGCTGGCGATGGGCAACACGGTCGTGGTCAAACCCGCTCCGCAGGACCCGCTGTCGGTGTTCAAGATGGCGGCGGCGCTCCAGGAGGCCGGTGCGCCGCCCGGGGTGGTGAACGTGGTCAACGGGACCTCGGTGGAGGTCGGCGAGGCGGCCGTGGACGCGCCGGACGTGGACATGGTGTCCTTCACCGGTTCGACGGGAGTCGGGCAGCGGATCGCGGAGGTCTGCGGCCGGACCATGAAGCGGCAGCTGATGGAGCTGGGCGGCAAGGGCGCGGCGGTCGTCTTCGACGACGCGGACCTGGACGCGGCCGTGAGGGGGATCGGGACGACCTTCTCCTTCTACAGCGGCCAGATCTGCACGGCCCCGACCCGGGTGATCGCCCAGCGCGGGATCCACGACCAGCTCGTCGAGAAGCTGACCGGCTACCTGGGGTTCATGAAGGTCGGTGACCCGGGCGAGCGCGGCACGGTGGTCGGCCCGGTGATCTCCGCGGCGCACCGGGACCGGGTGGAGTCGTACGTCGAGCTGGGCCGCAAGGAGGGGGCGCGGGTCGCGCACGGCGGCGAGCGCCCGGTGGTGGGGCCGCACGGGAAGGGCTTCTACGTCGCCCCGACGCTGCTCGTGGACTGCACGAACGACATGCGGGTGGTCCGGGAGGAGATCTTCGGCCCGGTGGTCGTGGTGGTCCCCTTCGACGACGAGGAGGAGGGGATCGCGCTGGCCAACGACAGCGACTTCGGGCTGCTGCACTACGTGTGGTCCGGGGACGCGGCGCGGGCCTTCCGCGTGGCGCGGCGGATGCGTGCGGGCGGGGTCGGCGTGAACACGATCGGCCGCAACATGGAGGCGCCGTTCGGCGGCTTCAAGCGGAGCGGGGTCGGGCGGGACGTGGGCTCGTACGCGCTGCACGCCTACAGCGAGATCCAGTCCATCGTGTGGACTTGAGGCACGCTTGACCGGGCTTGACCAAAACTTGGTCGGGAAAGTTTGAAGTCCGGCATATCGGACATGGCTGCGGTTTCCGCATGCCGAAAGACGACATCCGGTCCCGCCGAAACGATGATCGGCGGGACCGTGAACCTTTCATTAAGTGATCTACCGGTCTATTGACCTCAAGATTCAAAGGGAGTTCCGGGACCTTCGAACCGGACTTATGTCCTCCGGATGTGGAAACCGCACCGTCTAACGTCCCTTCACATGACACAGCTGGACGCTCGGCCTCGGGTCGCAGACACGGTAAGCGGCGCCGCCGGCACGGCGGGCCCGGACGGCGGCGTGCGCGGCAAGGGCCTCGGCAAGGGCTCCGTGGGCCTCCTGGGCAGCGCCGTCATCGGCATCTCCACCGTCGCCCCGGTCTACTGCCTGACCTCCACCCTCGGCTCCACCGCCGGTGAGGTCGGCGTCCAGATGCCCGCCGTGTTCCTGGCCGGCTTCCTGCCGATGCTGCTCGTCGCCTTCGCCTACCGCGAGCTGAACAAGGCGATGCCCGACTGCGGCACCTCCTTCACCTGGACCGTCAAGGCCTTCGGGCCCCGCGTCGGCTGGATGTGCGGCTGGGGCCTGGTGATCGCCACGATCATCGTGCTCTCCAACCTGGCGGGCGTCGCCACCTCCTACTTCTGGCTCCTCGCGGGCGAGATCACCGGCGATCCGGGCCTCGCGGCCCTGGACGACAACAAACTCGTCCACATCGCCACCTGCCTCAGCCTGATCGCGGTCGCCACCGCCATCAGCTACCGCGGGATGACCGCCACCAAGGGCATCCAGTACACCCTGGTCGGCCTCCAGCTCGTCGTGCTCGCCGTCTTCGTCGCGATGGCCCTCCAGAAGGCCTCCGCGGGGACCTTCGACACCGGGCTCGACTTCTCCTGGCAGTGGATGAACCCCTTCGCGGTCGAATCCATGGCCTCCTTCACCGCCGGACTCTCGCTCTCGATCTTCATGTACTGGGGCTGGGACGCCTGCCTGGCCACCAATGAGGAGACCACCGGCTCCGCGAAGACCCCCGGCCGCGCCTCGCTCATCGCGATGGTCGTCCTGGTCGGCTCCTACCTGGCCACCGGCATCGTCGCGCAGATGGCCGTCGGCTCCGGCGACAAGGGCCTCGGCCTCGGCAACCCCGAGACCTCCGGCAATGTCTTCGCCGCCCTGGCCGGCCCGGTCATGGGCCCGGGCCTCGGCGTCCTGCTCTTCATCGCGGTCCTCGCCTCGGCGACGGCCTCCCTCCAGACGACCTTCATCCCCGTCGCCCGCACGGTGCTGGCCATGGCGACCTACGAGGCCCTGCCGCCCGCGTACGCGAAGGTCCACCCGAGGTTCAAGACCCCCGGCCGCGCGACCGTCATGGCGGGCGCGGCGACCGGCACCTTCTACACCGTGATGACGCTGATCAGCGAGAACGTCCTCACCGACACGATCTTCGCGCTCGGCCTGATGATCTGCTTCTACTACTCCCTGACGGCCTTCGCCTGCGCCTGGTACTTCCGCGGCGAGCTGCGCCGCTCCACCCGCGACCTGCTGTTCAAGGGCGTCTTCCCGGTCGCCGGCGGGCTGCTCCTGGCCACCGTCTTCTGCAAGACCCTGATCGACATGTGGAACCCGTCCTACGGGTCCGGCTCCACGGTCCTCGGCGTCGGCAGCGTCTTCGTCATCGGCGTGGGCCTGCTGCTCCTGGGCCTGATCGTCATGCTGGTCACCGAACGCCGCAGCCCCGCCTTCTTCCGCGGCCACGTCCTGACCAAGGCGACCCCGTCGCTGGTCGTCACCGACTGACCGGATCCCGCGTCTCCGGCCGTGAGCGGCTCCGGCTTTTCACGCCCCGCCGGCGATCGAGGCGCCGCCGGAGCCACGGAACCCGCCACCGGCGGCCCGTCAACGGCCCGGGCGACCGGCCCGTCAACGGCCGCGGCGCCCCCGGGGCGGGCGGGGTGAGCCGGGGTGACCCGCGGCGGCCGGGGTCGTTGGGCGGGGCATGAACGCCATGAAGCGCACCCTCGCCGCCCTGGTCCTCTCCGGCGGCGCCGCCCTCGCCCTCACCCCCGGGCTCGCCCAGGCCGCCGACCAGACGACGCCGCAGGGCCCGCCGATCACCGCGCGGCTCGGCGAGATCGTCGACAACCCGAGCGGGGCCGTCAAGGACGTGAAGACCGCCGTCGGCGTGGCCGCCGGGGCCGCCAAGACCTCCGCCCACGCCACCGACAGCTCCCTCGCGGGCACCGGCACCGCCCTGGAGACCGGCCTGCCGAAGGCCCCGAAGGTCGGCGCCGCCCCCGCGGGCCACTGACCCGCCGACCCCGCTGACGCACCGGCGCCCGCAGACTTGACCCTCGACCTGGTGGAGGTCGCACAGTCAGGGGCGTGGAGAACGACATGCGCGACATGCGCGAGGTGCGCGTCATGCGCAGCATCGGCGAGATGGCGCGGGACAGCGGCCTGGGCGTGAGCGCCCTGCGGTTCTACGACCGTGCGGGCGTCCTGATGCCCGCACGGGTCGACCCGACGACCGGATACCGCTGGTACGGGCCCGAGCAGCTCGACGAGGCACGCGTCCTGGCCCGGCTGCGCCGGGCCGGGATGCCCCTGGCGGACATCCGGCTCGTCCTCGCGGGCTGGTCGGGCGCGGACACCGGGCTGGTGCCGAGCCTGCTGGACGGCCATCTGCGCCGCCTGGAGCGCGGCCTCACCGAGGCGCGCACGGAGTTCTCCACGATACGAGCGCTACTCGCACCCAAGGGGACCTCCGTGACCACCACCGCCCGCCTGACCGTGCCCGCCGCCGCACTCGCGGCCGCACTCGACGCCGTCCGCTTCGCCGTCGGCAGCGACCCCGAGCTCCCGCTGCTCGGCGGGGTCCTCTTCGACATCGAGGGCCGCGACCTGCACGTCGTGGCCACCGACCGCTACCGGATGGCCGTCGCCCGCACCGCCACCACCGGCCACGACGGCGAACGGGTGCAGGTGACCGTGCCCACCCCGCTCGTCGACGCGATGCGCGCCCTGCTGACCGACGACGACACACCGGCCCGCCTCACCGTGGCGGGCGACCGGGTGGAGTTGGAGACCCAGGGGCGCGAGGCCGCGGGCCAGGGCCTCGGCGAGGACTTCCCCGACTACCGGCGCCTGACCCGGCTGCCCGAGGGCCGCCGGATCCCCCTCGACGTCCCGGCCCTGCGCAGGGCGCTCGCCGACCACGCCGAGGACGTGTGCACCCTCGTCCTGACGGCGGACGCGGTGACCGTCGTAGGCGGCGACGACGAGCCGACCGGCGAGCGGGTGGGGGTCAACCCCGGCTACCTCCTGGAGGCCCTCGCCGCCGACGAACTCGTCCTGGAGTACGTCGGCCCCAAGGCCCCCCTCGTCGTCCTGCGCCCCACCACCGAGGACACCGACACCTTCTCCCTCCTGATGCCGGTCAGCCTCGACGCCTGACCCCTGAGGCGGGCCGGGCGGGGTCTCGGGGTCGCGGTAGGGAGATCACCCATGGGCAACACAGCTCCCGACCAGCAGAGTTGGCGTCGCGGAAGACATCCACGTTTCCACGCCTCAACGCCTCGACCCTCCACGCCTCAACGCCTCGACCCTCCACGCCTCAACGCCTCGACCCTCCACGTCTCCACGCCTCCCCGGGAGCATTCCATGCGCAGGTTCCGCCAGCTGGCCGTCGCCGGCCTCGTCCTCGCCGCCGTCACCGCGGGAGCGGCCGCCCCGGCGGCGATGGCGGCCCCGGCGCCGAAGGAGGCCACCGCCGCGCCCGCCTACGACCCCGCGGCGGTGGCCGACCTGCTGGGCCGGCTCCCGGACGACGTCACCGCGGGCGGCCTCGTCCGGGTGGCGGGCGGGGGGCTGCGCACGCCGTGGACCGGTACCGCCGCAGGGGTCGCCGCCGACGCGCGCTTCCCGATCGGGAGCGTCAGCAAGACCTTCACGGGCGCCGTGGTCCTCCAGCTCGTCGCCGAACACCGCATCGGCCTCGACGAGCCCGTACGCCGCCACCTCCCCGAGCTGCTCCCCGCCGCGTACGCGGCCGTCACCGTCCGCCAACTCCTGGACCACACCAGCGACTTCCCGATGGCCGCCCAGGTACCGGGCGACCCGCGCGCCCTGGTCGCCGCCTCCTTCGCCGCCGACGCCCACACCCCGGCCCCCGGCGCCGAACAGCAGTACAACGGCCTGAACTACTTCGTCCTCGGCCTCCTCGTCGAGCGCGTCACCGGGCGCACCTACGCGGAGGAGCTCCAGCGCCGCGTCCTGCGCCCCCTGGGCCTGCGCGACACGGGCCTCTCCACCGACCCGCAGGTGGCCCACTTCTGGGCCGAGGGCGGCCTCGTCTCCACCGCGCCGGACCTCGACCGCTTCCAGACGGCCCTGCTGCGCGGCCGCCTCCTGCCCCCGGCCCAACAGGCGACCCTCTTCGAGGTCCCGGCCGTCCCGGGCGCCAGGACCAACACCTGCCTCACCCCCGCCGCGTGCTTCAGCGCGGGCGGCCTGATGAAGGTCGACCTGCCGGGCGGCGTCACCGTCTGGGGCAAGACGGGCTCCAGCGGGACCGCCTGGACGAGCGGCATGTTCGCCACGAAGGACCTGCACCGCCACCTCGTCTACGCCCTCAACCCCCGGTCCGAAGCCCCCGGCGCGCTCCAGCGCAAGCGCGTCGTGGACCTCGTGACAGCGGGCTTCTCGAACTAGCCGCGGAACGGGTCCCAGGACCAGCCGCGAGATTTCTGTGCAGACCTGTCACATCCGTCCGTCGAGATCCGTCAGAGGTGTGCAGACGACGAGAGGGGTGGCGCGGCCGCCACCGTGAGAGGGGAACGCCATGGACGCGAAGATCGATGTGGAGCAGACCGTGGGCTCGCGGATGTCCGATCCGACCGAGCTGATCCCGGAGCTGGCGACCATCGCCGGCGCGCTCTTCAAGGCGACGGGCAACCGCTCGGTGCCGCGCTCCACGATCGGACTGATCCAGCTGCGGGCGGGCCAGATCGTCGCCAACACCTACTTGACGGTCATGCACTCGACCTTGCTGCGCAAGGCGGGCGAGTCCGAGGAGCGCATCACGGCCGTAGCGTCCTGGAGGGACGCGCCGTTCTTCACCCCGGCCGAGCGGGTGGCCCTGGAGCTGGTCGAGGCGGTCATCCTGCCGAACCCCCAGGGTGAACGCGTCCCCGACGAGCTCTACGCCCGAGCGGCCGACCAGTACGACCCCAAGGCGCTCGCCACCTTGACGATGGCGATCGGCCAGGTCAACTTCTTCTCAGCCCTGGCCCTGATCGGCAAGCCCCTGGCAGGCAAGTCGCCGACGCAGCAGTGGACCTGAGAGGGCGCGGCTTCGCCGCGTGTGCCTTGGCTTCGGGTGGGCGGGGTCGGGGTGTGCGGCTTTGCTGTGGTTGGCGGGTGCTTCGGGTGGGCGGGGTCGGTGGGGTTCCGGGGGCTGCCCGTCAGTTCCACTGTCTCTCCGCGCCGGGGCGACCTGTCAAGGGCGCTCCCTGCGGTCGCGTCG
>NZ_JBIWAJ010000050.1:0-8572 GCF_044759975.1 Streptomyces sp. NPDC098789
TGTGGACGAACCGGTTCCTGCTTCGATAACGCCGCCACTGAGAGCTTCTAGGCCCTCCTGAAAGAAGAGATCGGCACCCGCCTCTGGCCCGACCGCAGGGGCGTTTCAAAGTCCTGGTGATCATGTGAGTCGGCAGGCCACGGCGTGTGAGTAGTCCGAGCGAGTCCATCACGGATGCAACGAAGCTCCGGTTGAACGGGGTGACCTTCCCAAGTCGCCCTGAACCACCGGAGCTTCGATGTGTCGCCAGTCTGCCATCGCATGTCTTGTCAAGTCGCCTCCTCTGGAGGGCGTCGCGGAGCTCCCGCTGATGGAACGGCTGCGAGAGCTGCCCGATCCGCGCCTGCGACGCGGAGTCCGTCACCCGTTCGTGGCGGTGCTGCTGGTTGCCGCCTCGGCTGTGATCGCCGACGCGCGCTCGTATGCGGCGATTGGCCAGTGGTCCGCGAGTGTTCCGCAGCACGCCCTGGCCCGGCTTGGCGCTCGCGTGACGGGCGCGCTCGGGGTACGCGTCGCGCCGAGCACCGCCACGATCCGGCGGGTCATCGCCCTGGTCTGCCCCGGCGGCCGTGGAGGGCAAAGCCGCCCGCGGCTCCCGGCATGTCCAGACCCCCGCTGCCCACCTCCTGGCCGCGATGACCGGCGACGGCCGCACCGTCACCCAGCTGCGAGTTCCTGACAAGACCAACGAAATCACATGCTTCGCCGCCCTGCTGCAGCCCTACGACCTGAGCGGCGTCACCGTAACGGCCGACGCCCTGCACACGCAGCGCGACCACGCGCGCTTCCTGGTGGAAGAGAAGAACGCGCACTACCTGCTGGTGGTCAAAGCCAACCAGCCCGGTCTGCACGGCGCACTCCGCGAGCTGCCATGGAAGGAGGTCACCGCACGTCGCTACGACCGCGAGGTGAGCCATGGCCGCAAGGAGACCCGTGTCACCAGGGTCCTCACCATCACCGGCCTCGGTCTGGACTTCCCTCATGCCGGCCAGGCCCTGCGCGCCCTGCGTCACCGCACCGACCTGAAGAGCGGGAAATACAGCCGCCAGACCGTCTACGCGATCACGGACCTGACCTCCCGGCAAGCCTCTCCCCAGCGGCTCGGCCAGCTCGCCAGGTCACAGTGGACCATCGAGAACCGGCTCCACTTCGTCCGCGACACCCCCTTCGGCGAGGACGCCTCCAAGATCCGCACCGGTCACGAGCCCGAGAACATGGCGACCTTGCGCAACCTGGCTATCAACACCCTCCGCCAGCACGGGCACCGCAACATCGCCGCCGGTCTCGGCCACGTCTCCTACGACCCGTTCAACTGGCCGCTGGACCTGCTGGACATCCCCTGACCAGCCGACCTACGCGAGCACCGCGACTTTGAAACGCCCCTGGGCCCGACCGGGCCACCGCACGGGCCGAGGTCTTCGACTTCATTAAGACCTTCTACAACCGCCGCCGCCTGCGCAAGCACAAGACCTTCGGCTACCTCACCCCAGCCGAGACAGGCAACGGCATCAGCACGCCCTCGCGGCGTAGACATTGAGTGTCCGAGATCACGGGGACGCATCCGGCCGCCCAGCACGGGCTCGGCCGGCCGGTCGGACGACGCCGACCCGTTGCGCCGCCACCGCGACACCCAGCTGTGCAGCGTGCCGGAGTGCACACCGAGTTCCTCGGCGACCTCCGGGATCGGCCTGCCCGTCTCGATCACGATGCGTACAGCACCCTCACGAAACTCAGGCGTATACGTCCGTTACATCCGTTGCTTGGACCCCACAGATCCCAACCTCCCCTGCAATCACGGACTCCACGCTACGAAGGGGAGGGACAGTTCGTTGAGTGTCCGAGATCACGGGGAAACTTCATGGCGCTCATGTCGCTGGACCCGACCGGCAAGGGCCGGCGCCGCTGGACGATGCGCTGGAAGGCCCCGCTGAACGCCTTCCAGATCGCCTTCGAAGGCCGCCTGATCCCCACCAGCCACTGACCCTCAACAACCAAGATCAGCCGTTAACTGGACACACCCGCGGGTTGAGGGTGTTCGTGGTAGAAGCATCCGACGCCCTTGGCGATCCATTCCCGGCCAGTCCAGGTGGGGTAGAGCCTGGCCATCTCGGCTTCAACTTCTTCAACCGTGGTGGGTTCCGGGATGCTGGCGTCGCGGCGTCGCCACGTGTGCTCGCGCAGGCGCTCAAGGTAGGTGTGGACGTCGCTGAGGGCGCTGGCGTCGGTGAGGCCGCCGTGGCCTGGGACGACGATGGCCGGAGCGTCGATGATGAGGCGTTCCATGACGTTGATCCAGCCGTGGCCGAAGACGTCGACGTCGTGGGGCGGGAACCAGGGGAAGATGGAGAACTGGGCTGTTTCGACCAGGTCTCCGGTGAAGAGGATTCGCTGGTCGGGGACGGTGATGACCTGGTCGCCACGGGTGTGGCCGCGGCCGGTGGCGCGCATGTGGACGGTGCGGCCGCCCAGGTCGAGGTGGTAGGCGCTGTCGTAGACGATGTCGGGTTCGGTGAAGGTGACGTTGTCGAGTTCGCGGGCAACGGCGGGGCCCATGGCGCGGAACATGGGCAGGTAGCCGGGTGCGCGCTGGGTGAGATCGTCGGCTTGTGCCCGGTTGATGAGGTAGGTGGCCTCGGTGGCGAAGACGTTGGCGCCGAAGGCGTGTTCGGGGTGGAAGTGAGTGGTGGTCAGGTAAAGGCGGCGGCCGCGGGCGTACTCGCGGGCGAAGTCCAAGGTGCGCTGAGCGTTGCGGGGGCCCATGCCGGTGTCGACGACGAGGACGGAGTGGCTTCCGCCGATGACGCCGATGTTGGGGACGAGGGGGACGTTGCGGTCGCCGATGATGACGATGTCGCGGGCGGGTTCGTGAAGGTCGGTGAGTTCAACGACGGGGGCCGGGGTTTCGGGCATGGCCGGGCTCCTGATTTCTCGGGTGTGGTGATTCGGGTTTCAGGTGGCATGGGGATGCCGTCCTGGTTCCCCAGTGTCGGGGCCGGGTCCTTCAGGTTTCTTTCACCACCGTCGGGGGCGTGTGGACAGGAGTGGCAGACGCTTCCTCCGCAGGTTGGCTGTGGTGGTAGTCCTCGTGGCTGAGGAGCTGTTTTGAGTGGGGCGGCCGTAGGATGGCACGCCAGGTCCGGGCCAGTTCGGTGAGAGCCGTTGCGGCAACCGGGACTGCCGGGTGGGCGAGTTGCTGCTTTCGTTCGGGAAGCTGGGGCCACGGGGGGTGGGGGGTATTGGTCCGCAGTGCCGTGAGTGCCGCGTGCGTGCTGGCGGCGAGGACCGGTACGGCACGGTACGGCCGGGTGGCCAGGGCGGCATCGAGTGCCAGGGCGATGGTGTGGGGGTCATCGGTGTGGTCGGTCTGCTCCAGGCAGTCTGCGGCCAGGGAGGCTCGGGTCGCGGGGTCGGCGGTCGCCTGGAAGAGGACGGTCAATACCTGGACGGTCTGCTGGGGTTGGCCGGCACGGAGGTAGAAGCCGAGGGCGGCCCGGGCGTGTGTCCGGGCTCGTGTGTGATCGCCGTCGCGCAGGGCCTTGAGCGCGCGGGCGTGGTCGGCTATCGCGGTGGTCTCACTGTCCGGGCGCAGAGCGGGGACGGGGGCGAGGCGGTCGAGGAATTCGCCGGCACGTGGGTCACGGTGGGCTGCGGCGATCCGGGCGCGGTGGGCCCAGGCCAACTGCTTCAGGCCACTGAGGTCGAGTTCGGCGGATCGCTGAGCCAGGCGGTCGGCGAGGCGGCTGGCGTGTGCGGGGTTGCCGCGGGCCTCGGCGATCAGGATCAGACGCAGCAGCACTCGTAGCTGGTGCCAGTGGTTGTCCGTTGCCTGGTAGTGGCGCAGGGAGTCGTGGAGTTGTTCTTCGGCCGTGCCCAGGTTCCCGTCGGTCATATGGGCGATGCCTGAGCCCAGGAGGCAGGCCGCCAGAGTGGACTCGTCGCCGGTGGCGGCGGCCGCCCGCACGGCCTCCTCGATCATGCGGGCGGCGCCGGGACGCCTCAGGTGCTTGCTTGCCAGGCCTCCGTACGTCAGAGCCAGGGCCCTGTCAGTGGGGACGGCATCAAGGGCCAGAGCGCGGCTGGCATGGTAGACCGCCCGTTCGTGCTGGTGGGTGGCCCAGGCCAGGTGGGCGGCCCACTGGTGCCCGTGGGCGCGCGAGATCTGTGGGACGGCGGGATCGTCCAGCAAAGCAGTCAGCAGATCGTAACCGAGGTGGTCCAGGCCGCTTTGCCGCCAGTACCAGGCCAGGTCCGATGCCAGGCGCAGCCCGTCACCCGCGTAGCCCTCCCGTGGAGCGCGGGCGATGACGGCAGCCAGATTGGGGTGCTCGGCACCCAGTGCAAGCCGTGCTTCGCGCAGGCGGGGGCCAAGGACCCCTGTGCCGTGTTCAGCGGCGAAGGACACGGCCCAACCGTGTTGCCGCTGGGCTGCCTGCGCCAGGGCCGGAGAGGCTTCCAAGGCCTGCAGTGCATGGACCTGGATGGTGTTCAGTTGCCGGTAGCGGCTGCTGGCAGGACCGGCTTCAGGGACGATCAGCGACTTGCGCCACAGCTGGGCCAACACATCGACGAGCGAGGCGGCGGACAGGTCGGGAAACTGGGCGCCGGCCGCCTGAAGGCTGAGCCCCGCCGGATACAGCGACATCTCCCGCAGCACCCGCCACTCGAGGGCGTCAAGATGGTCCGTGCTCCATTCCACCGCCGCGCGCAGTGTCTGGTGGTGGGCGAGGCCACTGCGGTGGTCGCTGCGCAGGAGATCCAGGCGTTCACCGAGCTGCCGTGCGAGCTCCACCGGGGTGAGTACCGCAATGCGGGCGGCAGCCAGTTCCAGGGCCAGGGGAATACCGTCCAGAACTCTGCAGATCTCCAGGATCGCCCGCACGGTGACAGCATCCGTATGCGGATCGGTCACGAGTTGCGGGAGGCGGGCCAGGAACAGCTGACACGACTCGTAGTCCTCCAGACGGCCGCCCTCGGGAAGCCGCGCCGGAGGCACTTCCAGCGGTGGCAGCGCCAGGATCTCCTCGCCCGGCACACCCAGAGCCTCACGGGTCGTGCACAGCACCCGCACCCCCGGCGCGGCGGCGATCAGCCGTTCGGTGAACACAGTGACGCTGTGGAGGACATGTTCGCAGTTGTCCAGGACCAGCAGCGTCTCTGTCTGCCGCAACCGCTCGATGACATGACGTTCCATGTCCGGGCCGGGCTCTCCGGGCTCGAGCGCCGCGCTCACGTCCAGAGCGCGTGCGACCTGCCGTGCCACCTGACCGGCACCGCGACTGGAGCCGGTCCGCTCCCGCAAAGGGGTGAGGTCCACCCACCATGGTCCGTCGGTTCCTTCGGCAGCGGCCGCCACCTGGCGGGCCAGCCGGGACTTGCCGGTGCCGCCCGGGCCGGTGAGTGTCACCAGCCGCCGGCGGCGCAGCAGCGCGGCCAGCCGACGGCTCTCCCCATGCCTTCCCACGAACTCTGTCAGATCCGCCGGCACGTTACCGCCTCGCCGTGTCCGACGGGCCGTCGCGAAGGGATTGTTCCCCTCTTCGTCAGAGGGCGCCGTGGCACGCAAGACCACGGCGTGCAGGTTCCTCAGTGCTGTTCCCGGCTCGACGCCCAGTTCCTGCACCAGGGCACGGCGAGCGTCTGCATAAGCGGACAGGGCTTCAGCGCGCCGTCCGCCGCGGTGCAGCGCCAGCACCAGCTGGAACCAGAACCGTTCAGAAGTCTGATGGCGGCTGGTCAGCGCCGTCAGTTGTGTGACGGCATCGTCCAGCTGTCCCAGTTCGATCGCCAGGTCCATCTCGACCTCGGTCGCCCGCAGCCGTGCCTGCTCCAGGCGGGCAGCCTCCACCGGACCGAAGGGATAGTCGGCAAGCCCTTCCAGCACAGGCCCGCGATAAAGAGCCAGCGCCCGCCTAAGCCCGGTGTAAGCGTCCATTTCCTGGCCGCCGCTCCGCAGCTGCCGGGCCTCGCTGACCTCCCGTGTGAAGCGGTCTGCGTCCACTTCCAGCCCCGAGGCCTCCAGCCGATATCCGGTGCTCTGCCGTGTCAGGCGCCCGGCTCCCAACACCTTGCGGGCACGGGTAATCGCCACATACACGGCGTTGCGGGGGCGGCGGGGAAAGTCCTCGCCGTAGATGTCCTCCAGCAGCCGCTCGATGCTCAGGGTCCGGCCTGCATGGAGGGCGAGGTCGGCGATGACGGCGCTGACGCGACCCCGGGGAACAGTCACCTGGGCACCTCCCACCCGGACCAGCAACGGGCCCAGCAGGCCGATCTCCAGCTTCGGTATTCGTGAATCGCCATCCGGACGCACCGGCAGACATGACACATCGGACATAGCGGCAACCTTACCCGCGGTGATCAACTGGCCTCACCCGGAAATCCCTGCGTCCAGGCCACCAACGAGCAGGTCTGTGAACATCCCGCGTGGCGACAACAGTTCCTTCAGCTACAGCCGATGGCGTCCGATCTCGCTCCGTCCTCACTACGTCAAGGCATGCGCAGCCGGGTCGGCACGCCGGCTGGCGCGGGTCGCGGCCCCGGCGTCTGCAGGCGCAGACGGCCTGACATCGGTACACAGCGGTGAAAGACGTATGAAAGGCCTGGCCGCGAAGTTGAGGCAGTCCTGCGACAGCTCTGCCCCCCTAGCGGCTGGCGCCCCATGTGATCAAGGAGTACGTGCGATGGGCACCCTCACGACTGTGGACTTCTACTTCGACCCACTGTGTCCGTGGACGTGGCTCACCTCCCGATGGCTGACCGAGGCCACCCAAACCCGGGACATCGAGGTGCGCTGGCATGTCATGAGCCTGGCCATCCTCAACGAGAACAACCTCGACCAGATCCCCCAGCCGTACCGCGAACTGCTCGGCCCCAAAGGATGGCGACCGGTCCGAGTCCTCGCCGCCGTCGCCGACCAGTACGGCAACCATGCCGTCTCCCGCCTCTACTCGGCCCTGGGCGACCAGTTCCACCACCGCGGCGCCGGCCCCACCTTTGAAGCGATCGCATATGCCCTCGATCAGGCGAGCCTTCCGGCCGAACTGACCGAGCACGCGGACACCGGCCTCTACGACAAGGCCGTCCGTGCCTCTCACGACCGCGCCCAGGAAGTATTCGGGCAGGAGACAGGCACGCCAGTCCTGGTCATGCCCGGCGCCGACAATCAGCCCATCGCCTTCAACGGCCCCATCGTGACCCCCGCTCCCAAGGGGGAAGAGGCCGCCCGCCTGTGGGACGCCATCACCCTCCTCGCAGCCACCCCCGGCTTCTACGAAATCAAGCGACCTCGCACAGGCGACTCCGACCTCGGCTGACCAGCCAGTCCCGGACCGACTGAAAACCACAGATCAGCCGTGTCGATGGCCGCCCAAGCCGGACCTGCCCGCGGCCGCCAGCAGCACCTCCACCCCCGACGCGACACAAGCGCGCCCTCCTTCGAAACGGACACCAGCATGGCTCTCTTCACCCGCAAGAACGACGCCGCCCCCTGCACCGCCCCCGCCGCACGACAGGCGGCGCCGGAACCGGCCGAACTGACCGGCGACTACAGCATCGACCCCGCCCACAGCAACATCGGGTTCACTGTGCGCCACGCAATGATCACCAACGTCCGCGGCGCCTTCACCGAATACACCGGCACCCTCAGCCTCGACGGCACCAACCCCAGCGCCTCCAGTGCCTCCATCGACATCAGGGTCGCCAGCATCGACACCGGCATCATCGACCGAGACAGCCACCTGCGGGCCGGTGACTTCTTCGACACCGAAACGTTCCCGATGATGACCTTCCGCTCTACCCTCATCGAGCACCACGGAGACGGCTACCGTGTTACGGGAGACCTCACGATCAAGGGCACTACCCGCCCGCTCTCCATCGACCTGGAATTCAACGGATCGGCCACCGACCTGTACGGCAACGAACGCGTCGGCTTTCAGGGGAGCGCCGAAATCCTTCGCTCCAGCTGGGGGCTGACCTGGAACGCGGCACTGGAGGCGGGCGGCGTCATGGTCAGCGACAAGGCCAAGCTCACCTTCGACATCTCCGCCATCAAGACCGCGGCACCGGCCTGACCGCAAAGCCAGCTGTGACTGCCCTCCACCGCGGGGCATTGAGCTTGACTCTGTCGGGGATCTTGGAGTTCTCCTGTGCGGCAGCATGATCAACGGTCATGCTCGGGCTGTTCCATTGGCCCGTGCAATCGTCGAGGTGCCTGTTGTCCCTCCGCCCCCGTTCCGGTGAGCAAGTCCCGCTTCTGACCGCGCAGATCGCTCGGGCGAGTAACCCGGGCGGCACCACGGCGATGTGGGTGAGAGACCGGCTGGACGAACTGTGGCGTGACGAGGAGTTCGCCGACTGGTACCCGCGTGACGGGCGTCCGAGTCTCTCGCCCGCTCAGCTGGCCACTGTCTGTGTGCTGCAGTTCGTTCTCGGTCTCTCGGACAGGCAGGCAGCCGAGGCGGTCCGCTGCCGTATCGACTTCAACCCTGGGTATTCAGCGGAATTGGGTGATCTGACGTTCCGGTAGCAGAAAGGTGCCGCTGGCCTGCAAGGATGCGAGTGTCTGGGTCGTATC
>NZ_JBIWAJ010000051.1:0-7527 GCF_044759975.1 Streptomyces sp. NPDC098789
GCAGCGACACGCGAAGATCCCACCCGACACCAGCCGGGACAAACGGGATGAACCGATCACCTCAACCAGCAGCGATCACGCCTGAAGGATCAAGGCTAAGTTGTAGCAGTTGCCGGAACACCCCAGTCCGTGTGGGTTCGATGGATTTCCAGACCAATAGGAAACGGACGAACACAGAGCAGGAAGAAAGCTGACCCAGGAGAGGGCTGCTTACTTCCGGCTCATGGGGCAATGCTGCAACAACAAGGAAGCCTGCCGACTGGCGGACCTTAATGTCCGGACCGGCAAGAAGTGGCGCAATGGCGGCTCACGTGACCAGGAGCTTGTCAGGTCAGCCCCTGATCGGGTGATGCCAGGGTGGCGTAGCGGGCGAGGCCCTCCGGTTGCTGAGCGGGATGTCTGACGTCCGCAGCTCTCCGACTCGGGGGCCTTGCCGTACTGGGTGTCCTGCATGCCCTCGTGGAGTAAGTGACGATGCTGGTCGTCATTCATGGGGTGACGTCTCAGCGTGCACTGGTCGCACTCGTGTACATGCGCAGGAACGACACTCTCAGACAGCTCGCCGCCGGATTCGATATCAGCCCCGAGACCGCGCACGCCCGTGTCCATGCCGTGACGGAGCGTCTGGCCGCTCGCGCGCCGGGGTTGATGACGGCCTTCAGACCGGCCAGCCCACCGTATGTCTGCCCAGCGGGACCCTTGCCGATTGCGACCCGACCGGCGACCGGGAATACCCCGCAAGCGTTCCTGCCGGCCGGCCGGCCGGCAGGTGGTGGAACCTGCCGGACGCGCGAACGCGGCCACTTTCTCCAAACTGGCTGAAGCCCAGCTTGGAGAAGCCAGTCGAGTATTTTCGGCGGCGAGGTCTGTATCTGCTGCGGATATTGGTCTGGCCGTGTCCGGCGCGGCAAAACGTTGCTACCGCCTCAGCCATCGTCCCGCAGCCTCACTCGCTTATCCGAGCATACTACTCACCGTATTCCGGTCCCACTCCGATCTGAAAGGAATACCGCCATGGTGGCCGAACATTCCCAGGCATCAGAAGAAGAAAATAAGTATGACCTGACGCCTCCGTACCAGAACGACACCTGGGCCGCTACTGTCAGGGCGCCGATAGAAACGCCACTTGTTCCAGGGGCGAAAGACGGGCAGCTCGAAATAATTCTTCACAATGTCGGCAATAAAGCCAAGAAGCTGGACACTGTTGTTGCCTTCACCTACCGTACGACCAGCATCCCTAGCATTCCGAACTGCAACTCCCCCGAAAATAAAGGCAAAATCTTCAACAATGACAAGATATCTGGGGAGTTCTATTCGAACCATATCCCCGGAGACATGGTCCAGATAGAGTGTAAGGATATCAATAACGGCAGCCCAGTCGAGGCCCACCTTGACCAGAATACCAATACGAAGCGATGGTATTGGAACTATGCGCCGGAGGGAGGGTGGAAGATCGGCAAAACTTACAATGTAAAGATCACGTCGTTTCTGGAAGGAGTAAAGTCCGAGACCCAGGAGCTCGAGTTCTCCATCAAGACAAACCTTCCGACTATCGAGGTCAATCAGCCGACAAATAACGGAAGCCTTCTCAAGGACGGGAAAATTCAGGGAAGCTTCGGCGGTGTATGCGACTATGTCTATGTCGACACCGAACATTATGGGCGACTTACGGCCAGGATTACCGGGAATAGCCTGTGGGAGTGCGCCCCCCCCAGTGGCGGATGGCAAGAAGACCGAGACGAAACGATTACGTGCTGGGGAAAGAACGATTCCGGCGAAACCACAAAAGAGAACCGCAGAACCTTGAAATTCACGTGCCGGAAACCGAAGCCGGGCGCAATTACCTTTATCACCCCCGCCGACGACCGCCAAGAGTACGACACAGCCGAAAATCAGCTGACCCTGCAGATACAGGCCACCGGCGCTGAAGTAGTTCTCGACTATGTCGAAGTGACCGACGAGCATCAGAACAACGGAAAACCCATGCGCGCCGAACGGCAAAAAGAGAAGGTGAATGATCCTGCCGCGACCTATAATCTCAAGGAAGAGTGGAAAGAGGGGGAGTCCGAACCTCTGGAGCACGTGGTGAAGGCGGTCGGCGTGCTGGCCGGTGGTTCGGTGCGCACTGATGCGATTACCCGCAAATTCAAGGTCCGTCGGAGTGGATCCACTGCTCTCAACATCGAGCTGCCCAAGAATAACAACCCGGGCGTCCTGCCCGGTGACAAGGAAATGAGGGGGCTGGCCCCGTACAGCGCAACCAAGATTGCCATCGAGCACACATTCAACGGAAAAACTAAAGAACTCGCCCGGGTTGACGTGGTCAAGGATGAGAAGAAACGTACGGCGACCTGGGAGTATAAAAAGACGGAAAACTGGGAAATCGGTGATCAATCCATCACGGTAACCGCCTATTCTGGCAACGATAAGATGAAAGCCGACCCGGCAATCAACAAGTTTACCGTGGCTTCTGCGGGACCCGTGTTTACCCAGCCGGCTTCCACCACCACAGCCACCTACCCGACTGCCTTCAAGCTCTGCGGGCGACTGCCCGTTGATTCTGGCACAAAAATAAAACTGGATATATCTGGAACCATTGTAGAAATTGAGACTAACGAGGCGGACAAACGGTCGTTCGCCTACACCCCCCCAGGGGGATGGAAGACCGGTAAATACACCGTCAAGGCTACCGGCTACAAAAAGGACGGAACCGAATGGGACCATCACCCCGAAGTATCCTTTGAAGTAAAGGCCTGGAACCAAACGTTCGCCATAACCGCCCCAATAACCGATAAAGTTGCTAACTTTAACACGGCAGTACACGTTGTGCTGCCGGCAGATGCAGAAAATAAGATCCGCCTTGATGTTAAGAACTCTAAGTACAAAGAGTGGAAGAATATCTATGGAGACAAAAAACCTGATGAAGGACGGCCTGCCTGGACCAACGACAGTAAGCCACAGCCCGACAACCAGGGCGCCTGCGATATTCCCGGATGGACCAATGATCCAAAAGTGACAAACATGTATACTGTGAAGGGTGAGAACACGTTTAGGGCGACCTGTTGGGTGAACGGTGCCAAAATCATCGTCGAACGATCCTATTTCTATGGAAAATAAAACACAACCCAACGGATATTATTACGCAGTCACAAAACACGGACAACGGGCGGCTGCCGTACCGGATAATATTGCAACAGATTTACTGGAGACTGGTGGTTGGCTGAATACACTTGACCCCCTTAGCTAACCACCAGGTACAGCACAATGGACCGCCCCCGGACCGCTGATTCAGCAGACATCTACCAAACCAGTCGCCCCGTGTCCGATGCCCACCCTCTGTAAGCCGATGGCCAGACTGAAAAAGATCAGAGCCAGCCCGTCTACGCCCATCTACCGGGAAGTAAGGCGTTCATCCGAGCAAGTCTCGCGGTCTTCGGGTAGTTCTGCACAGAAGGCCACCCCTGAGCCACCAAGGGGGCTTTGTATTCCTTTGGACCGGGCCGCAATAGGCCGCATGCGCAGCCTCGGTGAAGGGCGGCTGCTCCGTGAGTCAGCGACCGCTGTTCCATGCCTGGATGGTCGCTGGAATGTTGGTCCCTGCCATCGGCGGTGCCTGGAGGCCGTGCCAGGAGACGGTGTTTTCGCTGGTGAGGCGGGGCCATGAGATCGGTCGTCGCGGCGTGAATGACGGCCTGAGAGCGCCCGGGGAGGTCTTGCAGTCGCGCGGACCACACCCCGGTGGAGCATGAGCCAGCCGCAGATCCGTTCCACCGCCCAGCGCTTCGGGATCGGGGTGAAGCCCCTGGCCCCGGCTTTGCGGTTGGTGATTTCCATGTCGATGCCGAGGCGGCGGCATGTTCGACGAGGTGCTGCCGGCAGTCGCCGTCGACCCGTACCTTGCGGATGCCACGGCGTCCGGCGGCGACCTGGTCGATGAGCAGGGGCCAGCGACGGAGTCCTGGACGCTGGCCGCGGTGGCCAGCCCTGTGAGAAGAAGCCCGAGCGTGTCGGTGACGCGGTACATACACGAGGCCATCGAAGTCCTGGCTCTTCGCGCACCGGCTCTGGCCGCGGCGATGGAGACGGCCCGGACGAAAGCGTTCGTGATCCTGGACGGCGCTCTGCTGCCGATCGGCCGGACCGCCGTCGGCACCCCCTGCTGCTCAGGGAAACACAAGGGTCCCGGCGTGAACGTCCGGTTTCTCACTGGCCCGTTCGGCCGGCTGCTCCAGGCTTCCCCGGCCCTGCCCGGAGCCACTCACGGCCTGGCCGCGGCCCGAAGCCATGGCATCTCGCGCCCTCCGCAGGACTGAAATGCCGGGCGGACAAGGCCTGCCAAGGCGCTGGCCGGCACATCCGAGTCCCCTTCCGGGGCCGCCGCCTCAACCGTTGGAAGCGACAGCACAACAGCGGCCACGCCAGGATCCGCTGTGCCAGCGGGCCGGCCACGGCTGTGCTGACGGCCGGGGCCTCCTGCGGAAACTCCACTGCGGCACCAATCGGATCACCGACATCATGAAGGCAGTCCTCGCCCTCACCACGCCTCAACGTGAGCCTGGAAAGGGTCCATACACACTGTCTCAGAGCACGCAGCGGTCAGCTGGTCCACAGGAGATCCCGATGTCTGGTCTCCAGGTTGTCGGGCCTGGGCAGGAGCAGCCGGGCGAGTCTGCGCGGGGAGACATGCCTGTACTCGGCGTCCGCGCGTCCTTGGTTGGTCTACTTGTGCAGACGGCTGAGGCAGATTCAGTCGGCAGACTTCGCACGCAACGGGGCTGCCCAGGATGTGAAATGAGAGGTCACATCCATTCGCAACCACTGAGGAACTCCGCCCGTCCTGTCTTCGTAGCGCGACCACAGGCGTCATCGGGCTGAAAATGCTTGCTCACCGGACAGGGGCGAGGCCCGATGAGTGTCCAGTGAATGCCAAGCCTTTTCCTCTCCTTCCCCTCAAGGCGCGAATGTGAACGCAAGGGAATTCCAGTCGATTTATTGATCCAGCATCAGGAGTTCATCATGGCCGATACCGTCATTCCGCGCGATATCAACATTTATCATCCGAATGAGGCGGCGCCGTTTATCGTCAACCCTGACGAGTCGAAAAAACTGAATAACGATGACGAGAAAGACGATAAAAATCGCACCAAGGACGGACAGCTGAAGGCCTGGGGAGAGCCGGGCCGGCTGTGCGGTGACGAAGGCGTCAATATTACAACGCTCAATGGCCGCGCCTTCGGCGACAATTCACAGCCAGCTGTCTACATACGGATTCAGACTGACTACGAGGTAGAGCCCGGAGAGCATGTCATGGTGTACGTTTCCGAGCTAAAAATGATCGGAAAACCAGATGACGTGAAGGACGGGAAGACTCGGCTGGCCTCATTGCTCATCCAGCACGACTGCGAAGAGCATAAGCGACCGTATGGCGGCCAGGGACGTATCACCCTGCCGCTGTCAGCAAGTGCCCCCGAATCGATTGTCCACTACCCAGCCGGCAGTGACAAGGCAGGTCCGTTACCGAAAGCCTCTCCGCTGCAGTATTTCGTGCGCGGAAAAGGAGGCGTGCCCATTAAGGCCGGGGAGATCCAAGATCTGGAGGTCGTGGTCCACAACCCTACGAAATCGACCGTCCAGTACGGTGGAATCGATGTCTGGGCCAAGCTTGGTTCAGGAGAGCATTGCCTCTGCACTCCGGAAGACAGGAAGAAGATTGACATCAGTACTGGGGTCGACGGGTTCGTGAAAGCTGCGAGGTCAAAAAATGTCGATCCTCAGAACACTGTCGCAAAAGACTGGGTACTGATTGCATCGTTCGACGCCAAGGACGCAAACAAGCGGGTAAAGCCGGTATTCCGTGAAATTAAGAGCGGCGGAGAAGCTCATATCATTCTTAAGAACGTGAAGGTATCCCAGACCGCGGGAACAGCAGAACTGCACATCACGGACTGGATATGGCCGGGCAAGAGGCCGCCTGTCCAGCAGTTCGGCAAAGCTGCCATGGTGAAAATGGGAGGCGAATTCTTCTTCGATTACTTTAGTACCGACCAGCCTATGATCAAGAGCGGCCAGGACGGCCGTCTCATCTGGTCGGCACAGAACGTCAAAAACTTTGTCCTGTACGACGGCAAAAACATGGCACAACCCATTGACAACCCTGCTACCCGGGCACAGGACGTCAAAGAAATAAAAGAAACAACCGGGTACGTCCTCGAGGCCTACACCGCCGACGGACTATGCTACGCCCAGCAGGCCGTGCTCGAAGTGAAGGACGAGTCTGTAACCCTGAATCGCGTCACAGTGAAACACCCGGTTGACCTCAATACCCCCGCTTACGAGAACAGGCCCCCCCGCAAACTGAACCACAACAACTTCAAATCCGAAGAGGATCTCGTGCTAGCCGTCGACAAGGGAGACCGCTATGTGATGGTCGCCATCGAGCCGAACACGAAATCCCTCAGCGCCTCCACCAGTGGCGCGGGAATCATCGTGAAGGTCGGAGGGAACCCGGTTGGCACCCTCCATCTCAGCCCGGCGGCAGAAAACGTGCCCCTCGGCTTCAGGCTGCCTGTCGGTAAGAAGACCACAATCGAACCGGACTCCGGGTGGAAAGAAGCGACCGAAAGCCTGGAAAGTACCTTGAACCTAATGGTCACTGTCCCGCGTATTCCCCCGAACCCGCCCAGAGAAGAGAAAAAGGAAACTAAGGAAAAGGGAAAAGAAGAGAAGTAGGCCGCTACTTTCGGTGATAGGGCTTATCTCGACGGACGGGTCTGTAGCATCGCAGGCAATCTCGCACAGCTCCCTGCCAGAAAAGGTTAATAAACCACGCCCGGAGTGCATTATTACGTCGCTGAGGACTACAAAATGAGCGCAAATGTCAGAGAATTCAAGGCAAAAATAGACGGTCAGATGGTTGTCAAGGTGCAGCCAGATCAACCTTTCACCCTGTCCTGGGAGTACGAGAAGACAGAAAATATCGAATGGGTTGCATTAAGTGGCTCGCACGGAATTATAATGTCCACCGTGTACCCTCTCGGAGCTAAATCGGAGAACCATCCTGTCCAGTTCGAAATGACAAATGGGATACAAGATGTCTGCACCTTCCTCCTCACTACCAAAATGCAGGACGAACGCGCCCAGACCCGCTCGTACGTTGTATTCGTAAATCAGCCAGACCGCACTTTCACCAAACTGAAAATCAAGAATACACTCGCCCTCACGAAGCCCTGACCCAGCCACCGGAAACCATCCGGCAGCCGGAAACAGCAGGATATGGAAAATTTTGAGAGGCCGTGATCTGAACAGGGCCTTAGAGCTCGTAACAGGATCTTGATGGGATGCTCTGGTCGGGCGTGACTGGTGTGATGATTCGGCTGTTCGGGATGGTGTGAGTACTCGGCTGTGGATCGTGGATGACGACTTGTGGGCACGCATCGAGCCGCTGCTGCCGCCCTGGCCGTTGAGGTCACCGGGGCCTCGGCCGGTGGCTGACCGGCTGTGTCTGCAAGGCATCCTGTATGTGCGGTG
>NZ_JBIWAJ010000052.1:0-7119 GCF_044759975.1 Streptomyces sp. NPDC098789
CGCCGAACAGGCAGCGACCGAACGAGCGAACCTGAAACCCCATCAACCCGCTCTGACCAGCTGACCAGCACCTCCCACACACCGGGGGAACCTCAAACCGGTACGAAAGGTCCTTCCGGTGGGAACGGGCGCGCTCTGCTACCCGCGCCAGCGAAACGAGCGCGCCGTCTCCTCCCACCGCCAAGAACCACTAGGCCCCTGACCAGTACAAACACCCTTAGCTGACAACCCGTCACTGCCAACACCCACTGACATCAAACCGGCGCGTCGCAACGGGTCCGTCGGCTACTTCACCGCGAGGAGGTCCACGATGAAGATGAGGGTCTCGCCAGGCTTGATGACCTGGCCGGCACCACCGTCGCCGTAACCGAGGTGCGGGGGGATGACCAGCTTGCGCCGGCCTCCCACCTTCATTCCCTCGACACCCATGTCCCAGCCCTGGATAACCTTGCCGCCCCCCACAGAGAAAGTGAACGGCTTGTCCCGGTTCCAGCTGGCGTCGAACTCCTCGCCTGTCGAGTACGTCACTCCGACGTAGTGGACCTCGACCTCCGAACCCTTCGTCGCCTCATCACCCGCGCCCAGCACGATGTCGGTAATGTCCAGACTGTCGGGCGCCGGGCCCGCGTGGAATTCGATCTGGGGCTTGTCAAGCTCCGTACTCATCTCAGGTCTCTCCATCCGCGCTCCGCCCGATACAGGCGTGCTCCGACGACGAGGGCCAATCCCCTCGACACCTCCACGCTAGCGACCCCCTCAGCCACCCGAGGAAGACCCACCACACGACCCGCCGAACTCCCCCAACATGAAACACCTTCGATACCCCCGCCGCCCCAGGCTGCCCCCTGGCCGCCACCCTCGACCGCTTCACTTCGCTGGCGCCGTCCCTTGGACCACTGCCGGAGCACCCGCGCCTCGCCCTGGACGCCGGATACGACTACCGCACGGTCCACGACGACCTGGCCGTCCGCCGGATCGACGCCCACATCGCCGCACGCGGCGCGAAGACCCCGATCCAGACCGGAGGCCGTTGGGTGGTGGAGCGCACGAACTCCTGGATGAACAACTTCGGCAAACTCCGACGCTGCACCGAACGCCGCAAGGCAGCGATCGAGTTCTTCCTCGCCCTGGCCTCCACCATCATCACCATCCGCTGCCTGATCCGCCGCGACTGGCCCCTCTACCGCTGCAGCACCCGGCCTCGCACACCCCGCATTCGATGACCTACTGGCGGACGCCCTAAGCGGCATTGCTACCGAACCCGGAACGGTTCACTGGGCGGGTGTGGCGTGTTCGCGCTGTATACGGGTGGGTGGTCGGCTTCCTACCGTGCTCTGCAACAGTGACGCCGAGGGTGCGGAGGGGATCGGGGATGGAGATGGGCGGGATGCCGAGGGACGCGGTGTCGGGGCAGGAGACGGCGGGCGGGCGCGGGTTTGAACTGTTCCCGTCCGTGCATGTGGCCGACGGCCGAGTGGTTCACCTTGTCGGCGACGGCCACGTCCCGGAGGCCACTTTGACCGATCCGGTTCACGTGGCGCTGGCGTTCCAGGAGCAGGGGGCGAGGTGGCTGCACCTGGTGGTCGCCGAAGACGACAGCGCAGGCGGCGGACTGGTCCAAGCCCGCCGGATCATCGACGCCGTGAGCATGAACGTGCAGCTGATGTGCCGAAGGGGCATCGACGACGACAGGGCCTTGGAAGCGGCCCTCGACACCGGCTGCACCCGCCTCAACCTCGGCCGCAGTGCGCTGACCGACCTGACATGGTGTGCCGACGCCGTCACCCGACACGGCGCGCGCCTGGGCGTGAGCCTGCCCGTTCGCATCGGAGGCCCTGGACGGGGCCTGCGTTTGGCCGGGCCGGGCGGCAGTGACGCCGGCAGCCTGTGGGACGCGGTCACGGTGCTCGATGCGGCGGGCTGTGCCCGCTACGTGGTCACCGACGTCAGCCGCGAGGGAACCCTCGCCGGCCCCAACACCAGCCTGTTCACCCATGTGTGCGCCCGCAGCACCGCCGGGGTCCTGGCCGCGGGAGGCATCGCCTCCCTCAACGACCTGCGCACTGTCGCCGACCTGGCCCCGCACGGCGTGGACGGGGCCTTGGTCGGTCGCGCCTTGTATACGGGGGCGTTCACCCTCCCCGAGGCACTGGCCTGTACGGGCGTGGTCCGAGAGCGGGGCTGACAGCCACTACAAGCAATGGAGCTGTCCGTCACGGGCGAAACGGTCTTCTTCTCCGACACCACCCACCAGGGCAAAAGAGCAACACTGGGCCCGGGCCGGTACGTTCTCCAAGACGCACCGTCTCCGTGGCGGTGAAGACCCAGGTGGTGTATCGCCCCAAGACAGCGACAGCCACCCGGACGCCACGCACATGCCAGCGTCGGCCGATCCTCTGTTCACCCGACCAGCACAAACACACCTGCCTGGCAACCCGCCCCTGCCAGCCCACTGACACCAAACCGGCGCATCGCATCCTGTGGCGCGGTCGGGGCCCGGTCACCGTCTTCGCCAGAGAATGCGGGACGGCCAGTGTCGCCCCGACGACTCCCGGGCACGGCACGAGGACCTGGGACGTCGCCGACTACCGGGCCCGTTCTGCAGGCACTCCGCCGCGCGGGGGCGTCGGAGCGCCAACAGGGCGGGGCAGGGGCATGGGCCTCGGTCAGGACGAAGCCGGTTGCGGGGCCACGGTGGACAGGTTTGTCAGGCCTTGCGTGCGATGCCGCCCGCGATGCTCCGCTGAGCCGCGTTCAGGTCCCTGTCCTGCGGTCCGTCCGGCCACCAGTCGGCGCACCGCACCAGCCCTGGGGTGATCATCTCCAGGTCATTGAAGAGCTCCTGCAATTCGGCCTTCGTGGAGAAGGTGCCGCTGCCCATCATGGAGTGCAGGAACATGTCCTCCATCTTCCGGGCGGTCGCGCTGTACTCGTCCTCCGGGTCCAGGAAGTGACTGATCGCCACGAAGGAGCCGGACGGCAGCGCGTCGATGTAGGCGCCCATGATGTCCTTGCGCGTGCGCGTGTCCTCGCCGTTGTAGTGGTGCAGCGTGCCCAGCTGCAGCAGCGCGATCGGCTCGTTCCAGTCCAGCCTGGACCGCACGACGTCGTTCTTGAGCAGCTTCTCCGGCTCGAAGATGTCCTCGGCGACGAAGACGGTGTTCTCGTTCTCCTCCAGCAGGGCCCGGCCGTGGGCCAGCACGATCGGGTCGTTGTCCACGTAGACGACCCGCGAGTCCGGATTGGCCCGCTGCACCACCTGGTGGGTGTTCTCCGCGGTCGGCAGGCCCGATCCGCAGTCCAGGTACTGCGTGATGCCTGCCTCAGTGGCCAGGAAGCGGCAGGCACGGATGAGGAAAGCGCGGTTCTCGACCGCCAGGTCCTTGGCCTCCGGAACGGCCTTCTCCACGCCCCGGACCACCTGCCGGTCCACGTCGTAGTTGTCTTTGCCGCCGAGGAAAGCGTCGTACACCCTGGCGATACTGGCCTTGGTCGGATCAACGTACGCGGGAACGGGCTTACCGGACGTCGCACTGGACATAGGGCACCTCACAGACAGACTCGACAGCGGCAGGGGTACGAGGCATCGCGCGGCTCGGTGACGACACCGCGACGACACCGCGATGCGAACCGCACTCATCGATCAACGGACTCTAATCCGGTGAAAGCCGCGGAAATTACCACAGCCGCCCCCAGCACATATATCCCACCCATACGTGCGACCCGGAGCGCCAACAACACAGCGAGGGCACCGCCGGACCTGCTCGCACAACCCGTCGATACCCGCGTACGGTCCGACGGGCTGCCGGGCGCGATATCCATCAGTCGGCCCCGCTCCGCTTCATTGTTCGAACCGCGCGGTATTCGCGGGGTTAGGGGGCTCGCGCCCCGGCTGTCGAAGCCCGGACAGACGTCGGCGCCGCGCAGCCGCCTGTCCGGTCCGAGGGGCCAGGCGGGCGGCTGCGGGTCAGACGGTCACGGCGTTGCGGGTGGGTCGCCGCGCAGGGCGAGGGAGTGGTAGGCGCCTGCCGCGATGGACAGGACCTTCGTGTTCGCGGTGGCGGGGACGGCGCTGAGGGCGGTGGTGTGGGCTTTCCATTCGATGGCCCGGCCGTCGGTGCGCAGGGCGACGATGTGGCTGTTGCCGGCGGCGACCTTGGTGATGGTGGACTGGGCGAGTGCGGGTACGTTCTGGTTGGCGATGCCTGTGCCCCAGGCGTAGGCGCGGCCGCCTACGACGGCGACGGAGAAGTCGCGGCCGGCGGCGATGGCGGTGGCGACGCCGTTGGTGACCGGTGCGGGGATGTCGGTCTGCTTCTTGCGGTTGTCGCCCCAGGCGAGGACCTTGCCCTCGTCGGTGAGGGCGAGTCCGTGGTAGGCGCCGGCGGCGATCGCGGTGATGCCGGAGTGGGTCTCGGCGGGGAGTTCGGTCTGCTTGTAGCGGTCGTCGCCCCAGGCCAGGACGGCTCCGTGCTTGAGGGCCAGGGAGAAGTACTGGCCCGCGGCGACGGCGCCGACGTCGGACTTCGCGGCGGGCGGCACGGTGGTGGCGTCGTAGCGGTCGCTGCCCCAGGCCACGACCGTCCCGCTCTTCAGGGCGAGGGAGTGCAGGTAGCCGCCGGAGACGGCGGTGACGCCGGAGGAGAGCGTGGCGGGTACGTCGGTCTGCTGGTAGAGGTTGCTGCCCCAGGCGAGGACCTTGCCGTCCTTGACGGCCAGCGAGTGGAAGGCGCCCGCGGCAACAGCGCTCGCACCCTTCTGGGATGTGGTGGGAATGGTGGCCTGGCCGTAGGTGTCATCCCCCCAGGCCAGGGTCTCCCAGTCCGTCACCGCCGCCTGACGTGGGGACGGCCCGGGCGCTGCGGTGGCCTGGGCGGTGGGGGCCAGGAACGCGCCCAGCGCACCGAGCGCACCGAGCGCAGCCAGGGCGGTCATGGCGGGGCGCCCGGCGCGGCCGCGAGGGTGCAGGACGGGGTCTGTCCAGCGAACGGTGGTTCTGGAGTTGTTAGGGGTTCAGTGGCGGGCGGCTGAGAGCCGGCCGTCGAAGGTGATGTCGAAGGCGTTCAGGGCTGCCTTCCAGCGTTGGGTCCAGCGTTTGCGTCCCTGGCCGGTGGGGTCCAGGCTCATGACGGCCATGTAGACGCACTTGATGGCGGCCTGCTCGTTCGGGAAGTGCCCGCGAGCGCGGACGGCCTTGCGGATCCGGGCGTTCACGGACTCAATCGCGTTCGTCGTGCAGACGATCCGCCGTATCTCGGCGTCGAACTGGAGGAATGGCACGAACTCGGCCCACGCGTTCTCCCACAACCGCACGATCGCCGGATACTTGGTGCCCCATTCCTCCTGGAATTCCAGGAACCGCTCCATGGCGGCGTCCTCGGTCGGCGCGGTGTAGACGGGCTTGAGGGCCTTCGAGATCTTGTCCCAGTCCTGACGGGCCGCGTAACGGAACGATGCCCTCAGAAGGTGAACGACGCAGGTCTGCGTGATCGCCTGCGGCCAGACCGCTCCGATCGCGTCGGGCAAGCCCTTCAGACCGTCGCAGACGACCATGCAGACGTCTTCCGTGCCGCGGTTCTTGATCTCGGTGAGGACCTGGAGCCAGTACTTGGCGCCTTCGCCTCCGTCGCCGGCCCACAGGCCCAGGATCTCGCGAGTGCCCTCGACGGTGACCGCCAGGACCACGTAGAGCGGCCTGTTGGCGACCTTGCCGTCCCGCAGCTTCACGTGGACACAGTCAATGAACAAAACCGGATAGACCGAGTCCAGGGGCCGGTTCTGCCATTCGTTCATGCCGTCGACCACCTTGTCCGTGATCGTGGAGATCGTCTGCTTGGAGACCTCGGCGCCGTAGACCTCCGCGAGGTGGGCGGAGATCTCGCCGTGGGTCAGGCCCCGGGCAGATAGTGAGAGCACCATCTCGTCGACGCCGGTCAGCCGGCGCTGTCGCTTCTTGACGATCTGCGGCTCGAACGAGCCCTCCCGGTCTCGCGGGACCTCGAGCACGACCGGGCCTACCTCGGTCACTACGGTCTTGGACCGGGTCCCGTTGCGGGTGTTACCCGAGCCGGCCTTCTCATGCTTCTCATGCCCGAGGTGGTCGGTGATCTCGCCTTCCAGAGCCGACTCGAGGATCCGCTTCGTCAGCTGCTGCAGCAGACCGCCCTGGCCCGTCAGCTTGATCCCGTCGGCCTTGGCCCGGTCCACCAGCTGACCGATCAGCTGGTCATCCAGCACATCCATCGCCAACCCGGACGGCTGTACCTCCGCCACGGCCTCCGCCGACACGGTCACGTCTGTCATCAGGTGTCACTTCCTGTTCGAAGATCCACCGTTGACCGTACAGACCCTGGGTAAGAGGTGTCGTTTTCCGGAGAGGGCTTGCCCATGGCATCTGACCTGCACGGATGGAAGATCAATAATTTCGGGGGGTCCCACCTCCGGTCACACCTGCGGTCCCCCTCCTAGTGCACCCCTCCAGACACCTCTGCAGCCTCTTTCCGGTGCAACCCTCCAGCGGGTCGGGTGCGCTCGGCGACCTCCACGACCGGGCAGGCTTGCCCAGGCACGCTGAACGGGTGAAGGCCGGACCTGCGGTTCGGCGCGCGCCGAGTGCCGAGCCGGCCAAAGAGCTGCGGCCACGGGTGCCGGACAACCGTCCTCTCCGCTGCGGGAGTTCGCCCCGTAAGATCAGCGGTCGGCGTTGAAGGCTACGACGGGCGGGTCAGGGTGGGTGCGTTACCAACGGGGCCCGGGCCTTCGGGCGGGTCCGCTCCCCCACCCATTCCTCGGACCTCAGCAAACTGAGTCTCACGCGATCCGAGCTACAGGCCGTTCTGGTTGGGGTCTCCGGCCGTTAAGTCGTACTCAGAACCCCTCCGGCAGGATGGACCCGATCACCTTGCCCACACCGCCCAGAAGCCTGAACAGCACTCCAGGGTCCCTGACGACGGTATCCATCCCCGCCGCGTAGGACGCACTACCAGTCATCAATGCAGCACTGGTCACAACCAGAACGGCAAACTGAGGTTCCCCCGGTGTGTGGGAGGTGCTGGTCAGCTGGTCAGAGCGGGTTGATGGGGTTTCAGGTTCGCTCGTTCGGTCGCTGCCTGTTCGGCG
>NZ_JBIWAJ010000053.1:0-5969 GCF_044759975.1 Streptomyces sp. NPDC098789
CCCACCGCACCACGCGTCACACACCACAAACGCCCCTCAACCCCAGCACCCACCAACGCCTGCACCAAAGCCAACGAACCCGCCAGACCACCACCCACCACACCCGACGAAGACCCGCCCAACGCCAACAACGACAACACACCGGTGAGCTGGCCATCGCAGAAGCGCACGGCCTCGGAGAGCGATCGGGCCATGTCCGGCCGGTCGACGCCGGCCGTGTCCCACTGCATCGTCCTCACACGGGCACCGCGCCGGGTCAGCTCCTCCACCACGGGCGCCACCAGCTCGGCTGCCTCGTCCCCGGTTGCGGGCACCACCAGCAGCCAGTCCCCCGAGGTACGCGACGGCAACTCCTTCGACAGCGGCTGCCAATCGGCCCGGTACTGCCAGCCGTCCAGCCGGGAACGCTCGCGTCGCTGCTGCCGCCACGACGACAGCGCGGGCAACACGGCGCTCAAGGGCTCCTCGGTGGACACCTCCAGCGCAGATGCCAACGCCGTCAGGTCCCCGCCCTCGACCGCCTCCCAGAAGGCGGCCTCCGCCTGGTCCACGACCACCTCGGCCGCTGCCGGGGCGTCGAGCCAGTAGCGGCGCCGCTGGAAGGCGTACGTCGGCAGCTCGACCCGTGACGCGCCCGTCCCCTCGAAAACGCCGGCCCAGTCGACGTCCACGCCCTGGACCCACACCTCGGCAAGCGAGGCGTAGAACCGGTCCAGGCCACCCTCATTGCGGCGCAGCGTGCCCGCCACAACAGCGGATTCGGCCTGGTCCTGGACGCTCATCGTCAGCACGGGATGCGCACTGACCTCGATGAAGGTGCCGTGCCCCTGCGCGACCAGATCCTCGATCGCACCCTGGAAACGGACCGTCTGACGCAGGTTCCGATACCAATACCCGGCGTCGAGGGTCGTGGTGTCCAGCCAGTCACCGTTCACCGTGGAGAAGAACGGGACCCGTGCGGCCATGGGCTGTACGCGCGCCAACACCTCGGCGAGCTCGCCCTCGATCCGCTCCACATGCGAGGTGTGCGAGGCGTAATCCACCGCAACCCGGCGCGCCCGAACACCCTCCGCTTCGCACGCGGCGAGAAGCTCGTCCAACGCCTCCGGCTCACCCGCGACAACGGTGGAGGTCGGACCGTTCAGGGCCGCGACCTCCAGCCGACCAGCCCAGCCCACCAGACGGGACTCCACCTCCGCCAAAGGCAGCGCGACGGACATCATCCCGCCGAACCCGGCCAGGCTGCCCGCAATGGCCTGCGACCGCAGCGCCACCACACGAGCACCATCCTGCAACGACAGCCCGCCCGCGACACAAGCCGCAGCGATCTCACCCTGCGAATGACCCACCACAGCCGACGGCTTCACACCGAACGACTGCCACAACTCCGCCAGCGAGACCATCACAGCCCACGAAACGGGCTGGACCACATCCACCTGCTCAAACGACGGCGCACCCTCGACCTGGCGCACCACATCGAGCAGATCCCAGTCCACGAACTCCGCCAACGCCCGACCACACTCGGCCATCCGCCCGGCGAACACCGGCGAGGAATCCAGCAGATCCACCGCCATCCCCACCCACTGCGAACCCTGACCCGGGAACACGAACACCACCCGGCCGCCAGAGCCTGAAACCACACCCTCCACCAGACCCGAAGCCGGCAGGCCCCGAGTCAACGCGCCGAGGTCAAAGGTGAGTTCGGCGATGGAACGACCGATCACCACGGCGCGCTCCTCGAACGCGTTCCGTCCGGATGCCAACGACGAGCCCACGTCCACCGGCGACAGACCCGCACCGCCGGACTCGACGAGCGACACCAGCCGCGCGGCTTGGGCCCGCACGGCCTCGCCGCTCCGGCCCGACAGCACCCACGGCACCGCCATCGGCACCACCGGCTCCGCCGCCGCCTCAGCAACCTCGACCTCAGGAGCCTGCTCAAGGATCACGTGGGCGTTCGTACCGCTCACACCGAACGAGGACACACCCGCACGACGGACCTGGTCGACAGCGCCGGGCACCCACGCGCGGGATTCCGTCAACAGCTCGACCGCACCCTCCGACCAATCCACCTTCGACGACGGCTCACCCACGTGCAGGGTCTGCGGCAGCACCCCGTTGCGCATCGCCAGCACCATCTTGATCACACCGGCCACACCGGCCGCCGCCTGCGTGTGACCGATGTTCGACTTCAACGAGCCGAGCCACAGCGGCCGTTCGGCCGGACGCTCCTGCCCGTACGTCGCCAGCAGCGCCTGCGCCTCGATCGGGTCGCCCAAGGTCGTACCCGTACCGTGCGCCTCCACCACGTCCACATCAGCCGCCGACACACCCGCATTCGCAAGGGCCGCCCGGATGACACGCTGCTGCGAAGGACCGTTCGGAGCCGTCAGACCATTGCTCGCACCGTCCTGGTTCACCGCAGAGCCACGGATCACAGCCAGCACCGGATGACCGTTGCGCCGGGCGTCCGAGAGCCGCTCCAGCAGCAGCATGCCCGCGCCCTCGGCCCAAGCGGCACCGTCGGCCGTGTCCGAGAAGGACTTGCAGCGCCCGTCCGTCGCCAACCCGCGCTGCCGGCTGAACTCCACGAAGACCGACGGCGTGGACATCACGGTCACGCCGCCCGCCAGGGCGAGCGTGCACTCACCGTTGCGCAGCGACTGCACCGCCAGGTGCAGCGCCACCAGCGACGACGAACACGCCGTGTCCACCGTCACCGCAGGGCCTTCGAGGCCCAACGTGTACGCGACACGACCGGAGGCGACGCTGCCCGCGCTGCCCGCGCCGAGGGTGCCCTCGAACCCTTCGGGGGCGACCCGGATCCGCGAGCCGTAGTCGTTGTACATCACACCGGCGAAGACGCCCGCCCGACTGCCCCGCACTGAGCCCGGGGCGATCCCCGCCCGCTCGAAGGCCTCCCACGAGGTCTCCAGGAGCAGCCGCTGCTGCGGGTCCATGGCCAGGGCCTCGCGCGGCGAGATCCCGAAGAAGCCCGGGTCGAACTCCGCCGCGGAGTGCAGGAAGCCGCCCTCACGGACGTAGCTCGTCCCCTGGTTGTCCGGGTCGGGGTCGTACAGGTTCTCCAGGTCCCAGCCGCGGTCCATCGGGAACGGGGTGATCGCGTCCGTACGCGCCATGACCAGGTCCCACAGCTCGTCGGGCGTCGCGACGTCACCGGGGAATCGGCAGCTCATCGCGACGACGGCGATCGGGTCGTCGTCCGCGGCGACCCCCGAGGTGGTAACACCGTTGACGTGTGCGGGGGTTGTTGTTCCGTCCGTGACTTCCGCCAGTTCGGCGAGCAGATGGCGCACCAGAACGGCCGACGTGGGGTGGTCGAAGACCAGCGTGGCCGGGAGTCGTAGCCCGGTCGCCGCGTTCAGCCGGTTCCGGAGTTCGACGGCCATCAGCGAGTCGAATCCGAGCTCCTTGAACGGGCGGTCCTGCGCCACCGCGTCCGACGGGCCCCGTCCCAGCACGGTCGAGACGTGCCCGTGCACGAGTTCTGCGAGTACGCGCTCCCGCTCGTCCTCCGGGAGCCCCGACAAACGCCGGGCCAAACCGGTGGCGGCCTCCCCGGCCTCCGCGGCCCGGCGTCGGCGCACCGGTCCCCGGGCCAGGTCACGCAGGACCGGAGACACGGGAGCGTCCGAGGCGCGCAAGGCGGCCACATCGAACCGCACGGGCAACAGCAGCGGCTCGCCGGCCGCCACCGCGGTGTCGAAGAGCGCGAGTCCGTCCTCAGAGGACAGGGCGACCAGGCCGGAACGTGCGATGCGGGCGAGGTCCGTCTCGGCGAGCCGGCCCGTCATCGCACTGCGCTGCCCCCAGAAGCCCCACGCCAGCGACGTGGCCGGCAGTCCCTCGGCATGCCGGACGGCCGCCAGCGCGTCCAAGTAGGCGTTCGCGGCGGCGTAGTTGGCCTGTCCCGCGGTTCCCAGCACACCTGACGCCGAGGAGAACAGGACGAACGCCGACAGGCCCATGTCGCGCGTCAGCTCGTGCAGGTTCCACGCCGCGTCGGCCTTCGGCTCCAGTACGCGGTCGATCCGCTCGGGAGTCAGCGCGGGGACCAGTCCGTCATCGAGCACACCTGCCGCGTGCACGACGGCGGTCAGCGGATGCTCGGACGGGATCCGGTCCAGCAGGTCGGCCAGAGCGATTCGGTCCGCCACGTCACACGCGGCCACGGAGACGTCCGCCCCCAGCCCGGACAGGTCGGCCACCAGGTCCGTCACGCCCGGAGCGGTGTCGCCGCGGCGGCTGACGAGCAGCAGGTGTCGGACACCGTGTTCCGCGACGAGGTGCCGGGCGACCAGACCACCGAGGGTTCCGGTGGCACCGGTGAGCAGGACCGTTCCGTCCGACGCACCCCACCACGGGGCTTCGCCTTCGAGGGCGTCCCGCGCGGGCAGCGAGGCCGGCACGAGACGGGGCGCGTACCCCGCCCCGCGGCGCACGGCGACCTGCGGCTCGTCAGCGGCGAGCGCCTGCTCCAGGACGTCGCCGAAGAGCTCCTCCCCGTCCGTGTCCGTGTCCACGAGCACGAACCGGCCCGGGTTCTCCGTCTGCGCCACGCGCAGCAGGCCCCACACCGCAGCGGTCGCGGGGTCGGGTGCGAGGTCGTCGGCCCCCGTGGTGACCGCGCCGCGCATGACCAGGACCAGCCTGGAGGCCGCGAACCGCTCGTCCGCGAGCCACGCCTGCGTCAGCGCCAGCGCGTGGTGCAGGGCGGTGCGGGCCGAGCCGGCCGGGGCGCCGGGTTCGCCAGCCGGGGCTCCGAGGCGGGCCACGACGGTGTCGGGCACCGCGGCACCCGCTCCCACCGCCTCGGCCAGCAGGGCGAAGTCTCCGTACGACGCACGCGTCCCGGACGCGGCAGCACCGATGAAGGCCCATCCCGCACGGCCCCCGGCCGGAACCCCCTGCTGCGCCGGGGTCCACTGGACGCGGTACAACGCGTCGCGCTGCGCGCTCTGCGCGGCGGCGAGCTGCTGGGGGTCGACGGACCGGGTGAGCAGCGAATCGACCGAGGCCACCGGGTGGCCGGCGCCGTCGGCCACCGCCACGGTCACGGCGCCCGTGTCGGCGCCGGCGCCCGCAGGCGCCAGACGGACGCGGAGGGCGGACGCGCCGGCCGCGTACAGCGACACACCGCGCCACTCGAACGGCAGCCGTGCCAGGCCGTCGGGGAAGAATCCGCCCAGTCGCAGACCGTGCAACGCCGCGTCCAGCAGGGCCGGGTGCAGCCGGAACCGACCGGCGTCCCCTTGCGCCTCCTCCGGCAGGGCGACCTCGGCGAACACCTCGGCCCCGCGCCGCCACGCCGCCCGTACGCCCTGGAACACCGGGCCGTATCCGTGCCCGGCCTCGGCCAGGTCGTCGTACAACGTCGCCGTGTCCACCGGGACTGCACCGGCCGGGGGCCAGGTCGCAAGATCCACCGAGGGCTGCGGACCGCCCGCCGCGAGGACACCGGTGGCATGGCAGGTCCACGTCTCCTCGAAGGACGCCGCATCACCGCGCGAGTACACGCTCACCGCGCGTCGCCCGGTCCCGTCCGGCTCCGCGATGGTCACCCGCAGGTGTAGGCCACCGCTCTCCGGGAGGGTGAGCGGGGCTTCGAGCGTCAGCTCCTCCACGACCCCGCAACCGACCTCGTCGCCCGCCCGGACGGCGAGCTCCAGGAAGCCGGTTCCCGGCAGCAGCACGGTGGAACCGACCGCGTGGTCGGCCAGCCACGGGTGCGTGCGCAGCGAGAGTCGACCGGTGAAGACGGCTCCCTCGGAATGGGGAAGGTCCATCGCCGCTCCGAGCATGGGGTGCTCCGTCGACAGCAGGCCGACCGATCCCATGTCACCACGGGCTCCGGCCGGGGCGTCGAGCCAGTAGCGGCGCCGCTGGAACGCGTACGTCGGCAACTCGACCCGCGACGCACCCGTCCCCTCGAACGCCCGCGCCCAATC
>NZ_JBIWAJ010000054.1:0-5097 GCF_044759975.1 Streptomyces sp. NPDC098789
CCCCCACCCTGCGGATACCTCATACATCCGGCATACCGCGACGATCATCAACCGTCAGCCCCTACGACAAGACGACTTCAAGGTCAGTAGCAGCACAGGGCGGCGACCGAAGTCCGGCGACGGGACCTGCCTCTCCCCCGGATGACGGGGGTATGTCCGCGCCAGCCCCAGGTGCGGGCGCGGGGCGGCGTCATGGAGAATCCGGCCTCGTCCTCGAAGACGAGCCAGCCCCCACACGCCACCGCGAGACTTTTACCTGCGGCCACACCTCCTTCTTCCACAACTCCACCGCGTGCTCATCACGCTCGAGTGCTCTGCGGGCAGGCGCCTGCCAGGACCAGCCGTGCCGTTTCAGCAGCCGCCAGACCGTCGCCATCGACAGCGTCAGGCGCAGACGACAGCGAATCACGGTCTGGACCCGGACCAGGGCCCACCGCTCATCCTCGAAACCGTGCGCGGCCGGACCCTTGCCGAGTTCGTCCTCGAGTACGGCGAACTGGGCATCGGTGACGGTCGGCGAGTTTGCCGGACCGCTCGAGCGGAGGGCCTCCATGACGCCCTCGCGCCAGGCATGGCGCCAGCGTTCCACCGACCGCACACTCACCCGCAGATCCTTCGCGATCACCGCGGTCTTCTCACCCGCCGCGAACCGCACCCCGGCCTCACACCGGATCCCCTCACGAAACACCCGACGCTCAGCAATCAGGCCCCCACCCTCCGGATAACGCATACCACCGGCATACCGCAGGAATCATGAACCGTCACCACCCGACGACAACCCGAAATCCTCAGTAACATAAGCATTTGCCTGAATTGCCTCGCCGTCAAACTGCTGTCAGTGCAGCGGTCGGGGATAGGCATGAGGCGCGTACCGCTGGGTATAGCCCGGCTACGCCGCCGATCGCTATCGTCGCGCAAAGGCCCCCTGCGATCACCCAGGGAGGTACCACCACGGGGAACCCTTGCAGCAGCGCGAACACCGCGGTTGCTCCTGACCCAAGTAGTACTCCTGCCACGCCGCCGAGTGCCGAGAGCAGCAGTGATTCAGTGAGGAACTGGCTGCGTATCTGGCCCCTGGTTGCGCCCATAGACCGTCGCAGCCCTACTTCGCCGCGGCGTTCGAGTACCGAGATGACCATGGTGTTGGCGACCCCGATGCCACCGACGAGGAGCGCTACCGCGCCGAGCCCGAGCAGCAACCCGGTGAATGCTGCCTCGCCGGCCCGCTTGGCCATTAGTGCTTGGGCCGGATTGGAGACTTTGACAGCGGTGGGGTCTTCCGGGTTAAGGCTGGGTGCGATCAGCTTCTGCACCTGCTGGATTTCCGATTCGCTGGTGCGCGCGTGCAGAGTGTTCGGGTTCCCGTTGAAGCTAAGGTACGCCTTGGCCGCGTCCCAGCCGATCAATGCGCCGTAGTCCAGTTCCGGTGTGAGGGGTAGTGGGTCCAGGATACCGGCGACGGTGAACCATCGGCCGCCGATGAGTACTTGCCCGCCTGGGGCGATGATGCCGAGTGCTTGGGCGGTGGAAGAGCCGAGAACCGTCACCTGATGCTCTGCGGTGGTGTCGTTGAGCCAGCTGCCCGTTCTGACCGCACCACGCACGGTCTCGAGGAGGTTGCTCTGGACGGCGAAGGGGGTGATGTTATTGGTTTCGTTGGCCGGTATCCGGTCATTCCGGTAGACGTAACCGGCTGTCTTTCCCACTGCGGTCGCCGACTCCACTCCTTCAATCCGGGCGAGCTGCCCAGCCGACCCCTCGGTGAACTTCACCGGCTTCTTGATCGCGACAGAGGACCCCGGCCGGGCGGAAAGTAGATTGGTGCCGATCCGGTCAAGTTCGCGCTGCAGATTCGCCTGACTGGATGTGGAAATTCCGACGACCGCGACCATCGCCGCGATCCCGATAGCAATCCCGAGCGCGGACAGGAAGGCCCTCATGGGGCGTGTGCGCAGCCCGAACCCACCCACGCGGAGCACGTCGCGTGCGCTGAGCCTGGCCGGGCTCAGCATGCCGACACCCGACCCGAGTCTGCGTACACAGCACCGTCCAGCATGGCGACCTGCCGGTCTAGTCCGGCCGCGATATCGCGGTCATGGGTGATGACGAGGATGGTCGTCCCGGCTGCGTTCAGCTCGTGTAGCAGTTCCATCACGGAGGCACCGGACACCGAGTCGAGGGCGCCGGTCGGCTCGTCAGCAAGCAGCAGCGCGGGTTGGCCCACCACCGCACGGGCGATGGCGACGCGCTGCTTCTGGCCACCCGACAGCTCGTGTGGCTTATGCATGAGCCGATCACCGAGACCAACCCGTTCCAGGGCGTCCGTAGCCCGCTCCCGTCGCTCTTTCAGGGGGTGTCCCGAATAAAGCAGTCCATCGGCGACGTTGTCGAGGGCGCTGGCTCCGTTCGCAAGATGAAACTGTTGGAAAACGAATCCGGTTGAGCGTGCGCGCAGGGCAGACAACTGACGGTCGCTGAGCTCGGCGACGCTATGGCCGTCGATAACGACCCGCCCGGAAGTGGGTAGGTCGAGGGTGCCGATGAGGTTGAGCAAGGTTGACTTCCCAGACCCTGAGGGGCCGACGATGGCAGTCAGTTCACCGCGCCGGACGCTGAGATCGATCGAGTCGAGGGCGACGACACCGCCGGGGTAGGAGCGGGAGACAGCTTCCAGCTCCACCACCGCATCCACAGAATCGTCTGACCTCATCCCGGTACCGCCACGTCCATGCCCGTCCGGAGCTCGTCTCCCTCGATTTGCACCCGGCCCTCCGAGAAGAGGGTTGTCTTCACTGGGAGCAGTCTCCGTTTGCCGCCCTCCACAACCTCGATCGCGTGCCCGCCGCCCGGCCGCGCGAGCAACGCGGTCACCGGTACCGAAAAGACGCCCTGGATCGGTGGGTTGAACAGCTTGACATCGACTGTCCCGCCGACAAGATCCTTCGCCGCGTCCGCATCGAGGAGCTTGACCCGCACCTTTAGCGTGGGCGCAAGCTTCTGCCCCCCGCCGCCAAGCCCCTGCTCATCAGAAGGGGGCGCCGCGCCCGCGGGCGAAGACGCTGCGACCTCACCCTTCACCTTCTTGCCACCCGGCAGCGATACCTCGGCAGGCGCCCCCACGTGTGCCAGCGCTTGTTCATTGATCGGGACCTCCAGGTCTACCTCCATCGACCGACTACTCACCACGAGCACATCGCCGCCCACGGGTTTACCCAATTGGCCCTTCACCTCAGCAACCCGAGAAGGACCCGCCACGAAAACGAATTGTGACTGCGCAAGCTCCCCGGTCACCTCAAGGCCAGCGGTGCGCTGCCACCTCCTGAGCGCGGCGACCGTCCCCGCATCGAAGATGTCTCCGGATCCAGCTACGTAACCAAGCTCACGCAAGTTCTCCTTCAACTGCCCTACATCCCTGCCCTGATCGCCAGCTTTGAGATTGCGGTACACGGGAATCCCACCGAAGAAGGCGACAACGATCTTGTCGTCGACTCGGTAGAGCGGCTTGCCCCGCTCGATGAGATCGCCGGGCTTAGGAAGCCAAGTGAGCGTGCCTTTCACACCGCCGCCCACCGTAAAGAGGCAGCCGAAGTGCAGGTTGCCGGGCGCAGTCACGGACTGGGCGAGATCGCCCTTGGCCAGCTTGATAGTTCCGCCGGGGACCGGACGGGCGCTGTTGCCGGAGGCCTCTTCGCCACTACTACCCTGGCTAGTGGCGATGCCACCTGCCCCCACACCCACCGCCATGAGTCCGGCCAACGACGCGTACAGCAGACGCCTGCGCCTCACTGAGTACCCCAGCCCTTCAGGACGTCCTTGCATGCCTCCTGCGCCTTCAGCTTCTCTGGGGTGTCCGGAGTCTGGTCCAGGTAGGCGCCGTCGACCGGGTCTTTTGCCTCCTTGAAACCGTTCTTCCGCAGGCACTGTGCATACTGCAGGAGCTCCTCGCTCCATTTCTTCTTCTGAGCCTCGTCCGCGCCCTCGACCTTCTTGTTCCGATTGCCGTTAGCGTCCGCGGACCAGCCGTCGCTCGGCCTGGCGCCATCCACCTTCTTCGCGCCACCATCACAGGCAGCCAGGGATATAGCGAGGACTACCGCTCCGGTAGCCAGGAGGGCCTTATGGCGTTGCCTGCTGTGCTTGTCTCCAGTCATGTATCAAGGTGTATAGAACTGTATGTTTCGCAAATGTTTCAGGCCTTGATAGCTTCGTTCACAAGTCACGCCGACGTTTTGACACGGCTCCCGGTCGTCGTACGTTCGTAACGGAGGGGTGGTGTTCACAACTTCGGGAGGCACCCAAACCCGGCGACGCGACAATCGGCAACGGCCCGGCCACGCCAGGTCACTGCGCCCGTAGCCAGCGTTTTTTCTCAACACACCGCAGGCTGCGGACGCTCGTGTCACGGCCCCGATTTCCGGGCACCCGGGGTCTGTAAAGTTTTCGGCGTAACTGGGTTGGTTTGTAGGGTCAGATTCGGTTGTTGGCGAGGCGGCCGTCGAAGGCGATGTCGAAGGCTTGGAGGGCTCGCCTTCAGCGGGTGGTCCAGCGTTTGTGGCCGGTGCCGGTGCCGGCCAGGGTCTCTGCCAGGGGCGTTTCAAAGTCGCGGTGGCCGTGTAGACAGCCTGGTCAGGGGATGTTCAGCAGGTCCGGTGGCCGGTTGAACGGGTCGTAGGAGACGTGGCGGAGGCCGGCGGCGATGTTGCGGTGCCCGTGGTGCCGGAGGGTGTTGATCGCCAGGTTGCGCAGTGTCGCTATGTTCTCGGGCCCGTGGCCGGTGCGGATCTTCGAGGCGTCCTCGCCGAAGGTGGTGTCGCGGACGAAGTGGAGCCGGTTCTCGATGGTCCACTGTGACCTGGCGAGCTGACCGAGCCGCTGAGGCGAGGCCTGTTGCGAGTTCAGGTCCGTGACCGCGTAGACGGTCTGACGGCTGCACTTGCCGCTCTTGAGATCGGTGCGATGACGCAGGACGCGCACGGCCTGGACGGCATGAGGGAAGTCCAGACCGAGGCCGGTGACGGTGAGGGCCCTGGTCACACGGGTCTCCTTGCGGCCATGGCCCACCTCGCGGTCGTAGCACCGTGCGGTGACCTCCTTCCA
>NZ_JBIWAJ010000055.1:0-4826 GCF_044759975.1 Streptomyces sp. NPDC098789
CGGTTACATTTCGAACCCGGAAGCTAAGCCTTTCAGCGCCGATGGTACTGCAGGGGGGACCCTGTGGGAGAGTAGGACGCCGCCGAACAATTTTTTCGGGAAAGCCCCGCACCTTATGGTGCGGGGCTTTTCTGCGTTCCGGGTCCGTTCCGGGTCCATTCCGACCCCATTCCATATCCGCTCGGCTCCGGGCCGCTCTCGTGCTCATCCGATGAGCCGCGGCCGCCGGGAGTGCCACGGCGCATCGTCGCCCTGGCCGGGCAGAGGCACGGTGGCCAGCCGGTATCGGGCGTCCAGCGCGTCCAGCTCCGCTTGTCGTGCGGCCCGGACGCGCTCGGTGAGTACGGGCCAGGCCGCTGCGAGCCAGTGCCGGCAGCGGAGCTCGTTCTCGTACTCCCAGACGAGTTCGGCGTCGAACCCGTCCTCGGCGTCCTGCACGCATGCTTCCCACGCCTCCAACGCGGCGTTGAGCGTCAGCATTCCGTACCGCGCGGCCAGACCTCGGCTCGCGCGGTGCACCGACTCGTAGTCGTCCGCATCGAGTGCTCCCACATCCATGGGCACAGCCTCGCAGCCGTGGTCCGCGCACGGTGCACTCAGGTCAGGGGTGGTAGACGGCGCCCGGTTGGGGAGCGGCGGGGGCCAGGAGCTGGGGGACGGTGACGAAGACGTAGCCGCGGGAGCGGAGTTCGTCGATGATCCTGGGCACCGCGGGGACCGTGCCGTCGTAGATGTCGTGGAGCAGGATGATGCCGTCCCGGGTGGCTTGCTTGAGTATCCGGTCGCCGATGAGCTTCGTGTCCGTCGTGGCGTAGTCGCTCGCGGTGGCGTTCCACAGGACTTCCGACAGGCCGAGGGACCGGGTGACCGCGTGCACCTTGTCGTTCGTGCCGCCCTGGGGCGGGCGCATGAGCGTGGGGGCCTTGCCGGTGACGCTCTTGATCGCCTCCTGGGTGCGGCCGAGTTCGTCCCGTATCCGTTCGGTGGACAGCTCGTCCAGGCGTTCGTGGCTCCAGGTGTGGTTCCCGATCTCGTGGCCCTCGGCGGCTTCTCGGCGGACCAGGTCGGGGCGCGGTACGACGTGGTTCTTGCCGAGGAGGAAGAAGGTGGCGTGGACCTTCTTCTCCTTGAGGATGTCCAGGAGTTGGGGAGTGTGCGGGCCGGGGCCGGCGTCGAAGGTCAGCGCGATGCACTTCTCCTTGCGGCAGTCCACCGCCGGCGTGCTGCCGTCCGCCGCGGCGCCGGCGCGTGCCTCGGCCGGGGTGGTGCGCCCCTGGCCGCAACCGGTGAGGAGCGCGCCGCTCACCACCAGGCCGAGGGCCGCCGCCGCGGCGCGGCGCCGGCCGGTCCGGCGGCTGCGGGGCGGGGCGTCGGAGGGGACGGGACGGCGCGGTGTGCGGGGCATGCGAGGGGTTCTCCTGGTCTGCTGACGGATCGGGGGGTGGGTCGGTCGTCGTGCGACCGGCCAGCAGAGTGCGGGAGTCAGCCCAAAGATGTCCTGAAGATCCTAAAGATCACCTTCAGGAATCGGTACAAAGCGCATGCAAGTCTTGGGTGCATGAAAGAGATCCTGGTCGTCGAGGACGATCCTCAGCTCGGCCCCGCGCTGCGCCGCGGCCTGACCGCGGAGGGGTACCGCGTCGAGCTCGTGGCCGACGGGAGGGCGGGGCTGGAGCGCGCCCTCACCGGCGACCACGCGGTGATCGTGCTCGACCTCATGCTCCCCGGCCTGAACGGCTACCGGATCTGCGCCGCCCTGCGCGCCGTGGGCGTGGACACGCCCGTGCTGATGCTCACCGCGAAGGACGGCGCCCACGACGAGGCCGAGGGGTTGGACACCGGAGCCGACGACTACCTGGTCAAGCCGTTCTCCTCGGTCGTCCTCCTCGCCCGGCTCCGCGCCCTGCTGCGCCGGGGCGGCGCGGGAGGTAGCGACGACCGGTCCGTCCTGCGCGCGGGAGACCTGTGGGTCGACCTCGCCGCTCGACGGGCGGGCCGCGGGGACTCCGAACTGGCCCTCACACCAAAGGAGTTCGCGATCCTCGCCTGCTTGATGCACACACCGGACCAGCCCGTGTCGAAGGAGGCGATCCTCGACGAGGTGTGGGACCCGGCCTACACGGGCGGTACCGCCATCGTGGAGGTGTACGTCTCCGCGCTGCGCAAGAAGGTGGACGCCCCCTTCGGGACGCACACCATCGAGACCGTCCGCAGCCGCGGCTACCGCCTCGACACCCTCCAGGAACGCCGTGCGGGCTGATCACCCGCACCGGACGCGGATGCCGAATCCGGTGCGTCTCGTGCGCCGGCTGTCCACCCCGCTGCGTACCGCGCTCGTGGCCGGGCTCGCCGCCCTGGTCCTCTTCGGCATCGGCGCCTGGTCGTTCCAGCGGTACCTCTACGACGCGGTGTACGGGGAGTCCGACCAGCGCGCGCTGGAGCTGTCGCTGCGGTTGGCGGACCAGGCGGCCCGGGGTTGGAAGGACGGCCCGCCTGCCCCGGGCGACGGGCCGTTCGTACAGATCGACAGGGACGGCCGCGTCGTCACCGTGTCGGGAGGGGCCACGTACCTGGCGGGCCTCACGTCGCTGCTTCCGCCGCCGCCCCCGGACCCGCCCGGACAGCGGGCCGTAGGCAATCCCCACACCCGTACCGTGCGCCTCGGTGAAGTGGACGAGAGGGAACGGTCGCGCTTCCACCTCCCGGACGGCAGCCTGCGCAGCGCGGGCGGGTATCCCGCAGCGGCGGAGCAGATCGCCCACGCGGAGGCGCACAGCCTGTCCCACCAGAGCCTCTTCGTGGTCAGTATTCCGGTGATCACCCCAGCGGACGGCTGCGGGCACCCCACCGAGTCCGACGGCTCGTGCCGGTCCACTCTCTACATCCTCGTACCGCCGTACGTCGCCGCGTACGTGTCCGACGCGCTCACGGCGCCCCTCGTTGCGGGTGTACCCGCCGCCGCGCTGGTGGTGGCCGCGACGGCCTGGGCCGCCACCCGGCGTTCGCTGCGCCCGGTCGACGCGATGCGGCGCGAGGTCGCCGAGATCACCGACGACAGCCTCGACCGCCGGGTGCCGGTTCCCGAAGGCCGCGACCCGATCCGGGCACTCGCCAGGACGACGAACAGCACCCTCGACCGCCTGGAGGACGCCGTCGAGCGCCAGCGCCGCTTCGTCGGTGACGCGGCCCACGAGCTGCGCTCCCCCCTGGCCGCCCTGCACTACCAACTCGAAACCGCACTGGAGCACCCCGACAGCATCGATCCGACCGAGGTTCTGGAGGGCGCCCTCGTCGCCACCCGCCGGATCCACGGCCTCACCGAGGACCTGCTCCTGCTGGCCCGCCCCGACGGGCCGGCCCCCCGCTCGCTGGTGGACCTCGCGGGGCTGACCCGCGAACTCGTCCTGGAGTACCGGGACCTGGGCCACCCCGTCACCCTCGACCCGGGCCCGGAGCAGGCGCCGGTCCGCGGCGACGGGCTCCAGCTGCACAGGCTGCTGCGCAACCTCCTCGACAACGCCGTGCGGCACGCGCGCACCGCCGTGGTCCTCGCCGTCGCCATCACCGACGACGGAGGTACCTGCACGGTCACCGTCCACAATGACGGCACCCCCCTCACCCCCGACGAGTGCGAGCGGGTCTTCGAACGCTTCACCCGGCTCGACGAGGCCCGCACCCGCGACGCCGGCGGCAGCGGCCTCGGGCTCGCCATCGCGCGCGACATCGCCCACCGGCACCGCGGCACCCTCACGGCCCGCCCGGCCGCCCCGGCACCCGGCACCACCTTCACCTTGAACGTCCCCGCGGCGCCGTCGCCGGGCGGGTCGACCGGCGAGGAAGCCGCCCTCTGAGCGCGGGGCGCTGTTAGGTTGCGGGCGTGGACGACTTCTCGCGGTCCTGGGCGGCGTTGCGGGCGGCGGTCGCCGAGCTGACGGACGAGGACTTCGCGCGGCCCTCCGGCTGCGCGGGGTGGCTCGTGCGCGACCTGGTGTGCCATCTGGTCATCGATGCCCAGGACGTGCTGATCACGCTGGTCACCCCGGTCGACGCGGAATCGACCCGGGACGCGGTGACGTACTGGGACCTCGTCGAGGCCCCGACGGGACAGGACCCGCTCGACGCACTGGTCGTCCGCCTCGCCGCCGCGTACGGGGAGCCGTGGCTGCTCACCTTCCACCTCGACGACGTGGGGTCCGCCGCAGGCCGCGCCGCTGCCCTGGCCGACCGTGCGATGCGGGTGGGAACCAAGGGCGAGGTCCTCACCGCGGGGGACTACCTCCGTGCGTACGTCCTGGAGTGGACCCTGCACCACCTCGATCTGATCGCGCACCTCCCGGACGCCGCCCAGCCGCCGCAGGAGGACCTCGCCGGCTCGCGCGAGCTGCTGGAGGCGATCGCGGGCGAGCCGTTCCCGCCGTCGTTCTCCGACCGGGAAGCTCTGCTGATCGGCACCGGGCGCCGGTCCCCGACCGCTGAACAAGCCGCCGAGCTGGGCGGACTGGCGGGCCGGCTCCCGTTCGTACTGGGTTGACGCCGGGCCCGGCCGCCGGCGTACGCGGGGGCGTTGACACGGGAGTGGTGGCTGGGTAGAGTCGAACGGTTGCCTCGAACTGGACAAGTTCGGCAGCGATGGTTTAGAGTCTGACCGCCCCCCTCCCATGGAATTGAATTCCATCAGGGGTGCACTCCGCTCTTTTTCAGTTGTGAACGCCGGGAGAACCGGTCCGAAACTTCTGATAGAGTCGGACTCGCCGGAAAGGGAAAGCGCGAAAGCGAAGAACTGGAAAGCGAAACCCGCTTCGACCGGGAATCGGACACGAAAGAGT
>NZ_JBIWAJ010000056.1:1928-4723 GCF_044759975.1 Streptomyces sp. NPDC098789
AAAAACCGTTGATGTAGTCGAAGGACATGCGAAAGGTCCGGCGTAGAGGGTAAGACCCCCGTAGACGAAACATTAACGGCTTGCTTAAGAATCTCCCAAGTAGCACGGGGCCCGAGAAATCCCGTGTGAATCTGGCGGGACCACCCGCTAAGCCTAAATATTCCCTGGTGACCGATAGCGGATAGTACCGTGAGGGAATGGTGAAAAGTACCGCGGGAGCGGAGTGAAATAGTACCTGAAACCGTGTGCCTACAAGCCGTGGGAGCGTCGCTGTATGTGCTTGCACATACAGTCGTGACTGCGTGCCTTTTGAAGAATGAGCCTGCGAGTTAGCGGTGTGTAGCGAGGTTAACCCGTGTGGGGAAGCCGTAGCGAAAGCGAGTCCGAATAGGGCGATTGAGTTGCACGCTCTAGACCCGAAGCGGAGTGATCTAGCCATGGGCAGGTTGAAGCGGAGGTAAGACTTCGTGGAGGACCGAACCCACCAGGGTTGAAAACCTGGGGGATGACCTGTGGTTAGGGGTGAAAGGCCAATCAAACTCCGTGATAGCTGGTTCTCCCCGAAATGCATTTAGGTGCAGCGTCACGTGTTTCTTGCCGGAGGTAGAGCACTGGATAGGCGATGGGCCCTACCGGGTTACTGACCTTAGCCAAACTCCGAATGCCGGTAAGTGAGAGCGTGGCAGTGAGACTGTGGGGGATAAGCTCCATGGTCGAGAGGGAAACAGCCCAGAGCATCGACTAAGGCCCCTAAGCGTACGCTAAGTGGGAAAGGATGTGGAGTCGCAGAGACAACCAGGAGGTTGGCTTAGAAGCAGCCACCCTTGAAAGAGTGCGTAATAGCTCACTGGTCAAGTGATTCCGCGCCGACAATGTAGCGGGGCTCAAGCGTACCGCCGAAGTCGTGTCATTGCAGCAATAGGGCCAACGCCCGCTGTGATGGGTAGGGGAGCGTCGTGTGCCGGGTGAAGCAGCAGCGGAAGCTAGTTGTGGACGGTTCACGAGTGAGAATGCAGGCATGAGTAGCGATACACACGTGAGAAACGTGTGCGCCGATTGACTAAGGGTTCCTGGGTCAAGCTGATCTGCCCAGGGTAAGTCGGGACCTAAGGCGAGGCCGACAGGCGTAGTCGATGGACAACCGGTTGATATTCCGGTACCCGCTTTGAAACGCCCAATATCGAATCCATTGATGCTAAGGCCGTGAAGCCGTTCCGGAGCCTTCGGGCAAAGGAAAGTGGTGGAGCCGCTGATCCAAGGTGGTAGTAGGTAAGCGATGGGGTGACGCAGGAAGGTAGTCCAACCCGGGCGGTGGTAGTCCCGGGGTAAGGGTGTAGGCCGTGTGATAGGCAAATCCGTCACACATTAAGGCTGAGACCTGATGCCGAGCCGATTGTGGTGAAGTGGATGATCCTATGCTGTCGAGAAAAGCCTCTAGCGAGTTTCATGGCGGCCCGTACCCTAAACCGACTCAGGTAGTCAGGTAGAGAATACCGAGGCGTTCGGGTGAACTATGGTTAAGGAACTCGGCAAAATGCCCCCGTAACTTCGGGAGAAGGGGGGCCATCACTGGTGATCGGATTTACTCCGTGAGCTGGGGGTGGCCGCAGAGACCAGCGAGAAGCGACTGTTTACTAAAAACACAGGTCCGTGCGAAGCCGTAAGGCGATGTATACGGACTGACGCCTGCCCGGTGCTGGAACGTTAAGGGGACCGGTTAGTCACATTTCGGTGTGGCGAAGCTGAGAACTTAAGCGCCAGTAAACGGCGGTGGTAACTATAACCATCCTAAGGTAGCGAAATTCCTTGTCGGGTAAGTTCCGACCTGCACGAATGGCGTAACGACTTCTCGACTGTCTCAACCATAGGCCCGGTGAAATTGCACTACGAGTAAAGATGCTCGTTTCGCGCAGCAGGACGGAAAGACCCCGGGACCTTTACTATAGTTTGATATTGGTGTTCGGTTCGGCTTGTGTAGGATAGGTGGGAGACTTTGAAGCAGCCACGCCAGTGGTTGTGGAGTCGCCGTTGAAATACCACTCTGGTCGTGCTGGATGTCTAACCTCGGTCCGTGATCCGGATCAGGGACAGTGTCTGATGGGTAGTTTAACTGGGGCGGTTGCCTCCTAAAGAGTAACGGAGGCGCCCAAAGGTTCCCTCAGCCTGGTTGGCAATCAGGTGTTGAGTGTAAGTGCACAAGGGAGCTTGACTGTGAGACCGACGGGTCGAGCAGGGACGAAAGTCGGGACTAGTGATCCGGCAGTGGCTTGTGGAAGCGCTGTCGCTCAACGGATAAAAGGTACCCCGGGGATAACAGGCTGATCTTCCCCAAGAGTCCATATCGACGGGATGGTTTGGCACCTCGATGTCGGCTCGTCGCATCCTGGGGCTGGAGTCGGTCCCAAGGGTTGGGCTGTTCGCCCATTAAAGCGGTACGCGAGCTGGGTTTAGAACGTCGTGAGACAGTTCGGTCCCTATCCGCTGTGCGCGTAGGAATATTGAGAAGGGCTGTCCCTAGTACGAGAGGACCGGGACGGACGAACCTCTGGTGTGCCAGTTGTCCTGCCAAGGGCATGGCTGGTTGGCTACGTTCGGGAGGGATAACCGCTGAAAGCATCTAAGCGGGAAGCCTGCTTCAAGATGAGTATTCCCACCTCCTTGAGAGGGTAAGGCTCCCAGTAGACGACTGGGTTGATAGGCCAGATGTGGAAGCCCGGTAACGGGTGGAGCTGACTGGTACTAATAGGCCGAGGGCTTGTCCTCAGTTGCTCGCGTCCACTGTGTTAGTTCTGAAG
>NZ_JBIWAJ010000057.1:0-4233 GCF_044759975.1 Streptomyces sp. NPDC098789
ACAAACGCGACTACATCTTCAACGGCACCCTGGCCACCGCCGCCATCGTCATCTGGCTCCGCGACCTCACCAAAGAGCCATCAGACACTGCCTAGTCGCAATGTGCTGAGTTCCGACGGTATCGACCATGTGCGGTTGCGCGGGCTCGCAAAGCCGTTCCTCACTCCTCGGGCCGTCGCTCAGTACGGGCCGGCGGTCAACCGGTCCGTGGAAGATGCTCTGAATCGGTTCGCGCGGGCGGGCGGGGGCGACCTCGTGTCCGGTCTTGTGCTGCCGGTGGCCACTGCGACAGTGGCCCGCCTGCTCGGCCAGCCGGTGGAGCAGGCGCAGCGCCTGGTTGCGCTCAGTCTGCGCCTGAGCGATGCGGCACACCCCGACGAGCCGGGGATGCGGGCCGCGGCTGTCGCGATGAACAAGCGGCTCACGGCTCTCTTGGCCTGGGCCCGGCGCGATCCTGGCGACAACCTGACCACAGCACTGCTGATTGCTCACCGAGACGGAGCGGTATCGACCGCGGAGCTGCTCGGATCGCTCTCGTTCATTCTGTTCGCGGCCGTGGATTCCACCCTGGCGACCGTCACGACCGCGGCGATGCACCTGCTCTCCTCTGAGTACCGCGAGGCGAGACGAGCGCTGGCTCTTGGCACCAAGGATGCGCCGTTCATCGTTGATGATGTCATCCGGCTGGCTGCCCCATTCACCTATGGGGCTTGGCGGTTCGCCAGCGAACCGCTGCAGTTGGGCGGATACGTCGTGGATGCCGGTCAGTTGGTGGTGCTGGCCTTCCCCGTGGCCAACGTCGATCCGAGTCGCTGGCCCCGGGCATGGCACGTGATGGCAGACCGCCCGGGCACGGCTCGTCATGTGTCCTTCGGCTACGGACCGCACTTCTGTCCGGGTGCGGGGCTCGGACACCTGCAGGTGCGGCATGTACTGCATAACCTGTTTCACCGTTTTCCGCGCATCCGTCTCGCGGCGGATGTGAGTGCGCTTGCCTGGCAGGGCAGCATCGCGCGGCGTGCGGCCGCCTTGCCTGTACTGATCGGATAGAGGGCGGTTTCCTGCTTGGAAGAGCCGTTTCCCCTCTTTTTCTCCCTGTATCGCTAAGGACTCCGCCATGGTTGAAATCACCGATGTCCAGTTCAACGAGGCGATGCTCGCTCAGTTGCTGACCGAGCATTTCCAGATCGAAGCGGAGAGGGTAAGACCGGAAGCGACTCTGACGGAACTCGAACTTGACTCCATCGCAGTGCTGGAGCTGGTGGTGGTGATCGAGGAGACGACCGGCGTCGAGCTGCATGAAGAGGGGCTTTCGTTGGGGCCGGAAAGCACTCTGGCCGAAGCCGGACAAGCGCTCGTGCAGGCGGTGGCCGCGGGGAGAGCCGCGAAGACCGGTACCGACCGGACCGTGCTGTGAATTCTCCGCTGCCGAGAAGCGAACTGCCGCCGGATCCCGCTCTGGACCGGGCACCGCGGCGCTTGGAAGGGTGTGGTCATTTGCTGTCATCACTCGTGGCCAGCCCTGAGCATGTGCTGGGCTCTGGCGATGAACCGCGTGCGCGCGGTCCGCTCGTGCGGGCGCTCTTCCGTTCGGTCGGCCGAGTCCCACTCAGTGGGAGCCTATTTTCCCCTCAACCTGACGGCCGGGGCTTCCTGGGAGGTTCACGGTGATGGCGTCGCGCGGTGCTGTGGCGGTAACGGGGTTGGGCCTTGTCACCCCGGCCGGCATGGGGGTGGGGCCAAGCTGGCACCGACTGTGTGAGGGCACCCCCACTGCCACAGCCGACCCCGGACTGGCTGGTCTTCCCGTGTCCTTTTCCTGCCGTATTGATGACGATGCGCTGGCAGCGACAGTCGGAGCCCGCCTGGTCTGGCGCACCGACCGCTTTATCAGGATGGCGATGGCGGCGGCACACGAGGCCGTCAACGATGCCGCCCTTGACCCAGGATCGTGGGACGGCACCAGAGTGGGCGTCGTCCTGGGCGTAGGAGGCTCCAGCCAGGATAACGTGGTTGCAGTATGCGAAACGATGTCCGCGCGGCGCTATCGGGCCCTGTCTCCTACCGCGTGCCCGCGTAGCTCACCCAACATGGCCTCCGGAGAAGTGGCGACGATGCTCGGCGCGCTGGGACCCAGCATGTCCCTCAGCACCGCCTGTGCTTCCGGCACCACCGCCATCGGAACAGCTGCGATGATGATCCGCTCCGGCATGTGTGACATCGCAGTCGCAGGCGGAAGCGAGTCCGCATGTTCCCCCCTGATCTCCGCGGCGTTCTGGAGGATGGGAGCGCTGTCCGCCGGACGGCACAATCCGGCGACCGCGTCACGGCCCTTCGACGCGGAACGCGACGGATTCGTGCTGGGCGAGGGGGCGGGTGTCCTCGTGCTGGAGCGCGGGGAACACGCACGGGCCCGCCGAGCGCGCCCCTACGCCTTCCTGTCCGGATTCGGCGCGACCAGCGACGCACACCACCCCACCGCACCCCACCCCGAGGGCCTCGGCACGAAACAGGCCTTCCGCATGGCGCTCACCGATGCCGGTCTCCACCCCCGCGAGATCGACCATGTCAATGTCCACGCCACTTCCACCGTCCTCAACGACCGGATCGAGGCAGCAGCACTGCGTGACGTCTTCGGCACACCACCCCCAGTCACCGCAAATAAAAGCGTTCTGGGGCATGCCTTCGGCGGCTCCGGCGGAATCGAAGCTGTTTGCTCAGTGCTCTCCCTCCACCACCAGCTCGTACCGCCCACCGCTAACCTCTGCCGGCTCGACCCTGAAATCGACCTGGACGTCGTCACCAAGGCACCCCGCGAGCAGCGGATGTCCGCAGTCATCAGTAACTCTTCGGGATTCGGCGGCCACAACGCCGTCCTCGTCTTCCAGTCGGCATGAGCCCGTCAATGAGAGCACATGCAAGGCTCGAGGTTGCTGTGACCGGGCTCGGGCTGGTGATCCCCGCCGGGACAGATCCCGGTAGTGCGTGGGAGACGATGACGCGGGGCCGCTGCCTGGCCAGCCCAGACCCCGAGCTGTCCGGACTCCCCGTCGCCTTCTCATGCCGCGTCGACGGCATCGACCCAGTACAAGAACTTGGCCTGCGCCTTGCCCGTCGGCTCGACAGGTTCATCCACCTGGCCCTGATCGCAGCCCGGCAGGCTATGGCCGATGCCTGCCTCGAGCCGACCGCCCGCCTCTCCCACAGGGTGGGTGTCGTACTCGGTGTCGGCAGTAACAGCTTGGCCACCTACCTCACCGAGTTCAATCGCCTGGACGCGCACCGGCCCCACCGTGTCTCGCCTCTGGCCCTGACGCGAAGCGTGCCGAGTATGGCGGCAAGCGAAGTCGCCATGGATCTCGGTATCCACGGAACCAACTTCACCATCGCCAGCGCCTGCGCCTCAGGAGCAACCGCTCTCGGTGTCGCCCGCGATCTCATCCGTGCCGGAGCCTGCGATGTCGTCCTCGCCGGAGGCAGCGAATCCGCCCGCTCACCGATGACAGCGGCCTGCTTTCACCAGCTGCGTGCTCTGTCACAGCGCTGCACTGAGCCCCACCTCGCGGCACGCCCCTTCGACAGGGAGCGAGACGGATTCGTCCTCGGAGAAGGGGCCGCCGTACTAGTCCTGGAACGCCGTGATCACGCCCGCCGCCGCGGCGCACGACTGCGGGCCGTGCTGCGGGGCTTCGGTTCCTCAGCCGACGCGTATCACCCCACTGCTCCCCACCCTCAGGGCCTTGGAGCGGAACAGGCCATCCATACGGCACTCACCGATGCCGGATGCCGCACTCAAGACATCGGGCACATCAACGCCCATGCCACCTCCACCCCCCTGGGCGACGCCACCGAAGCTGACCTCTATCTCCGTCTGTACCGAGGAACACCGCCTCCCGTGACTGCGCCCAAGAGCATCATCGGTCATGCACTGGGAGCAGCTGGGGCGATCGAAGCGGCACTGACCGTTCTTTCCCTGGAACACCAGCAGGTCCTGCCGACCGCCAACCTCTTCCGCCAGGACCCTGGAAGAGAACTGGACATCGTCCGTGGTCGTCCCCGGGACATTCCTATGCAGGCCGCGCTGACCACATCCTTCGGGTTCGGCGGACAGAACGCCGCTCTGGTCTTCACCCTCCCTTGAAGCTTCCCCTTGGTCTTGGATATCTGGAGACTGGAATCTGAGGTTCCAGAGGAAGTAGCGCCAGGTGGGAAGCAAGTACACGAAGCGGTACT
>NZ_JBIWAJ010000058.1:0-4221 GCF_044759975.1 Streptomyces sp. NPDC098789
AACAGGACCGGCGTATCCGTGATCTGGAGATGGAGAACGCCTTTCTAAAAAAAGCCGCAGCGTACTTCGCGAGGGATCCCCGGTAGCGAGAAAGTACGAGTTCATCGAGGTGATGCGGCTCGACACCACGGAGTACGCATATTCTGTTGAGTTCATGTGTGAACGGCTCGCGGTGTCAAAGTCCGGCTACGAGAAAAACTTGTCGGCGACATAACCTATGTTAAAGCTGGAGAAGGGTGGCTTTATCTCGCAACGGTCATTGACTGCTGTACCAAGGAAGTCATCGGTTACGCGATGGACGACCACTACCAAACCCCTCTCATATCGCGCGCCATCCACAACGCGGCACGGAACAGAAAGCTCGCCGACGGTGCAATAATCCACTCCGATCGCGGATCGAATTACATGTCCGCTGAGTTCGCGGCAACTCTGAAGCGGTTCGGACTCCGCCGACCATCCGGACGCACTGGCGTCTGCTGGGATAACACTATGGCGGAATCATTCTTCGGCACTCTGAAGAACGAGCGGGTTTCCCGCGTGACGTATCTGACCCGAGAGGACGCCCAGCGGGACATCACCCGATACATCGAAATCTGGTACAATCACAAACGCCTCCACTCGACTATCGGCTATCGCCCATTATGGGAAGCCCACGCCGAATATTCGGAGTTGCGCATAGCCGCATGAAACAGATGGTCAGATCGCTGTCCGGAAAACTTGAGGCCCGTCACCCGCAGCCTACGTGCGACTTTCGACACCGCGATCCGTTACTCGAACAGTTCGGCTAATCGCGTCTGTACTGTCTCGCGCCGCTGACGTCCTGCCGGAGTGAGCATGCCCCAATCCGCATATCTCACACACCACGGATACAGTTACTCACGTACACTCAACAAGGACTTCTCAACAATTTACCCCAACGAGCTGAAGTCAGAACTCCGTTGGGGGAGGTGCCACCGGGTTGAAGTGAACAGTGACGATCAGGCCTCCTTCCGCCGGCGGTCCAGAAACGGCGCTCACCTTGCCGCCGTGAGCCAGGGCGATCGACCGTACGATCGACAGGCCCAACCCGGAACCTGTTCCGGTACGGTCGCGGGACGCTCCGCGGCGGAACGGTTCGAACAGAGCCTCGACCTCCGACTCATGCACGGTCGGGCCCGGGTTCGTCACGGTCAGCACCCCATCGCCATGTACGGTGACCCGTACCCAGCTGTCCTCTTCACGGTTGTAGGCCACCGCGTTGGCCAGGAGGTTGGCCGTCAGCCGGGCCAGCAGCGTGCTGTTGCCCCAGACCTGGCACGGAGAAAGGACCCGCAGGACCCCTTGGTGTCTCGCGCACTCCGCTTCCACCAGCGCAGCCAAGTCGACCGGTTGCCGCTCCGCCAGGCCCCGCTCGCTTCGGGCCAGTACCAGGAGTCCGTCGATCAGGTGCTCGCTGCGCCTGTTCGCCCTGAGCATCAGCTCCTTCGTACGGGCCAGTTCGGCCGGGCTTGCGCCCTTCTCCATTCCCAACTGGATCGCCGTCCGCTGAGTGGCCAGGGGTGTTCGCAGCTCGTGCGAGGCATTCGCGATGAACCGGCGTTGGCTCTCGAAGGCCCGTTCCAGCCGTTCCAGCAGTCCGTCGAGGGTGTCGCCGAGTTCCTTCAGCTCGTCGGCTGGACCCGTCGCCCCAATCCGCTCGTGCAGATTACGTACGGAGATCCGCCGGGCGCTTTCGGTCATCGCCTGCACCGGCCGCAGAACACGGACCGCCGTCCACCAGCCGACACCCACGGCCAGCAGCACGGTAACCGCTAGTCCGACAGCCGACCACAGCAGCAGCTGCCGCGCCGCTGCCTCGCTCACCTCCGTTGACACCAACGCAACCGCGCCAGGCACCGGGCTGGCCGTCGGGTCCGGTACCACCGAGATACCGCCATCCGAGCGCCGGTTGATGATGTCCTCGGCCTCGATCCGGGTGCCACGGCGCGACAGTACGTTGACCAGTGTCAACAGCAGCGCCCCGAGTACGGCGAACACAGTGCCGTAGGCGAGGGCAATGCGCGTCCGCACAGTGCTGCGCAGAGGTGGGCGCGGCTTCCCGTGTGGGGTATCACGCGCGGCCGGGGCGTGTCTCACAGCGCATACCCCGCACCCTGCACGGTCCTGATGAGTGGTGGATCCCCCAACTCAGAGCGGAGTTTACTCATCGTGACCCGGACGGCGCCCGTGAACGGATCGGCGTGTGCGTCCCAAGCCCGTTCCAGTAGTTCCTCGGCACTGACCAACGTACCGTTGGCCTCCACCAGGATCCGCAGCACCTCGAACTGCTTCGGGGACAGGCGTAGGGCCCGTCCATCCCGCAGAGCGGTGCGCCGTGCTGTGTCCAGCACCAGCCCGGCGCGTTCCATGATCGGGGGCGTGGCGCGCATGCTGCGTCGGCCCAGTGCCCGAACCCGGGCGATGAGTTCGGGGAATTCGAAGGGCTTGCCAAGGTAGTCGTCGGCGCCCAGCTCCAATCCCTCGACCCGGTCCTCCGTCGTGCTCGACGCGGTCAGCATGAGGATGCGGGTCCCGTATTCGCTCCCGACCAGGGCGCGAGCGACCTCGTCGCCGTGCACCCGGGGCAAGTCTCGGTCAAGTACGAGGACGTCGTACTCGTGCAATCCCAGGTAGGCCTGCGCCGCGTCCCCGCTGTAGACCGAGTCCACCGCGAAGCCCGCTCGGCGCAAGCCGGTGGTGATCAGTTCGGCCAGATCAACCTCATCCTCCGCAACTAGTACCCGCATCATCGTCTTCCTCTCGTCCTGCACACTATGCTCTGCCCCCATGCCGTTGCGTCACCTTCGCTTCCATCCCTCTCAGATCGACGCCAGCACGGCCGTGGGCGGTATCCCTGAGGCACGTATGGCCGAGTACCGCCGTGGCCGAGTGAGGTGGTCCGGGGTGAAGTCGTGTGCCCGACATCCGATCTTCCTCGGCTCGTCGGCACTGGCCCGTTGGCGAGTTCGAGTTCTGTGACGCGCCGCACGGGGTTCGGGTTGTCGGGTGTGCCCCCGGTCACCTATCGGGTACTGTTCGCGCGACCGGGGGCGTGACTATGTGGTTACTGAGGTTTTCAGGGTGGCGTCGGTGGGTCGAGGGCGAGGCCGGTCGCGGTGAGGCAGCCGTCGATGAGCTGGGGTCGGAGTTGGACTCTGCGTAACTCTCGGCGGAGTTTGCGGTCGAGGTCATCGGGTGTGTGGAAGGCGGTGTTGGCCATTGCTCTGCGCACGAGCGACCAGACGGCCTCGACGGGGTTCAGGTCAGGTGCATAGGCAGGTAGCCGGATGGTGGTGAGCCAGTCGTGCTCGGCTTCGTACCGTTTCAGCCCGGCGGCCAGGTGGGTGTTGAGGTTGTCCCAGACGACCACAATCGGGCCTCCGAGCTGGATGTGTGCCGGTACCAGCAGGTCGCGGTAGTCCTGCCAGGAGAAGCTTTTGCGGGCGCCCTTGAGGAGAAGGCGGGTCCGGGGCCGGTGGATGAGACGGGCCGGTTGGCCGGGTTTACTGAGGTTGTAGGCGTGGTGTCGTGAGTGTGAGGCCGGTCGCGGCGAGGCCAGCCGTCGATGACGTCGCTTCGGTACTGGATCTGGCGGAGACCGAGTCGTAGTCGGCGGATGAGGGCATCGGGGTCGGCGAAGGCGGTGTTGGCCTGGCTGGTCCGGCGGAGCACTGACCAGATGCCCTCAACCGGGTTGAGATCAGGTGCGTAGGGCGGCAGGTGGTAGGCGGTGATCCAGTCGTGGGTGTCGATGAACTCGCGCATCCGCCGGTCCTTGTGGACGTTCAAGTTGTCCCAGACGAGGACGATCGGTCCGCCGAGCTGCTGGTGGGCGGCGATGAGGAGGTAGCGGTACTCGGTCCAGGCGAAGCTCTCGCGGCCGCCGATCTTGTGATCGGTGTGCCGTTTGGGCCGGTAGATCAGGCGGGATCGCATCCCGGGTTTGTAGCAGCACAGGGCTGCGATGGAGAAGCGGCGCTGGGAACGGCCGCGGACCCGGGTGACCGGGGTGGTCCCGCGTTTGCCCCAGGTGCGGGAGGTCGGCGGCGTCATCGAGAATCCGGCCTCGTCCTCGAAGAGGAGCCAGGCCCCGAGCGCCGCCGCGGTAGTTCCAGGCGCGGCCACACGTCCTTCACCCAGCCGGCCACCGCCGCCTCATCGCGCTCGACGGCACGACGGGCCGGAACCTGATGACTCCAGCCA
>NZ_JBIWAJ010000059.1:0-4184 GCF_044759975.1 Streptomyces sp. NPDC098789
AACCCCGGGGAATTGCATCAGATGCATGACTAGACCTGAGGCGACCCTGCCGATCTACATACTTCCTTCTCTTCGCCTGAACTTCAAGCTGCACCCCTGACCTGGCCCTTTGTGGATCATCTTGCATTTGGTGCATGATTCACGCGGCTACTGGAGGAGGTGTGTGGTGGCTCAAGATGCGTCGGATGACCCGATTGCCAGGATGGTCTTGGTCGACGGGGTTGCTCTCCTGCACCCCGAGGACGCGGTCTTCGACGGGATGTTGGAGGGCTGGCGGCGACAGCAGCGAGGCGGGCGGAGGCTGCGGCCGAAGACGATCAGCGACCGGCTGGCGGTGGTACGCCGGTTCATGGAGTACTCCAACGCCTACCCGTGGAGCTGGTCGGCCGGAGACCTCGACGACTGGATGACCGAGCTGATCGCCGCAGGTGAGAGATCCGAGTCGACAATCCGGAACTACCAGGGCTCGATCCGGCAATTCTGCGACTACATCACCTCGCCGTACTACCAGTGGGCCCAGGTCTGCGAGGAACGGTTCGGGAGCCACCCGATCCAGATCTGCCATGAATGGAACACCGTCGCCCACCTCACCGAATACGAAGGCGGCGCCGACCGGCGCCCGATGACCCGAGAGGAATGCCAGGCCCTGTTCGACTACGCCGACGACCAGGTCGACCGGGCGATCAGGCTCGGCCGCAAGGGAGCCTTGGCCGCCTACCGGGATGCCACCGTGTTCAAGGCCATCTACGGCTGGGGACTGCGCGCCGCGGAGACGTCCCGGCTGGACACCTTCGACTTCTACAAGAACCCCAAGGCTCCCGAGCTCGGCAGATTCGGGTCCCTGCACGTCCGCTACGGAAAGCGGACGAAGGGGTCGCCGCCTCGCCGGCGCACAGTGCTGAGCCTGATGCCGTGGGCAGTCGAATCCCTTGAGGACTACTGCGTCAACGTCCGCCCGCGCTACCAGGAAAGCGGCGGGACGGCACTCTGGCTGACCGAGCGGGGCGGTCGGCTTCAACCCCGGGAGATCGAGGCCCGGTTCGCCGAATACCGTGACGCCCTGGGCATGGATTCCGGCCTCACCCCGCACTGTCTGAGGCATTCATATGTGACGCACAACATCGAGGACGGGGCGGACCAGAAGTTCATCCAGGAACAGGTCGGACACGTCTACGCCTCCACGACCGCGATCTACACCGGGGTCAGCGGGGATTTCATGAACACCATGATGCGCAAGGTCCTCGACCGCGCCCTGACCGCCGCTGACCAGTAGGGATTACGACATGACGGCAAAGTTGGATTACCGCTGGCACCTGCGTGAGGTCATGGCGATCCGCGGGATGTTCTCCACGACCGATCTACGGCCCCTGCTGGCCGAGCGGGGCATCGCCCTGTCTCCCAGCCAGACCTACCGACTCGTGGTGGAACGGCCCGAGCGGCTGAGCTTGAAGACGCTCATGGCCCTCCTCGACATCCTCGGCTGCACGATGGAGGAACTGGTCGAGCCAGTCGCCGCCGCCGGCGGCGCTCGGCGCCGCCGCAAGGCGGCAGGCGGTTCTCCCGGCGACGGACACGGCGGACTGGGCGAGCTGCGGCCCAAGCGAGCCCGGATCGTGGCGGAGTAGACCACCATGTCCGACCTCACAAGCCAGGCTCCCCGGTTCCTCACGGAACCGACCGCCGTGATCACCGAGATCGTCCTGGCCATCGAGCCCGAGCTCGCTCCGGATGCGGTCGTGGAGGCCGTCGCCTCGATCGCAAGGACGAAGCCGCAGCGCCGCACTCTCGCCCAGGCCCTGAACAGCGATCCCGAGCTGCTGACCTCCAGCCGGCCCGAAGGGCCTGTCACGGTCCAAAAACTCATACAGGCCCTGCAGGCGACCGGCGCCAAACGGGTCGCGCTGCCCCGATGCGCCCGCTGCGGCAAACAGCACAAGCTCCTCAGCCTCGACGGTGACCAACGGATATGCGCCTACTGCCGGATGAAGCAGGCAGCGAAAGACGATCCGTGCGTGATCTGCGGCCTGCCCTCGCACATCACCAACCGCGATCACCTCGGCCGGGCACGCTGCGTCCACCACCCCGACACCGGCGACCAGAACCCCGTCGACGTCGTCTGCGACCACGTGGCCGCGATCGAGCCCAGACTTCCCCGCGAAGAAGTCGCCGCCGCCGTCCGGGACGTCTGCCCGCTGCTCACGCATCAGCGTCAACTGGCCAGGGCTCTGGAGAACAACCCCCGGCTACTGACCGGCGAAGGTGCCCTCGGGCCGCAAAAGCTCATCCTGCTGATCGAAGACCTGCTCGCCCGCGACACTCGGAACATCGTGCTGCCGCAGTGCCCGTTCTGCGGCACCGACCGCAAACTCCGTCACGCTCTGAACGGCCAGCGGGCCTGCCGAGCCTGCTACGAGAAGCTCCGCGTCCTGACGTGCTCCCGCTGCGGGCAGGACAAACCTATCGCGAGCAGGACCATGGACGGTCAGCCTCTGTGCCACCCCTGCACCCGAGCCGACCCGGTCAACCACAAACTCTGCACCAGTTGCGGACGAACCGCCCTCATCGTTCGCCGCGAGGGCGACCGGCTCCTCTGCAGGCGGTGCTTCCGAATACCCGACGCCGTCTGCGCGGACTGCGGACGCACGCGGCCCTGCCACTTCGCCGGCAGCGAGGCACCCCGCTGCGAAACATGCTCCAGTCGGCTTCGGCCGCCCCAGACGTGCTCGCGCTGCCAAAACGTACGCCAGGTGAAACGCCGACTGCCCGACGGGAGCCCACTCTGCGGCAGCTGCGGCACGATCCGATTCCCCTGCCACGTCTGCGGCAGAACCAAGCCGATCAAAGGACGAGGAACGGACGGGGAAGCCATCTGCCAGGTCTGCTATGACAAGCACCCCATCGCCCGCCGGAACTGCGGCCAGTGCGGCGTTCTCGAACGGCTCTACCATCACGGTCTCTGCAACACGTGCGCTCTCGACAGGCAGCTGTCCGGCCTGCTCAGTGGGCCCGACGGAACTGTTCGCCCAGACCTGGAGCCGGTGCTCCGGTGCTTACGCCGAGGCGACCCCCTCACTCTCCTCACCTGGCTTCGCAAACCTGTTCCGCGGCACCTGCTGACCGCTCTCGCCACCGAGAAAGCGCCCGTGACGCACGAATTCCTCGACGGCCTTCAGCACCCGATCAAAGCGGTGCAGCACCTACGAGCGGCACTGGCCGCCGACGGAGTCCTGCCGGCCCGGGACGAACAGCTCGCTCAGCTGGAGCGTTGGCTACCTCGCGCCATCGCCAAGATTGAGGACCCCACCGAGCGCCAAGTGATCCGCGGCTTCGCGAACTGGCACCACCTGCGCCGCCTTCGCCGCATCGCGGAGAAGCAACCCCTCTCGCTCCACCAAACCGTGGTCGTGCGCCGGGAGATCAAGGCGGCGATCCGGCTAGTCACCTGGCTCCGGTCCCGCGGCACAAACCTGGCCACCTGCACTCAGCACGACATCGACGACTGGCTGAACAGCGACATCTGGGTGCGCTACCTAGCCCGGACCTTCTTGGTCTGGTCAGTACGCAACCGCCATGCACACCGAGTGACCATCCCGCTCCCGCCCAAGGACAGCTCGATGGTCCTCATCGAAGATGATCAGCGCTGGGCCCACGTCCGCCGGCTCGTTGAGGGCGACGACATCGACACCGCGACCCGCGCCGCCGGCCTGCTTCTCCTGCTGTTCGCCCAGCCACTGAGCCGGACCTCCCGCATCCGAGTCGACCAGGTCACGCGGGAGGGTGACCGCACCATGCTGACGCTCGGCTCGCACCCGACCGACCTGCCACCACCCCTGGATTCCCTGGTGCTCGAACTCGTCCAACAACGGCACGGGTACTCAACCCTTGGCCGCAGCAACGATCATCCATGGCTCTTCCCCGGCCTAGCCGGCGGGCAACCAATCAGCAGCCGCCAGCTCATGCGCAAACTCACCGCACTGGGCATCCAGGCTCGGCCCGCCCGCAACACCACCCTGATGGAACTCTCCTCCGAACTCCCTGCCGTCGTGCTCAGCCGCCTCCTTGGACTCCACATCGACCGGGCCGAGAAGTGGACCAAGGAGGCAGGCGCCACACGAGCTGGCTACGCCGCTGAGCTCTCCCGCCGACAAGCATTCCGCAAGTCCCAATAGCCGCACTTACCGATA
>NZ_JBIWAJ010000061.1:0-3366 GCF_044759975.1 Streptomyces sp. NPDC098789
CCGAAGTGGACGGGGTATCAACTTCTGGCGTTGATTTTTGGCACGCTGTTGAGTTCTCAAGGAACGGACGCTTCCTTTGTACTCACCCTCGCGGGCTTTCCTCCGGGCTTCGTTCTTCGTGTTTCCGACTCTATCAGACTCTTTCGTGTCCGATTCCCGGTCGAAACGGGATCTTGCTTTTCGCTTTCCAGTTCTTCGCTTTCGCGTTTCCCTTTCCGGCGATTCCGACTCTATCAGAAGTTTTCCACCGGTTTTCCCGGCGTTCACATCCTGAAAAGGAGTTGGCTGTGCCCCATGCATGGAAATTGAATTCCTTGAGGGGGGCGAGAAAGACTTTAAACCATCGCTGCCGAACTTGTCCAGTTCGAGGCAACCGTTCGAATCTACCTCCCCGCTGGCACCGTGTCAACGGTGTTTGCGGGACGACGAGGAGACTAGCAGCTCAGCTGCCCGGTCCGCACATCAGGCGGCGGTCGGGAGGGTCGCGCTCTGGTCGGCCGCTTCGACGTCGCCGACCTCGCCCGCGCGGGCGGCGCGGCCGCCGAGGACGTACACGTACAGCAGGAACAGCGCCTCGACCACGACCCCGATGCCGATGCGGGCCCATGTGGGCAGGCCGGAGGGGGTGACGAACCCTTCGAGCGTGCCCGCCACGAAGAGGACCGCGGCGAGGCCGATGGCCATGCCGAGGGCCGAGCGGCCCTGTTCGGCGAGGGCTTCGCGGCGGGTGCGGGGGCCCGGGTCGATGACCGTCCAGCCCAGGCGCAGGCCCGTACCGGCGGCGACGAAGACGGCGGTCAGTTCGAGCAGGCCGTGCGGGAGGATCAGGCCGAGGAAGACGTCGAGGCGGCCGGCCGAGGCCATCAGGCCGATGCCGATCCCGAGGTTGAGCATGTTCTGGAAGAGGATCCAGAGCACGGGAAGGCCGAGGAAGGCACCGAAGACCAGGCAGATCGCGACGGCCTGGGCGTTGTTCGTCCAGACCTGGGCGGCGAACGAGGCCGCGGGGTGGCTGGAGTAGTACGTCTCGTACTGCCCGCCGGGGCGGGTCATCTCCCGCAGGTCCTGCGGCGCACCGATGCTGGCCTGGACCTCGGGGTGGACGGCTATCCACCAGCCGATGAGCGCGGCCAGGGCCGTCGACAGCACCGCGGTGGGTATCCACCAGCGGCGGCTGCGGTAGACGGCGGCCGGGAACCCGGCGGTGAAGAAGCGGGCGACGTCGCGCCAGCCGGCTCGGCGGGCGCCGGTCACCGTCGCGCGGGCGCGGGCGACGAGCTGGGTGAGGCGGCCCGTGAGCATCGGGTCGGGCGCGCTCGACTGGATCAGGGAGAGGTGGGTCGAGGTCCGCTGGTAGAGCGCGACGAGCTCGTCGACCTCGGCTCCGGTGAGGCGGCGGCCGCGGCGCAGGAGCACCTCCAGGCGGTCCCACTCCGCGCGGTGCGCGGCCACGAAGACATCGAGATCCATCCGGTTACCGCTCCCCTGCCCCAGGTTCCCTGTTCCTACTGTGGTCAGCTTGGCAGACTTGATGAACAAGGGGCGGGGCAGGTCACGTGAAGGGTGTGCAGCGGTGAGCGATCTGGTGACGGGGGACGCGGTCGTCCTGGGACTGAGGCCTGCGAGGCTGCCGAGCCGGGGGGTGGCGTTCGTCCTCGACCTGATCGTGTACTTCGTCGGCTATCAGGTGATCAACATCGGCTTGATCTTCGCCATCGGCTCGCTGGACAGCGCCGCCTTCGCGGCGGTCACGGTCGGGAGCTTCCTGCTGTTCATGGTCGGCGCGCCGATCGCGGTCGAGACGCTGAGCCACGGGCGTTCGCTCGGGAAGCTCGCCTTCGGGCTGCGGGTGGTGCGCGACGACGGCGGGCCGATCCGCTTCCGACACGCGCTGGTGCGCGGTGCGATGGGCGCGGTGGAGCTGCTGGGCACCTCGGGGATCGTGGCCTGCATCGCTTCGCTGGTGTCGGAGAGGGGCCGGCGGCTCGGTGACGTCTTCGCGGGGACGCTGGTGGTCCGCGAGCGGGTGCCGGGGACCCGGGTGGTGCCGGTGCCGCCTCCGCCGCCGGGGCTGGCCGGGCGGTTCACCGGGCTGGACCTGTCGGGCGTACCGGACCCGCTGTGGCTGGCGATCCGCCAGTACCTGACCCGGATGGGACAGCTCGACCATCAGGTGGGCGCGGCGATGGCGGTGCGCCTGGCCGACGACCTGGTGGCCCGTACGGGGACGCCCCCGCCCCCGGGGGTGCCGGCCGCGGCGTACCTGGCGGCCGTGGTGCACGAGCGGCAGTCGCGCGACGCGGCACGGATGTTCGGGGGTGGGCCGGTGGCGTACGCAGCTCCCGTGGTGCCCGCCGCTCCCGTGGTGCCCGCCGCGCCCGCTGCTCCGGTCGTGGCACGGGAGCCCCGTTCCGGCGGGTTCGCGCCGCCGGGGTAGGGGGCGGTTCCCGGCTCCCTCGAACGCCGGCGGGGGCTGTACATGCCCCGCCGGTGGCTCAGGTGTGGTCCGCGAAGGTCGAGGGCGGGCTCTCCAGGTGTTCCAGTTCGATGCCGGGGGCCGAGAGGACCACGTCGCCGGCGAGGTGGACCGTGTGCACCTCGCCAGTGTCCAGCGCGCTGATCCGGTACGTGTCCACCAGCAGCGGGCCGCTGTCGGTGGCGTGTTCGGCGCGCTCGGTCAGCTGCCAGGCCTGGTCGACCGTGCGGGGCGCGAGCACCGGGTCGGTCAGGGCCACCAGGCGGACCCGGGTCGCCGGGTCGCCCGGCGCGAGGCGCAGCAGCCGGGCCGTGGAGACGAGGAAGGCCGGCGAGGTTCCGGTGAACCCCGACGCGCGGACGTTGCCCTCGGTGGCTTCGGCGCCGGTGGGGTCGGTGCGGACCCAGGTGACCCCGTCGATCGCGGCGCCCCGCACCTGCCAGCTGGACGCGCCCAGCTCCATCCGGATCGGCCGGCCCAGCTCGTCGACGGCCAGGTCGACGGAGCCCCGGTGGTCGCCTTCCGGGGTGGTGAGCTGGGCGACGTACCGCCAGCCGGAGGGCCCGGGCGCGCAGTGGAAGTGCTCCTCGCCGAGCGGGGTGTGGTCGTGCGTGTCGTGGAGCGAGTAGCGGCCGCGCGGCATGGCTCAACTTTCAGGCTGGGTACGGGGCAGGCCCCCGGCCGTGTCGCTGCCGGGGGCCTGTCCATCGTGCGGGGGTGGTGCCGCCGATCCGGAGGGATCAGTAGCGGTAGTGGTCCGGCTTGTACGGGCCGGCCACGTCCACGCCGATGTAGGAGGCCTGCTCCGGGCGCAGCGTGGTGAGCTTGACGCCGAGGGCGGCGAGGTGGAGGCGGGCCACCTTCTCGTCCAGGTGCTTGGGCAGCACGTA
>NZ_JBIWAJ010000062.1:0-2917 GCF_044759975.1 Streptomyces sp. NPDC098789
CACCGGCCACGGGCCCGAGAACATAGCGACACTGCGCAACCTGGCGATCAACACCCTCCGGCACCACGGGCACCGCAACATCGCCGCCGGCCTCCGCCACGTCTCCTACGACCCGTTCAACCGGCCACTGGACCTGCTGAACATCCCCTGACCAGGCTGTCTACACGGCCACCGCGACTTTGAAACGCCCCTGGACCCGCGTCGAACTGCTCAAGTCCCTTGCTCTCTTGTGCAACATGATCGAGTGGGGTCCGGTGCCGTGGCTCGAAGGCGACATCGCCGCGACACGGCATCGACTCGCCATGTGCGCCCTTATGAAGACCATCGCGGATATCTTCGACATGTTCATCGAACACCACGAGAGCGGGAACACAGCTAGGTATCTTGCCGAGGACATCGGAACCGTCCTTGCCGTGCGGGACTGGATCATGAGCGACGGGACCTGGCCGCACCGCTCCTACCTCGTGGATACCGAGATGTACGGATTCCTCGGCGAAAGGCATACATACGCGGTACGCCTTGCCAACCAATCGACGCAGACGAGGCGCCAGCGAAGCGTTCACGCCACTTCGGGCGGCGACTCCGCGGCTTGGAACCACATGCTCTCGACGCTGGACTGCTGCTCCTTGCATGGCCAGGACGGGCAGGCAGCGCGTCGCCTCGCTGCAGGCCAGCCTGACCAGGCAGAGGGACAAGACTACTCCGCTCGCTGGGACGCAGAAAGCGTCATCAACGCCGTTCGCGAATGGCTCGGACGCGTCGTTAAAACCGATTGCCCGAGTAATTGTGCCGATTTCGCAACGGAAGCAGTGCACCGAGGAATTGTATCGTCGGGAGCCTTCGACAGAGTCCTTGCGGTCAACGGCTACGGAGCAGGTCCCGCAGCGAGGAGCCAAGAAGATCAGTCCGACAAGGCCTGAAGCGCCTAGGTTTGTTGTGCTGCGACGTTGGTGACACGCTTGCCGGGTTTTTGAAATGGGTGAGGGCCTCCGGTTTCGGTGTTGTCGGCGTACTCCTCGGGGTGGCCCTGGCAAGATTTCCGTGAAGCCGGGGTGTGCGACCGTGCGCCGGTGACGCTCCGTCAAAGGCGGCGGGATTGTCGTCAAGCGTGATGGCCTCGTACGGATCGTGTCTCCGCACCTCGATGCGGTGCGGGTGGAGCGGGTGTGGGTGGCGGGCGGTGTGGTCCGTATCGCAGCCTGCACTCGCGAGTTGAGAGTGGCGTGTCCGGACTGCGGGTGCTGTTCTGCGCGGGTGCACAGTCTCTATTGCCGCACGCTGGCCGATGTCGCCGTGGGTGGGCGCCCGGTGCTGATCGGGCTGTCTGTGCGACGGTTGTTCTGTGACAGCCCTGGCTGCGGTCGGCGGACGTTTGCCGAGCAGGTCGAGGGACTGACGGTGCGCTACCAGCGCCGCAGCCCGCTGCTGCAGCACCTGGTGGAGACGGCTGGGGTGCTCCTCGCCGGCCGCGGCGGCGCCCGACTCCTGCGGATCCTGAAGGCGCCGCTATCGCGGACCAGCGTGCTGTTCCACTTGATGCGCTCTCCACTCCCGCCAGCCGCGATCCCGAGGGTGCTGGGCGTGGACGACTTCGCGCTGTACGCAGACGTCTACGGAACCCTGCTGGTGGACGCCGAGACCCGGTTGCCGATCGAGCTGCGGGCCGGCCGCAACGCAGAGCAACTGGCCGCCTGGCTGCGGGCCCATCCTGGGGTTGAGGTGGTGTGCCGGGATGTCCCTCCCCTTCGTAGCGTGGAGTCCGTGATTGCAGGGGAGGTTGGGATCTGTGGGGTCCAAGCAACGGATGTAACGGACGTATACGCCTGAGTTTCGTGAGGGTGCTGTACGCATCGTGATCGAGACGGGCAGGCCGATCCCGGAGGTCGCCGAGGAACTCGGTGTGCACTCCGGCACGCTGCACAGCTGGGTGTCGCGGTGGCGGCGCAACGGGTCGGCGTCGTCCGACCGGCCGGCCGAGCCCGTGCTGGGCGGCCGGATGCGTGAGGCCGAGCGTGCCGAGCTGGAGCGGTTGCGGCGGGAGATGTCGGAGAAGAACAAGCGGATACGTGAGCTGGAGATGGAGCGTGATGTCCTCAAGCGATGCATGGTCCTCTGGGTGAAGTGACCGGGACGGACCCGGCCGCCCTGGCCGAGTTCATCGGTAACCAGAGGACCGAGCACCGCGTCCCGCACCGTCTGGCCTGCCAGGTTCTGGGGGTGTCGGAGTCCTGGTTCTACAAGTGGCGCGGCGGTCCGACCATCGCGCGTGAGGTCCGGCGGGGACAGTTGTCCGACGCGATCACGGGGATCTTCGAGGCCTCCGGCGGCGCCTATGGTTCCCCGAAGGTCTGGGTCCTGCTCGTCCGCGCGGGCTGGCGGGTTTCGGTGAACACCGTGGCCCGCCTCATGGCCGAGCTCGGGCTGGCCGGACGGAAGGTCCGCCACCGGCGGGGGCTGACCCGGCCCGGCAAACGGCCGGCGGCCCCGGACTTCGTGCGGCGGGACTTCACCGCGGACGCTCCGGACCAGGTGTGGTGCGGCGACATGACCGAGATCACCACCGGCGAGGGCAAGCTTTACCTGGCCACCGTCATCGACCTGTTCTCACGCCGGCTGCTCGGCTACGCGATGGGCGCTCATCACGACGCCGAGCTGGTTGTGGCGTCCTTGAATATGGCCGCGGCGACCCGTGGCGGCGACGTCAGGGGCGTGATCTTCCACAGTGACAGAGGCAGCGAGTACGGCTCTCGGCGCTTTCGCCGGGCCTGTCGCCGCCTGGGCGTGACCCAGTCCATGGGCCGCGTCGGATCGTGTTTCGACAATGAGCATTTTCAGCTTGGCCACCGATCGGGTGACGGCGGAGTGACCGTGGAACGGGCAGAGCCCCAGGGCTGTTGAGCAAGGTGTCTACGCTCAA
>NZ_JBIWAJ010000063.1:0-2423 GCF_044759975.1 Streptomyces sp. NPDC098789
TCCTCGGAGAGGTGGACGCCGATCCGTTCGGGCTGGAGGAGGTCGGCGATCTTGGCGCGGTCCTCCAGGTCGGGGCAGGCGCCGTAGCCGAGGGAGAAGCGGGCGCCGCGGTACTTGAGGTCGAACATGTCCTCGACCCGGGCCGGGTCCTCGCCGGCGTAGCCGAGCTCGGAGCGGACCCGGGCGTGCCAGTACTCGGCCATGGCCTCGGCGAGCTGGACGGACAGGCCGTGCAGTTCGAGGTAGTCGCGGTAGGCGTCGGCGGCGAACATCTTGGCGGTGGCTTCGCCGATCTTGGAGCCGACGGTGACGACCTGCAGGCCGATCACGTCCTTCTCCCCGGATTCCTCGGGGCGGAAGAAGTCGGCGAGGCACAGGCGGCGGCCGCGACGCTGGCGGGGGAAGGTGAAGCGGGTCCGCTCGTTGCCCTGCTCGTCCAGGATGATCAGGTCGTCACCCTTGGACACGCAGGGGAAGTAGCCGTAGACCACGGCCGCTTCCAGGAGGTTCTCGGTGTGGAGCTTGTCCAGGAGCCCGCGCAGCCGCGGGCGTCCCTCGCTCTCGACGAGCTCCTCGTAGGTGGCTCCACCGGCGCGCGCCTGCTTGAGCCCCCACTGACCCTTGAACAGCGCGCCCTCGTCCAGCCAGGACGCGTAGTCCTTCAGCGGGATCCCCTTGACCACCCGCGTCCCCCAGAACGGCGGCGTCGGCACCGGATTCGTGACGGACACGTCGGAGCGGGCCGGACCGGCGTCCGCCTCCTCCTCCACGACGACCGGGGTGTCGCGCTTGGCGACGCGGCGCTGCTTCAGCGCGGGCAGGGTGGCGCCCGGGACACCGCGCTTGACGGCGATCAGGGCGTCCATGAGGCGCAGTCCTTCGAAGGCGTCGCGGGCGTAGCGGACTTCGCCTTCGTAGATTTCGTGGAGGTCCTGTTCGACGTAGGCGCGGGTGAGGGCGGCGCCGCCGAGGATGACGGGGTAGTCGGCGGCGAGCTTGCGCTGGTTGAGCTCCTGGAGGTTCTCCTTCATGATCACCGTGGACTTGACCAGGAGGCCCGACATCCCGATCACGTCCGCCCGGTGCTCCACAGCGGCCTCCAAGATCGCCGACACCGGCTGCTTGATCCCGATGTTGACCACGTTGTAGCCGTTGTTCGACAGGATGATGTCGACGAGGTTCTTCCCGATGTCATGGACATCGCCACGGACCGTGGCCAGCACGATCGTGCCCTTGCCGTCCGCGTCCGTCTTCTCCATGTGCGGCTCCAGATAGGCCACCGCCGTCTTCATCACCTCCGCCGACTGCAACACGAACGGCAACTGCATCTGACCCGACCCGAACAACTCACCAACGACCTTCATCCCCTCCAACAGGGTGTCGTTGACGATGGCCAGAGCCGGACGGGCCTCCAACGCCTCGTCCAGATCCGCCTCCAGACCGTTCTTCTCACCATCGATGATCCGCCGCTGCAACCGCTCGTCCAACGGCAGCGCGAGAAGCTCCTCCGCCCGCCCCGCCTTCAACGACTTCGTGTTCACACCCTCGAACAGCGCCATCAGCTTCTGCAGCGGGTCATAACCCTCCGCACGCCGGTCATAGATCAGATCCAACGCGGTACCGACCTGCTCGTCGTCGAACCGCGCGATCGGCAGGATCTTCGACGCGTGCACGATCGCCGAATCCAACCCCGCCTTCACACACTCGTCCAGGAACACCGAGTTCAACAACACACGAGCAGCGGGATTCAACCCGAAGGAAATGTTCGACAACCCGAGCGTGGTCTGCACCGCCGGATGACGCCGCTTGAGCTCACGGATCGCCTCGATCGTCGCGATACCGTCCCCCCGCGACTCCTCCTGACCCGTGCAGATCGTGAACGTCAACGTGTCGATGAGGATGTCCGACTCCAGAATCCCCCAATTCTCCGTCAGGTCCAGGATCAACCGCTGCGCGATCGCCACCTTGTCCTCGACCGTCCGCGCCTGACCCTTCTCATCGATCGTCAACGCGATCAACGCGGCCCCGTGCTCCTGCGCCAACCGCGTCACCTGCGCGAACCGCGACTCCGGGCCGTCACCATCCTCGTAGTTCACCGAGTTGATCACCGCGCGCCCACCCAGACGCTCCAACCCCGCCTTGATCACCGGAACCTCGGTCGAGTCCAACACGATCGGCAACGTCGAAGCCGTCGCGAAACGCCCCGCCAACTCATCCATGTCCGCGACACCATCACGACCCACATAGTCCACACACAGGTCCAACATGTGCGCACCCTCACGGATCTGGTCCCGGACCATCTCCACACAATCGTCCCAACGCGCCTCCAACATCGCGTCCCGGAACTTCTTCGACCCGTTCGCGTTCGTCCGCTCACCGATCGCCATGAACGCCAGGTCCTGACGGAACGGAACCGTCTGGTA
>NZ_JBIWAJ010000064.1:0-2224 GCF_044759975.1 Streptomyces sp. NPDC098789
GTGGTGAGGCGTTCGTCGGGGAAGTCGGGGTCGAGGAGGGCGTAGCCGGCGCCGGTCTTGATGACGGCGAGGAGGGCGACGGCGAAGTCGGTGCCGCGCTCCAGGAGTATGCCGGCGAGGTGTCCGCGGGTCAGGCCTCGGGTGGTGAGGTGGTGGGCGAGTCGATTCGCACGCTGGTTGAGTTCGGCGTAGCTGAGCGCTTCGTTGCCGCTGATGATCGCGGTGTGCTCGGGGCGCAGGCGGGCCTGTTCCTCGAAGCGTTCGGCGAGGGTGGCCTCCCCGATGTCGGTGCGTGTGCCCGTCCACTCCTCCAGGACCTGCCGGCGCTCGACCGCACCCAACAACTCCACCTCGGACAAGGCGACTTCCGGCTCCGCCACCACCTGCTCCAAGGTGCGCCGCAGCATCGCGACCATCCGCTCGACCGTCTCCCGCTCGTACAGGTCGGAGCTGAAGAGGACCGCGCCGGTCAGCCCCGTGGCGTCCTCGGCCCGCAGCAGGAACTCCAGGTCGAACTTGACCGCGCCGGTCGCCAGCGCCTCGGCGCCGGCCGCCCGGACCCCGACCAGCTCGGGTCCGGCGGCCGGACCGCTCTCCAGAGCCAGGCAGACCTGGAACAGCGGGTGCCGGGACAGCGAGCGCACCGGGTTCACGGCTTCGAGGACCAGGTCGAAAGGGGCCTCCTGATGGGCGAAGGCGTCCAGGTCGGTGCTGCGGACCCGGCCCAACAGCTCCCGGAAGGACGGGTCACCGGAGGTGTCCGTCCGGAGCACCAGCGTGTTGACGAAGAAGCCCACGAGCGGGTTGAGCGCTTCGTCGGAGCGCCCCGCGACCGGTGATCCCAGGGGGATGTCCGTGCCCGCGCCCAGCCGGGTGAGGGTCGTGGCCAGCGCCGCGTGCAGCACCATGAAGGGCGTGCACCGCTCGGCGCGGGCCAACTCCACCACCCGCTTGTGCAGGTCACCACCGAAGTCCAGCCGGACCACCCCGCCCCGGCCCCCGGTGACCGCGGGCCGCGGCCGGTCGTGCACCAGCCCCAGCTCCTCCGGCAGCCCGGCGAGCGCCGTGCGCCAGTAGTCGAGCTGCCCGCCGAGCACCTCGCCCAGCGCCGCGCGCTGCCACAGCGCGTAGTCGGCGTACTGGACCGCGAGCGCGGGCCACCGCGGGGCCCGCCCGGCCAGCCGGGCTGCGTAGGCGAGCGACAGGTCCGCGAAGAGCGGGCCCAGCGACTGGCCGTCCGTGGCGATGTGGTGCAGCAGGACCAGCAGCACGTACTCCTGCTCGCCGGTCTCGAAGAGGGTGACCCGCAGCGGGTGTTCGGCGCCCAGGTCGAAGCAGTGCCCCGAGGCCCCGATCAGCTCGGCGTCGACCGCCCCGGGGGCCACGGCGCGCACCTCGAACACGGGCGCCGTCGGCGCGGGCGGATCGACGACCTGGTACGGGTCCCCGTCCACCGTCGTGAAGCGGGTGCGCAGCGGCTCGTGGCGCGCCACCAGGTCGGCGAAGGCCGAGCGCAGCGCCGCCACGTCGAGGTCGCCGTCGAGCCGCACGGCCATCGGCACGTTGTACGAGGTCCCCCGCCCGCCGAGGTCCGACACCAGCCACAGGCGCTGCTGGGCGAAGGACGGCGGCAGCAGGTCGGGCCGCGGATCGGCGGCGGTGAGCGGCGCGAGCGGCGGGCGGCCGCCGGCCGTGGCGATGTGCCGGGCCAGGGCCACCGGGGTGGGGTGCTGGAAGACGTCGCGGATCGTGAGGGCGACGCCGAGGGTGGTGGCGATCCGGTTGGCGAGGCGGGCGGCGAGCAGGGAGTGGCCGCCGTGGTCGAAGAAGCCGTCGTCGATGGAGAGCGGCGCGGGGCTCTCCAGGACCTCGCCCACCAGAGTCCGCACGAGCTCCTCCAGCTCGGTGCGCGGCTCGCGGCCGCCGGTGCTCAGCGGTGCCTCGATCGTGGGCAGGGCGCGCTTGTCGATCTTCCCGTTGGGGGTGAGCGGCAGCCGGTCGAGGACCGCGAAGTGGGACGGGACCATGTGCTCGGGCAGCCGCTCCCGCAGCCAGGCCTTGACGGCCGCCGGGCTCAGCTCGATGCCGGGGGCGGTGGTGACGTAGGCGTTGAGGTGCGTCGTGTGCGTGAGTGTGGCTTGGGTGATGTGGGGGTGGGTGGTGAGGGTGGTTTCGATTTCGGTGGGTTCGATGCGGAAGCCGCGGATTTTGATTTGGGTGTCGG
>NZ_JBIWAJ010000065.1:0-2185 GCF_044759975.1 Streptomyces sp. NPDC098789
GCCGTCTCCACCACGTCGTCCAGCGTCGCGACCTGGTACCCGTCCATCGCCGCCTGCAGCGCACAGATCGGGTCGATCTCCGTCACGATCACACGGGCGCCCTGACCGCGCAGCGACTCCGCGGACCCCTTGCCGACGTCGCCGTAACCGAAGACGACCGCCGTCTTGCCACCGATGAGAACGTCCGTGGCACGGTTGATGCCGTCGATCAGCGAGTGGCGGCAGCCGTACTTGTTGTCGAACTTCGACTTCGTCACCGCGTCGTTCACGTTGATCGCCGGGAAGAGCAGGGCGCCCTCGCGGTGCATCTCGTAGAGGCGGTGGACGCCCGTGGTGGTCTCCTCGGAGACCCCGCGGACCTCGGCCGCGAGGGCCGCCCAGTCGATCGCGCTGCGGCCGAGCAGCTCGAAGACCAGGCGCAGTTCCTCGTTGTCGGCGGTCGAGGGGTCGGGCACCGCGCCGGCCTTCGCGAACTCGACGCCCTTGTGGACGAGGAGGGTCGCGTCACCGCCGTCGTCGAGGATCATGTTCGGGCCGGAGTGGCCCGGCCAGATCAGCGCCTGCTCGGTGCACCACCAGTACTCCTCCAGGGTCTCGCCCTTCCAGGCGAAGACCGGTATGCCCGCCGGGTTCTCCTGGGTACCGGTCGGGCCGACCGCGACGGCCGCGGCCGCGTGGTCCTGGGTGGAGTAGATGTTGCAGGACACCCAGCGCACTTCCGCCCCGAGCGCGACGAGGGTTTCGATCAACACGGCGGTCTGCACGGTCATGTGCAGGGAGCCGGTGATGCGGGCACCCGCGAGCGGCTGTGAGGGGGCGTACTCGGCGCGGATCGACATCAGACCGGGCATCTCGTGCTCGGCCAGGGTGATCTCCTTGCGGCCGAAATCCGCGAGCGAGAGGTCTGCGACCTTGAAGTCCATGGGGTTCTACTCCGTGATGATGGTGGCTGTGGGTGTGGCGGTGGGTGTGACTGTGGCTGGTGGCAGTGGGTGTGACTGTGGCTGGTGGCGGCCGAGTGTCCTGATCCCCTATGCGCCCGGGGCCCGGTCCAGGTCCAGGTTCTGATGGATCTCTAGAGTCGCGGTGGACTTGTTGAGGGTGATGTAGTGCAGGCCCGGCGCCCCCTCGGCGAGCAGCCGCTCGGCCATCCGGGTGGCGTACTCGACGCCGATGCGGTGGCCGTCCGCGGGGTTGTCCTTGGCCGCTTCGAGGCGCTGGGCGAGTGCCTGCGGGAACCGGGCGTCGCTCAGTTCGGAGAAGCGCCGGATCTGCCGGTAGTCGGTCGCGGGCATGATCTCGGGGATCACCGGGGTCAGACAGCCCACCGAGCACAGCCGGTCGCGCAGCCGGAGGTAGTCCTCGACGTGGAAGAACATCTGGGTGATGGCGTAGTCCGCGCCGGCCCGGCACTTGGCGGCGAAGTGGCGGACGTCCTCGTCCCATGAGGGTGAGCGGGGGTGGCGCTCGGGGAACGCGGCCACGCCGACCGTGAAGTCCCCCAACTGGCGGATGAGCGAGACCAGTTCGTGGGCGTGGCGCAGCCCGTCGGGGTGTGCCGTCCAGTCCCCCTTGGGGTCGCCGGGCGGGTCTCCGCGCAGCGCCAGGACGTCACGGATGCCCGCGTCCGCGTACTGCCCGATGATGTGGCGCAGCTCGGCCACCGAGTGTCCGACGGCGGTGAGGTGGGCGACCGGGCGCAGGGTGGTCTCGGCGGCGATGCGCTTGGTGACCTCGACGGTCCGGTCGCGGGAGGAGCCGCCGGCGCCGTAGGTGACGGAGACGAAGGACGGGGCGAAGGACTCGATCCGGCGGATGGCGTTCCACAGCACCCGCTCCCCCGCGTCCGTCTTCGGCGGGAAGAACTCGAAGGAGAAGCTCTGCCGGCCCTGGGCCAGTAGTTCCCGGACGCCGAGCGTGGCCGGGGCGGACGTGCGGGGGCGCTCGGCGGTGACGGTTGCGGTGGGAGTGGCGGTGGCGGTGAGTGTGGCCGACATGTCTGTCTCCTTTCTCAGCGTGCGTTGAAGTACTTCGCTTCGGGGTGGTGGATGACGATGGCGTCGGTGGACTGTTCGGGGTGGAGCTGGAACTCCTCGGAGAGGTGGACGCCGATCCGTTCGGGCTGGAGGAGGTCGGCGATCTTGGCGCGGTCCTCCAGGTCGGGGCAGGCGCCGTAGCCGAGGGA
>NZ_JBIWAJ010000066.1:0-1717 GCF_044759975.1 Streptomyces sp. NPDC098789
AACCCTGGGTATTCAGCGGAATTGGGTGATCTGACGTTCCGGTAGCAGAAAGGTGCCGCTGGCCTGCAAGGATGCGAGTGTCTGGGTCGTATCCGTTGCGAGAGTCAGGGCACCAATCTGGTGAGCGAGCGTACGGGGTGGGACCGGCGGCTGTCCGTGGTCGCCGACGGCAGGGGGCTGGTCGGGTGTGCCGGGGCGGTGCTGCTGCGTCGGCTGGCCGACCGTGCGGGGTTGACGGCCGCGTTGGCGGGCGTGCTGCCCGCCGGGGCCGGAAACGGCTGGCGAGACTGCGCGGTCGTGGTCGTGCAGCTCGCTGTAGCGATCACGCTGGGGGCGGCGAACGTGTCAGACGCCGAGCAGTTGCAGGCCCATCACCAGGGCCTGTTCGGGTCGGCGGTGTCCGACTCGACGACCCGTCGGACGCTTCAGGCGATGGACGCCGACGTCCTGGCGAAGATCGCTCGGGCGCGGGCTCGGGTGCGCCGGGGTGTGTGGTCGCTGCTGCATCTGCGGCCGGGCGGATTCCCGTGGCTGACGATCGCCGGGAAGCGACTGCACCGCTGGGTGGTGATCGACATGGACGCCACGATCATCACGGCAGCGTCGAAGAAGCAGGGCGCTACGGCGACCTGGAAGAAGACCTTCGGGTTTCATCCCCTGGCCGCGTGGTGCGCGAACACCGGCGAGTGTCTGGCGATGCTGCTGCGCGCGGGCAACGCCGGCTCAAACACGGTCGCCGACCACCTGCGGGTGCTGGGCGAGGCGCTCGCCCAGGTCCCCGGTGCGCCTCGACGGCGAAGATCCTGGTGCGCGTGGACGGTGCCGGCGCCACTCATGGCCTGCACGAACACCTGCGGGACCTGAACACGATGCGGCGCACGGTCCGCTTCACCACCGGCTGGACCATCACCGACGAGGACGAGAAGGCCATCGCCCGCCTGCCCGAGAGAGCCTGGGAGACCTCGCTCAAGCAGGACGGCAGTCTCCAGGAAGGCTACTTCGTCGCCGAGCTGACCGGGCTGAACCGCCGGGAGGGCTGGATCAAGGGGATGCGGCTGATCGTCCGCCGGGTCAGGCCGTCCGGCCGGCAGATGAAGGACGTCACCGCGTTCGAGAGGAAGACCGGCTGGAAGTACTCGATCACCGCGACCAACATCAACAAGATGACCCGGATCCCAGGCTCCCATCAGATCCAGTGGCTGGACGTCCTGCACCGCCACCACGCCGTGGTCGAGGACCACGTCCGGACGAACAAGGCCATGGGCCTGCACAATCTGCCGTCCAAGTCCTGGCAGATCAACGAGGCATGGATGCTGAGCGCGAACCCCGCCGCCGACCTGGACGCCTGGCTCCGCCTGCTCACCCTCCACGACCACCCCGGCCTGGCCGACGCCGAGCCGCAGACCATGCGGTTCCGCCTCTACCACCTCCCCGCCCGCCTCGCGAAACACGCCCGCCGCCGATGGCTGCGGATCGAGACCACCTGGCCCTGGGCCGACCCCTTCACCACCAGCTGGCGACGGCTCGGCGCACTGCCCGCCGCCCCCTGAACCGGGCGTCACCACCCCGACGAAGACCAGGAAGGAGCAGACCCCGGGAACCGTGGAAGCCCGGCGCACCCCGCAGCGACACGCGAAGATCCCACCCGACACCAGCCGGGACAAACGGGATGAACCGATCACCTCAACCAGCAGCGATCACGCCTGAAGGATCAAGG
>NZ_JBIWAJ010000067.1:0-1399 GCF_044759975.1 Streptomyces sp. NPDC098789
GGCCTAGTAGTGCTTTGTTACCTGGTGTCGTAGGGCTGCCACGGGGTGGGTTGTCGGCAGGTGGGGCAGGTGCCGGTCCAGGTGGCGATGAGGTGTTGGAGGAGGTCCAGGGCCTGGTAGAGGGTCAGGCCCTGGCAGGGGCTTTTGGGCAGGTCCGTTGTTCGGTCAGGAAGAGGTGGGCGGCAGTGACGAGGGTGACGTGGCGGTGCCAGCCGGTGAACGAGCGGCCCTCGAAGTGGTCCAGGCCCAGCCCGGTTTTCAGTTCGCGGTAGTCGTGCTCGATCCGCCAGCGTGACTTCGCCAGCCTGACCAGGTCCTTTACCGGAATGCTGGCGGGCAGGTTCGAGATCCAGTACGTGGTCGGCTGGTCCTGGCCTTCGGGCCATTGGGTGATCAGCCAGGTCAGCCCGATCGTGCCGTCGGCGGCGGGTTTCGGGCGCCGTCCGGCCAAACGGACCCGCAGGATCACGAAGTGCGAGCTCAGCGCGGCCTTGGAGCCCTTGCGCCAGAGCACTGCTCGTCCTCGTTCCCGTCCCGCGGCCTGGACGAGTTCGCGCAGCGGGACCGGGCGGGTGCGGTAACGCGGCAGCGGCCTGGGGCCGAGTCCGCCATAGGCGGGCCGGTGCGGGACGGCATCCTCGCGGTGGGCGGTCATCTCTCCTTTCACCTGCAGGACGTAGGCCAGGCCGCGGTCTTCCAGGCCGTGGCGGAAGTCGGCGTTCGCGCCGTAGCCGGCGTCCGCGACCAGCGCGGCGGGCCGCAGCCCGATGCCGGAGAGTTCGTCGAGCATGTCCAGCGCGAGTCGCCACTTCGGCTGATGGTGGGTGTCCTCGGGGATGCGGCAGGCCGTCCGACGGGCGGTCATCTCGGGGACGTCCCAGGAGGCGGGCAGGAACAAACGCCAGGCCAGCGGGCACGAGGCGGTATCGGAAGCGGCGTGGACACTCACCCCGATCTGGCAGTTGGCGACCTTCCCCAAAGTCCCGGAGTACTGGCGGGCCACACCTGGGGACGCTTTCCCGTCCTTGGGAAACCCGGTGTCGTCGACCACCCACACCTGAGGCCTGACCACCTGCACGGCCCGCCACGCGAGCCGGGCCCGCACCTCCTCGACCGGCCAGGTCGAGGAGGTCATGAACTGCTGCAACCGCTGATGGTCGACCCCGAGGCGTTCGGCCATCGGCTGCATCGACTTGCGCCGGCCCTCCAGCAGTAGCCCTCGCAGATACAACTGGCCCTTCGCCTGCCAGTCCGGCCGCACCAGCGGCGCGAACACGTCACAGGCGAACTCCTCCAACCGACCCCGCACCCCGGCAAGCTCCCCAGCCCTCATACAACCAGCGAACTACCAGACACCCGACCTGACAAGACCCGCTAACAAAGCACTACTAGGGAGTGT
>NZ_JBIWAJ010000068.1:0-1323 GCF_044759975.1 Streptomyces sp. NPDC098789
TGAGGTTCCCCCGGTGTGTGGGAGGTGCTGGTCAGCTGGTCAGAGCGGGTTGATGGGGTTTCAGGTTCGCTCGTTCGGTCGCTGCCTGTTCGGCGTAGTGCTTCTCCTCGAACTCGATCGGGCTGAGGTAGCCGAGCCGTTTCTGGATGCGCCGGGAGTTGTAAAAGCCGTCGATGTACTCGAAGAGCGCGAGGTTCGCCTCGGCACGTGTGGCGAAGACGCGGCCGCGGACGCATTCTGTCTTGATCAGCATCCACAGGTTCTCGGCGAGAGCGTTATCGTACGAATCTCCCACCGACCCCATGGATGCCTCGACTCCGGCCCGCACCAACCGGGTTGTCAGCTTGATGGACGTGTACTGACAGCCGTGGTCGGCGTGGTGGATGAGCTTGCCGGGTTCGACCTCGCGGGAGGCCAGGGCGTACTCCAGAGTGGATAGCACCAGGTCGGCGTCCGCGCGGGCGGAAGTCTCCCAGGCCACCACCCGGCGCGAGAAGGCGTCGCGGATCGCGGAGAGCCACAGCGGCCCCTCAACGGTGGCGATCATGGTGAGGTCGGTGACCCACAACCGGTTCGGTGCCGGTGCGGTGAAGTCCCGGTTGACCAGGTCCGGGGCGAGTGTGGCCTTCGGATCCCGGCGCGTGAAGCCCTTCCGGCGTGGGCTGATCCCCGCGATGTCGGCCTCGCGCATCAGGCGCTCAACCCTCTTGCGGCCCACGTGGATGTCCTCGCGCTTGAGGACGGCGTGCACCCGCGGCGAGCCGTAGATCCCACCGGAATCGGTGTGGATCTCCTTGATCCGCTCGGCCAGCTCGACGTCACGGCGCTGGTGTTCGCACGGCTCCGTCTCCGCACGGCGCCAGCGGTAGTAGGTGGTGGAGGGGACGTGCAGTTCCCGAAGCACGCACTCGACTCCCAGGCGCGGGTGCTCGTCAACGAGCGCCATCACCTGGGCCGGGTCGGGTCGAGTTGCGCCGCGAAATACGCCGAGGCCGTCCGCAGGACGTCGTTCGCGCGCTTGAGCTGGACATTCTCCTTACGCAGGGCCACGAGCTCGGCCCGTTCATCGGTGGTCAGCCGGTCATCGCGCTCGCCGGCATCCGCCTCAGCCTGGCGGATCCACCCACGCAGAGCCTCCGGATGCACACCGAGATCGACCGCGAGCTTCTTGATCTGGGGCCTCGGGCTGGTGGCGCGATACATCCGCACCGCACGCTCACGCAACTCCAACGGATACTTCCTCGGTGCGGACATCGTCCGGGTTCCTCTCACGAGACCCATCTGACCCCCTGCCACCACTTCCCGCATCTCGGGGGAACCTCA
>NZ_JBIWAJ010000069.1:0-531 GCF_044759975.1 Streptomyces sp. NPDC098789
CTGGGAACCATTCCGGGGACGAATTTTATTGTGAAAACAGATCTGATCCGTGAGATCGGCGGCTGGGATACGGAGGCGATTACGGAGGATACGGCCATATCCTTCGAGATTATGACCCGGGGACAGCTCATCGCGCTGGCTCCCCAGGCAGAAGCTTATCAGCAGGAGCCGGAGCAGCTCAGTGTGTACTTGAAGCAGCGGGAACGCTGGGCCAAAGGAAACTTTTCCGTTGTGATGGAGAATATCCATCATTTGTTTGATCGGTCAAGCTGGCGCATTAAGCTTCATGTACTGTACTATGCGGCGAGTTATTTCTGGTTTTTACTGTCCATTATCGTGTCGGATATCATCATCGGTGTCAATCTGGTTTACTGGATGATTGCACTGTTCAAACCGGATGTGGTGTCACCGTTCCAGTTTGCAGATGATGTATATGTTTATCTGATGGTGGCCTGGGGATTGATGTATTACCTTTTTGTACTACAGATCAATCTGGCGCTGGCAACCGATGTCGGGCAAGGCTCGATACAG
>NZ_JBIWAJ010000069.1:541-1314 GCF_044759975.1 Streptomyces sp. NPDC098789
CTTTATTCTTTCCTGCCTATCGTATTTCACGTATGCTCAGCTATTCCTGCTGATTTCCTTGCGGGCCCTCTATTCTTTTGTTGTAGACAAAGTGACGGGGAGAAAAGCCAAGTGGTACAAAACGCAGCGATTTGGATGAGGGGACCGTTGCAGGAGAAGTTCTGATATAATGGGCCGGAGGAGGGGAAGAACATGCACACTATGGAGAGCTTAATGAAGCAGTTGGAGCAGCTTGGCATTGACGGCTCCGGGACGCTGCTGATCCATTCTTCAATGAAAAGCATAGGTCCGGTCGAGGGTGGCGCGGACACCGTATTGGATGCGTTTACATCGCACATGCAAGAGGGGCTGCTGGTGCTGCCCACTCATACGTGGTCTTATATCAATGAGGAACATCCGAAATTTTACGTGGATCAATCACCTGTGTGCGTCGGGATCCTGCCCGAACTTTTTCGCAAACGTCCAGGTGTGGTGCGTTCGCTGCACCCCACGCATTCGGTGGCCGCATTAGGCAGGGATTCCATAGCGTTCACAAGAGACGATCACCATTTCGATACGCCGTGCGCCAGGGGTTCCTCCTGGGGGAAACTGCTCGACCGAAGGGCGACCATTTTGTTGGTGGGGGTCGATTTAAAGCGCAACACCTTTATTCATGGAATCGAAGAGTGGGTGGACATACCGGGCAGGTTAACGGATGGGCATGAGAAGCTGTACACGGTTTTACCCGATGGCACGGAAATTCCGGTACCTTCCCGCAGACATTGCGGGTTGTC
>NZ_JBIWAJ010000070.1:0-1310 GCF_044759975.1 Streptomyces sp. NPDC098789
AAACCCTACACACCTTTCGAAAAAATGATCCTTTCACAGGACGACCAACCCAATGGAATAACTTTGTCACGACAAAAAAAGCCGATCCATTTTGAACTGCACCCCATTTGTTAGACATATCTAACAGTTGGAGGTGCAGTTTTTTATGACTAAATTTACGAAGGATAGCAAATTGGCATTAATTCAAGGGTATGACTCTGATCTTCTATCTCAAACAGAATACGCAAATCAAATGCGTGTAACCAAGTCTCAATTCCAATATTGGTTGAAGCTTTATGAGATACATGGTGAGACTGCCTTTACTAACGGCTATACAAATTATCCGGCAAGCTTTAAACTGGACGTACTCAATCATATGGCTCAATCAGACGCTTCTCTCATGGATACCGCTGCTTTGTTTAAGCTTCCGGACTTCTCCATGTTGTATTCCTGGCAGAGAAAGATGGAGACAGGCGGTTTAGAAGCCCTTGAGCCAAAAAAGAAGGGGCGTCCATCCATGAAGAAAAACCCCAATTCGTCTACCAAACGATCCGTAGTTGAAGGGTCTGTCGAAGCACTTGAAGAACGTATCAAACAGCTTGAAATGGAAAATGAGTATCTAAAAAAGTTGAATGCCTTAGTTCGAAACAAGGAAAAATCACCAAACAAGACAAAGCACAAGCCGTCTGGCAACTAAGGCATAAATATCCGGTGAAGGCACTCGTACAGGTGGCTGGTGTCCCGCGAAGCACCTATTACAACCTTATAAAGTGTATGAACCAACCAGATCCGAATACCGAGTTGAGGGCTGAAATTCAATCCATTTACGTGGAACATGACGGACGGTACGGATATCGCCGTATTCGTGATGAACTGGCAGTCCGTGGGTGGAAAGTTAACCACAAAAAGGTTCAGAGACTCATGAAGAAAATGGGTCTTACATGCCTGGTTCGCGTGAAAAAGTATAAGTCATATAAAGGGAGCGTCGGCAAGATTGCACCGAATCATCTGGACCGCCAGTTCACGGCTGGGGCGCCAAATGAGAACTGGGTGACGGACATTACGGAATTTAAGTTATTTGGAGATAAGCTGTATCTATCGCCCATTTTGGACTTATTCAACGGGGAAATTATCACCTATACCCTGGATTCACGACCAACCTATTCTCTGGTATCTCAGATGCTGGATGCAGGACTGAAACGTCTGCCGGAAGAACACCATCTTCTCCTTCATTCTGATCAAGGATGGCATTACCAAATGAAGTCGTATCGGCATGCACTTAAGTCGAGAGGCATTCTCCAAAGCATGTCACGAAAAGGGAATTGTTACGA
>NZ_JBIWAJ010000071.1:0-1193 GCF_044759975.1 Streptomyces sp. NPDC098789
CGTTCAACCGGAGCTTCGTTGCGTGCGTGACGGGCCCGACCAAGCGGCTCTGGCCTACGGACTCACACGATCACCATGACTTTGAAACGGCCCTGGGTCACTGTCTTGTCCCGGTGCCCGTTGCGCCAGCCGGTGCGGGCCTCGGTGTGTTCGCCCCACTCGGCGCCGATCCTCGAGGTGGCCTCGGCCTCGATCAGTTCCTGCAGCAGGCGTTCGGCGACCTCGCGGACGAGTTCAAGACCGTCCGCCGAACGTAGTGACTCGAGCAGGCGAAGTAGGTCATGCTGGGACAAGGCCACCGTGCACTCCTTGGATTGAACTGGCCGTTCACCAAGGACATTTGCACGGTGGCCTGCCTCTTCTCAGGGAGCATTCAGTAGCCGCCGATGCACGCGGGAGCACTCAAGACGGCGCACTTCCCAGCCAAGATCAGTTACACCACTCAGCGGGACACCATCGCGAACCAGGCCTTCTTCGAGTATATCGACGGCTTCTACAACACCACCCGCATCCAAAAACGCCTCGGATACCTCAGCCCCATCGAGTACGAGGAGAAGTTCTACGCCGAACAGGCAGCGGCCGAACGAGTGAACCGGAACACCCAGCAACCCATCACGACCAGCTGATCAGTACCTCCCACCCACCGGGGGAACCTCATATCGCAGCGAGGCCCTGACCAGGTGGATTACGCAGGTTTGGACCGTGGCCCGGGGCCAGACCGCGTTGATCGCGTCCGGCAGCCCCAGCAGGCCGTCGCAGCAGGCCACGAGCACGTCTTCGACCCCGCGGGCCTTGAGTTCGCCCAGGATGGTGAGCCACTGGCGGGCTCCCTCGCCGTCCTTGCCGATCCACAGGCCGAGCACATGCTTGCAGCCGTCGAGATCGACGCCGACGGCGAGGTAGACCGGCCGGTTGGCGACCTTGCCGTCCCGCACCTTGATCCACAGCGCGTCGATGTAGACGACCGGCCAGAGCGAGTCGAGGGGCCGTGACTGCCAAGCCGTGATCTCGTCGTTGACCGCGTCGGTCACCTTCGAGATGAGGTCCGGTGACACGTCCGTGCCGTACATCTTCGCCAGGTAGGACTGGATTGAAGTTTCCCCGTGATCTCGGACACTCAATGTCTACGCCGCGAGGGCGTGCTGATGCCGTTGCCTGTCTCGGCTGGGGTGAGGTAGCCGAAGGTCTTGTGC
>NZ_JBIWAJ010000072.1:0-1115 GCF_044759975.1 Streptomyces sp. NPDC098789
TGAAGCTTCCCCTTGGTCTTGGATATCTGGAGACTGGAATCTGAGGTTCCAGAGGAAGTAGCGCCAGGTGGGAAGCAAGTACACGAAGCGGTACTCGGCGGGGTACCGGCGGGACGCGATCGCGCTCGTCCATTCTTCAGGCAGGACCGTGACCGAGGTCGCCCGGGAACTCGGCGTCAGCCCGGAGAGCCTGCGCAACTGGGTCCGACGCGATCAGGCCGACCGTGGTGAGGGCGCTCCGGGCGAGCTGACCAGCGCTGAACGCGAGGAACTCAAGCGTCTGCGCAGGCAGAACCGTGAGCAGCAGCAGACGATTGAGATCTTGAAAAAAGCCACGGCCTTCTTCGTGAAGGAGAGCGGCCGGTGAACGAGTTATACCGGTTCATCCACGCGGAGAAGGCCAGCTACCCCGTCACCCTGCTGTGCCGGGCGGTGAAGATCGCCCGCTCCTCCTACTACACCTGGTGCGAGGGCGGAGCCGCCCGCCAGGCCCGCCGGGCGGCCGACGAGGCGCTCGCGCACGAGATCACCGTGCTCCACATCGCGTCCCGCAAGACTTACGGGGTGCCTCGGATCCACGCCAAGCTGCGGCGCCTGGGCCGGCGGGTGAACCGCAAGCGTGTTGCCCGGATCATGCGTCAGGCCGGTATCCAGGGCGTCACCCGTCGCAAGCGGCGCTCACTGACCCGTGCGGACAAGAAGGCCCGGCCGGCCCCCGACCTGATCGGCCGCGACCTCCACGCCGAGACCCCCGGCACCAATCTGGTCGGCGACATCACCTATCTACCCACCGGCGAGGGCTGGCTCTACCTCGCCTGCTGGCTGGATCTGGCCACCCGCGAAGTCGTCGGCTACGCCATGGCCGACCACCACCGCACTTCCCTCGTCACCGACGCCCTGAAGATGGCCCACGGCCGGACCGGGCTCCGCCCGGGATGCGTCATACACAGCGACCGCGGAAGCGAATACACATCAGCTGAACTCCGGAACAAGATAAGGGATTTGGGTCTGCGGCAGAGCTGTGGACGAACCGGTTCCTGCTTCGATAACGCCGCCACTGAGAGCTTCTAGGCCCTCCTGAAAGAAGAGATCGGCACCCGCCTCTGGCCCGACCG
>NZ_JBIWAJ010000073.1:0-1070 GCF_044759975.1 Streptomyces sp. NPDC098789
CGGCCGTCGGCGCCCACGGTGGCGGTGGGGCCGCCGAGGTCGGAGGTGCCGGACGCGTCGGAGCCCTCGGGGGTGCCGAGCACCTGCCACGGGCCGAACGGACCGTCGGGCGCGCCCTGGACGGCGTACACGACCTCGCGCCGGTAGTCCTGCGGCTGCGCGCCCGCCGTGGTGCGGGTGCCGAGTACGCCGATCCGGCCGTCCGGGAACCGGACGGCGGTGGCGCCCGGGTCCATGCCGGGACCGGGCAGCAGCTCGGGGCCGGCCCACTGGGCCTGCGGGCCGGTGCGGGTCCAGTACGCCATGCGGCCGTCGAGGACGGAGAAGGCCCAGAGGCGGCCGGCGACGCCGTCGGTCAGCCAGGAGGTGTCCTCGCCGCGGGAGTAGCGGATGCTCTGTGCCCAGTTGTGGCCGGTGGGGCGGGGGGCGACCTTGCGGTCGCCGCAGCCGTAGGGGCTGCCGCAGTAGTCGGTGCGGTCCAGCCAGGCGTAGGTCTTGAGGAAGTTGACCTTCGCCTCGACCGTCTCGGGGTCGAGCGAGTGGGGCAGGGCGCTGTTGGCGTAGCCGAGGTAGTTCTGCACCGAGAAGTGCGGTCGGGCGGTGACGTCCGCGTAGCGTTCGGTGGCCGCCTGGACGAAGCGGGCGCCGTACATGTGGTCCTGGTGGTCGGTTATCTTCCCGTCCTTGGCGTACCGGCCCGGCGTCGGATCCTGCATCCGTATCGTGGTCGGCTGGTACTGCTCCAGGATGCCGGTTATCGCCCGTATCGTCTGGTCCTTGGTGTAGGTGAAGGTCTGCTTCACCGGGCTGCCGGAGGTCAGCAGCGAGGGCAGCGCCGCGACTTGGCCGTTCCACAGGCCGCGCAGGCTCTCGGGGCGGTCGTCGGCGATGGTGCGGGCCTCGGTCAGCTGCATCCACACCAGGTTGATCTGGGGCTTGGAGACCAGGACGTCCTGCTCGGCCCAGCCGCCCCCGGCGGTGGGGATCACGGTGCGCTTCCAGGCGCTGGTGCGGTCGCCGGTGGCCATCTGGGCGTAGGCGGAGCGGATGCCGTTCTGCCGGGCCTCGGC
>NZ_JBIWAJ010000074.1:0-1049 GCF_044759975.1 Streptomyces sp. NPDC098789
CTGGCGAAGCTGGGCATGAAGACAGCGTTTCTGGGCAAAGTGGGCCGGTATTCTGCAGGCACCGCACACAGGCGGTAATGGCAGTTTCCAGATAGACACCTAACCCAAGGAATTGTGTATGTTTGTCGAGGGACAAGAACATATTCCTATTGAAGTCGCTATTTTGAAGTGACCCCCAAAAGTTAGATACAGTTATTCATTAGGCAGCATTCTCAGAATGAGTTCGGTACTGTACCTGACTCATTTTATTTTTGCCTTCAACCGTTTGGTAACTATCCGCTTTAATAACAGAATTTCAACTGTCCGCCTTGTTTACCGAATGACGGCGATCCTCTTGTGCAATATGAGTATAGATCATAGTCGTGTTCATATCGGAATGGCCGAGTTGCTCCTTTAACATGGCAAGATCATTATTCTCCTGATGAAATTTCGTCGCAAAGGTATGTCGCAGTTTATGGATCGTCAAAGCCGGTCGGCCGAACGAATCAACGTATCGCTCAAGCATTTTCTGTGCGGCACGCACGGACAGGCGGCTAACCGTTCCACTCGGTCCAGTGGGGAGGGAAAGGAACACGGCAGCCTGATTGTCGCCGACGCCGTAACGGCTTTTTCGTATCGCCACATACGATTGTAGATCCTGAAGCGCAATATCGCTAATCGTTACGCTGTCCTTTTTATTACCTTTTCGAGTGACAGAGACTTTTGCTTTCAACCAGTCTATATCGTCAAGATCGAGCGAGAGGGCTTCTGATATCCGGAGTCCGGATCCAAGAATAAGGCTGACTAGAGCCAAATCCCGCTCCTTGTTTTTTAAATGAGAGTTAAGGATACGCTTATTGGGCCCGCATATGCCCTGGAAGCCTTCTGCTACAAACAGTCGAAAATCAAAAATTTCATCATCTCGCAGGATTTTTTCCTCGATACGTGCCGCTTTTTTCTCCACTGTGAGTTTTTCTTTGTCAGCTTCAACCTTAATCATGACATTCCGCTTTAGGTAAGGAAATCCTTGATCATCCTCCGAAATCTGTGATAGGAAATGGAATAAAGAT
>NZ_JBIWAJ010000075.1:0-401 GCF_044759975.1 Streptomyces sp. NPDC098789
ATCGGACACAGCTTGGGCGGCGCGGTGGCCTTGCAAACCGCCGTTCGGGACCGGAGGGTGAAGAATTTGATTCTGTGGTCGGCTGTAGGTTATCCATTCAATGACATCGTCAAAATCACCGGGCGCGACGTCTATGATACCTCCGTTAAGACAGGTTCCGCTGATTATTTGGGATACTCGTTTACACCGGTATTTTTCGATTCCTTGGCTCAAGGCCAGCCATTCCAGGAAGCGATCAAGTTTACGGGCAATGTGCTGGTGGTACACGGTACCTCGGACGAAGTCATCCCGGTGGATTATGCTTTCCTGTATCAAAAGGTGTTCTGGATGCGTCCGGAAGGGCGCTGCGATAAGGAAATCGTGTTCCAGGCGGATCACACCTACTCTGCTGGACCACAGCG
>NZ_JBIWAJ010000075.1:411-1046 GCF_044759975.1 Streptomyces sp. NPDC098789
GGACACGGGATTGGCTGAACGAACAGGAGCATATTCAGCAAGAATGGCAGAACTGGAGTATTTAAGGGAGTTATTTGGCATATTGGGCGGTTTAACGTTACAATAGAGTTGTCCCTTGATTTTGAAGCTGGAGGTGGCATCGATGACGTTACCTGCTTTATTTATTGCCCACGGTTCGCCGATGATGGCCCTGGAGGACAACGAGTACACCCGCTTCCTGGAGCAATTGGGACGGGAGCTGCCTACACCTAGAGGCATAGCGGTATTTTCTGCTCATTGGGATGATCCGGATCAACGGCTGACTGAAGACGCCGAGCATGGCACGATGCATGATTTTTATGGATTTCCGGAGGAGATGTACCAGATCACGTATCCTGCCAAAGGAAGCGCGGAGCTGGCGGCTCAAATCCGTGAACGGTTTTCGGCAAACAATTTGCATGCCAAAGCCGTAACCGGCCGTGGACTGGACCATGGCATATGGGTCATTCTGCGCAAAATGTATCCCGATGCGAATATTCCTGTGGTGGCCTTGTCCGTGGACTCCAAGCGCTCGCCACGCGAACAATATTCCATCGGTACAATGCTGTCCGATCTGCGGGAGGAAGGCATACTGATTATCGGCAGCGGCGGTTTGG
>NZ_JBIWAJ010000076.1:0-1046 GCF_044759975.1 Streptomyces sp. NPDC098789
ATATGACCCTGAGCGGCGAAACGATTGATTATGGTCCTTGTGCTTTCATGGATACCTTTGATCCCAATACGGTATTTAGTTCTATAGATTCCCAAGGGCGCTACGCCTATGTCAACCAGCCCTATATTGCGGCGTGGAATCTTGCCCGATTGGCGGAGGCCTTGCTGCCGCTGCTGCATGATGAGGAGGAGCAGGCTGTCAAGCTGGCCGAGGGTGCCATCGGCGCATTTACCGATCTGTATCATGAGCAGTGGCTCGCAGGCATGAGAGCCAAGCTGGGAATTTTTCATATGGAGGAGGAAGACGAAGCCTTGATTGAGGATCTTCTCAAGATGATGAAAAATCATCAGGCCGACTACACCAACACCTTCCGTGCTTTAACCTTTAATAAGCTGGAGGACACGCCTTTGCAAGGCACACCGGAGTTTGCCTCCTGGTATGAGCGCTGGCAGGCCAGACTTGGCAGGCAGCAGGAATCGTGGGATGATGCCCGCGAGCTTATGCGCAGCAGCAATCCTGCCGTCATTCCGCGCAACCATCGGGTGGAGGAAGCGCTGGAAGCAGCAGAGCAGGAAGGGGACTACAGCGTGATGCAAGAGCTGCTGGACGTTCTGGCAGAGCCTTATGCGCATTCCCCGGAGCAGGCGGAATATGCAGTCGTGCCTAAGGGGTCCCGTCCTTACCGGACCTATTGCGGAACGTAAGGGAATAGAGGGTCAAGCAAGGAAGCTTCGTGCTTGACCCTTTTTTATATGGGCTCAGCCTTGTCCATCTGTTACTTCCGAATTCCGCATGAATCCAAATACATCACAAAAAAGCCCCTGGACCTAGAGTCCAAGGGCTGTATATCGTATGGCTATTTTATTCGAGACCTTATTCAACATCATAGCAGAACCGAAAGAAACAGTCTATATTTTTGCCCGGAAATACCATAGAGTGAGGAAGCCGGCAAAACAAATGAACGGGAGCGTGGTTTCATGGGGTGGGCTTGTCATCTCGATCAAGCGGATTTACAGGAGTATGTCGAGAAGGTTCTGGGTACCGGT
>NZ_JBIWAJ010000077.1:0-1040 GCF_044759975.1 Streptomyces sp. NPDC098789
CATAGGCGCAATGGACAGCACCTTCAGCCGCATCTTACAGTGATGCTCAGGGAGCGCAATCGAGTCTGTAATAACAATTTCCTCGATATGTGCATGATCAAGCCGGGTCAGAGCTTCCCCGGAGAAGAGTCCATGGGTCGCGCATACAATGGCATCTTGGGCCCCGCGCTCCTTCAGACCTTCTACCACTTGTACGATCGTTGATCCCGTATCAATCAAGTCCTCGATAATGATGGGCGTACGATCCGCCACATCCCCAATGACATGGGTGATGACCGCTTCGTTATGGGCAGGGCGCTGCTTCACCATCATGGCAAACGGCGAACCCAGGCGGCTTGCGAGCTTCTCCGCTGTCTTGGCCCGTCCCGCATCCGGAGATACAATGACAGGCTTCTCGATATTCTTGGCTTTCAGGTAATCCGTAATCAAATCCAGCGCAGTCAGATGATCCACCGGGATATTGAAGAAGCCCTGTATAGCTGGTGCATGCAGATCAATCGTGATGACTCGGTTGGCCCCGGCGGTGGTAAGGACATCGGCTACCATTTTTGCAGATATCGGCTCGCGCGGGGCCGATTTGCGTTCCTGTCTGGCATAACCGTAATAAGGCACAATGATATTAATCGTTCGGGCGGAAGCACGTTTGGCGGCATCAATCATCACCAGCAGTTCCACAAACATTTCATTGATCGGGTGAGAAAAGGACTGGAGCAGAAAGACATCGCAATTGCGGATGCTCTCTTCATAATGCACGTAAACTTCGCCACTCTGAAAGCGGGAAATTTTGATCTTCCCGAGTTCAACTCCCAACTGCTGGCTGATGCTTGCCGCCAGCGTCGGATTGGAAGTTCCGGCGAACAATCGTAGTGAACGATACATGAGGACCTCCTGACGAGAGTGGTTTATATGGTCGGCTGACGCAACGATGGTTTGAAAGCGCTATCGTCAAATCAGGCCGTTCCCGTCTCCTGCACCCGTCGATGAGGGTCTTCTGGAGAGGAAAACAGCCGTCTGCAATGAACCTGTTTGCAATTAGTGCT
>NZ_JBIWAJ010000078.1:0-1036 GCF_044759975.1 Streptomyces sp. NPDC098789
AGCAGCAACGGGTGGTGTGCTGGGCGGTGTAACCGGATTGCTTGCTGGATTAGGTGCATTGGCCATTCCGGGCATTGGGCCAATTATCGCCGCGGGTCCTATCGCAGCAACCCTTACAGGAGCTGCCGTAGGAGCCGGCGCGGGTGGATTGGTTGGCGGCTTGATTGGTCTGGGTCTTCCGGAAGAGCAAGCAGAGGAGTATGGAGGATACGTGAACGAAGGCCATATTCTGGTGATGGTGGATGCGGATGAATCCAATGGCGGCCGGGTATATGATATATTTCGGAGTCACAGCGCGCTGAATGAGCATCATTACCGTGAAGAAGGCACATACAGCGGAACAGGTGCTCCCGTTGATTCCCGTTCCGAAGCAGCGGCTGCTACCGAGGATGCCGTTCCGGATCCTAACCTGTATCAAGGCTATGGTGATGGCAACGGCGGTGCGGTGAGTCCTGATATTGTAAGTCCGGATCGGGAAGAAACAAGAAAGAGACGATAAGTAATATCTCTATGTATATGTGATTCAGGATAACAAAACCGCCCGGTTCCCCGGGCGGTTTGCTTGTGCGCGATAATCTGCATTTTTGTAATATTTCTTCCGTGTTATTGATTATCGCTTGCTGCGTTGTGCTCGCGTTTCCCTCGGCCCATGTCCCGGTCCGCCGGGACCAGGTCCATGTCCGGGTCCACCGGGACCAGGTCCGTGTCCAGGTCCTCCCGGATGCCACGGGCCGGGTCCAGGTCCATGTCCAGGTCCGCCCGGATGCCACGGGCCGGGTCCAGGATATCCAGGTCCGCCGCCCGGATAACCTGGAGGGAATGGTGGATAAGGATAGATTGGATAATACGGTGGATAGTATGGATAAGGATAGTACGGATATCCGGGGATCAGACCCGGGATACCAAGGCTTGTTTGGGTTTGAAGTCCTCTTTTATGATGGTGACTCAAGCCATGCACCTCTTTCTATCAGGTAGGTTACCTCATCCTATGTAGAAGCGGAGAAGAAGGGCACTTATCTAGTCAAAAATAGGCGGA
>NZ_JBIWAJ010000079.1:0-1028 GCF_044759975.1 Streptomyces sp. NPDC098789
TTCTTGGTTGCTAAACAGGAAATCGCCCCCTGCTCAGCGAACTATGATAACGTTAACATTCTGCACAATTACATACCTTGGCATTACAAAAATGATCAAACATTTGGAGGTAGCAATGGAAAACAACGGACTCGGCGGAAAAAGCATCATCCTCAGGCTGGAAATGAATACTCAAGAGATTAAATTCGGTCAGGTCGCATCCGCGATATTCGAAGCTGGAGGAGACATGGTCGCTATCGACGTCATTCAGGCGAGCGGCAACATCACCGTGCGGGATATTACCATTACGGTAACGGACAGCGTTGATATCGGCAAGATCACAAATAGCGTGAAGGAATTAAAAGGGGTTCGTCTCGTCAACGTTTCAGACCGTACATTCCTGCTGCATCTCGGCGGCAAAATCGAGACCCAGCCCAAAATTCCAATTCAAAACCGGGATGATCTATCCCGTGTCTATACACCAGATGTTGCCCGGGTGTGTACAGCCATTCAGGAGGACCCGAAAAAAGCCTTCACACTGACGATTAAAAGAAATACGGTGGCTGTTATTTCGGACGGCAGCGCAGTACTCGGTTTGGGAAATATCGGCCCTTATGCGGCCATGCCGGTCATGGAAGGGAAATCCATGCTATTCAAGCAGTTTGCCGGCGTAGACTCCTTCCCCATCTGTCTGGATACTCAGGATACGGAAGAGATCATCGCTTGCATCAAAGCTTTGGCTCCGGCTTTTGGCGGCATTAATCTGGAGGACATCTCCTCCCCTCGCTGCTTCGAGATTGAGCAAAGACTGCGCGATGAGCTGGATATTCCGGTATTCCACGATGATCAGCACGGTACAGCAGTCGTTCTGTATGCCGCACTCATCAATTCCCTGAAAATTGTCGGCAAATCGATTGATAACGTCAGAGTGGTGGTGTGCGGCATCGGCGCGGCTGGTATAGCATGCAGTAAAATCCTGATGTCGGCCGGCGTTAAGGACATCATCGGTGTCGACCGCGAAGGCGCCCTGGTTGCAGGGAAGGAATACG